>CAZUES010000045.1:0-31006 GCA_964619465.1 uncultured Gemmatimonas sp.
GCCTCTTCCTTCCGATCAGGAGTCGTTCCGTTTTCGGCGGCGCCGCCCAACAAGGCGATGCAGACGGACGGCCGCTTCGCGGCCGCCGCTGATCGCCATGCCGTTAGACGGCCCACTACTATCCCCTTATTCTTCAGTATGGCAAATGAAATCATCTCTTACCTTGAGATGTGCGCTCGGGAGAAGGTCAGTCTCCAGCGCGGCATGAACTTCGGGCTTGGCGGTAACCACTCCGTCATCCTCATGTCGTTGCGGCCCAACGCTCCATACGAGGACCGTATTGAGGACGACGGAACGACACTCATCTACGAGGGGCACGATACGCCGCGCACTAAGGGCGCCGCCGACCCGAAGTCCATCAACCAGCCGCAGTTGACCGACGGTGGTAGGCCTACGCAGAACGGCCACTTCTTTCGCGCCGCTCTCGGTTTCAAAGACGGCCACCGTCCGCCGGAGCGCGTTCGTGTCTACGAGAAGATTCGGCAAGGGATCTGGTCCTACAACGGCGTCTTTCATCTCGTCGATGCGTGGTACGCCCCATCAGGCGGACGGTCTGTCTTCAAGTTCCGCCTGACGGCGGTCGAAGACGAGGAGAACTTCGACGAGCCGGCAGCCAGGGAGTCAACTCCGCGACGAATCATCCCGAGCTATATCAAACTTGAGGTGTGGAAGCGCGACGGAGGCAAGTGCACCCAATGTGGTGCCGTGGATGAGCTGCACTTCGACCACGTGCTCCCGTTCTCACGAGGCGGCACGTCAATGGTTGCGGAGAACGTGCAGCTCTTATGCGCTCGTCATAACCTCGCGAAGCATGACAGGATCGAATAGGTGAGCAGTCAAGGACATGGGTAACACCCGTTCCGCCTAACAAGGGTTTGCAGCGGGCAGCCGGGCGGGCCTCCGCTTCCAAAGTCGCGGCCGCGCCCCCATGTTGGTGGGAGGATGGCGCGGCCGCTCGGCTCCGTGTGCGCCTGCCGCTGAATACTAAAGTTGTTATACAGCCTGATTAGGCATCATGGAACAGCCGAACACTGTGATGGATCCGGCACCTCCGCTATATGCCCGGCTGGGGCCCCGAGTACGGGCAGTCATCCGCGACCTCTTCGTCTATGCGGCCGGGATCGTCCTGCTGGTACTCCTTGACTCCCTTATGCCGGCCGGTCCCGTTCTCCGCGGGTCGATGATCGTACTCGTCGGGGCCCTCGTCCTCTACGAGCCGGTGTTGGTGTCCTGGGTGGGTGGCACGATTGGCCATCGATCACTCAATCTTCGTGTTGTGCGGGCTGCGGACGGCGGTCGAGTGACCTTCCCTCGTGCACTCCTGCGCATCATGGTCAAGTCGGTTACGGGTATCGTTGGCTTCCTCGCTATCGAACTAACGAGCCGCTATCAGGGGGTACACGACCTCGTGGCCGGCACGGTGGTCGTACCTCGTAATACGGTGATTGCGGGAGCAGGATTTGCACCGATTCGGAGGCCTGAGCAGGGCACGCTCCCCTCCCGATCCCGGCGCACCGTCGTCGGTCTTGCGTATCTCCTTGGGCTCATTGTGCTCACGGTCGTTCTTTCCGCGGTCGTGTACAGCCCCGACTGTATCTATGCTGATCAGTGCACCGATACCGACCGTCTGGCGGATTTGTTCGTTGGAATGGTGTTCCTTGTGGGATTGGCGTTGCTCATCGCTGCGGGCAGTCGCGGGTACCTTCCCGGTGCCCGACGCCGGCCTGCTGCTTCTTCACGCTCCGATCACGATGTGGCTGCATAGCAAGGGCTTGCAGCGGGCGGCCGGGTGTGGTTCCGCTTCCGAAGTCGCGGCCGCTCAGTTCGGTGGGCGCCCGCCGCTGAACATTGGGGTCGTTAGGCGGCAAGACTGAGGGCCATCAATGGCACGAGTCAGCCCGATGGCGGTGATGGTCATCGGTCTCCCGATCGGGTTCGGTTCTGCTGCGGTGCTGGCGCCTTTAGGCACCGCCTCGGCACTGGACTTTGTCGCGACCCTGGTGCTCGGGACCGCAGTCGCCGGTTGCCCTCCAGCCTGGCTCGTGAAGCAAACGGCTTGGCATGAGAGGGAACTCGGGCAACGGATCCGCCAGCTGGCTAGCCTGGTTTTCATAACCATTCTTGCGACAACGATGGCGGTCGTACTGGCCAATCTGTTGCCGCACGGGCGGTGGGTACGTCTTCCACCGCCGCCGGAGCCCGCGAGCAGTATTGCCGGCTATGACTGTACGGCCAATGACCGCGTGGCCGTCTACATCCAGTCTCACGATGGTCAACTGTACCGGTACTTGGGCCATGAGCCATCGGCCATATGGACGATGGCAGCCACCGTTCGGTCCTCGGACGACGGGATCCTCATCTGTAGTTCCGGCAAGGGCTTCACACCGCCACCGCCCAGCGGGCGTCTGGACGCGATACGCGTTGACGCGGTTGGCGCCGATTGCAGAACGGAGGTTGCGTTCATCTTGCGAACTAATGGTGAGGTTTGGGCGTGGGGTGACGGCCATTGTGCGTTGAGTCAGTTTCTCGGCTGGTTCGTTGGCTGTACGGTCGCTTCAGCTCTAGCCGTCATCGTCGGCGTTGGTTGTATGATCCGCGCCCGCCAGTCCGGGTCAGGTCTCCCGCCGCTTGCCGCCTGACCAGGTTCG
The DNA here is from genome assembly GCA_964619465.1 of uncultured Gemmatimonas sp. Lineage (GTDB taxonomy): Bacteria > Gemmatimonadota > Gemmatimonadetes > Gemmatimonadales > GWC2-71-9 > SHZU01. Next base: position 2,649 of record CAZUES010000045.1, read on the forward strand.
CAGCAGATGGTCGGTCGGGTTCCTCTTCCGGAGTCGCGGCCAAGCCCACATGTTAGTAGGGGATGGCGGGCCACTCGGCTCCGTGCCGGCCGCTCCTGAACCACGAATCGTTAGGCCGTTCTGTCTGAGTTCGTTGCCGGGAGGTCTTGATGTCGCATGTATTTGGGATTCGCATGGGCGCTCTCTGCCAACTGGCCCGGCGTTCGTGGTGGACCTTGCCGGCATGGGGAATCGCTCTTGGCGGTTGCAGCGGAACGCTCACGGATCCCGATGGTCTCCCGAAGGAGGGGCCGTTGGTCGTCGCCATTCAGACCGATCGCACGACGTACACTGCGGATGGGGCTGCCTTTGTCACCATGGTCAATCGAACCTCCGAAACACTGATGATCGATGTGTGCGGGGACGTGCTGGAACGACGAGACGGGGCAACGTGGAAAGCCATAGTCATAACGGTGCCGGGGGAAGCATGCCCGGCTATCGGTATCACCTTGTCGCCCAATGCTCCGTTCACGTTTCCGTTCAGCCTGCGCACCGCCACGACGCCCGGCGTCTACCGCTTGCGCCGCGGATTCTGGCCAGCCTATGGAGGGGTCACGGACGTATCCTACCGGAGGAGCAACATGTTCCGGGTGCAATGAGCCGTTCGCACCCCAGCCGGTCTAGCCAGGGTTCTCGAACAGTTGCTATTCACGGTACCGAGCAGTGTCACTGTTCTCCCGCGCTTGCGGTCATCATTGCAGGCATCTTCGACCCGCAATGGCTGCTGGAAATCGAAGCTATTGCAGCGGCTTGACGAATTCATTCGAGCCGACGCCATTTCGCGGGCAATGTCTTTCTAGGCTCGAGGGGAAGGGACAGAGAGCGAGCAAGGCCCCGGCTGGCTATCATTCGATGTCCAGCTTTGGAGAGCGCGATGGCCGGATTTACTTACAAGGGCTACACCATCAGCCCCAGAACGTACCAGCTCCGCGGTTCTGCCCGCTGGACGCTCGACCTGTTGATCGGCCGTAACGGCCAGCTCAGGGCCTTCACCGGACCTACGACCTACGTCACGAAGGCCGGCGCCGAGACCGGATGTGTCGATTTCGGCTGCCACATCATCGATGGGGCCGTCAGGGACTGCAGCGTCGCCGATTTTCGCTGACGAGGCCCGAAAAAAGCGGCGCCGGACGCTCGTCGCTCGGCTCAGAGGTTGGCGACGTGAATCCGCGGACGCCGCTGCCGCCAGGGCAGGGCCTCCTCCAGCGCCGCCGCAACCCGGATCAGCAGATCTTCCCGCCCGTACCGGGCAACCAGTTGGATTCCGATCGGGAGCCCGTCCGACGACTCGGCCAACGGTAAACTGATGGCCGGCTGTCCCGAGAGGTTGAAGAGCGCGGTGAACGGAACCTTGGAGAAGACCTTCTCGAGCCAGGCCGGGCCATCCAGGGTTCGATCGTCCGCATTCATCCAGCCGAGCGGCCACGCCGGCTCGGCGTTGGTCGGCGTCACCAGCAGGTCGACACCCTCGAACCACGCACCGACGGTCCGGTTGACGGCATTACGGTTGGCCTCCGCTTGCATCACGTCGATCGCGGTCAACTGCTCCGCATGGCGATAGAGCGCCAGTGTGGTGGCTTCGACCGTGTCGAGGTCGAGCGGCCGCCCCAGCGCTGCACTGAGTTGCCGCAAGCCGTGCCCGGCAAAGGCCGCGAAAAATGTAGTGACGGCGTGCGCGAAAGCTTCCTTCGGAACCGGCGGATCCTCCGATCGAACGGCGTGCCCCATGTCGCCTAGTAGCTTCGCAACTTGTTCGACGGCGGCGACGGACTCCGGATGGACCGGTACGCCATTCGGTGGATTGACCGACCAGGCAACCTGAAGCCGTTCGACCGGCGCCCCCACTTCGTCCCGGTACGGACGCGCGGGCGGGGCCAGCCAGAACAGTTCGCCAGGTGCGGATCCGTGGACGGCGTCGAGCAGCGCGGCGGAATCGCGAACCGTCCGGCTCACCGCGAACTCGATGCCCATGCCGCCGATCGGGCTGTCGCCGTCCGGACCAATCGGAACTCGACCGCGGGTCGGCTTGAGACCGACCAAGCCGCAACTGGCCGCGGGCACCCGAATCGAGCCGCCGCCATCGTTGGCGTGCGCAAAGGGAACCGCCCCGGCCGCCACCAGTGCGGCAGACCCGCCGCTCGACCCGCCCGGGCTCCGGGTCGGATCCCAGGGATTTCTGGTGGCGCCATTGGCGATCGGTTCGGTCGTCGCGTTGCAGCCCATCTCGGGCGTGTTGGTCCGCCCCAGAATGGCGACCCCTGCGGCGCGGAACCTCGCCATGAGCACCGAGTCGTGCGGGAAGGCCAAGCCCCTGGCGAGCCGGGATCCCATTTCGTGAGTGACACCCTGCGCATGAGCGACGAGGTCCTTGACGAGAAAGGGAACCCCGGCGAATGGTCCATCGCTCGCTGCCTCGAGCGGTCGGTCGAAAAGATCACCGACGACCGCGTTGAGACTGGGATTGACGGCGGCAATGGCGTTGCGCGCAGTCGTCTCGACTTCCTGACGGGAAACCTTCCCGGAGCGGATCAGGCTCGCGAGCGAACTCGCGTCCTCCGCACTGTACTCGCGCTGATGCATGGCGACCTCGAAATGGCCGGGTGTCGGAATGTGGCGTGGGATTCCTGAAGATATTACCACCTGCGTCAATACTACCACGGGCTCGCGGGACAGCATTTGCAGACGCGGCGGCGGAGATCTATCGTTCCAAGAGGGGCCGGTGCAGATGCCTCGCCATTGTCACCCTCAACTGCTGAAGCCGGTATATGGCAACCGTCGCGAACGGAGTCGTGGTTCTGGTCGCCATCCTGCACCTGTACTTTCTCGTGCTGGAGATGTTCCTCTGGGACAAGCCGGCCGGCCTCCGCGCATTCGGACAGACCAGGGAACGAGCCGCCCAGACCAAAGTGCTCGCTGCGAATCAGGGTCTCTACAATGGCTTCCTGGCAGCAGGCCTGTTGTGGGGTGTTGCGCAGGGAGCCGCTGGATTGAACTTCAAGCTATTCTTCCTTGGCTGCGTAATCGTTGCAGGCCTGTATGGGGCGATCACTGCGAGTCGGAAGATTCTCTGGGTCCAGGCCCTGCCTGGATTGGTCGGTCTGATCCTCACGTTGGCGACCCGATAATGCGAAGCAATCGATCCAAAGAGGCCATATGACGACATCGGCGCACGCCCGGTGGTGGCGAATCGGTGAAGTAGTGCTCGGCCTGCCGCTGCTTGCTGCGATCGTCCTTCAGTCCCTGGCGCCGCTTCCCTTTCCGGCGGCGCGCTATCGCGTGCTCACGCTGGTCGTCGGCATCGCCGTCATGATGGTTGGGATGCTGTTCATCGGCGCGGCGCGCCGCGAGCTGGCCCGGCACCGGCAACCGACGGACCCGGGGTATCCGACCAGCCGTCTGGTCACCACCGGTATCTTCTCGATTTCACGCAACCCAATCTACGTCGGCGCCGTGTTCTTCCTGCTTGGTTTGGCGCTGGTTGCCGGTCTGACCTGGATGATCCTGCTGCTGCCGCCGACCGTGGTTGCCTGTTACCTCATCCTCATCGCTCCCGAGGAGCGGTACCTGGCGAACACGTTCCAGGCCGAATACGTCGAGTACGCAGGGGCCGTCTGTCGATGGATGGGTCGCCCTGCCAGCTGAGCTCTGAAAGAAACGCATGGACCTGCATTCCGTAACCAAAAGCGTCGATCTCGTCGGCGAACGCTTTCCCGTTATCGACGTGGGAAGCGGTGATCCTGTGCTTTTACTGCATGGATTTCCCGACTCCCGCTTCCTCTGGCGGCACCAGATCCCCGCCTTGGTCGACGCGGGCTATCGTGTCATCGCTCCGGATCTGCGAGGCTTCGGCGACGCGCCTCGACCGGCGGAGGTTCGTGCCTATCGACGGCCGTTCCTGGTGGCCGACGTTGTGAATCTCCTCGACTCGCTCGGCCTCGAGCGCGTCTCCCTCGTCGGGCATGACTGGGGTGCATCGCTCAGTTGGAGTATGGCGGGGTCATGTCCGGAGCGGATCGATCGCCTCGCGGTGCTTTCGGTTGGTGCGCCGACCAGTCCGGGCTGGGACACCATCGCCCAGCGGGAAAAGTCCTGGTACTTCGATTTCTTCTGCAAGATCGGGTACGCCGAGGCCGCGCTGGTGCGGGATGACTGGCGGCTCTTCCGGGAGTGGAGTCGGGGGCAGGGCGATCAGGAACGGTATCTTGCGGACCTGGCCCGCCCCGGAGCGCTCACGGCCGGCCTCAACTGGTACCGAGCGGCGTTCATGCCGCCCGCTCCCGGCGAAGATCGCCCGCCCAGCCTGCCGGCATGGGATCAGATCCAGTGCCCGACGCTGGGTGTCTGGAGCGACGGCGACCCGTTCTTGCTCGAGGCACAAGTCGCCATGTCGGGGCCAATGGTCAACGCCCCGTGGCGCTATGAACGGATTGCCAACGCGGGACATTGGCTGATGCTGGATCAGCCGACTCGCCTGAACAACCTGCTGTTAGAGTTTCTGCGCAGCTGAAGCGCGGCGGGAAGGTGGACTCGTCCGCGCGCCGGGGTGAGCCGGCGCGTCGGGTTGGAGCTACTTCCGCCGCTTGCCGTCGGAGCCGCCCGCCGGGGTGAACTCCCGCACCGTCAGCGCCGAGCGATGGTCGTAGGGAGTCTTGGCGCCATCGGGCTCCTGGCCCCGGTGATAGCGCTTCTGCCATTTCTCGGCGCGGGCCTCGCTGCCCTCGACCTTGAGGTCGTCGATGAAGGTGGCCCGGGATGCGACCCACTCATCGTACTTGGCTTTGATCCGAGGGTCGGCCGCCAGCGTCGAAAGCTCCGGACGGGTTCCCTCGAGCATCCCGATCGACACGGGGACAATGAAGCAGAAGGGCTCGCCCTTCTCGAATCGGATGGTGGCGTCCGGTCGGGTGAAGCGCCAGTTCATCGTGAACGGATACGGCGCCCACGACGTCTCGATCACGCCGGCCAGCGCCGCGATGCCGTCCTTGGGTTCGTTCGGCGGCCCCATGGCCATCAGGGAGATCCCGGCTTCGGTCCGGAACAGATATCCCGTGTGGAAGGTCAGCACGCCGACGCCGAAGTGGCTGATGACCGCATCCTCGGGTCCTTCCAGGACTTTGATGGTGGCGTCCTCGGTGCGCGTTCCGCCATTCCAGGTCGCCTCGAAGGTTACGGGGGACAGGAGCTCCCACCCGAACGAGTTGGCGATGGTGAGCGGGAGGCAGCGATAGGCAAACCGATGGGGCGAGTCGTCCATCCACTGGCGGCGGACGCCACCCGGCCGGATCTCGGGGGCCTCATCGGTCAGTCGGTAGGCAATCAGCCGCTTAGTGCCGACATTTTTCATGGAATGATGCAGTCGTCGGTTGAGGTTCCGGGTCAGCGCGGCTGGCGGGCGTGCCAAGCTGCGAGGACTTCTTTTTCGCGCGCGCGAGTCAGGCCGGCAGCACGCTTGCTTCGCTCGGCTGCGGGGCGGGCCTTGTCCCACTCGAGCGTGTCGAGCGCGGTCACGGCAAGGGGCCGGAACGTCAGCCCCGCATCGACCGCCCGCTGGACGCTGACGTACGAAAGTGGGTCGCCGGGAGACCATGCCGGGATCTCGCTCCAGATGGCCACTTTCTGCTCAGCCAGAAAGGTCTCGGGCACCCAGGTCATCTCCACCGGCGTGGCGGTGACGGCGCGGCAGGCCGCCAGCAGCTCGCCAACTGAGAGGCGGGTTCCCGGACCGGTGGCATTGAAGTCGCCCAGGGTCCGTGTTTCGACCAGGCGCACGATCCACTCGGTCAGGTCGCGCTGATCGATGACCTGCGAGGCGTGGTTCGGATTGCCCGGCGCCAGTACCTCGCCTCCTTCATCGATTCGGACGGGCCAGTAGGTGAAACGATCGGTCGGATCGGTCGGGCCGACGATCAGGCCGGGCCGCACCACGGTCGTCCGACCCGGAAACGCCGCATGGGTCAGGTTTTCAGCAATCGCCTTCGATAGACCATAGGGGACGGTCGTGCCGTCCTTCCAGTCCGACGGCGGCGCAAACCGCTCGGAGTCCTCGTCGACCGCCGGCTTGGTAAGCACGGTGCCGGCTGTGGCGTAGCTCATGGTGTTGGTGCGATAGGCCGAGATTGACGAGACGAAGAGATAGTGGTCGGTCGAATCCTTGAGGGCGTCGATGCTCCGGGTGACCCAGCGGTAGTCGCGCGCGTTGTTGTCGAGCACGGCGTCCCATTTTCGCTTGCTCAGCATGCTCAGGTCGCCCTCGCGGTCACCGATCAGATGCTCGACGCCGTCGACCTTGGCCTGACTCCGCCCCCGGGTCAGAATAGTGACCTGGTGACCGCGTTCCAGCGCGTATTGCACCATGTGCGGCCCGATGAACCCCGTGCCTCCCAGGATCAGCAGTTTCTTGGGCGCGCCCATCCGATCCGGAGTCGGCCGCGGGGAAAGGGGGGGCACCACCGGCCTGCCGAGCGCAGCTGCGTCGGTGGAGCCCAATGCCAGGCCGGTGCCGACCACGGTGGCGGTACGGAGGAAATCGCGTCGGGACGCGGTCATCGGAACCTCGGGGTGGCGGGTGAAAAGTCGTCCAATAAGATATCCGGACCGGGAATGAACGCACGGGTCGTAACATCCGGCCGGTCATCTCCGTACTTATCCAGGGGGTCCACTACGATCCGGCCACGCTGATCGGTTCGATCAGGGGGGGCCGGCCTGTACTGATGTCCTCGACTCTCGGTGGCTTGCCGACGGTCGACCTTCGATAACTCAGACCTAGAAGACGCCATGTCACCCAGAATCCGTTCAGTCCTCGCGCGTATCACCGCGCTGCCGCTTTTCCTGGTGCTCACGGCGAGCGTGCTGCACGCCCAGACCCCGCCGCCGCCGCAACCGCGGACCGATTACCCGAAGGCGCCGCCGCTGCCAGATCTGACCGGCAAGGTTGCCCTGATCACGGGATCGACCGACGGGCTTGGTCGCGATGTCGCCCGCCGCCTGGCGGAGGCGGGAGCGCATGTGCTCATCACCGGCCGAAGTGACGAACGTGGCAAGGCGTTGGTCGATGAAATCACCAAGAGTGGCAAGGGGAGCGCCAAGTTCTACCGGGCCGATCTGGCATCGCTCGACGAAACCCGCCGGCTGGCGGCCGCGGTTCGTCGCGACAACAAACGGCTGGACCTGCTGATCAACAACGCGGGCGTCGGTTTCATTTTCGACAGCACCCGGAAGTTCAGCGCGGAAGGGCACGAGATGCACTTCGCGGTGAACTACCTGGCGCATTATCTGCTGACCAAGGAGCTGGTGTCTCTGGTGGTGGCGAGCGCGCCGTCCAGGATCATCAATGTGTCGTCCGGGTCGCAGACCCCTATTGACTTCGACGATGTGATGATGGCTAAGGGCTACAACGGTGGCCGCGGCTATGCGCAGAGCAAGTTGGCGCAGGTGATGATGACGATCGACATGGCTCCTGACCTCGAACGTCAGGGCGTTCTCACCTACTCGCTGCACCCGGCCACGACGATGGGAACGACCATGGCGCTCGCACTCAACGTGCGGCCGCGATCGCTCATTGCCGAAGGGGTAGAGTCGGTGGTGAATGCGGTAACCACCACTGAGCCGTCCGGGACCTACTTCAATCAGCTCAAGCCGGTCAAGGCGCAAGCCCAGGCGTATGACCCCGCAGCGCGCGAGCAGCTGCGCACCCTTGCCGAGCGTCTGATCGCGGCGAAGCAGTAACAGGCCGGCGTCACGCGGTCTCAGGCAGGTACGATCGACACCTCGTCTGGGGCCGCTCTGACTCGGAGTAAGCCGCTGCGCTCCACCAGATCCCGATACTCATTTTCCGCCAGCACTACGATCGGCACCGTATTTCCATAGAGAGCCTCCGCCACCAGCGCGCCAAGCGCGATGATGGGGTCCCGCTCGCCGAGCACGATGGCGGCCGGTCCGGCACCGGCGCGGATCAACTCTGCCAGGACGCTCGAGCTCGAACTGGAGCCCCGTCCGCTGGGCATGACGAGCACGGTGCCTGCGACTTGCGACCCGTGCTGCGGGTGATGGGTGTCTGTGATCACGCCGGTAGTCTCGTGGACGCCGCCCCAGAACGACAGCGGCTCGGTCAGCACCAGAAGCTGGCCTCGAGCATCGCCTGCGACCAGGACTTCGGTGCCCGAGTTCACTCCGCCTCCCACTGCGTATCGTCACGCCAGACCGTGCCACGTACGGCCGACTCGACGCACTCCTCCAGGCTCGCGAAGACGACTTCATAGCCCAGGTTGTTGGGCGCGTACCAGGCCCACTTGGCCGAGTTGGTCATGACCGCGCCGGGTCGCCCGGAGAGGATCGGGGTGATGTAGGTGCAGGTGTCGGTCAGGATCTGGAGTCCCGATTCGCGTAGCCCGGTGTCCCACCCCTCGTCGCGCAGCCGAGCCAGCGTATCGCGGCCGGTCGACACGAAGAATTCGATCTCCGGGGCGATTCGTCGCTCCGCCAGCAACTCCCGCAGCCGGATGAACTCTGCGTAGGAAAAGTGTGGCGTTCCCACGCTGACGGCGCCGAGTCGTTCGGTCGTGGTCGAAGTCAGGCTCTGAACCGCATCGCGGAGGTCGGTCGGGCCGATGTCATAGGTAGCCTCCGGTATCGCGCCGCCCAGCGCAGCTTCCACGGTCGGCGCCTCGGGCGTCACGCCGGCCACATGGAACATGGCGACAGCGCCAGACGATGCCGCGGCGGCGCCGAGTGCTTTGAGCTGATCCTCGGTCACATGCTCAACGCCGACGATAACGGGGATCCGGCCGCCCACCCGTTGGCCGAGCAGGTGGCCGAGCGCGGCAAAGGTGGTGTCCCGCTGGAGCAGGCGGGCCGGCACGTTGCGGAGTCGGACCACGACTCGGGCGCGGCGTCCGGCGTCGGTGTGGAGGCCGACCTCCGGCACCACGCCTACGATGGCCGCGCAGATGTCGATGAAGTCGCCGTATCGTTCGGTTCGCGCGCCGAGCACACTGTTGGCAAAGACGATTGCGTTGGATTCTGCCCAGGCGATCTGCTCACCGAGCCCGGGGCGGTCGCGCAGCTGGTAGGGTGCACAGGTCCAGGTCTGTCGGCAGCCCATGGCCTGGTAGTGCCGCATCATCTCGCGCGCCGCGGCGGCGACTTCGGGCTTGCCCCGAAAAAGTTCGGGGTGCAGCAGGTCCACGGCTCCGACATTGAGGGTGGTTGGAACGACTACGCGGCCGCCGCCTTCGGCCAGCGTCCGGGCAAAGTCGAGGCTGGCCGGGCCATGATAGAGGCAGCCATCGATGTGCGCGCGTGTGATCGGCACCAGTCGAGTGGCGCCCGTCATCTCACCCATGCGGGACACCAGGCGCATGGCCAGAGCCGCGGCGGGTCCAGCCTCACCCGCCAGCTGCGCGCGCTGGACCTCGGTCAGCGCGAGACCCGCCACGCTATCGGCCGGTCGGCATGGGCAGCATCTGATAGTCTGGCGGCTCCTTGCCGGCCAGGTGGCGCATAAAATAGTTCCAGGTCATGCGGATGTTGAACGCCGGCAGCTGGTGGCCCGCATCCGGAACGTAGTACATGTCGAACTCGCGATCGGCCCTGATCAGCGCGTCCACGACGCGAAGGGTGGTAATCGGATGGACGTTGCAGTCCAGCTCGCCGTGCATCAGCAGCAGCTTGCCGCGAAGCTGATGGGCGTACCGGTAGTTGGCCTCGTCCTCGTAGTTGTCGCCCGTTGGCGTCTTGACGTAGGGGCCCTGGTAGCGTTCGCCCCAGTACCAGCCGTAGCTGCGCACGTCGTGGTCGCCGGACTGGCTCACGCCGACCTTGAAGAAGTCGGGGTATTTGAGCAGCGCCGCCGCCGAGGAGTAGCTGCCACCCGAGTGGCCCCAGGCGCCGACGCGAGTGGTGTCGATCGAGGGGTACCGAGCGGCGAGCTGGCGGACGGCCGCGATGTGATCGGGCAGGCCGTTGTCGCCCATCTTGCCGTAGTAGAAATCATGGAATGCCTTCGAGCGCCGCGACGATCCCATCGCGTCGATCTGAATCACGACGAACCCCAGCTCGGCCAGCGAACGACCCACCCCGTCGACCGACCAGACTCGGTCATACTCCATCCTCGCATGGCGCACGCCGCTGCGCGAATCGGCACCTTTGAAATCCCATGCACCGACGCTGCCGATCTGCGGACCGGGATAGATGTTCACGATGATGGGGTAGCGTTTGGTCGAGTCGAAATCGCTCGGCCGGTGCATGATTCCCCAGAGATCAGTCTGGCCGTCGCGGGCCTTGACCGTCACTACCTGCGACGGGGTCCACCCCGTCTTGGCGAGCTCGCGGGTGTCGCCGCGTTCGAGTTCCATGACGATCGCCCCGTCGGCGGTGCGCAGCACCGTGACCGGCGGTGACTCGATGGTCGAGTAGGTATCGATGAAGAACGGCGCCTTCGGAACGGTGATCAGCTTGTGATTGCCGGGCTCCGGCGTCAGGTGCGTTACCGCCCCGCCATCGAAGCCGACTCGGAACAGGTGGGCGTAGTACGGATTTCCCTCGGCCTTACCATACGCGGTGAAGTAGATCTGCCGCCGGGCGTCGTCGACGCGGATGATGTCGACGACGGTGTATTCTCCGCGCTCGACCTGATTGATCAGCGTACCGTCCTTGCGATACCGATAGAGGTGTCCCCAGCCGTCGCGCTCCGAAAACCAGAGGATCTCGTTGCCGCCCTGGATCAGCTCCCAGACCTCGCCGCCATCGGGGCCCATGCCGAGGGACGTCGTCTCGGCGGAGTCGATCACGATGGTCCGGGTGGCGCCGGTTCTGACGTCGACCACGGCCGCCCTGACCGACTTGTTAGCGCGAGTCGAGTAGAGCTTGAAGAGCTGATTCGGATCGGCGCCCCATTTCGTGCCGGAAAAGGTCCCGATCACGGCGGCCGGCTCCTCGTCGATCCGCACGGCGCGCCGTTCGGTCACGTCGATCAAGTAGGTGTCGAATCGCGGGATCAGGGAATCGCCCGGTACCGCGTAGTAGTAGCTGTGATCGATCGGTACGATGCTCGAGGTCGAGTAGAGCGGGAAGATCCGCAACCCGCGCAAGTCGTCGCGCCGCACGATCAGCCGCCGGGAGTCCGGCGACCATCGGATCCCGCCGTTCTCCGGGCGGTAGCGGTTGGCCGCATACTGCGCCAGGCTGCCGCCGAACCGGTACAACCCGTAGCCGTATTGCGGCTCGCCGTCGGTGGTGAGGGCCACCGAGCCGCTCGGCAGACCCAGCGAGTCCGCGATCCACTCCTCGCCCGAGGTGGCCATCGCATCGCAGGCGAGCCGCGGCACCTTGCCGCGTCGGGGTGAAAGCGGCGGCTCGTTCGCTGCCAGGCTGGCGGGGCGGACATAGACGTTGTTGTTCCAGATGAACGCATCCCATTCGCTGTTGGGCGAACGGCTCACCCACGCCGGAGCCGTGACCCGCCGATGCGCAGCGAGCTGCGCCGAGTCGGCCGGGGTGCAGGTCTGGGTGCTCAGCGTGCAGCGGATGATCCGATCGCGCAGCTCGAACTGCAGCACTTGGTCGGCGTCGACCAGTTTGCGCGACGGCAGCCGGTGCGGGGACACCGTCGTGTCGGCGAGCGTCGACAGTGTTGCCGCGAGCTTTGCGTTATCGAACATCGGTCGGCGCGACCGCCGGCGGGGGTCGACCAGGTAGAGGGTGCCCCGATCGGCGCCGCTACCGGACGCTTCATAGTAAAACCGGACGCTGTCGGCCAGGAATACGGGCCAGACCCGTCCCCCGACCAGCTCGGGATCGAAGGTGCGAATCCGATCAGCGCGCTCGTAGGCTGCCCGGTCTTGTGCAACGAGGCTCGTGGAACAGGCCAGAGCAAGGATCGTCAGCTGGGCGGTGCGTAACATGCGGTACTCCGGAACGGGTCGGTCGGTGCGGCAGACAGAAGGCTTTCCGGCAACGATAGATGAGGCGAGCGGCGGTAACAAGTCGGCAGCCGTTAGCTTTGGGTCATCTCGAGGGTTCGGTGGCTGCCAATCGACCTTAGGCACGCCGGCGCTGGGACGAAGAGTGGCAGGAGTGGCACACTCTTTGTCGGCGATTCGAGGTAGATTATGACTTCTCGGGAGGAGTGCTGATGCTACCAGCCGGAATCGATGTGCTGTCTCAGTTCGAACGAGTTACGGATTTTTGGTCACCCAAGGTGATTGCGCAAGTCAACGACCAGTACATCAAGATTGCCAAGATCAAAGGCACCTTGACCTGGCACAGTCACGATAGCGAGGACGAACTGTTCTGGATCCTGCGCGGTCGGATGCGACTCGAGTTCGAGGACCGGGTCGTCGAGCTGGGGCCTGGCGAGTGCTACGTGGTTCCTCGCGGCGTCCCACACAATCCGGTTGCGGACGAGGAATGCTGGCTGGTGTTGGTCGAACCGGTCTCGACCCTGCATACCGGTGAGGTGCAGATGGAGAAAACCCGGTCGATCGCAGAACAGTTGGCGTAGCTGAAACCGGCGCTCTCGAGGCGCCGTAGGTCCGCCTGCATCCGATCATATCCGGAGACGCTGATGATATCGTTGCGTTGGCCGTTGCCCGCACCGCTGGCCGCGATAACCCTGGCCGGCGTTGCGATTCCCGGGCCGGTCGTGGCACAGACGCCCGTCGAGGGTGGGCTTGCCTATGGGGCTGCGGGGCAAGCCCGACAGCCGCCCAGGTCGCCGCGCGGCCGACCGCTGTGATGGCCCGGTTCCGTCAGCGCCGGCTTGCCGGTGCACGGAAACGCAGCCCAAAGCATGTCGCGGGTGGATCACGAAACTCCTCGGAGACGGAGTGAACACGGCGGTCGCTCCCGACGGAACCCATATCGCATTTCGTGCAACGGGAACCGGTGAGCCGCTTCTGCTGGTCAGCGGCCAGAGTCTCGATCATCGAATGTGGGACGCAGTCGTTCCTCAGCTTGCTCCGTATTTCACTGTCATTACGTACGATCATCGCGGCACGGGCGCCAGCGGCAAGCCGGAGACGCCTGCGTATACGACGAGGCTGTTTGCTGCCGACGCGGTTGCCGTGCTGGATTCGATCGGCGCGCATCGTGCGCATGCGTTCGGCTTTTCGATGGGCGGGCGGGTTTGCCAGTGGCTTGCCATCGATCGTCCCGAGCGGGTCAGTGCTCTGGTCCTTGCCGCGACCACGGCCGGAAATGTTCGTGGCGTCGAGCGCGATCGCCGAGTTACGGCCTTGCTCCAGGGCGGTGACATGGAGGCGCTCGATCGACTCTTCTATACGCCGCAGTTCCTGGCCGAGGGGGGCAAGCCGTGGCGGGTCTCCGACACTCCGCTCGCGGCCAGGCGGTTGCACTATCGGGCGAGTGAAACGCACGATACGTGGGCGCAGCTGTCGACCATCGACTGCCCGACCCTGATCCTGCACGGCGCCGAGGATCAGGTAACACCGCCTGAGAACGCGCGACGCATGGCGGAGGCGATCCCGGGCGCGCAACTCGTACTGGTTCCAGGGGGGCGTCACGGATTCGTCGCGGAACTCGACGACGAGACCCTTGGTGCGATCATCGAGTTCCTGCAGCGGCATCCGCCTGGCGCTGCATCGTGAATCGGGGCGAAGTGGGAAGCGAGTCGGGTGCGGCGCGGACCGCCATTCGCGTCGTGGCGTGGATCGAGTTGCTCAAGGGGAGCGCGGTTCTGTCCTCATGCCTTCCTCGATGTGGCCTCGCAGTTGCGGCCGGGGCATCTGGTCTGGCTCGCCGTGGGTAGCGGAACCTATGCGTTGGTCCGCTTCGTCGAAGCGTACGGTCTCTTCCGGGAACGGGCCTGGGCAGAGTGGCTTGCCGCATTGAGCAGTGGTGTCTACGTCCCGATCGAGATCATCGAGCTGATCCGGAAGCCCTCGCTGCTCGTGACGATCGTGCTCATCATCAACGTTGCCGTGGTTGCGGTGATGGTCGCAGCCCTGATGCGGCGGCGCCGTACAGAATCGAGGTGGCACATTGAATTAGATTCTTCTCTCCCCTCGTCGGAGCGGATTCGTCCATGAAGACACAGTATTTTACCGCCGCCACGCTCGACGGCTTCATTGCCACCGACGACCATTCGCTGGAGTGGCTCTTTCCGCTTGCCAGGCTCGAAGACACCGGATATCCGGCGTTCATTGCCGATGTCGGCGCTCTGGCGATGGGCTCATCGACGTACGAATGGCTGCTTCGCCATGTGATCAAGCTTGGTACCGCGGAGCAGGCCCCGTGGCCGTATCAGCAGCCGGCGTGGGTCTTCAGCCGTCGGCAGTTGCCGGCGCCTCCCGACGCGGCGATCCGATTTGTGACGGGAGACGTCCGGCCGGTACATGTCGAGATGGCAGCGGCAGCTCGGTCGAAGAACGTCTGGATCGTCGGAGGCGGGGATCTGGTTGGACAGTTCTTCGATGCCGGCCTTCTGAACGAACTCATCATCCAGATCGGCTCCGTGACCCTGGGATCCGGAAAGCCGCTCCTGCCGCGAAGGATCGAGAGCCCGGTGCTGCAGCTTCGGTCGGTACGGCAGGTCAGTCCCGGCATGGCGGAGCTCTACTACGACGTCGCTTCCGGTAAGGCTGGTCGGACCGGGGAGTAGATCGGCATGCGGACCCCTCTCGGATCGGCAAGAACTGCTCGCCGACCGTGCAAGCTCTGGACAGTTGCTGCGGATTATCGTAGCGTATTCCTCCGGCGGCCGTTTGGGCAGGTCACAGTCTCGATTTTCGGAGGAGTATCGAATGCGAAGCCGTTTGGTGGGCCGGGCCACCCTGCTGGGTGTTGCGGCAATACTTGCGGTCGCGGGTTGTTCCTCGGATGTAACGAATCCTCCGCCCCCACCTCCCGTCATTCCACCCCCACCCCCACCCCCACCGCCGCCACCTCCACCTCCACCTCCACCGCCATCGCCGACAACCGTCACGTGGGCATTCTGTGGCCCGGATCCGGCGCAACTGCCTGTGTGGGCGGCGGCTCAGAATGGCGACGGGGCGTGGACTCGGGTAACCGGCGCGCAGAACACCTATGCCTTTCCTGTTACCGAGCGGGGGGCGATTGCGTGGGTCACGACCAACTTGACGGCGTCGAGGGTCGAGATCGTTTACGGCACACTGGCGGAGCTGCAGAGTCTTTCGCAAAGCCGCTGTAGGCCCTCCACTGTCCAGCAAGTCAGAATACCTGTTGCCGGGGGAAGCGACGACGATCTCGTGACAGTGCGTTACGGTGGCCAAACAGCCAGGATACCTCGCTTTGCGGTGGGCTCAGGGATCGTGGTCCAGCAGGTGCCGACCGGAACCTTCGATCTCATCGGCTCGATCGGGATGACGGAGCACGCTCCATCGGCGATGATCGTTCGCCGGTCGGTCGAGCCCGCGGGGTCGGGTGACCTCCCGCTGCTGGATTTCGGTACCAGCGCCGCTACGGCGACGGAGAGTCGTACGGTCACGCTCGATGCGTCGGCCCCGACGAGCTGGGCGATCAATACCATATTGTTCACGGCAACGGACTCATTCGCGGTTGGAGCGGGAGGTATGCCGACGACCTCGACGGGCACGAGCCTCGACGTCGTCTACCCTCCTCTTGCTGCGCTAGCGCCCGGTGACCTGGTCGGAACGACCATCAATACGTCGGTGCTTGGAACCGACGGCAAGAGGGATCAGACTCTCCGATCCGGCGCGCTCGGCGCGCAGCCCCCGACCTCGCTTGGCTTCGGTCCGCCGATGGC
The DNA here is from genome assembly GCA_964619465.1 of uncultured Gemmatimonas sp. Lineage (GTDB taxonomy): Bacteria > Gemmatimonadota > Gemmatimonadetes > Gemmatimonadales > GWC2-71-9 > SHZU01. The sequence continues at coordinate 18,430 of CAZUES010000045.1, forward strand.
CACGCTGACGACGACAGTGGTCGGGGAAACGCCGTACCTGCGTCCCCGTGTGCAGGTCGCCCAGCAGAGCGAGTATGCCAAGCTGACTATTTTCGGCTTACAGGATGTCACGCTCAGTGCGGTCCTCGTCTATCTGACCGGCACCTATCGCAACGGATCGTCGCAGATCGACATTTCGGTACCGGATCTTTCCGCAATCGATGGGTGGAGTACATCCTGGGGCCCGCGGACCTTGTCCGGTTCGATATTCCTGACGGAGTCATACGGGTGGTCTGCTCCTATTGGTGGGATTCATGTCCCTCGCCAGGCCGGCACATGGATGAGTACTTCTGTCTCGCGAATTATGCCTTAGCGAGTGGCAACCGGACGACGACTGAATGACGAGACCGACACAGAGATCCAGCAGGGGTTCGCTGCTGATCGGAGCGCATGTTTCCACGGCAGGCGGGATCGCCCATGCGCCGAGCCGCGGCCAGGCCATCGGTGCCGCCGCGATTCAGATCTTCACCAAATCACCGAACCAGTGGCGGGAGCGTACCATCAGTGCGGAAGAGGCGGTGGCCTTTCGCGCGGCCAGGACGGCCGCCGGAATCCGCTCCGCGATTGCGCACGACTCGTACCTGATCAATCTGGCATCCCCCGATGCGACGCTGTGGGAGCGGTCGGTCGATGCGTTCAAAGGCGAGTTGGTGCGCGCCAGCGCTCTGGGCCTCGACGCGGTGGTCTCGCACCCGGGCAACTATCTCGACGATGCGGCCCGCGGTATCAGGCGCGCTGCAGAGGGCTACTCGGCCTGTCTCCGAGCCGTGCCGGGTGATGTCATGGTCCTGCTCGAGACCACCGCAGGTACCGGTACAGCGCTTGGCGCGCGTTTCGAGGAGCTTCGTGAACTTCGGGATCGGATGGCCCCCGCCGTTCGCGATCGGGTGGCGTTCTGTGCCGATACCTGTCATCTCCACAGCGCAGGCTACGACCTGATCAACGACTACGACGGCGTCTGGCAGGCGTGGGATCGGATCATCGGATTGGACCTGCTGCGCTGCTTCCATCTCAATGATTCGGTTACCCCGTTCGGCGCGCGGCGGGACCGGCATGCCTTGCTTGGCAAGGGAACGATGGGGTACGCCCCGTTTCGTCGCCTGATGGCCGATCCGCGCTTCGCGTCGATCCCCAAGATCCTGGAAACGCCGAAAGGTGATGATGACGTTTCCAACGATCGACGGATGATCCGCCTGCTGACTCGGTACGCAGCAGGGTGAGGGTTCTTTCTGGCGGGCCGATCGGTCACGTGGTACATTAAAGATCTCCCTTACAATACAGGTAGGCCTATGAAGCGGCGCGCGTTCGTCGGCTCCACGTTGGCCACGGTCCTGATGCCGGGTCTCTCGGAGTCCCGAGCCTGGCAGTTGGTGCGCCAGGACCCCGGGGATATCGAAGCCGTAAGGGGCGACGGTGGCAAGGTCACCCTGCGTGGTGCGGCCGTTCGCGAACTGTCTCAGGGCTTGGGTGGGCGCTTGCTACACGCACGGAGCGACGGATACGAGACGGCCCGTCACATCCTCAATCCCGCCATCGACAGGCGCCCCGCGCTGATCGCGCAGCCGGGCGATGTCGAGGAGGTCCGGCGCGCCGTACAGTTCGCGCGCGAGTACGGCCTCCTGCTCGCGGTCAAATGCGGCGGGCACAGCTTCTCGGGCCAGTCGACCTGCGATGGCGGCCTGATGGTCGATCTTCAGCGGATTCGTTCCGTCACCGTCGACCCCCAAGCGCGTCGAGCCGTGGTGGCCGGCGGCAATCTGCTCGGCTCCGTCGACGCGGCAACCACGCCCCACGGCCTGGTGACACCGCTCGGCACGGTGTCGCATACCGGGGTGGGAGGGCTCACGACGGGTGGCGGGTTCGGGCGACTGGCCAGGCGGTACGGGCTCGCGGTCGATAACCTGGTCGGTGTCGAAGTCGTGACGGCGGATGGTCGCCTGGTGCGCGCCGATGCGAACGAAAACGCCGACCTCTTCTGGGGTGTACGCGGCGGTGGCGGCAACTTCGGCATCGTGACGTCCTTCACGTTCGCCCTCCATCCGATGCAGCAGAACGTCATCGGCGGTGAACTGGTCTTTCCCTATGCCAAGGCGCGTGACGCCTGGGAGTTCTACGGCGAGTACACCGCCGCCACACCCGACGATCTATATGTCGGCGTCAAGCAGGTGATTCCGCCGGGGGGAGGCGACGGCATCGTCAGCATCGACGTGTGCTATTCGGGCAGCGAGCGCGACGCTGACCGGATCTTCGCGCCGCTCGCGAAGCTCGGCACGCCGCTGGCTGATACCCGGAAGACCATGCCGTATGTCGACGTCCAGAAGTCGGGCGATGTCGACGATCCTCGGGCGCTTTCGATGTACCTGAAGAGCGGCTTTACCCGGCAGATCGACTCCCGCATGGCGGCCGAGATTTCGCGGGCGCTCGAGGGCCGGCCGGATCGGTTGACCATGGTCTTCGCGTCACAATGCGGGGGCGCCATCACGCGGGTGGCGGAGGGTGCCACTGCTTTTGCCAATCGCGACGCGGAGCAAATCGTGATGTGCGGGGCTGGTTGGCCTCCACAGGTCGAGGCGGCGCCGCACCTCGCGTTCGGACGCGCATACTGGAAAGTGGTGGAGCCGTTCACCAGCGGGTTCTACAGCAACGACCTCATCGACGAGAGCAGCACCGAGGTCGATGCCAACTATCGCGGCAATCTCGCGCGGCTGCGGGCAGTCAAGACCAAATACGATCCGACCAATCTGTTCCGCCTCAACGCCAACATCCTGCCACGGTGAGCGGCAGCTCTGCGGCTGGTCGGCACCAATCGAGTGCCGACCAGCCATGACCGCAAGCTACGCTACCGGCCAGCGCCAGCCGAACACGCCGCCTGTGAGCGCCGCAAAGATGAGGGCGTCGAACAGCGACTTGAGGGTGGTGTTCCAGCTCCGATTGAACCAGATCGACTGCTGGATCTGGGCCAGTCCATAGCCCGCAAAAGCAACGGTACCGGTGACGCGAAAGACCCGCAGATACGACTCTCCCGGGGGCAGGACGTGCCCGGCGATGTACGCCGCGAAGATCCCCACCACGATACAGAAGACGAACCACTGGCCCAGCTGCTTCCCGATGTTGAACACTCCGTTCGGCATGACGGTCATATGGATGATCGGACCCTGATTCAGCTTTTCCAAGTACTCGGCCGAACGCATCTCGGCTGAGTTCTGGGCGCGCGGCGTGAGGTAGTCGCCCGGAGGAATGGCGAACGGCCGGAGCGCCGTGCGGACGCCCTCCTCATCGGGGAGCCGGCGCCAGTCGGAGTTATGATAGGTGAGCACCATGTGGATGATGGAGCTTGCGACGAACACCACGACTGCTGCAATCAGAATCGGAAGCCACAGCGAAGCCATCGAGACCATCACTGCCTCCTGGGATGGGAAGACCGGCCGAGGATGGCCGGATACCAGAAGGTGCGGCGCGTCTCGGAAGGGCGCAAGAGATGAAGCCGGCGCCGGTGAAGGAGCCGGCGTATCTCGATCGTCGGACTAGTCCGATCGCAGGACGCTGCCCGGAGCGACCCGCGCCGCCCGCATGGCCGGCAGCAGGCTCGCGATGAACGCCACCACGCCGGTCAACAGAATCACCACGCCGAAGGTTAGCGGATCGGTTGGCGTGACCCCCTCCAGCACTCGGCCCAAGAGTCCGGTCAATCCCAGCGCGAGCGCGGTCCCGATGGCGATCCCCGCAGCGGTCTGGCGGAGGCCGGGCCCGAGCCCGGCTCGGAGCAGCTCGATCGGTGGAGCGCCGAGTGCGGCTCGGATCCCGAACTCCTGGCGGCGGACGGCGACGGCGTGGGAGACGATTCCGAAGATGCCGATCGCCGCCAGGCCGAGTGCGATGATGCCGAAGCCGCTCAACAACCGCATCGCGAAATGAGGCGCGGCAATCGACGCGCCGATGATCTCTTCCATGGTGCGGATCTCCGAAATCGGAAGCCGCGGATCGACCTGCCGCACTGCGGTGCGCACCGGTGCAATGAGTGCCTTGGGATCTCCTTCGGTACGGATAGCGAGGCTCAAGCTGCGAATGGTAACTCCGGGAACCCGGGAAAAGTGGGACAGCGTGACGTAGAAGCCGGGCTTGGTGGCGCTCTTCAGATTGCTGTGGCGGGCATCCTCGATGACGCCCACGATGTGATAGGCCGGTGCAGCGAGCCCCTGCGAGCTGCCGATCCGGACGCTGGTGCCGAGTGCGGACCTGCCCGCGAGATAGCGCTCGACGAAGGCCTGGTTGACCACCATCGCGAGCGGCCCGTTCAGGTCGTCTCCCGCGTTGAGCAGGCGTCCTTCGATCAGTCGATAGCCCATCGCTTCGAGGCCGCCCGGCGTCACGATTTGCCAGTCGCCCGGGGTGCCCTGGTTGGGGGGTGGGGTGTAGCCCTCGACGATCATGCCCCAGTCGCCCATGTCGGTCGCGAGCGGAAGCAGCCGCACCGCGCCGACCGAGCGGACGCCGGGAATCCGGCTGACCTCGCTGCTCAGCCCGCTCCAGAACCCGGCCACGGCTGCCGAATCGCCGTACCAGGTGGACGGTGTCGACAGGCGCATGGTCAGGACGCCGCGCGGGTCGAACCCCGGGTCGAGCGACAGCAGATTCCGGACGGTGCGCACCAGGAGCCCCGCGCCGGTGACGAGGACGACGGCCAGCGCGATTTCCGCCGTCACCAGCGTCTGGCGCCAGCGCAGCCTGCCTCGTCCCGCCGAGGCGCGGTGGCCCGACTCGCGCAGTTCATCGGCCGGGTCGACCCGGCGGGCCTGGAGCGACGGCAGGATCCCGGTGAGAATAGCGGTCAGCATCGCGATCAGCAGGGCAACGCTCAGCAGTACGGGATCGATCCGGGCCTCCGCCACGCGGGGCAGCGAGGTCATGCCCAGCTGTTTGATGCCCTCGATGCTGAGCCAGGCAATCAGGAGACCGGCCATGGCGCCGGTGCCGGCAAGTACGCCCGTTTCGACGAAGAGCAGCCGGATCAGGCGGCCCTGTCCGGCGCCCAGGGCGGTGCGCACCGCGAGCTCACGGCGGCGTCGCTCGCCGCGCACCAGGAGCAGGCCCGCAACGTTCGCGCAGGCGATCAACAGGACGATTGCCACGGCGCCGAGCAGGATCAGGAGCGGCTGGCGCACCTCGCCGCTCACCAGGTCGTCTACCGGAATGGTGAAGGCGCGGAACCCGAAGCTCGGGGTGTAGACGTTGTCGCGCACCAGGGCGGCAACCCGATCGCGCAGCTGTCCGTTGGCGAGCGCCGGCGTGGCGCCGGCAGCCAGGCGTGCCACCGCATGGAAACTATGGCTGCCGCCGTTGGGGTTCATGGCCGGGCCCGGGATGGCTCCTTGCTGCGCAGCATCGGTTGCCAGCGGGAGGTACACATCGGTGGTCCCGTCGGCGCCGAAGTCGAGCGGCAGCTTGAAGCCGGCAGGCATCACACCGATGAGCGATGCGACGGATCCGTTGATCTCGATGACGCCGCCCAGTACCGCCGGGTCGGCACCGAAGCGCCTCGACCAGAGTTCATGGCTGATCACGGCGACGGCGGGACCACCCGGTCGGTCCTCCTCGTCGGTAAAGGCGCGGCCGCGTACCGGGGCGACCCCGAAGACGCGGAAGAGGTTAGCGCCGACATTGGCACTGCGAACCCGTTCCGGCTGATCGCCGCCGGTCAGGTTGACGGCGCCGCTCGCGAAGATCGCGATGTCGGCAAATGCGGGAATGTCCGCTTGCCACGCTTCGTATTCGTCGTAGGAGAGCCAGGTGCGCTCGAAGCCCGTCCAGGCGCTCCAGACCGTGACGATCCCAGCCGGGTTCGCATAGGGCAAGGGAGTGAGCAGCGCGCTGCGCACTACCGCGAAGAGAGCGGTGGCTGCGCCGATGCCGACACCGAGGGTGAGCACGACGATGGTGGTCAGGCTGGCTTCGCGACGAAGCGAGCGGACCGCAAAGGCGAGATCCTTGAGCACGGATTCGATTCGGCTGCCGCTCCGCTCGTCCCGGACTTCCTCGGCGACGCTGGTGGCGTTGCCGAAGGAGCGGAGCGCGGTCTGCCGGGCGTCCTGGGGGGTCGCTCCCTGATTGATCCGGTACTCCGTTTCGAGATCCAGATGATGGCGAATCTCTTCGGCGAGCTCGCGGTCAGCCCGGCGTCGTCCCATCAGCGCGTCGAGAACCGAACGAATAGAGAACCGGGCCATAGGAACCTCAGGCGAAACGAAGGACGCGCTCGACCGCTCCCGCCGAGCGGCGCCAGTCGGCAACGGCGGAGTCGAGCGCTCGGCGCCCCGCCGGAGTCAGGTGGTAGTACCGGGCGCGGCGGTTGTTCTCGCTCGCTCGCCACTCGGCGCGGATCAGGTCGCGCCGGAGCAGCCGCTGCAGGGCGGGGTAGAGTGAGCCCTGGTTGACGTCGAAGACGTCACCCGACACCTGCCGGAGCCGGAACGAGAGCCCCCAGCCGTGCGACGTTTCCGCGGACAACAGCTTGAGGATCAGCATCTCCAGGGTGCCCTGGAGCACATCGGAACGAGGGTCGGCCATGCTCCTTTAGACGAGCGACAGGTCGAAATGGTTGCAATTGGGGGGTGGAGCGGGGAGGTCAGGCGTCGAATTGGATCGGTTGGGCTCCTTCCCAGACGACCAGGCGGCCGATTTCGGGAAGGAGGTCGAGCCCCTCGACGACGGTCAGGATATGGTTCCCGCGGAGGCGGCCGAACTTGCTGGCAAAGACCGTGGTGCCGTACGGGATCAGGATTTCGGTTTCGCTGACGCCCTGGGGGTAGAGCAGGATCTGTCCCGGGGTGGGCTGGTCAGTGGCGTTTTCTTCACCGACGCCAGTTTGAAGATCGCCGTACGGGACCCAGGCCGCCTCGCCGCTCCAGCGGGCTTGCAGCAGCGAGCCGGTCAGGGGGAGGAGGCCCAGGAATGCCGCGACCGATCGGGGCGCGCGTTCGCGTTCGAGTTGCGCAGTAAGGACGAGGTCGCCAATCGTGATGCGAATCATGATTACTTCCCGGCAGGTGGGGGAACCAGCGCGCTGATGATCGGGTTGCGTGGCAAGCTGGCTCGATCGACCGTCACTCCGTCTTTGATGACGGTGCGGATGCGCCGGTAGTTGCGCGCGCTGGCCAGTGGATCGGCGTCGAGGATGACGAGGTCGGCCCGTCGCCCCGGTTCGAGAGTGCCGATGTCCTTCTCCATTCGATACGCACGGGCGACATGACTGGTGGCCGAGCGGAGCACGTCCATCGGCGCCATGCCGGCTTCTTCGAAGGCCACCAGGGCGTTGAAGTGTCCTTCGCCGAGCTTGACCCGGGAATCGACCGTATCGGCGACGCGGGTACGTGACTCGCTCAGCAGAATCGGATTCTCGATCCCGGCATCCGTCGACATGAGCAGGGTGACGCCGGCGCGGATCATGTTGCGGATATTGTCGCGACCGACCGTCATATACGGTGTGAGCACGCCGTCGGGGATATGCTGTGCCATGGCGTCGAGATGCCGCTGGGTCACCGCCAGCGCCGATACCGCAATCTTGCGCTCGGCCAGCTTGCGGAGTGTCTCTTCGGGAATTCGCTGGGCCGGGCCGGAGATGTCTCCGTGGGTCACGATGTCGACGCCGGCCTCGATAGCCATATCGAGACTCTCGACCGACGTAGTATGGGCCTGGACGGTCATGCCGGCCCGATGCCCCTCCTCGACGATGGCGCGCTGGACCCGTTCCGAAAACGAGATCAGGTTCATGTCGACGTGTCCGCTGCCGCCGAACTTGAGGAAATCGATGCCCGACTTGGTGTAGCCGGCAATGACCTGACGGACCGAATCGGGGGTGAGCCAGAGCAGTTCTCGCCCGGTGCCATCCTCCCAGAGCGCGTTGGTGCGCTCGACGAAGGCTCGGCTGGCATGCGCAGCGGACGGGCCGCGAAAATCGGCGCCGAGCGGGCCGGTGAATCCGATGATGTTCCCGGCAAGGTAGAAGCGGCTGCCGGTAACCCGGCCGGCGTTGATCGCGTCACGCGCCTCGATCAGCGGAGCACGCGGTCCCCAGGTGTCGAATACCGTCGTGAGACCGGCGCGCAGCGCGATCTGCGCGGCCTCGACGATGATTTCGTGGTACCGTCCCTCATAGCGGATCAGGCTCTCGAGATCGCCGTTGAGGTACAGGTGAAGGTTGGCATCCATCAGCCCCGGGATGACGAAGCCGTTGCGGGCCTCGATCCGGGTTGCATTGGCCGGAATCGTCACAGTGCCGGCGGGGCCTACCGCCGCAATGCGCCCGTCCCGGATCAGCACGACGCCGTCCTGAATCGGGGCGCGGCCGGTCGCGTCGATGACGGTACCACCCGTCACGGCGACGACCTGAGCATTGGCCGGCAGTGTCCAGCAGGCAGCGAGCACTGCGCATGATCGCAACATCGTTGAAACGCGTGGCATGGTATGGTCCCCGATGGTCGGGAGGGGTACTGCTGTCGGGTGCCTAACGGCGCTCCCGAATCGTTGCGTTAAGGGCGTCGGCAAACTCCCGCATCGAGCCGTAGCGAGCCGACGGATCGTGTTCCATCGCTTTGCCGATGACCTGCTCGAGTTGTTCGGACGCCGCCGGATAGATAGTACGGAGCCGCCTCGGTTTTCCGGTCAGGTGGTTGAGCATGGTTTCCTGCGCATTGGTCCCGTCGAACGGAAGCTCACCGGTCAGGAGTTCGAAGGCCAGCACCGCGAGTGCAAAGATGTCGCTCTGGCGATCGATGGTCTTGCCCCGGATCTGTTCGGGGCTCATGAACTCGGGTGTGCCGAGTACGATACCGGTGGCCGTCAGCTTGGTGATCTCGCCGCCGGCGATTCGTTCTTTGGCCAGCCCGAAATCCATCACGACGGCGCGCTCGCGATTGGGCTCCGGTACCAGCATCACGTTCTCGGGCTTGAGATCGCGATGCAGGATGCCCTGGTCGTGAGCATGCTGGAGACCATGTGCAATCTGTACCAGGATCGGCACCGCCTGCGCGGCCGGCATCGGTCCGGTGCGATTTTCCCGGGTTGCCAGCGTCTCGCCCTCGAGGAACGGCATCACCAGATAGGGAAGCTTGTTGGCTTCGCCGTAGGCGAGCAAGCCGCAGACATTGGGGTGATTGAGCTTGAGCGCCAGCTGCGCTTCACGCTTGAGACGGGCCACCGATTCCGGGTCGTTGGCCAGGCGCGACATCAGGACTTTGACCGCGACGGGCTGCTTGGTCTCCCGATCCACGGCGCGATAGACGTAAGCCATGCCGCCTTCGCCGACTCGGCGTTCGATGGCATAGCGCCCGTCGATGATGCGGCCCTGCAGCGCCGAGGCCGGTTCGCTCGCGGTGGGCCGTTCGAGCTTGAGCTCACTGGCGCGCCGGCCGGGCGAGTGCCGGGGCACGTTTTCGTCGCCGTCGGCAATCAGGGGGAAACCATCCTTCATGCAGAAGCGCGCCGGCGGAGTGTAGCCGGTGCCGCAACGAGGGCAGCGCAGGCCGCTCATGGGTCAGTCCCGGTACCGGTTCCGCCCGTCCGCTTTAGCGCGCAGCAGATTGGCATCGGCCAGGCGAAGCAGAGAGTCCGAATCGGTGACACGTTCGTCCGGTACGGTGGCGATCCCGATACTGACCGTGATCTGAACCGGATATTCCGGCGTACCAAGCGTTGCGGCGTTGACCTTCCGGAGGATGCGCTCGGCGTAGATCCGGGCGCCGCGGATCCCGGTTTCCGGCAGCAGCACCACGAACTCTTCGCCGCCCAGTCGGGCCAGCACGTCCATGGCGCGCTGTTCACGGCGCAACAGATCAGACAACTGGATCAGGACGCGATCGCCGAGTTCGTGGCCGAAGGTGTCGTTGAGACGCTTGAAGTGGTCGATATCCAGCATCAGGCACGAGAGCACGGTGTTCTGTCGCTGCGCCCGTGCCAGTTCGCGATCGAGCCGCTCCCTGAGCGCCCGCCGATTGTAGAGCGAGGTGAGCGGGTCGGTCTCCGCCAGCTGCTTCATCTCGTCCTGGCGCCGCAGGGCCTCTTCGAAATCGTAGGCCCGGAAAATCAGCGGTGTGGCGGCTTCCATGACGCGAGCCGCAAAGCGGAGATCGGCTTCACCCAGTCGCGCGTCGTTTCCGGTGGTGCGGAGGAAGAACGCCGCGGGCCGGTTGTGCACCTGAAAAGGCACTACGGCCACCGAAGTGGTCGGCACGGTGCGGCCCTCGACACGCCAGAGTTCGCGGACCGAGGCGAAGAGCGGGTCGCTCCGCACGTCGCCCGAGAGGAGCGGGGCGCCGGTGGAGATGGCCTTCTCGAGTTCGGGGTAGCGACGCAGGTCGATCGTCAGGTGCCGGAGGTTGGGCGTTTCCGACGATGCCACCACCGTCGCCGTTTCTCCGTTTTCGTCGTCGAGCACGATCGAGCAGCGTGAGATCGACAGGCCGGCCGCGATCCTCCGCACCAGCACGGTAAAGATTTCGGCCGGCGTTGCCGCCGCGGAGACCTCGGTGATCAGGCTGATCAGCTCGGTGTCGCTCCGCGCCTGGTTCCGCACCTCGGTCAGTGCGTGGCCGGCGCGCAGGTGCGCCCGGATCCGGGCCAGGAAGTCGTCCAGCCGAAAGGGCTTGGTGACGAAATCGGCCGCGCCCAGGCCTAACGCCTCGACCGATGCTTCACCGGGGGGCGACCCCGACAGCACCAGGATGGGCAGGTCACGATGTCTCGGGTGACGCTTGATGGTATCGAGGGCCGAGAGACCGTCGACACCGGGCAGGCCGATGTCCAGGATGACGAGATCGACCGGATTGGCGTCGAGAAATTCGATCAGGCCCGAGGCGGAGTACCGGCTGGACATCCGGTACCCCTCAGCGCCCAGAATGGAGGAAAGCGACCGATTGAGAGGCTGGTCGTCGTCAACGATCAGAACGTGCGACGCCGACTCGGGCATCGCGTTTCAGCCGACCAACCGCGCGAACACGGCGGGGTCAACGTTGCCCCCGGTCAGAATGCACGCCGTCGGTCCGGTCGGCTTGATCTTGCCGGCCAGGATTGCGGCGACCGAGGTGGCGCCGGACGGCTCGACCTTGAGTCCCATGGAGCGGAACAGGAAGCGAACGCCGGCGGCGATTTCGTCCTCGGTCAGCGCAATTGCGTTCTTGACCACGGGCTTAATGTACTCGAGGGTGATGCTGCCCAAGGATGGCGGCACCAACCCGTCGGCCAGGGTCTCGACCGGCTCGAACGGGACGGGATGTCCGGCGTCGAGTGCGGCGCGGAGCTTGGGCGAACTGGCCGGCTCGACGCCATAGACCGCCGCCGATGGGCTGATGGCACTGACGGCAGCACAGGTTCCCGCGATCATGCCGCCGCCGCCGACCGGTGAGATCAGCAGCGACGTTTCCGGCTGGTCTTCGAAAATTTCGTACGCGCAGGTGCCTTGCCCCATGATGACATCGACGTTGTCATAGGGGGCGACAAACACATAGCCGTGCTGGTCGATCAGATCCTGGGCCCGCTTTTCCCGCTCTTTCTTGGTCGTGAACACGATCTCGGCGCCGTGGCGCCGGATCCCCTCGACCTTGACCGCCGGGGCGGTTTCGGGCATCACGATGACCGCTTTGACGCCGTAATGCTTGGCGACGTACGCGACCGCCTGGCCGTGGTTGCCGCTCGAGTGGGTGATGATACCCCGGGCGCGCTGTTCTTCGGGCAACCGGGAAATCGCCGTATAGGCACCGCGGATCTTGAAAGCGCCGATCGGCTGATGGTGTTCGCACTTGACGCGCACCGGAACGCCGAACTGTCGCGACAGCGCGGCAGATTCGACGAGCGGGGTCCGCACGGCGATCGTGGCCAGCGCGGCTTGCGTCCGGGCGAGATCTTCGCGCGCAATGGTCGGTAAAGCAGTGGTGGGCATGGGATTCCGTTGATTATTCCGGCGCCTCGGCCGGTTCGGTAGCTTCGGCTTCGGTCTCGTCTTCCTTCACGACCCGTGCCACGCCAACAATGGTGTCGCCGCTGTCCAGGTTCATGACCCGGACACCCTGAGTGTTGCGACCGATGACCCGGATACCGTCGACCGGAAGGCGAATGATCACACCGACCTTGGTGATCATCATCAACTCGTCTTCGGGTTGCACTTCCTTGAGTGCCATGCAATCGCCGGTCTTGTCGGTGTTGTGGAAGGTGATGATACCCTTACCACCGCGCTTCTGGACCCGGTACTCGGTCAGTTCCGACCGCTTGCCGAAACCCTTCTCGCTCACGACGAGCAGCGTGGCATCCCGGCGGATCACCACCATCCCGATGACCCGATCGTCCTTGCCAAGCTCGATTCCCTTTACGCCGGCTGTGGCCCGGCCCATCTGACGGACATCGCTCTCGTGGAACCGGATGCTCATGCCACCCTTGGTTGCCAATACGATGTCGTTGTTGCCATCGGTCAGCTGTACATCGATCAGTTCATCACCCTCTTCGATGTTGATGCCGATGATGCCGTTGGAGCGCGGGTTGCCGTAGTCGGACA
>CAZUES010000046.1:0-29016 GCA_964619465.1 uncultured Gemmatimonas sp.
ATCTCGCCGACCTACGCCCTGCTGCTCCGCAACATCGCGTCGGTCGCGGCGACCGGCGAGCGCGAGGTGACCTTCCGCTTCCGGCGGGCCTACGGCGACCAGATCTTCGATGCCACCGCGTTTGCCGTGCCGCTTCCTGCGCATCTGCTCGACACCATTCCGCCGGACCGTCTGGCCGCTTCGATCTACGCCCGGCAACCGGTGGGCAGCGGCCCGTATCGCTGGGGCCGGATGGAACCGGGGCGCCAACTCGAACTCAACGCAGTCCCCGACTTCTTCCTGGGCGCTCCCAAACTGCACCGCGTCGTCTTCCTGATCGTTCGGGCTGCGGAAGCGCAGCTCAACCTGATGCTCGACGGCACCGCCGACGCCTACGAAGCGTCGCTGCTGCCGCGCCAGATCACGCCGATCGTCGAGCAACCCTCGCTCGACATCAAGACGCAGTCGTCGTTCAGCGTGGGCTACTTGCTCTTCAACCAGAAGGCCTTCGGCGACCGGAACACGCCGCACCCCATCCTGGCCGACCGCGCCGTCCGCCAGGCGCTCTCATCCGGGATCGACCGCCAGCGCCTGGTCCGCGCGGTGTTCGGACCGTACGCCTCGGTGGTCGACGGTCCAATGGGCCAGGCGACCTGGATCCGCCGCCACACACCCAAGGCACCAGGCTACGACCCGGCAGCGGCTCGGCGCCTGCTCGCTGCGCAGGGCTGGCGCGACAGTAACGGCGACGGGATTCTCGACAAGAACGGCACCAAACTCAGCCTGCGGCTTTCCTACCCCGGCACCAGCACGGCACGCGTCGCCATGGCCGAGCCGATCCAGGCTATGCTGCGCCAGATCGGCGTCGAGGTCGAGCTGATCCGGCTGGACGGACCGGTCTGGGCGGAGCGGCGCGCCAAGGGCGAGTTCGACATCGACTTCTCACAAGCCACGCTGATGCCGACGCCGGCCGGGCTGGTGCAGAGCTGGTCGTGCGCAAGTGTCGGTAGCGCCAGCAATGCCGGCTCGACCTGCAGCCCCGGATTCGATGAGACATACACGGAGGCCGTACGGGCCGGAGGCCGCGGAGCGGCGGACCGCTGGAGCGACGCCATCGGAAAACTGCAGCAGGACTACCCGGCGGTCTTCCTCTATTCGCCGGCCCAGGCACTGGTAGTGCATCGCCGTTATCGTAACGTCAGCATCCGCCCGGACGGAACCTGGACCGACCTGTGGCGCTGGTCGGTCAACCCGTCTCAACGGATCGCACGGGATCAGCGTTAGGCGGCGTGGTCCGCTGGCTGATCCACCGTCTGCTCCAGGCCGCCGCCACCTTTGCCGTGGTGGCGGTCCTTCTCTTCATCCTGATGCGGCTGGCCCCGGGCGACCCGCTGGCCCGCCTGACCGATGACCGCCCCGTCGCTCCCGCAGAACGGGCCCGGCTCGAAGCCATTTTCGGACTCGACCAGCCCATCGCTACGCAGCTGACGGGGTTCCTCAGCGCCGCCGCCCGCGGTGATTTCGGCGTCTCGATCGAGTACTACCCCCTCCGCGTCGGCGACCTGGTCCAGAGCCGGCTCGGCCCGTCGCTACTGCTCGGCGTCACCGTGCTGTTCGTCAACCTCACGCTCGGCGTCTGGCTCGGCGTGCTGCAAGCCAGACGGCGCGGCTCGCGAGTCGACCGGTGGCTGACCCGGCTCTCGCTGGCGGGGTACGCGGCGCCCAGTTTCTGGCTCGCCCTGGTGCTGGTCTCCCTCTTTGCCATCAAGTGGCGCATCCTGCCGGCTGCGCAAATGACGGACCCGCTGCTCCCGGTGGACGCCGGATGGCTGGCCCGCACCGGCGACCTGCTTGCCCACCTGATCCTGCCCACCGTCACGCTGTCGATCGTGACGCTGGCCGCGACGATGCGCTATCAGCGGAGCGCCATGCTCGAAGTCCTCCGCCTCGACTACGTCCGCGCAGCGTACGCCCGCGGCCTCGACGAGCGGACCGTGATCTGGCGGCATGCCTGGCGCAATGCCCTCTTTCCGATCCTGACCCTGCTCGGCCTCTGGCTGCCCGTGCTGGTCTCCGGCGCCGTCTTCGTCGAGTCGGTCTTCAACTGGCCCGGGCTCGGCTCGCTCGCCGCCGGGGCCATTGCGACTCGGGACTATCCCGTCCTGATGGCCACCTCGCTGCTGGTGTCCGGCGCGGTACTGGTGGGCGGGGTGCTGACCGACCTGGCCTACCACGCGCTCGACCCGAGAACGCGGGCATGACCGGCTCCCTGCTCGCGACGCTCCTCGCCGCCTGGCGCACCCCATCGGGCAAAGCCGGGTTCCTGCTGCTCGCGGGGCTGGTACTCTTTGCCCTGCTGGGCCCGCTCGTCCTGGCCGACCCCAACGCGATGCCCGACCTCGGCGCTCCAGCCCTGGCCCCCAGCCTGGACCACCCGTTCGGGACCGACGGGATGAGCCGCGACGTGCTGGCCCGGGTTGCCACCGGGGCGCGCATCTCGCTGTCGATTGCGACCATTGCCGTGATCCTGTCGCTCACCATCGGCACCGCGGTCGGCCTGGTCGCCGGCTTTCTCGGTGGCGTGGTCGACTCGGTGCTGATGCGGATCGTCGACGCCGCGCTGGCGGTGCCGCGGCTCTTCATCCTGCTGCTCCTCCTGGTCGTCTGGGAGCGGATGCCGATCCCGGTCCTGATCCTGATGATCGGCGCCACCGGCTGGTTCGGCACCAGCCGCTTGGTCCGCGGCGAGGTGCTCCGGCTCCGCTCGGAAGGCTACCTGCAGGCCGCCCAGGCCCTGGGGGCGGGCCGGCTCCGGACTATCTTTCGGCACCTCCTCCCCAATGTGACCGGGGTCATTCTGGTGAGTGCCACGTTGAGCATCGGTGACGTGATCCTGCTCGAAGCCGGACTCTCCTATCTCGGCGTCGGCGTCCAGCCGCCCACCCCGTCGTGGGGCGTGATGGTGTTCGACGCCCGGAACGCCATGACGACCGCTCCGTGGACGCTGTTCTTCCCGGGCATAGCGGTGGTGGTGACCGTACTGGCCACGAGCCTGGTGAGCGACGCTCTGCGCGCCGCCTTCGACCCCCGCAGCGCATGACCCCACTGCTCACCGTCGAGAACCTCCGGATCACCTTCCCGACCAAGGCCGGGCTGTCGGTGCCCGTCGATGGCGTGAGCTTCCAGATCGATCCGGGCGAACGAGTCGCGCTGGTGGGCGAATCAGGGTCGGGCAAGAGCCTCACCAGCCTGGCTCTGCTGCGGCTAGTGCCGCACCCGGGCGTGATCGCCCCGGAAAGCAGGATCCGGCTCCGCGACCTGGATGTGATGAGCCTCGAAGGGGAGGCCCTCCGAGCCATCCGCGGCGGCCAGATCGGACTGGTGTTCCAGGATCCCTCGACCAGTCTCAATCCGGTGCTGACGATCGGCTATCAGGTCCGGGAAGCGGTGCTGGCCCACCGCAAGCTGAGCAGAAGCGAAGCCCGCGACCGCAGCATCGCGCTGCTCGAGGAGGTCGGCATTCCCGACCCGGGCGACCGCTACGGCGCCTATCCGCACGAACTCTCGGGCGGGCTCAAGCAGCGGGTCATGATCGCGATTGCGCTGGCCGGAGAACCGGCCCTGCTGGTGGCGGATGAGCCGACCACGGCGCTCGACGTCACCGTCCAGGCCCAGATTCTGGAGCTGCTCGATCGGCTGCGCGCCGAGCGCGGTATGGCGACCCTGCTGATTACTCATGATCTGGGCGTGGTGGCCGGCCAGAGCGACCGGGTACTGGTGATGTACGCAGGGCAACTGGTCGAGAGCGCACCGACCGAGCGCCTGTTCCGGGCGCCGGGGCATCCTTATGCGCGCGCCTTGCTGCGCTCAATGCCTCGCCTGTCGGGACCGCTCGAACGCCTGGCGCAGATTGCCGGCTCGGTCCCCTTACCGCACGATTGGCCGGCCGGCTGCCGTTTTCACCCGCGCTGCGGAGAGCGGATTGCGCCCTGCAGCACCGAGGTGCCGCCCCGTCGATTGGTGACCCCGGGGCACGAGGCGCAATGCTGGCTGGTCGAAGGGGTCTCGCCATGAGCGCCCTGCTCGACGTCGCCCAGCTGGTCAAGCATTTCCGCCGCCCGACCGGATGGATCCGCGCCGATCGGGTGGTCCATGCGCTCAACGGCGTTTCCTTCACCGTGGCCGAGCGGGAAACCCTCGCGCTGGTGGGCGAATCAGGCTCCGGTAAGACCACCGCCGGCCGCGCCCTGCTCCGCCTGATCGAACCGGATGGCGGTACGGTGCGGTTCGACGGCATCGATGTGCGCCAGGCAAACCGACCCGCGCTCCAGCAGCTTCGCAGACGAATGCAGATCGTTTTTCAGGATCCCTACAGCTCGCTCGATCCGCGGATGACGATCGGGGCGTCGGTCGCCGAAGGCATCGAAATTCACCGGCTGGCGCCGCCCAAGGCCATTCGCGGGCGGGTATCCGAGTTGCTCGGCGAAGTCGGACTCGATCCGACGGCAGCCGACAAGTATCCACACGAGTTTTCCGGTGGTCAGCGGCAGCGGATCGGGATCGCGCGCGCACTGGCCGTCGATCCGGCTTTCGTCGTTCTCGACGAACCGGTCTCGGCCCTCGACGTCTCGGTCCAGGCGCAGGTTCTCAATCTGCTGCTCGACTTGCAGCGCGATCGGGGCCTGGCCTACCTGTTCATTGCCCACGACCTGTCGGTCGTGCGACAATTGGCTCACCGGATCGCGGTGATGTATTACGGCCTGATCGTGGAAATCGGCCCGCGTGACGAGGTGCTCGAGCGTCCGCGCCATCCCTACACCCGGGCGCTGATCTCGGCCGTGCCGGTCCCGGTACCCGGCGCGGCGAACACCCGCATCGTCCTCGATGGCGATCCGCCGAGCCCAACCGTACCCCCGACGGGATGCCCATTCCTCGGCCGCTGCTTCCATCCGGCCAGGAACGCCCGCTGCGCCGCCGAGCGACCGGCGCTGCGGCCGCTGGGGTCGAGCGAGGTCGCCTGTCATCACGCCGAGGCGCGCGATAGCTTGATATAATCTCTCGGTACTTGGAGGCCCACGCATGAAAAAGGAACTGATCCAGAAGCTGCACAAGAGCTTCGAGGACTGCGCCCACCAATCAGGCGAGGGGATCGAGTTTTGGCTCGCGCGCGAGCTTCAAGATCTACTGGGCTATGCACAATGGCGCAGGTTCGAGGAGGTCATTGATCGAGCGAAAACCGCGTGCGCCAATGCCGGTCAGCCCATCGAGGATCATTTTGCCGACGTCGGCAAAATGATCGACCTCGGCAAGGGCGCCAAACGAGAAGTCAACGACCTGGCCCTCACCCGCTACGCCTGCTACCTGATCGCCCAGAACGGCGACCCGCGCAAGGACGCCATCGCCTTTGCGATGACCTACTTCGCCGTGCAGACGCGCAAGCAAGAGCTGATCGAGGCGCGCATCGCCGAATGGGAACGCCTGCAGGCGCGCGAGAAGCTGACGCTGTCACAGAAGGAGCTTTCGGGCGCGCTGTACGAGCGGGGCATCGACAGCCAGGGCTTTGGCCGCATTCTGAGCAAGGGAGACGCGGCGCTGTTCGGCGGCAAGACCACGCAGGACATGAAGCGCCAGCTTGCAGTGCCCGATGGCCGTCCGCTCGCGGACTTCCTGCCCACCATCACCATCAAAGCCAAGGATTTCGCCAACGAGATCACCAACACCCAGGTGAAGCAACAGGATTTGCAAGGCGAAACCCACATCACACATGAGCACGTCAAAAACAACCGTGACGTGCGCAAGCTGCTGACCAACCGCGACATCGTGCCGGAGCATCTGCCCGCTGCCGAAGACGCGAAGAAGCTGGAGCGGCGACTGAAGTCAGAGGAGAAGAAACTGTCCAGGCAGGCGCCGCGCCTGGGCGGCAAAAAGAAAACGCCATGAACCGCCGCCTGAATGCGGACGGGCCTCAATCGGGGTGAACTGCCGCAACGCCAAGATTATCGTTCGTCGGCGGGTCACGAATGGAACCCGCGCCCGATTCCGGGGTCCGGAACGCCCGCGAGGAGACCGCCATGCCTGCCCCGCTCTGGTTGATCGACGCCTTTTCCAGCCGACCCTTCAGGGGCAATCCCGCCGGGGTTTGCTGGCTCGAACGCCCGGCGCCCGATACCTGGATGCAATCCCTTGCCAACGAGCTCAACCAGGCGGAAACCGCGTTCGTGAGCCCGGCAGCCGACGGCTTCAAACTGCGCTGGTTCACGCCGGAAATCGAAGTCGACCTCTGCGGGCATGCCACCCTCGCAGCCGGCCATTTCCTCTGGACCTCGGGCCGCCTCGACCCGCGAGAGCCCGCGCGCTTTCATACCCGAAGTGGTCTCCTGACCGCAAGGCGGGAGCATGACGACCGGATCGTGCTCGACTTCCCGGGCATGGAGGTCGTTCCGGTCGCTCCGCCGGAAGGACTCTTTGCCGCGCTCAACCTCCCGGGCGGACTAGTCTACGTGAACCGGGCGGCGCAACCCGACTACCTGGTCATGCTCGACCGGGAAGTCGATGTCCATATCGTGATGCCGAACTTTGCGGCGCTCAAGAAGATCAACGCGCGCGGCGTCATCATCACCGCACCTGGCGACCGCAAGGAAACCGATTTCGTCTCCCGATTCTTTGCACCGGCTGTCGGCGTCGACGAAGACCCGGTCACCGGATCGGCCCACTGCACCCTGGCCCCCTTCTGGGCGCCCCGACTCGGCAAGGACACGATGGTCGGCTACCAGGCGTCGCGGCGCGGCGGCGTCGTCGAAACCCGCCTGGTCGATGATCGGGTTCATTTAGCCGGCCACGCCGTCACCATCATCCGCGGCGAAGTCGATGCCCCCGGCGCCGAAGACGCCGCGGCGGCGGCCAACAGCTTCAGTCACGGCGCCTAGCCCAAGGCCGCGCGACGGGCCTGCCCGAAAGGCAACAGACGCCGATGCAACGCGACATCGTGCTTCGCTGGATCAATCAGATTGCGGCGCTGGTGGCCCGGTTGCTGCGCGGCGACCGCAGTCTGACCATGGTGGTCGTGCGCGACGAACTGACCCATGCCATCACCACCCTGCTGGGTCCGATCGATCGCCTGGCGCCGCATCTCGACGCGACCCAGGTTGCGGAGCTGCTGATCGACCCGCATCGGATCCACGGCTATGCGGAGCTGCTGGCCCTGGAGAGCGCGCTGGAACGGGCCGACGGACGCCCCGACGCCGCGCTCCGGCTGGCCGAACGGGCCCGAGGCCTGCTCGCCGAAGCGATTCGGCGAAGCCGCGAGCCGATGGCGGAATGGGAAGCGTGGGCTGAGGCGCTCGATCGGGATCTGGCCAGCCTCCCCGGCAGCACCGCGGCCAAGTAGTCCGCCTGTCAGCATCAGCTGCGCAGAGGGGCCCGACTCGACGGGATCGAATCGGGCCCCTCTGCTGCAACCGCCCCCGGATCAGCGCTACGAACGGGCCGCCAGCATCCGCCGGATCGGGGCCACCAGCAACGCCATCAGCACCGCAAAGACCAGCACGAAGACGGCGTTGGCGCCGAAGATCGTGGGCACCGAGAACGACTCATAGAGGCCGCCCACCCGCCCGGCCACCTTGTTGCCCACCGCCGACGCCAGGAACCAGACGCCCATCATCAGCCCCTGCACCCGATTGGGCGCCAGCTTCGACATGGCAGAGAGGCCGACCGGACTCAGGCACAACTCACCGACCGTCTGCAGGAAGAAGCAGCCGATCAGCCACATCGGGCTGACCCGTTGACCGCTCGCTGCGGATAGCGAGCCCAGCACCATCAGCGCGTAGCTGGCGGCCAGGAAAAAGAGGCCGAGCGAAAACTTGGCGGGTTGTGACGGGTTCTTGGTGCCCAGCTTGAGCCAGACCAGCCCGACGATCGGCGCGAACACGATGATGAAGAACGAGTTGACCGACTGGAGCCAGGAAGGCGGGAACGACCAGCCGAAGATCGTCGTCCTCGTATTACGATCGGCAAAGAGGTTGAGCGTCGAAGCCGCCTGTTCGAACCCCGCCCAGAAGACCGCCGCGCCGAGGAACAGGACCACGATGACGACCAGACGCTTCCGCTCCTCAGGCGTCCACTTGGCGACGGTGAACAGCCAGGTAAAGAAACCGACCGTGAGGAAAATCAGGAAGGCGTCGATGAAGCCGGCAAACCCGGCCGCCGTCACCGTGATCGCCCCCGTTCGATGGAGCATGGCCGTCGCGGCAACTATGCCAAGCACTACCGCGCTGACAATCCAGAACCAGCGCCATGCGGTCCGGCCCTCGGCCGGATGCGCCAGACCAAGCGGGCGCTCCGCCTTTTCCGGAAAGCGACGGCGCCCGAGCTGGTACTGGATCAACCCGAAGAACATGCCCACTGCCGCGGCCGCAAAGCCGAAATGCCAGGCGCTCTCGGGCTGCATACCCCACCCGGCCAGCGTGGCCCGGAACCCTTCCGACTGCGCGAAATAGCCGCAGACCAGCGGTCCCAGAAATCCGCCCAGGTTGATGCCCATGTAGTACAGCGAGAAGCCGGCATCACGCCGGGTATCGTCGGCCGAATACAACTGGCCCACCATGACCGAGACGTTGCCCTTGAGCAAGCCGGTGCCGAGCACCAGCAGGACCAAGCCGAGGTAGAATGGCGCCAGCCCGGGAAAGGCGAGGCTGACGTGTCCCGCCATGATCAGCACGCCGCCCCAGAAAACGGAGCGGCGCAGGCCGATCAGTTTATCAGCGAACCAACCGCCGGCCATGGTCATCATGTAGACCATGGCCGTGTAGGTGCCCTGAATGGCGCCGGCGTCCGAGACCGGCAACTCCAGGCCGCCCTTGGTAACCGGCGCCACCATGAACAGGATCAGGATGGCGCGCATCCCGTAGAAGCTGAACCGCTCCCACATCTCGGTGAAGAAGAGGGTGGAAAGACCCAGCGGATGTCCAAAGAATCGGCGGTCGACTGCCAGTGCGGCTTCGGTAGGTGCGGTTGAATCGGGCTCGGTCATGAACCTTTCCCCATCTTGCGTTTGAGCATCTCCAGCTGCGCATTGACGACCGACTCGGCGCGCTGCCGATCGAGCCGGGCCTTGAGCAGGCTCGCCTCTTCGGGATCGACAGCGGGTTCCGCGGCCCCGGCGCTCGAGGAGTCGCCCTCGACCCCGTCATTGCCGCCCGCGGACCGAGAACCCGGGGCCGGAGCCCCGCGGCGCGCTGCCTTATATCGCTCGGCCAGCGTTTCGTACTCCTGCTCTGCAATAGCCAGTTCGTCCTGCTGCACCGCCTGCTTGCGCTCCAAGAGCGCGATGCGCTGGCGATGGCGCTCGGCATATTCGCGGGCCAGCGTCGCCGTCTCGGCATCGCTGATGTCGGCTGCCAACTGACCCCGCCGAAGCGCGGCTGTCAGGTGCTCTTGCTCGGCAGAGAGTTCGCGAGCCGTCCGATCGAGGGCGTCGGTCAGTTCTTTGAGACCGACCTTGAGATCGACCAGCGCGTCGTGGAGGATACCCGCCTGGCTTCGACCGATACTGCCAAGTCCCTGTTCGTTGAGGAGCCGGTCGAGCCGGGCCTTGAGGTCGTCGAATCCCATAATGGCGTCAAATGTTACCGCCCGATGGTATCTTTGGGAACCATGCGCCCCAACGTCCTTGCTGCCCCGTTGGCACTCCTGCTGCTGGCAGGATGCAACCTGTCGGAGCGGGCCACCCGGTGCGGAATTGCCGCCCTGGCCGGGCCGACCATGCTGCTCGAGGAGTTCACCCATCCGGGGAAAACGATGGCGGCGGTCACCGTCCCGATGCCGGAGATCCTCCCGGTTCGGTTCACCGCCGGAGCTGCCCAGCGCGGTATCGTCGGGCAGACCGACAGCACCTGGATCGTCGGGGTCGACGGTCCCTTCTCCCCGATCCCGGAAAAGGCCTTCGGCGTCCTGCTGGTCGACCCCGTGGCCGGTCCACGCGGCGTCCTGCTGTACGAGGGGCCACCGATCCGAGGCGCGCCGATCCTGGGATCGGTTCACGTCTCCGACCGCATCCTGCCGATGATCGCACTCCGAACCACGGTCGCGGCGTTCGAGGACGGAAACTGCCCGCTGTTCCCGGACTCCCTCCGCCAGTGACGTCGGCTCTCCCCCGCGTCATTCATGTCGCGGCGGGACGGGAATGGCGCGGGGGAGAGCGGCAAGTCCTGCTCCTGGCCGGTGGCCTGGAACGCGCAGGCATCGCCCAGTTGGTCATCACCGCCAGAAATAGCCGCCTGGAAGCTGAACTCGAGGCCGCGGGTGTTCCCTGCCTGGCCGTGCGCTGGTCCTCGGCATTGTCGCCAGCCGCTCTGTTTGCCGCCGCCCGCGCAGCAAGGGCCACCCCGTCATTGTTCCACGCCCACGATCCTCATGCATTGGTCATTGCCGGCCTGGCCGCGCTGGTGAGCCCTGCCCCTCTCGTGGTGACCCGGCGGGTGACCTTTCCTCTCCGCCGACCCGGGTTTTGGGTACGCAGCAACCGGATCATCGCCATCTCGGGCGCCGTGCGCGACGCCTTGATCGGCAGCGGGATCGACCCGTCCCGAATCACCGTGGTCCGTTCGACCGTCGACCTCGAAGCCGCCAGGGCCACGACCCCCGCCCCGATCCACGCCAGATTCGCCATCCCGGCCGAGTCGCCGGTGGCGATATCGGTCGCGGCGCTGACGGGTGAGAAGGACCATCTGACCCTGATCGATGCGGCCCGGGCAATGCACAGCAAGCATCCAAAACTCCATTGGCTGCTGGTCGGCGACGGGCCCCGCCGGCCGGCACTCGAAGCACACATCGCGGCCACCGGTTCCGCAGCTTTCGTCCACCTGGCCGGCTGGGTCGACGACCCGCGTCCGCTGATCGCGGCCGGCACGGTGTTCGTGTCGACCTCCGCCGACGAAGGGCTGGGCACCTCGATACTCGACGCCATGGCCCTGGGCGTTCCCGTCGTGGCAACCCGGGTAGGGGGTATCCCCGAACTCCTGGATGGCGGGGCCGGCCTGCTGACCACGCCGGGGTCGGCGCAGTCGACCGCCGAGGCCGTCGCCCGGGTGCTGGCGGATCCGATGCGGCGGGCCGCCCTCCTCGAGCGGGCCCGGGAGACGGTGGAGGAGTTCGGGGTCGACGGGATGGTCGGGGGGGTCCGGGGCGTTTATCGTTCTGTCGTCCTAGCACGTTGACGGAGAATGATTTACGTCTGCATCCCAAGCCACGACGAAGCGGATACCGTGGGCCTTGTGCTCTGGAAAATCCGTAAAGTGTTCGAGTCGCTCGGCCGCGAATACCACGTCCTGGTTGGTGATGACGGTTCAACCGATCACACCGGCGAGGTGCTGGAGACGTACGCGCAGGTCCTTCCGCTGACCTACCGCTCGGAGCGTGCCCGGCGTGGCTACGCTGCCACGGCGGAGCATCTGCTGCGGCAAGCCGTTGCGTCGTCCAACCGCCCGAAGCGTGACGCCGCGATCTTGATGCACGGCGACTTCTCCCATGGACCGGACCTGATCCAGGACTTCATTCGCCGCTTCGACAGCGGCGCCGACATGATCGTCGGCGAAGGGACAATCGACCCGGCCTGGGATCGCGGTTATCGTTGGACCAGGCTCTGGAGCGGCTACCTCCTGGGCAAGAGTGCCGGGGTGCCCGGAGTGAAAGATCCGACCTCGGGATTCCTCGGATTCAGGCTGGCGACCCTTCGGGCCGTTTTTCAGTCACCCGACCCTGTGCTGGTTTCGGAGGGGTGGGCCGTCAACGCGGAGCTGGTCGGCCGAGCCGCCGTGCATGCGCGCCGGATCGAAACCGTCTCATTTACCGAGCGGCACGACCTCAAGAGCCGGGCCCGGCGGATGGCACCCTGGTCGATGGCCCGATCGCTGTGGTCTTCGAGCGGTGTGGTGCGAAAGGTCGTCCAGGCCGAACGAGGGGCCGCTGCCCGCGCCAACCGGCGACGAGAACAAGGAGGCGCTGCATGATTTCAATCCTGATTTCTTTCGCCGCCTTGCTCGCGACTGCGGCACCGTCCGACACGTCAGCCACCGCGACGAGCTACCCGTTCAAAGTCGGCGAGCGCCTGGTGTACGACGCCCGGCTCGGCATGCTCAAACTGGGCGAAGGCTCCATTCACGTCGCCGGGATGGAAACGATACGGGGTGAGGAAACCTTCCGGTTCCGCTTTCAGCTCGAGGGCGGAAACTTCATGTTCAAGCTGAAGAGCGTGCTCGAATCGTGGACCACGGTGCGCGACTTCAAGTCGCTCCGCTTCCGGAACGACAACACGGAGAACGACAAGAATCGGCTCCGCGACTACGACATCTTTCCGGATTCGGGCTTCTACCGCCAGCGTGGACGTGACACCAAAGAGGCGACGCCGAGTCATCCGCTCGATGATGCGTCGTTCCTGTACTTCGTGCGCACGACCGATTTCGAGGTGGGCAAGAGCTATCGCTTCGACAAGTACTTCATGAACGACAAGAATCCGCTGCTGATTCGGGTCCTCAAAAAGGAAGAGATGACCTTACCGGACGGTCGGAAGGTCAACTGCTGGGTTCTCAACCCGGTCATCGACGACCGCGGCATGTTTGCCGACCGAGCCGACGCCCGGCTCTGGATCACCGATGACGCCGACCGGCTCCCGGTCCAGATCCGCTCGAAACTCGCCTTTGGTTCGGTGACACTCCGACTGACCCGGATCGAAGCTTCCGCCGCCGACTGACCGCACGGCGATAGACTCGGCAGACCAACCGGCACAACGATACGAGCCCGACCGTCCAAAGACGGCCGGGCTCGTTTTTCATGTTCCGTCGTGGACGGTCGGGACTAGGCTTCGCTCGAGCGCCCGCGAACCGTGTCGCGGATATTCTGCGCCGTCGACGGGCTCACGACCTTGATGACCAGGTAGATGAGCCAACCGAGGAAGGCAAACCAGAGCACGTTGAAGACCAGGCCGATCACGCCTCCGATCAGGAAGCCGATGACCTTCATCCCGACCAGGAACAGGACAAAGAACCCAGCAAAACCTACGAGACCTCGGACCATGGTAACTTCCTCCACCGATTGAATGGCTACAGGAACTTACTGTACGCTCGACGTTTCAGAAAGTTTCATCCGGAACTTAAGTGACTGATTCCCATGATGTTGTGATTGTGGGTGCCGGCCCGGTCGGCGCGGCGGCGGCACGGGAGCTATCCCGGGTCGGCCGTCGGGTTCTGCTGATTGACGGCGGGGCCAAGCCGGGGGAGGCCTGGCGGGCATCGGCCGGAATGCTGGCGCCCCAGATCGAGACCCGCGAAGACACGCCCTTGTTCGAATTGGGGGTCGCCGGCCGGGAGTACTATCGCGATCGCGCCGGCGAGCTGGCCGACGAGACGGGGATCGATATCGGCCTGGTGGACAGCGGAATCCTTCGCCTGGCACTGACCGAAGCCGATGAAGCCGCGCTCCTTTCAGCCGTGGCCTGGCAGCGCCAGCACGGGCAGCGAGCCGACTGGCTCGACCCGGACGAGGTGCAGAGTGAGTTCCCCTGGGCCGGTCGCAATCGCGGCGCCCTCTGGGCGCCGAAGGACGGAGCGGTCGACCCGCTCCGCCTGGTCGAGGCCCTCCGCGCCAGCGCCGTGCAATCCGGTGCGCAGCTTGCAACCGACACGGTCACCTCGCTGGTGCGGCAGGGCAACCGAATCACCGGCGTCGAGGGCACGCACCGAACCTACGCCGCCGGCGAGGTGGTCCTGGCCGCGGGAGCGTGGACCGGGAGACTCGCCGGACTGCCGCGCCCGGTGTCGGTCGAACCGGTCAGGGGCCAGATGATCGCCAAGCCCTGGCCCAGGCACGTCCCGCCGGCCATCGTGTACGGCGCCCACGGCTACGTGCTCGAGCGCGCCGGAGAAGCGTGCTGCGGAGCAACCATGGAGCACGCCGGGTTCGTCGCCGAAACAACCGACGCCGGTGAGCGGCAAGTGGCCGCGATGGCCGAGGAGTTGATTCCCGCGCTGGGCGCAGCACCGGTCACCCGCCGGTGGGCGGGGCTCCGCCCGGGAACTCCCGATGGCCTGCCCATTTTCGGAGCCGAGCCGGAAGTGCCCAATCTCTGGTACGCCACCGGCTACGGTCGGAACGGAATCCTGTTCGCCGGGATAACCGGGATTGCGCTGACCCACCTGATGGCGCGCGAGGCCACCTACGACGGAGTTGCGGCGCTCAGCCCCGAACGTTTCTGGAGCTGGTAGGCGGATGTCGAAGCGGCGCCGGCTTGCATGGTTCTTTCTGACAGGACTCGTTGCAAGTTCCACGGCCGCCCCGGCGGCGGCGCAATCGATTCCTGCCGACCTTGCGGCTGAGCGACGCGGATATGCGACATGGTTGGCAGAGGCGCCGACCTCTCCACTTCGCGCCGTCGCCCACGCCGCGATCGGCCGGCGCCTGACGCTTGGTCCGCCAGACGCCGACCTGCCGCTACCCGACGCGCCATGGGCCGTGTTGACCGAACGAAACGGCAGCTTGGCACTGACGGTCCGCGACGTCTCGCACTCGATGGTACGGGACCGCCCCGCGACTTTGGGGAGCTACCGTATCGTCGCCGCTGGCCCTCCAACGCGAACGACGGTGACCGCCTACCGGGCGGAAGCCAATCCGGCCCTTGCTCCGACCTATTTTCCGTACACTGCGACCTGGCGGCACGAGGTTGTGTTGGAGCGACCGGCCCAGTCGGGGATAATTCGAATGCTGGCCGTCGATGGAGCGGAAATCGAGGCGCGCCGAGCGGGTACCGTGCTGGTCACCGCAGGCGACACGGCGGCGCGACTCCTCGTGGTTGAACTCCCAGCCCGTGGAAGCGCTCCAACCGAGTTGGTCATTTTTTTCCGGGACGCTACCGGAGGACACGGCAGCTATCCGGCGGGGCGGTTCGTCACCCTGCAGCCGCTGGCGACCGGCCGATTCCTGCTCGACTTCAATCGGAGCCGCAATCCGTTCTGCGCGTACAACCCCGTCCTACCATGCCCCGCCCCGGTACGCGGCAACACGATACCGGCCCCGGTGTCCGCCGGCGAGCGCTACACCGAAAGCGCGGCTCGCGGCGGCTGAGCAACGATCAGGTCAGGGAATCACGGTCACCAGGATTTGTACCGCCCCCTTCGTCGGTGCGGTGGGACTTGCTGCGACGCTCGCCGAAATCGTCAGCGCGGCAGTACCCGGGGCGAGACCGGTGATCTTGGTGCCCTCCAATGTGAGATACTCACCACCCAGCTCCAATCTGGGGTAGAAAAACACCCGCGGGAGCGGTTGCCCGGCAGCGTTTTGTGCCCTGATGGAAAGGAGCTGACTGAGGTCGAGCGTCTCGCCAATCTTGATATCGAGCACCTTGGGTGACACGAGCACGGAGTCGACTTCGAGTGCGCTCTCGTCACGCGCGACATCCTTCGCCGTCGGCCCCTCGGGAGCTTCCAACTCCCAGGTAAAGGTGTACCGGAAGGAAATGCCTCGGTCGGGATCACGCGGGCGTACCCGATGCACGAGAGCAGTCGACCCTGCCGGAATCTTCGTCTTGAACCGGCGTGATGCGCAGCTGCCCTGCACGTTCTCGCACTCCATCAGGCGAACACTGGTCAGCACGATGTTCTCGGACGACCGGTTCGAGACATAGACAACCTGCTCGAGCGAGCTGCCATGGCTCTGCTCCAGACGGCTGGTAACGGTCTGGTTCGTTGCCCGGATGTGTTGGCCGTTGGCCGCAGCCGCCAGGACGACCAGGAGAAGTCCCGTCAGGACAGGAACACCACGCATGAGATCACCGATGACGTGATTGTAGGTACCGTCCAACTCACCCGTATCCTGACGCAATCGGTCAATCCTGCGTGACCACCTGCGTACCGGGGCCTGCCTCACCCTCGCCGTCCGCCTCCTGCTTACCCAGAAAGCCCGGGAGTTCCACCCCGCCGATATCCCGCATCACCTGCATCATCGGCGGCAAGGTGCGCACCATGCTCTGCAGGAAGTTGGCCGCCCCGCCCGAGCCGGTCCCCGCTCCACCCTCCCACACCACGACCTTGTCGAACTTGATGTTGGAAATGGCCTTGGCCGAGGTTTCCGCCAGCGTGTCGAGATGCTCGAGCATCATCAGCTGGTACGCTTCCTTGGCACCCCCGCACGCGGCCACGATTTCCTTGAGCGCCGCGGCCTTCTTGGCCAGGATTTCGTATTGGCCCCGCGCCTCGGCCTCGAGCTTGAGGTAGATGGCCGCCGCCTCCGCCGACGCTTCGAGCTTGCGACGCTCGGCAGCCGCCTCCGCCTCCACGATGATCTGCGCCTTCTCGGCTTTGGCCGGCGCTTCCAGGGCGGCGCGGCGCTCCGCCTCGATTCGTTCGGCTTCCGCGATGGCCGCCTTGGCCAGGGCGCGGTGCTGGGATTCCCGCACCAGTGCTTCCGCTTCTCGCTTCTTGATTTCGGTGAGCTGGAACGCCTCAGCCTGGCGGAGTTGCAACTGGGCCTGACTCGATACGATCAGCGACTGCGACTCCACCTCCCCGGCGATGGCCTCCGCCTCGGCCGCCGCCATGGCCACCCGGCGCTGGCGCTCCGCGTCCTTGACCTGCGCCTCCCGCTCGAACACGGCGCGCTGCTCGGCCACCGTCTGTTCCTTGGCCAGCTCGGCCACCCGAACAGCGGTGTCGCGCTCGGCTTCGCGGGTACCGATTTCGCGGAGCCTGGAGGCACTGGCCACCTGAACGGTCCGCTCACGGTCGGCGTCGGCCACCCGGACCTCGCCGAGCTTTTCCTGCTCGGCCACGTCGCCACGAGCCTGCTGCACAGCCTGCGCCGCGGCCTTCTTGCCGATCGCTTCGATATAGCCGGAATCGTCTTTGAGGTCCGTGATATTCACGTTGATCAGCACCAGGCCGATCTTCTTGAGTTCCGGCTCGAGCGACTTCTGGACCCGATGCAGAAATCCGTCCCGGTCGCGATTGATCTCTTCGATCCCCATCGAAGCAATCACCTGCCGCATCTGACCGAAGATGATGTCCTGCGCCTGCCGCTTGATCTGATCGTGCGGCAGATCGAGCAGACGGATCGCGGCGTTCTGGCGAACCTCCGCCTCGGTTCCGATGGCAACGGTGAAAACGCTGGGCACCGCAACCCGGATGTTCTCGAGCGAAAGGGCGTCACGAAGCGGAATCTCGATCTGGATCGGTTCGAGACTCAGGTAGGCATACTCCTGGATCACCGGCCAGACGAAGGCGCCGCCGCCCGAGATGCACTTTGCCACACCGTCACCGCTGACTCGACCGGAGATGACCAGCACCCGATTGGCTGGGCAGCGCTTGTACCGCTTCACCACCATCGAAATGAAGCCCAGGATCAGCGACGAGCCGAAGACGACCGCCAGGATAGACCAGAGAGGAAACCCGAGCATCACGACCTCACGGCAAACGGGGAGGGTCACCGGTACCGGCAACCGAATCGGACGCGACCACGATCGTCTCGTCGTCTACGATATCCACTACGCGAATCGGCACACCGGTCGTCAGCGTCGCCTCATCGGTTACGGCACTGAGCTCGGCCAGCCGGCCGTTGAGCGTCACATGCACTTTGCCCGCACCGGCACGCTGGCCGGGCACCGTCAGATAGACGAACCCCGACTCGCCGATGGCGGTCGCCACATGCGCGGTCCGGTCACTGTCGAGTCGCCGGAGAACCCGGGTGGCATGCGCGACTCCGACCATCGCACCGAACCCGGCCACTGCTCCGATCGGAATCGACAGGATGCCACCCAGACCGAGCCACTGTCCTGCCAGGCCGCCGATCCCGAAGAACGCCACGCCCGCCGCGATCGCGCGAACGCTGAGGAGATCGAGGCCGCCATCACTGCCCAGATCGTGATGTTCGACGCCGTGGTGATGCCCGAAGATGCTCAAGGCGGTCTGCAGCAGGAGGAAGACCCCGCCGATACCCACGCAGATGAAATAGAAGGTGGTCACAGATGGAAATGAATATCGCCCCTTTCGACCCGGCACCAGGGCCCCAGGCTCCAAGCCCCAAATTGGCTTCCGACAACAGGTTAGACTAGCCCCTTCCGTGGCTTCTCGCCGTGCCGGTTTGCGACTATTCTTCTAGGTTCGATTCCGCCATCAGATTGGAGACCACGTTGGCGCTGCCGTTGGTGCAATTGACCCGTTCCTCCCCCGCTCCAGAAGCAGGGCGACCGCTCCCGGTCGCGAATGCTCCGCTCGAGCGGAAGCCCTCCTGGCTCAAGGTGAAAGCTCCAGGGGGCGGCAACTATATCCGGATCAAGAAGTTGATGCGCGACCTGGGCCTGCACACGGTGTGCGAGGAAGCCCGCTGTCCCAACATCGGCGAATGCTGGGAACACAAAGCCGCCACCTTCATGATCCTGGGCGACGTCTGCACCCGCAACTGTGCCTACTGTGCGGTGGCCCACGGAACCCCGGCTCCGTTCGACCCGGTCGAACCCATCCGGCTGGCCGAAGCGGTGGCCGCGATGGAACTCCAGCATGTGGTGATCACCTCGGTCGACCGGGACGATCTGGAAAATGGCGGCGCTGAGGCGTTTGCCGGCTGCATTACCGAAATCAAGAAGCGGCTGCCTCGTACCTCGGTCGAAGTGCTGATTCCGGACTTCAAGGGATCGGAGCGAGCCCTGGCCATCGTGATGGAAGCCCGCCCCGACATTCTCAATCACAATCTGGAAACGGTCGAACGGCTCTACCGGCTGGCGCGACCGGGCGGGCGGTATCCGCGGGCGCTGCAGGTCCTGGCCAACGCCCGCAAACTGGTGCCCGATGGCCTAACCAAGTCGGGTATCATCCTGGGCCTCGGCGAAGAATGGGACGAATTGCTGCATGCCATGCGCGACCTGCGCCGTTCCGACGTCAACATTCTGACCCTGGGCCAGTATCTACGACCCTCCGATGGCCACCTGCCCATCGCACGCTACTATACGCCTGAGGAGTTTGCCGAACTCAAGGTCATCGGGATGGAGATGGGCTTCGACCATGTGGAAGCCAGCCCCCTCACCCGATCCAGCTATCACGCCTGGGAGCAAGTCGACCAGGCCAAGGCTTCCAAAGCGAGCTCATGACGACAACGACCAAGAAAACTTCGAGTGCCAAGTCGGCGGTACAAAAGCCGCCGGACCAGGCCACCCAAGCGCTCCATCGCTCGTTCCTCCGGCAGATGCTCCTGATCCGCCGTTTCGAAGAGCGCGCCGGCGAGGCCTACTCGATGGGCAAGATCGGCGGATTCTGTCACCTCTACATCGGCCAGGAAGCGGTTGCCGTCGGCACCATGGCCGCCCTGCGTCCCGACGACCACGTCATCAGCGCCTATCGTGAACATGGCCAGGCACTGGCTCGCGGCATGACGAGCCGGGCCGTGATGGCCGAGCTGTTCGGCAAGGCAACCGGATGTTCGGGCGGCAAGGGCGGCTCGATGCACCTGTTCGATGCCTCGCTCGGATTCCTGGGCGGCCACGGCATCGTCGGCAGCCACATTCCGCTCGCGGCCGGCGTCGCATTCGCGCACAAGTACCGCGGCGGCGACCAGGTCTGTGTCTGCTTTTTCGGTGAAGCGGCGGTGAACATTGGCGCCTTCCACGAGACGCTCAACATGGCGTCGCTCTGGGGGCTGCCGGCCATCTTCATCGTCGAGAACAACGGCTACGGCATGGGTACCGCAGTGTCGCGCGCGGCGGCAGTGACCAGCCTCTCCGACCGCGGCACCTCGTACGACATGCCGGCGGAAACGGTCGACGGCCAGGATGTCCTGACGGTGCGCAGCGCGGTCGAAGCGGCCGTAGCCCGGGCCCGCAACGAATCGAAGCCGACCCTGCTCGAGATCAAGACCTACCGCTACGTGGGCCACTCGATGTCCGACGCGGCGCACGGCACCTACCGCACCAAGGAAGAGGTCGACGAATACCGTCGGCGCGATCCGATCCAGGTCCTTGCCGACCAGATGCGGACCGCCGGCTATTGGGACGACGAGCAGCACCAGGCCTTGGAGGCCGACGTCGCCACCGAAGTCGATGATGCCTACACCTTCGCGGAAGAATCCCCCGATCCGGATCCGTCGGAGCTGTTTACCGACGTATACGCACCGACCGGTGAGGAGGAAAGCAACTGATGGCTACCGTCACGTATCGTGATGCGCTCAACCAGGCGCTCCGTGAAGAGATGACGCGCGATGACCGCGTTTTCCTGATGGGTGAGGAAGTGGCAGAGTACGACGGCGCCTACAAGGTGAGCCGTGGTCTGCTCAAGGAGTTCGGCCCCAAGCGCGTGGTCGACACTCCGATTGCCGAGCTGGGCTTTGCGGGTATCGGCGTCGGCGCCGCGATGGTCGGGCTGCGGCCCGTCATCGAAATGATGACCTGGAACTTTGCGTTGCTGGCGATCGACCAGATCGTCAACTCGGCCGCCAAGATGCGGTACATGTCCGGCGGGCAGGTCGGTGTGCCGATCGTCTTCCGCGGACCGGGTGGTGCGGCGCTGCAGCTCGGCTCGCAGCATTCGCAGGCGTTCGAGAGCTACTACGCGCATATTCCCGGCCTCAAGGTGATTGCGCCCGCCACGCCCGCCGACGCCAAAGGCCTGCTCAAAGCCGCGATCCGCGATGAAGACCCGGTCATCTTCATCGAAGGCGAGATGCTCTACAATCTGAAGGGCGAGATCCCGGACGAAGATCACGTGGTGCCGATCGGCAAGGCCGACATCAAGCGGACCGGCAGCGACGTGACCATCATCTGTCACTCGAAGACCGTCGGACCGGCGCTCAAGGCTGCCGAGGCACTGGCCGCCGACGGCGTCGAGGCCGAAGTGCTCGACTTGCGCACCATCCGTCCGCTCGATGTCGACGCCATTCTGACCTCGGTTGCCAAGACCAACCGCTGTGTCGTCGCCGAAGAAGGTTGGTATTTCGCGGGGGTCGGTGCGCAGGTGGTCGACACCATTCAGCGCGAGGCGTTCGATGCGCTCGACGCGCCGGTCCTCAGGGTCACCGGTGCGGACGTGCCGATGCCGTACAACAAGTTTCTGGAGCGGGCTGCCAAAGTCGACGCGGCCAAGATCCAGGACGCCGCCAAGAAAGTGCTGTACCGCTGATGGCCACCAAGATCGTGATGGAGGCGCTCTCGCCCACGATGGAGGAAGGGCGCCTGGTCGAGTGGAAGAAGAACGAGGGCGACCCCGTCGCCGCCGGTGACGTGCTGGCCGAAGTCGAGACCGACAAGGCGGTGATGGAACTGGTCGCCCGCGGTGCCGGGACCCTGCTCAAGCAGGTCGTCGCCGCCGGAAGCACGGTTCCGGTCTCCGACATCGTCGGGTGGATCGGCGAGCCCGGCGAGAACATCGATGGCGGCAGCTCCGCAGCCGAGGCACCGAAGGACAAGGACTCCAAGGCCGCAGCCAAACCTGCCAAGCAAGCGGAGACTAAAGAGCCTGACGCCGAGCAGGAGGAGGCTCCCAAGGCCGCTGCAACGAAGGCTGCAGCGCCGGCCGAGCCTGAAGCGCCGGCGCAGGCTTCCGGTGGCAGGATCAAGGCGTCGCCCCTGGCCCGGAAAATCGCGGCCGAGAAGGGGGTCGATCTGGCTCGGGTCAGCGGTTCCGGACCGGAAGGTCGGGTCATCAAGCGCGACCTCGATGGTGTGTCCGCCGCGCCCGCTGGTGCGGCTCCGGCGCGGAGCCTCCGACAGGCGGACAAGCCGGCCGGCCCGCCCTTCGTCGACGTACCGCTCTCGCAGATCCGCAAGACCATCGCCAAGCGGCTGGCGCTGTCGATCGGGCCGATTCCGACTTTCTATCTCACGTCGGAAATCGACATGGAGCGGGCCGCTGATCTGCGCGAGCAGCTCAAGGGCGCCTACGGCGACTCAGCCAAGGTGTCGTTCAACGACCTGGTAATCCGGGCCACCGCCCTCGCGCTTCGTGCGCATCCGGCGGTTAACGCCTGGTGGCAGGACGATCATATCCGGCAGTGGAACGAAATCCACATCGGCATGGCGGTGGCGATTCCGGACGGGCTGATTACGCCGATCATCCGGAACGCCGATGAGAAGTCGTTGCTCGAGATCGGCGCCGAAGCCAAAGCATTGGCCGGCCGCGCGCGGGCCCGCAAGCTACAGCCCGACGAATACACCGGCGCCACGTTCTCGATTTCGAATCTCGGGATGTTCGACATCGAGCACTTTACTGCCGTGATCAATCCGCCCGAAGCCGGCATTCTCGCGATCGGTTCGATCGCGACCATTCCGGCGGTAGTGAACGGCGCCATCGTACCGCGGAAGCGGATGCGAATCACCATGTCGTGCGATCATCGCGTCATCGACGGTGCTACCGGCGCCGAGTTCCTGAAGACGCTCAAGCAATTGCTGGAGAATCCCGTCGCCCTGATCTGGTGACACCCGTGACTTGGGCGGCGTCAGGCGCCGCCTTTCAACCCTGACTCTCGAGGTAGCTGTGTCCTCCTTTGATGTCATCGTGCTCGGCGGCGGTCCCGCCGGTTACGTCGCGGCCATCCGAGCCGCGCAGCTCGGCCTGACGACCGCCGTGGTCGAGAAGGAGAAGCTGGGCGGCGTCTGCGTCAATATCGGTTGCATCCCGACCAAGGCTCTGCTGCACAGCGCCTATGCGCTCAATCTGATCAGCCATGATGCCAAAACGCTCGGCATCGAGGTCGGTGAGGTCAAGGGCAACTACGGCGTGGCCATGAAGCGGTCGCGCCAGGTCTCCGAGCAGAACTCGAAGGGCGTCGAGTTCCTGATGAAGAAGAACAAGATCACCGTCATCAAGGGGACCGGAACCCTGCTGCCGGGCAAGAAGGTCAAGGTCGGCAACGACACTCACAGCGCCAACAAGGCCGTGATCATCGCTACCGGATCGCGGGTGAAGGGCATTCCGGCCATCGGGCTCGAGATCAACAAGACCACGGTGATCAGCTCCGACGAAGCATTGTTCCTCGAGAAGGTGCCTGCGTCGATCGCCATCGTCGGCGCGGGAGCCGTCGGGTCCGAGTTTGCCGACATCTTCAATGCCTTCGGCTCCAAGGTCACCCTGGTCGAAGCGTTGCCACGCATCATCCCGATCGAAGATGCCGATGCGTCGGATGTGCTGACCAAGAGCTACAAGAAGCGCGGCATCACGGTTCTGGCCGGGGCCAAGGTGCAGAAGGCCACGGTAGGCGCCAACGATGTGACGCTGGAAATCGAAGCCGGCGGCAAGACCGAGAAGATCACGGTCGAGAAGGTGCTGATGGCGGCGGGTCGCGCGGTCAACACGGAAGACATCGGGCTCGACAAGGTCGGCGTCCAGCTCACCGACCGCGGCTTCATCAAGGTCAACCTGGCCACGCTCGAAACCACGGCCGCCGGCTACTACGCCATCGGCGACGTGGCCGGCCCGCCCATGCTGGCGCACAAGGGCAGCCGCGAAGGCACCTATGCCGCCGAGATCATTGCCGGCCACAAGCCGCATCCGATCAAGTACGACAACGTACCGAGCGTGACGTACTGCCATCCGGAAGTCGCCAGCATCGGACTGACCGAGGATCAGTGCAAAGAAAAGAAGCTCGACTATCAGGTCGGCAAGTTCCCCTTCAGCGCCAACGGACGGGCGCGGGCGTCGAATGACACCGAAGGCTTCGTCAAGATCATCCGCGACAAGAAGTACGGCGAGATCCTGGGCGCAACCATCGTCGGCGGCCACGCCTCCGAGATGATTCACGAGCTGGCCGTAGCGCGTGAGAACGAGTACACGGTCGAGGAAGTCGATCTCGCCATCCACGCCCACCCGACGCTCTCCGAGGCGATTGCCGAGGCAGCGCTCGACTCGATGGGTCGCGTCATTCATACCTGAGGCATGACAGACAGCGCTTCTGAATCAACCCGTACCACCGAGCCGACGGCCACGCCCGTCGGCTTGGTCTTCGGGTCGCTGGCTGTTGCCGTCCTGATCGGTATCGGCATCACCGCAATCGTCAGCCTGATCGTCCGAACACTGCAGATCCGATCTGCCCCTCCCGCCGCACCCGACGCGCAAGCTGCCATTACGAACGCGCTGGCGAGTGGCCCGATCCAGGTGCTGTTCGTGGGCGTCCTGGTCGCTTGCTTGAGCGCAGCGTTTTCGGCCTGGCGCCTCACCGAAGCGACGCGCGATCCGTTTCGCCGAGGCGTGGTCGGCATCATGGCGGCGCTGGCGACTTTCGTAGCCGGCTTTGCCCTGACGGTCGTCGCAGATCAGGCGGCGCTCGCCCTGGCTCCCCCAAGCCCCGATGGATTGCCGAGCCGCATCGGCTTTATGGTGCTCGCCGCCGGCGCGTTCGCTCTGGCGGCGTTCTTACGCTCACGCCTTCGCTCCGGTCCGACCCGGTGAGTACCGCCATTCGTGTGGTCGACCTGGGCCGGCGCCGCTATGGTGAGGTTCTGGAGCTGCAGCGTCGTCTCTGTCGTGAGCGGGTTGCCGGCGAGCGCGTCGAGGATCTGCTGTTGCTGGTCGAACACGACCCCGTGGTCACCCTGGGCCGCGGCACCCAGGCGACGAGCCTTCCCTTCGACCGCCTAACGCTCGAAAGTCGCGGCCTCGACGTGTTCGAAATCGAGCGGGGCGGTGACGTCACGCTCCACGCGCCGGGGCAACTGGTCGGGTATCCGATTTTCCATCTCGAGTCGCATCGTCCCGACCTGCACTGGTACCTGCGGCAACTCGAGCAGGCATTGATCGATGCCCTTGCCGAGCTGAGCGTAGCGTCGGACCGGAATCCCGGGCTCACCGGCGTCTGGACCAAGAATCGGAAGATTGCCAGCATCGGGATCCACGTGAAACGGTGGGTCACCTTCCACGGCTTTGCGCTCAACGTCACAACCGCACTCGACCTGTTCCAGTGGATCGTTCCATGCGGGATCCACGGCGTGACCATGACCAGCGTTGCGACAGAACTCGGTCTCGGTACCGTGGCCCCCAATCTGGACCTGCGGGCCCGTCGAGCCGTGATCGACGCTTTCGGTCGCGTCTTCGATCGGACCATGGTCATCGGCAACGAGGCCGACCTGACCCCGACGGCAGCGTCCATCTAGCCGCTGCCAGTCGGACGCCCGGCCCATCTGCACCACCTCGCCCCACCAGCGGCAAACAATTGCCCATAGGCCGCCTCAATCGGTTATCTTTCGTCCGCTATGGCTCAACCGCTGGATCGCGCGAAGCTCGACGCCGCCGCAGGCGACAAGGTCAGGGACATCCTCCAGGCTGCCTCACGATGGGCCCAGGAAGTTCCGACGGCACTCACGCCGAGTATTCGGGCCGTGTGTGTTCGCCTGGCGGAAATGGTGGCCGATCAGCGCCACTACCTGGCACCGTTGCCGGAGCCTCAGGAGTCCGAGCGCGCGTCGCTCCTCACGGCGATTGCCGAACAGCTGCGGTCGGCTGCTGTCACCGAGGGCATCGACGGGCTGCTTTCTGAGTTGTCCGAACTGGAACTCCGCGCCACCGCCTCGTGGTCTCTCGTCGACGGCGCCCAGAGCGAGTGGATCGCGACGGCCATCCGTTTCCTGGAAACGAAATCGGCTGCTCTCCCCAAGGCAGAGCAGCCGGATGCGTATTGGGCCGATGATGTCG
Organism: uncultured Gemmatimonas sp.; assembly: GCA_964619465.1. GTDB lineage: Bacteria > Gemmatimonadota > Gemmatimonadetes > Gemmatimonadales > GWC2-71-9 > SHZU01. The sequence goes on from CAZUES010000046.1 coordinate 25,626, forward strand.
TGGCCGGTATCATCGCCTCGGTTCGTGCGCTGATCGGCGTCGATGAACTGCAGGCGCGTACCGAGGCGCGTTACTCCGGCGCCTACAAGCGACCGCCGGACCCGGAATGAAATGAGGCGTGCGACCCCGCACGCCTCTTCCGGCAGCGGGTTTCAGGCCTCCGAAGCCGCCGTTCCCTGATCCGTCGCAGTCGTCTCCTTCTCCGCCAGCTTCTCGAAGAACCGCCCGAACACCACCACACCGTCCCACAACTGCTGCAGGTCCAGCTTTTCGTTGGGCGAATGCAAGCCGTCGTCGGGCAATCCGATTCCGCTCAGGACCACCGGGGCTCCCAGCTTCGCAAAATCGGCCACCACCGGAATCGACCCGCCGGCGCGAACCGGAACGGTGCCCCGACCGACCACCTCGCGGAACGCTTCGTCGAGCTTCTGGAAGGCCGGATGGGTCACGTCCATCTGGATCGGGTCGCCGCCGTGGAGAACGGTGACGGTGACATCGGCATAATCAGGCGCCAGCTTCGCAGCAGCTTTGGCGAGCCACTTCGATACTTTCTCGTAGGTCAGCCCGGGCACCAGCCGGAGACTCACCTTGGCCGTGGCCACCGCCGGAATCACGGTCTTGGCGCCCTCGCCGATGAAACCGCCTTTGATGCCGTGAATCTCGAACGTCGGCAGGGCCCAGATCCGTTCCAGCACCGTGGCATCCTCGATACCGGTGAGGGCCCGGCCCGTCACTTCGTGCTCGAGGAACCGAGCTTCGTCGAACGGCAGTGTGTTCCAGCCCTCCCGCTCAGCGCGGGTCGGCTTCAGGACCGATTTGTAGAGTTTGGGAATATTGATCTTCCCGGAGCGCTTCTTGAGGTCGGTGAGCAGGCGCACCAGGGTTTCGAGCGCGTTGGGCGCCGCCCCGCCGTAGGATCCCGAATGGAGGTCGCGCTGCAAGGTGCGCACCTGGATCTCGGCGTAGCACATGCCGCGGAGCGCCGTGTAGACGCCCGGCCACCCTACATCGAAGTATGACATGTCGCAGACCAGCACCGCGTCCGCGCGGGCCCGCTCCGGTTCGCGCGCCAGCAGATCCTGAATCACATGCCCGCCGGATTCCTCTTCGCCCTCGATCATGAAGCGAATATTGATCGGCGGCTTGCCTTGGGCATCGAGCACGGCGCTGTACGCTTCGAGGAGACAGAAGACCTGCCCCTTATCGTCGGCGGCACCGCGGGCGTAGAGGCGGCCGTCGCGCACGGTGGGCGTGAACGGCGGCGAGATCCATTCGTCGAGCGGGTCGACCGGCTGGACGTCGTAGTGCCCGTAGATCAACAGGGTCGGCGCACCAGGAACCTGCGGACTTTCCGCATAGACCACCGGGTGGCCGTTCCCTTCCAGCGTTTCGACTTTGGGGCAACCGAGTCGCTGCAGCCGGCGGACCAGCCAGTCGGCGGCCCGACGGCAGTCGGTGGCGTGCTGGGGAAGCGCGCTGATACTTGGAATCGACAGGAACTCGACCAGCTCCGAGAGCATGCGGTCGTGTTGCTGGCTGATGGCGTCTGGATTGAGGGCCACGGGCAGTCACATGGGATGAGGGAACCCCATATCTAGCCGATGCCGTGGGCGGATTCCAGTCGTGCAATGCTCCCTGTCGGGATCGACCGGGACGAACCGACGAGCACGGTTGATTGACGGAGCGAAAGTATGGCCATACTTTGAAGCATGGTCAAACCTACGATCAAGGGAACCTACACGCTCGACGCGGAAACCGTACGGACGCTGGAAGCGCTTGCGCGGCGGTGGCGAACCTCAAAATCTGCCGCGTTGCGACGGGTGATTCGGGCCGCTGCGTTTGAGCGTCCGGATCCTTCGTCGAAACTGGCGGCACTCGATCAACTTCAGAAGCAGGTCGGGCTTTCCAAGGCCGCGGCAGCACGATGGGAAGCAGGAGTCCGCAAGGAACGCCAGGCTCGTTGATCCTCGCCGACACGAGCTTCCTCATCCGGGCATTGGTCGACGGGACCAGCGAGGATCGCGCCCTCCGCACCTGGCTCGATCGAGCCGAGGCAATCACGACCAGCAGCATCGCGTGGGCAGAGTTTCTGTGCGGTCCGCTCGACCCTGCAGACCGCAAGCTCGCTTCGCTCATCGTCGAGCATCGGATCGAGTTCGGGGAAGATGACGCCTTCGCCGCGGCTCGACTTTTCAATCAGTCGGGCCGCCGACGGGGGAGCTTGCTCGATTGCATGATCGCCGCGACTGCCATCCGAGTCGATGCGGAGCTGGCCACGGCCAACCGCGCCCACTTCCGCCACTTCGAGCAGCTGGGGCTCCGCATAGCCGTCTACTGACAGAGCGTCTACCGGCCGTGGTTGTAATCTCGCGGCACTTATCCCCCCGATTGCGTAGAAACGGTTATCGCTCCCCAGGACAGGGCCCCATCGTTGGGTATGTCCCATTGCCCCTACTACTTCGCCGAGCGTAGCTTATGGTCATGCCTCTGGTCGCGCCGCGGTATACCATTACCGATCTCGACCGGTTCCCCGACGACGGCAACCGGTACGAGCTCTTGGGCGGGGCACTCCTCGTGACTCCGGCGCCGGGAGCGAGGCATCAGAGCGTCTTGAGTCGGCTGACGATGGAGATTTGGCTCTACTTGCACCGCGAGACGCTGGCATTCGCCGTGACACCCGGAGTCATCCGAGTTGGCGACCATACACAGCTCGAGCCGGATCTGCTCGTCATTCCTGAACGATACCGTGATATCGATTGGGTAAAGGTCACCGATTGGTGGCTCGCGGTCGAGGTTTCCGGTGCACCCTCACGGGTATACGATCGGGATTTCAAGCGGCCGGCTTATCTCGATGTCGGTGTACGCGAGGTGTGGCGGCTCGATCTCATGGATCGGGCGATATTCGTATCCCGTCCCGGACTCGCTGCCGAGGAACGCTGCTCCGGCCGGCTCGAATGGCACCCACCGGAGATGCCCTCCCCGCTGGAGCTCGAGGTCGGCGCGATCTTCGGCCGAAGCGGGTGACCGAGGCAAGCTGCTTGGTCAAGCTGCGATGCGCCTGAAGCCGGCATCTATTGTCTTCCCATGAAGTACGGCTTGGGCGCCGGCTTCGGATCGGGCCAGATCCGCGCGGCGTCCGCCCCTGCGTAGAGCACCCCATTTTTCATCACGTACCGGATCTTCTGCGCGTTGCCGATGTCGGCCAGCGGATCGGCATCGAGCACCACCAGGTCCGCCAGCTTCCCGACCTCGAGCGACCCCAGATCCCGATCGAGCCCGTGATACGACGCCCCGCGAATGGTGGCAATCTCGAGCACTTCGGCCGGGGTGAAACCGCTCCGGACCAGGAGATCCAGCTCCCAGTGGGTATCGAGCCCGTACATCTGGCCGT
>CAZUES010000047.1:0-28639 GCA_964619465.1 uncultured Gemmatimonas sp.
CTCAAGTGCGGATTGCTCCCGTCGGACTGCTGAATGGAAGCCTACCGCCTCGCGCGTTGGCCCTGGTCGTCGAATGGGCTACGATTCACCAGGCAGAGTTGCTGGAAAACTGGCGCCGGCTGCATGCCGACGAGCCGCCGAAGAGAATTGCGCCACTGGAGTAAACCATGCCCCTACATCCACGGATCACAAAAGTTGTTGTCACCGGCCCTTTTCAGGTCGTCCTCGACTTCACGGACGGTTCGCGTGGAATCGCGGATCTCGCGCCACTGATCGGTGGGCGGGGCGGGGTCTTTGGCCCGCTCCAAGACCAAACCTACTTCGCCACGGTTGCGGTGGATCCCGACGCAGGTACTCTAGTTTGGCCGAACGGTGTGGATCTTGATCCGGACATGCTGTATGAGGCTGCTCACGGATTGCCGGTCGGCGGACCTCCCAACTCCGGGACCTGAGATCAAGCTTGCCGCAGCCTGTGAGTGGCGGCGCGCTGGTATAGTGCCTTGATGAGACTGACCCAGGCTAGTCGGCCTGGATGGCCTTCAAGGGATCGATTCGGGTGGCACGACGGGCCGGCAGCCAGGCGGCCAGCAACCCTGCGAGGATGAGAACGACGAGCACCACCCCGATCGTGACCAGGTCGAAGGGCCCGACGCCGAACAGCATGGACTGGATGGCCCGGCTGACCAGGAACGCGCCCAGAACGCCGCCGATTGCCCCGACGACGACGAGCCGCGCTCCCTGACCGAGGATCAGCTGGCGGATGCTGCCGGGGGTGGCGCCCAGGGCCATTCGAACGCCGATCTCCCGATGGCGCTGGGCAACCGAGAACGCCATCACCCCGTAAATCCCGAGCACCGCCAACGCGAGCGCCGCCGAGGCGAAGATGCCGACGAACAAGGCGTAGGTTCTGGGCAGCGCAACCGCGCCGGCGGCCGCCTGCTCCAGCGTGCCCGGCTCGAAAATCGGCACCAGCGGATCCACCTGGGCGAGCGAGGCGCGGAGTGCCGCAAGCGCCGCTGCGCCGGTCGAGGTGGGCTGGATGACAACCGTAAACGTCCGGGCCGGAAACTGGCCGATCGGGATATAGAGTTCCGGTTTGATCGGTTCCCGTGGCCCGTCGGAGGAGATGTCGGCCACGACGCCGATGATGGTCACCTGCTCCGCATCAGGGCCGTCACTGGCCGCGAGCGTGCGGCCGACCGGATCACTGCCGCGCCAGAATCGGCGGGCGGCCTCCTCGTTTACGATGGCGACCGGCCTGCTGCCCGCCCGGTCGCCGGACTCGAACGCCCGGCCCGACACCATCCGCATCCCCAGGGTCGGCATCAGCCCGGGAGAGACGATCCGGAGCCAGAGACTGTTGTTCCCCTCGGGCGGAGGTTCGCCGGCCGGAAAGGCGGCGATATCCTGGTCGCCGCCGGCAAACGGGGGTCGGTCGATCATCTCGACCGCCCGCACAGCCTGGTTGCTCCGCATCCTGCCGAGCAGATCCTCGACGGCGACGACCGCATGGGCCGGGTCAACGTAGCGCGCTCGCGGGAAACTGACCCGCGCCGTCACCACGCCCTCGGTCCGGATGCCCAGGTCGTGCCGCTGCATCGCCACGAAGCTGCGCATCAGGAGCCCGGCGCCAACCAGGAGGACGACCGAGAGCGCCAGCTGCGCGACGACCAGGCCACTCCGCAGCCGGGCATCGCCCTGGCCGGGATCCCGCCCGGAGCGGAGCGTCGTCATCAGAGAGCCGCCCGCGGTCCTGAGCGCCGGGACGAGGCCGAAGAGGAGCCCCGCGAGAATCGCAACGCCCGCCGTGAAGCCGACCACCGCGTAGTCCATCTGCAACGGCCGCACGTGGCGGAGCGGGGCGGGGATGATGGAGGTGAGGCCACCCTGGAGCGCAAAGGCCAGCGCAAGGCCGAGCCCGCCGCCCAGGACCGCGAGCAGGACACTCTCGGTCAGCAGTTGGCGCAACAAGCGACGTCGGCCGGCTCCGAGCGCAGCCCGGACCGCGAACTCGCGGGCCCGCCCCGCCCCGCGCACCAGCAGCAGGTTGGCCAGATTGACGCAGGCAATCAGCAGCACCATGCCCACCGCGCCGGCCAGCGCCCAGAGTGCCAGACGCGAGGCGCCGGTGAGCTGATCGCGCAGGGGCACCAGCCAGACCCGCCGGTCCCGGTTGGTATCCGGATACGTGCGCTCCAGCTCCGCGGCGATGCCGGCAAGATCCTGATGCGCCTGCTCCACCGTAACGCCGGGACGGAGCCGCCCGACGGCGCGCCAGACGATGCAGCCGCGTCCGCAGCCACTCGTAACCGGGCGCCGGAGTGTCCGCCAGACGTCGGGCACCGCCGGAAAGGGAGGCCGGAAGTCCGGACCAAGCACGCCGACGACCGTCCAGGGCTCGCCGTTCAGCGTGAGGGCCTGCCCGAGAATGCCCGGATCCGCCCCGAACCGGTTCCGCCAGACCCGGTCGCTGAGCATGATAACCGCTTCGCTACCTGCGTCGTCGTCTTCGACCCGAAAATCACGGCCGAGCGCCGGCCGGACGCCGAGCGTGGCAAAGTAGTTCCAGGAAACCTGAGCGCCGCCGAGCGCTTCCGGATCGCCGGTGCCGGTCAGGTCGGGAGACCAGCCGGTGTAGGCCGCCATCGACGCGAAGGTCCGATTCTGATCGCGCCAATCGAGGAAATCAGGAGGTGTGAGCCACTCCGGCTCCTGCCGGCCCCGCGCCCGCTCGTCGGTCCAGAGCTGTACCAGCCGATCGGCCTCCGGATAGGGGAGCGGAGCGAGCAGCACCGAGCGGACCACCGCGAAGATGCCCGCGTTGGCACCGATGCCCAGCGCGAGCGTCAGGATGGCGACGAGCGTAAAACCCGGCGCCCGCAGTAAGCCGCGGACGGCCACGCGAAGGTCCTGCCGGAGATTTCCAAAGAACTCCCGGCGCCGACGCCGCCGAATAGTTTCGCTCCGCACCTCGCGGCACTCGGCCGCGACCGCGCCCGGATCGCCGAACGAGGCCCGCGCCGCGCGACGCGCTTCCTCCGCATCCAGCCCGGCGGCCTCCAGTTCCTTCGCCTTGAGCTCCAGGTGGAGCTCGATCTCCTTCTGAACGTCTCCGCCGGCTCGCCGCGGATCGTCGGGCAATCGGAAGACCGGCACCGGGGCTCCGTCAGCTCCGCGCGGCGTCGAGCGCCAACCGCATCACGCGCGAGAATCGGTTCCAGCGCGCCATCTCCTCTTTGAGAGAGGCCCGCCCGGCGGCGGTGAGCCGATAGAACTTCGCCTCACGATTGGTGTCGGTAATGCCCCACTCCTCCTCCACCAGCCCACGCCGCTCGAGCCGGTGGAGGGCCGGATAGAGGGCGCCTTCCTGCACCAGAATCTCCTGCTCGGTCTGATCCCGGATCCATCGCCCGATGGCGTACCCGTGCCGGGGGCCGAAGCTGACGGCCTTGAGGATGAGCAGATCGAGGGAGCCCGTGAACAGATCGGAACCGGCCATGGACCCAAGCTACGCCATGACACCTAGTCGAGCAAGGGGTGTTCGAACGAGGGGTGACTGAGGACTCCCCGACCAGAGGAGATGCCGTCTGCACCGCGCGCCGAATCATCTATATAGGGGACGCGCCGAGTGCGGCGCGAGCCGCGGCCACGATGCGGGCGACCTGGTCCTCGAAGGCGAGGTCGGTGGTATCGAGCAGCATGGCATCCGAGGCCTGGCGGAGAGGTGCGACGGCTCGTCCGGCATCGAGCGCATCGCGCGCCGCGAGCGTCTCCGCCTCCTGTCGGATTGCCTGGGGGTCGGGATTGCTGCCCCGCTGCCGAAGGCGCCGATCGGCTCGGGCCTCCGGTGTGGCGGTGAGAAAGATTTTGAGCGGTGCTTCGGGAAAGACCGCAGTACCGATATCGCGCCCGTCGAGCACCAGCAGGTGTCCGTCGGCGGCCACGGCACGAAGGCGGCGGTTGACCCAGTTCCGAAGCGGAGCTAGCGCAGCAATCGCGGAGACATGGGCCGTCACTGCGTCGGACCGGATCAGCGGTTCGGCCGGTCGGCCATCGAGCACCGGCACGATCTCGATCCCGTCCCGCACCAGGGCCAGGCCGCGCCGGTCGGCCGAGGCCATGATCTCCGCTGCATCGTCGGTTCGGGCATCGAGGGCGACGGCCGTGAGTCCGCGATAGAGCGCCCCGGAATCCAGGTGATGCGCCCCGATGGCTCGGGCCACCGCCGACGCGGTGGACGACTTGCCCGACGCGGCGGGGCCGTCGATGGCAATGACGCGAACCGTCACCGCTGGCTCCGCACTTGCCGGAGTGCCGCCGCGAATCCCGGAAAGCTCACGGCGGCGCACTCGGGGTCATCGACCACGACGCGCGCCCCGGGCACGGTTCCCAGCACCGCAAAGGCCATCGCAATGCGATGGTCGCCGTCGGTGCGCACGCGCCCGCGCGGCGGGTGGTCACTGCCTTCGACGATCAGGGTATTGGCCTCGCCCTGGGCCCGGTATCCCAGGCGAGTCAGATTCTCCGCCATCAGCGCCAGCCGATCGCTTTCCTTGACCCGGAGTTCACCCACCTCTTCGAATCGGGTGGTACCCTCGGCCCGGGCAGCCATCACCGCCAGCAGGGGAATTTCATCGATCAGCGCCGGAATCTCCGTTGCCGGCACGACCGTGGCCTTGAGGGTCCCCGGCCCCACCTCGATGGTACCGACCGGCTCACCCAACTCGGTGCCGGACGGCTCTGCCGACACGGCGGCCCCCATTCGGGACAGCACGTCGAGAAACGCGGTCCGAGTCGGATTGAGGCCGACCGGACCGATCCGCACCTGACGGCTGCCCAGCAGTCCGGCGCCGACCAAAAATGCGGCCGAACTCGGATCGCCGGGTATGGCGATTTCGAACGGCGCAATCGGACCACCGCCTTCGATGCTGACCCAGCCGCCGCGCTCGCGAACGCTGAAGCCCAGGCCTCGCAGCATGCGCTCGGTGTGGTCGCGCGACTTGCCATGCGGCTCCCTGACGGCCACCGGCAGGTCGCCGACGATGCCCGCCAGCAGCAACGCGCTCTTGAGCTGCGCACTCGACACCGGCAGTTCCCAGCGAATGCCCTGGAGCCCGCCGCCACGGATCACCAGCGGCAGACGATCGGCCAGCGCGGGCTCGAACCGCGCCCCCATGATCCCCAGCGGCTCGGTCAGCCGCCGCATCGGACGTCGGCGCAGACTGGCATCGCCCGTCAGGCGACTCCGAAAACGATGCGGAGCCAGCAGCCCCAACATCAGCCGCGTCGTGGTGCCGGAGTTACCGCAATGCAGCGTCGACGCCGGCTCGCGAAACCGGCCTCTCCCGGTCACCAGCACGGTTCCCTCGGCGCGCAAGGCGCCGATCTCCGCCCCGAGTTGCCGAAGCACCCGGGCGGTCGACCGGGCGTCGAGCGACGTCAGCGGGCGGGTAATCCGACTGGTCCCGCGGGCCAGGGCGGCGAGCATCAGTGCCCGGTGGGTAATGCTCTTGTCCCCGGGGACGGCGATGAGGTCTAATGATGGCATGAAACTCGATATGAAAGCCGGCAAGCCGTCCGGACGGGCCCAACAGCCGCGATCCGCCGCCCGGTCTTGCATAGTGTCTAGAACGTTGCCAGATCGAGGCTTAGTATACCAACGGGCGCCCGGCTTCCGAAACGGCTCAGCCGGCCGCAGCAAACCGACCGCGGAAAAATGTCCGCCAGGCCCGAAGGTTTGATTAAGTTGGAGGGTTGCGGCCTCCGGAAAGTGCAGATCGTATGGACGCAGACAGCCCGCGTGGCAAACCGAAACTCACGCACAGTAAGAGTGCCCTGTATCAGGCAGCCCAGGCGGCGGTGGCCGATCAGCGCACCAAAGCAGCGGACCAGGCCAGGCGCGGAGCGGGCCGGGGACGGACGGCGCTCCGCGTCACGCTGGCCGCCGTGGTGCTCGCCGGCGGGACGCTCCTGGCCTGGCAGCCCGCCTGGCTGGTGGGCCCGGCGCTGCCACCGGAGCCCCCTCCGATCCGGACCGCCTCGGTCGAGCTTACCCTGGTCGATGCGGTGGGCCGGGTCCGGAGCTATGCGGCCCGGACCGGACGCCTTCCGGCTACGCTCGAGGAGGCCGGCGTGACCAACCCCGCCATCGCCTTCCGCCCACTTGGTGCGCAAGACTTCGAAGTCAGCCTTCCGAGCGGTGACTCACTGATCCGGCTCCGGCCATCCAGCCCGATCGAATCGATTGCCGCCAGCGCGATTCGCGTGCTTCAGGGGAGGCGGTAGTGCGCGGCGATCGACGCGGATTCACGCTGGTCGAGATGCTGATGGTCACCCTGATCATCGGCATGCTGGCTGGGCTCGGGATGCTCAAGTACATCGACCTCCGCGCCACTGCCCGCGTCGCATCGCTCACGGCGGATTTTCGCTCGGTGACGGTCGCTGCGTTCAACTACTACGCCGATCACGAGACCTGGCCACCCGAGGCGGGCGCGGGTCAGATTCCGCAGGGGCTGGCCCAGTATCTCCCGGGTGGGCTCGCCGGCTCGTTCGATCGCACCTACTACGTGCTCGACTATGATCATGTGCCCGCCGGCAATTTTCCGCTGGTATCGATTTCCGTCAGCTCGAGCGATGCCAAGCTCGCCGCCAAGTTCGTCAACGCCTTTGCGACCAGGTACCCGTTTTACATGAACGGCGATCGGCTGGCCTATCTGATTGCCGGGCCGGGCGGGACCTTCTAGCCGGGCACGAGCTACCGGATTTTACCCCGAAAGGCCAGCACCGCGGGGTCGGCAGCAGGATACTGCGGGTCGAGCCGTTCCAACGTGTCGACCACGACTTCGGCAATCATCAGATCGCGCACGGATTTCTGATCGGCCGGCACGAGATACCAGGGAGCGTGGGGCGTTCCCGTTTCGTAGAACATCTCGTGGTACGCCTCCGTATACGCGTCCCACCGTTCCCGCTCGGCCAGATCGCCCGGATCAAACTTCCAATTCTTGGTCGGGTCGTCCAAACGTTCTTCCAGCCGTTCCCGCTGTTCTTCCTTCGAGATGTGCAGGAAGAACTTGAGGATGGTCACACCGTGATCGACCAGCACCCGCTCGAACTCGTTGATATGTCGGTAGCGCTTCCGCCAGAGTGACTCGGGCACGAGTTGGTGAACGCGGACCGCCAGCACATCCTCGTAGTGCGAGCGATTGAAGACGCCGATGACCCCGGCAGGCGGAATCTGCTGATGAACCCGCCAGAGAAAGTCATGGCGGAGTTCGAGCGGCGTCGGACGCTTGAAGGTGCTGACCCGACAGTAGGCCGGATTGAGATCACCAAAGACTTTCTTGATGGTGCCGTCTTTCCCGGAAGCGTCCCGCCCCTGCAGCACCACCAGCAAGGCGCGCCGGTTCTCCGCACCGAGCGCCAGCTGCAACTCTTCCATCCGATGGCGCAACGGCTCGAGCAGCGCGTTGGCATCATTCCCTTTCGGGGTGCCCTTGGGCGCCCGCGCGGCGCCATCGGACAGATTCGGCGCTTGACCGGGTGCGACAGGTTCGAGCCTTGGAGGCATGAAATCTCCGTTCGGGTCAGGCATGTTCGCCGAGGATCGGTCTCGGACGGGGCGACGTCGACCATCCCGGGGCGTTGACCGCCATCGATCGCTCGAGTTCCTCGACCATTTCGTCGAGCGAGTCGGTGAGCCGAAAAAGTCCCAGATCGGACTCGTCGATGGTGCCGCGTGCCACCAGGGTTTCGCGCATGAAGTCGAACATCCCGGACCAGTAGTCCACGCCCATCAGTACGATCGGGAAGGCCGTGATCTTCTGGGTCTGCACCAGAGTGAGCGCCTCGAACAGTTCATCGAGGGTGCCGAAGCCGCCCGGCAGGACGACGAAGGCATAGCTGTACTTGACCAGCATCACCTTCCGAACAAAAAAGTATCGGAAGGTGACGACGCGATCGACGTAGGGATTGTGATGCTGTTCCTTCGGCAGCCAGATGTTGCAACCGATCGACTTGCCGCCCGCCTCGTGCGCCCCGCGATTGGCGGCTTCCATCACCCCGGGGCCTCCGCCGGTCATCGTCGTGAGGCCGAGACCGGCAATCCGCTCACCGACCTTCCGACTCAATTGGTAGTATGGATGTTCCTCGGGAAACCGGGCCGATCCGAACACGGTAACGCAGGGCCCGGCGAAATGAAGGGCTCGAAAGCCGCGGACGAACTCGGTGGCGATCCGCACCACCCGGAAGAACTCTGCGAGTCGCGACCCCGGGGCAGCAAGAAAGCGCTGTTCGTCGGCGGACCGCTCGACGGACAAGTTCTCCGGAGCCGATTCATTCTTGGTATTGGTCATTCGGGAACGTGATCCGGGCCGCCGTCAGATGCAACCCCGGGTACCGTAGAAGTTCGGTACCTCCGGCCGCGTGGTATTCATAGGTTGTCCCGCTGGACCGGCCACGGTCCACCGAACCATTCAAAGAGTGCTTTCTCGATGCAGATCTCATCGCTCCTTCAGCGCCTGGCCCCCCGAATCCGGGGTGTGGCCGCGCTCCTCGTTACCGGCGCGGCGGTGGCCGGATGCGAAAGCGAGTCGACCGGGCCTGATCCGGTGACGCCTTCCGGCACGGTCACGATCGACGCCACGTCGAACACCTCGTTCGTGTACTTCAATCTGACGACAGGTCAGCCGGTCACGGTCACCAACCCGAGCGCCTCCTCGGCATGGGATCTGGCGATTCGCCGCTACGAGGTGCGCCTCAACGGAGGTATCTCAGGATCCAAAGGGCTAACCGGGGCCAACCTGGCGAACAACGAGAATGCCACCACGGAACAGATTCTCGGCTTTACGGCCGAGAACCAGAAAGCCGCCTTCGACGCCATCGGCCCGACCAGCATTCCTGACGCGGCGTCGTTCGTGTCCGAGCGGATCCAGGCCAACCCGCTCGGCTGGCTCAGCTTTGGTCCGCAGGGACCGGTGGCAAATCCGACGGCGGCATGGAAGGCCAAGCGCAGCGGCAACGGCGGCCACGCCGTGTTCCGGGTGACTCTGGCTACGGTCGACGGCAGCAGCCAGCAGAACGCCACGCTGACTTCCGCCACGGTCGAGTGGCGCTATCAGGCGCCCAACGGAACTCTCGGCGCCAACCAGACAGCCACACTCGCGGTCGGGACCGGGAATGTCGCCCTCAATTTCGGAACGGGTACGTCCAGCGCCGCCACCGGTTGCGACTGGGATATCCAGTTCGATCCCGCCAACTTCGCGATCCTGCCGAACGTGGCCTGCGGAGCCGGCACCTTCCCGCTCGACGGCGCGCAGTCGTTCGACGGCCTCACTACCGCCGCCGACGCAAGCGAATACGGCGCCTTTCTGGCCGGGCGCAGCGGTGTGGTGCCGTTCAGCGCGGCGCTCGAAGACAAGAGAGGGCCGTTCCTCTACAACCTGACCGGCGACAATCGGCTCTCCCCCACCTTCAACATCTACCTGGTGAGGGTCGGTAACGATGTGTTCAAGCTCCAGCTGACCAACTATTACAGCTCCACAGGCGCGAGCGGACACGTTACCCTGCGGTACGCACAGATCCAATGATTCGAATCGGTCGGGTCGGCCTTGGCATTCTGATCGCGCTCGGCCCGATCGGGGTGGTGGCGCAGCAAGCTGCCCCGCCCCGCCCGATTCGGGGGGTCGTGGTCGACGCGGGGTCCGGAACTGCTTTGTCGGGTGTTCGGGTCACCACCCGCTCCGGAAGCCAGCGCGCCGAGTCGGACGCCGAAGGCCGCTTCACCATCGCCGTAGCGACGGGAGACACGCTGGTGGTCCGGGCCGGCGGGTTCCACTCCGGCTTCCACATCATTGCTCCGGGCGACACGGCGCTCCGGATCGGCCTGTCGGGCACACCGACGATGCTGGCCGATCTGGTCGTAACCGCCAGCCGGCGGGAGCAGCGCGCCAGCGAGTCGGCCATCGTGGTGACTCGGATCTCCGCCGCCGAGATCGAAGCCGCCGCTGCGGCGGGGCTCGACCAAGCCCTCGCAACGGTGCCGGGACTCGCCATTCTTCCCAACACACCAACCGGTGCGAACCTGGCGATCCGGGGCATCGATGGCGCGCGCGTCCTGATACTGATCGACGGGGAGCCGACGGTCGGCGCCATGCTCGAGAATCGGGATCTGAGCCGGATATCGACCGTTGCGGCAGACCATATCGAAGTGGTCAAAGGACCGATGTCGTCCCTCTATGGTTCCGACGCGCTGGGCGGAGTGGTCAACGTCATCACGCGCGACCCCACGGGTCCGCTGGCGCTGGACGGTCGCGTCCATCTGGGCAGCATGGGTCGGCGGGATGCGCAGCTCAGTGCCCAGGCGGGGGGGCCGGTCAGCTTCCGCTTCACCGGGGCGTGGCGCGAGCAGGCTCGGGTGGCCAGCGCCGCGTGGGCCGACGACGCGCTGAGCCGGGTATGGGATGTCCGCGCCACAGGCCGTATTGCCGCAACACCGACGCTGGCCATTCGGACCGACGTCAACCTGCTGCGGGAGCGTCAGCGCTGGCGGGTTTCGTCGGACGGATTCAACGGCTTCAATGACAATACCGGAGCAACCGGCTGGGCCGAGATCCGCTGGCAGCAGGACCGCAACATACTCCGCTCCCGAGTCTACCTCGAACGCTATGAGCATCTGTTCCGCCAGGCGCGCTCGCCTCACCCGCTGGCCAGCGACACGGCGCCGGCCCAGTCGGAATGGATGGCCAAGGCGTCACTGGGGTGGTCAGGGATGCTTGGCGGGCAGGCCTGGGATGCCGGCGTCGACCTGAGCCACCGCGCCATCGAGTCACCCGGTAAGGTGGCCGGCGTAGTGGCCGACGACATGGCCGAAGGATACTTGCAGGTCGGGATCACAGCGGGCGACCTGCTCATCACGCCGGCGGCACGACTCAGTTGGAACTCGAGGTGGGGCGAAGCCGTGACACCGAACCTGGCGGCTGCCTGGACGGCGTCGGACCGGGTTCGAATTCGTGGCGGCGTGGGACGAGGCTATCGCGGCCCCAGCTTCAAAGAACTGCTCTGGGATTTTCCGAACCCGACAGCGGGGTATATGCTGCGCGGCAACCCGGACCTCCGACCGGAGCGATCGTGGCAGGTTTCCGGCGGCGTTACCTGGGCGGTTGGCGGCGGGTTGTCTCTCGATGCCGAAGCCTATCACAACACGCTGCGCGACCTGATCGAACTAGCCGACTTCGGTTTCGATCCGCCCAGCGGCCTGATCCGCTACTCGGCCCGCAACGTATCGCGCGCAATGACCCAGGGGCTGGAGCTTGGCCTGCGCTGGACCCGACGCACCACCGACATTGCCATCGGCTACAACTTCCTCGATACCGAGGACCGCTCGACCGGCCAACCCCTGGCCCGCCGTGCCCGGCATAGCGGTCGAGCGAGAGCGGCGTGGAATACCCCGAACAACCGAGTCGGTCTGAGCACGACCGTGGTCGTGACCGGGGCGTCGAGCTTCCGTCAGCTCGATGGGTCCCTGGCTCGGCAAGGGACCTTCGTGTCGGGCGATGCGCAGGCCCGCGTCGACGTGACCGGACAACTCGGTGTCGTGCTCGGCATCGACAACGTCTTCGACCGACGCCCGACCAACTGGGTCGGCATCTATGGCCGGAGAGTATACGCCGGCTTACGCGCCGGGTGGACTCCCTAGCGCCTGCAATCCTGATTCAGCAATAATTTCGGCAAGACGATCGTAAAGACAGGGTAACGCCAACCCGACCGGTCCGAAACTGCTCGGATCGGTAGCACCTTCTGCCCCCGGGACATAGCGCCCAGGGGCAAAGGTGACTTTGACGCCCTGCTTACCGCTTCTTGGTACGCGCCTTGGCGTGCCGCGCCAAAGCAGCTTTCCGAGCCGAGGCGGATCGCTGCGCCTTGGTGCGCGCCTTCGCCGTCGCGAGCCCACCAAGGCGACCAAGCCGGGCCCACTCTGACTTTTTGCGCGTCTTGGCCGTTGCCTTACCACCCTTACGACCCAATGCGACGAACTTGGGGTTCTTCTTTGCAGCCTTTGCCATAACAGTTTCGAGCCTCCGAAGGAGAACGGTCCCCGAACGACCCGGTGCGCACACGCCGGAACCGGCATGACGCCCCGGGCAAAGGCCCCCGCACTATAGCGAGAAGGCCCCACCTGACCTGCTGCCCAGTTAACACGAACTTCTGGCCAAACCCTGCACATACAATGTATACAATTATTGTCAAGAGCGGTAGCGAAAAACCGAACCTGATTTCGGCGGTGGAGTCTCACGCCCCCCAATCGCCTCGCAGCCCCGCTTCGACACCGGGTCTGTGCCCGGCTGTTGGCCGCTTCAGCTAAAGCACACTTCGGGCCACGGCTGCCGCCTGGCGGTCCTGCAGGCCCTCCCTAGCAATCGAAGGTACCGTTCGGACCTGGCAAGCGCCACCGCCATCTCCGCAGGGGCCGCTGCGCATTCGACAGGACCGGGGGCAGCTGTGAGGGCCGGCCGATTCGCCGCCGGTCGGGCCGCCGACTATCTTCACCACGTGTCACGATTCCCGCTCGGGTGGTGAAACCGGTAGACACAAGGGACTTAAAATCCCTCGGGGGCAACCCCATGCGGGTTCGAGTCCCGCCCCGAGCACTGTAGCGACCAGTCCCCTGGCATCCGACGCCCGAGCCGGGCA
This sequence comes from uncultured Gemmatimonas sp., assembly GCA_964619465.1. Classification (GTDB taxonomy): domain Bacteria; phylum Gemmatimonadota; class Gemmatimonadetes; order Gemmatimonadales; family GWC2-71-9; genus SHZU01. The sequence continues at coordinate 12,688 of CAZUES010000047.1, forward strand.
TTTTCCCCCACAATGCCCGTTACCTTCCGCACGTCGCTCCTGGCTGCTGGCCTCATCCTCAGCCCCCTCTTCGCCCCCTCGGCATCGGCCCAGGTGCCGGCATCCCTTTCAGCACCGGGACTTCCGCTGCTGGTACCGAAGGGTCGCATCCAATGGACGCTCTCGGCTGAGTTCGAGAACTGGGATTGGCGCTGGAACAACAGTCGCCGCGAAGAAGCTATTGCTGATTTCAACGCACCGCTCGACCGGCGGTTCATGCCGACGCTCGGCGCAACGGAGGACGCCCTCCGTGCCGCGACGGGCATCGAAGCGATCAATCTCTCGGTGGGCCGCGCCATTGCCTCGCAGGTCGTGGGACGCAATACGTTCGGAGTGGGTGGAGCGCTCGGGTTGACCCGCTGGCTCACCATCCGCGGCTGGGTCCCGATCGTGGCCATCGACGCCGAAGCACGGATCGCCATCGATTCATCCGGCGCCAATGCCGCGTTCAATCCGGCCAGCCCCATCTACGGCGATGCAACCGGTCGGGCCACGACCCAGACGTTCTTCATCGAGCTCAACAGCGCCCTCGCAACGCTGAATACCCGGATTACCAACGGCGACTACGACGCCGATCCGGTCCTCAGGCAACGGGCCATGGAAACGCTGGCCAGGGTGCAAGCCAAGCAGCTCGAACTGAGTGCGCTGCTGCAGAGCCCGACGGCGGATTTTGCCCCGACGCAGTCGTCGGCGGCCGGTACAGCGCTGCTGCAGCTCATTGCCACCCTGCGTAGCGACCTGGCCGCTGTCGGCGTCAACGGCTTGACCAGCCAGCCTGCCTTGCCTGGTGCGCGTCTCGGATACGGCGGTTTCGAGGAGTACCTGACTAACCCCGACGGATCGATCGTCGCCAGTCGCCTCGACACGCCGGTGTATTCCTATCTGGGAGACATCGAAGTCGGCGCCTCGATCGGGCTGATCGACCGCTACCCCACCTCGGCCCTGGGCAGCGGTATTCGCACCGTCATCGATGGCACCGTCCGTCTCAGAACGGCGCAACTCGACCGGCCTGAACGCCTGCTCGACGTCGGTACCGGAGACCGTCAGCCCGACCTCGAGGTTTCGCTGGTGACCGACCTGGCCCTGGGCCGACTCGGGGCGCGGCTGACCGGCGGCTACAACCTCCAGTTGCCGGGCAACCAGAATCGGCGGGTGACGCCGCGGGATCAGCCCGTAGCGCCCGCCACCTCCCTGGCCGGCGTGCGGCGCGATCCGGGTGACGTATTCCGGCTCTCGGCACAGCCCTTCTTCCGACTGGCGCCGTATCTCATGCTCTATTCCGGGGTGGATTACTGGTCTCGGGGTGTCGACCAGTACAGTTACGTCGCCGGGCAGCCGGAGGTGGAGGGTGTCGACCTGGCGGTCCTGGCCGATGGCAGCAAGTCCACCTTCATCACGATCAACGCGGGACTGACCTACTCCCACTCGGGGGTCGACAAGCTGGGGCGCCGTAAGCTCCCTATGGACGCCAGCTTCCGGTATCAGCGGATCGTTCAGAGTCAGACGGGCATTCTGCCGGACGCCCACCTGGTCCGGATCGACCTGCGTTTCTACACCCGCTTCTTCGGCGAGCGTAACGCTCTACCAAGCCGCTAACGCCGGACCGGCGGTCCGAGCAACGTCATCGCGTGCCGGCGGGCGGAATCGCCGTCGGCGTCTCCCAGCATCCTGGCAATTTCGGTGATCCGGTCTTCGCCGTGGAGGATCTCCACGTCGCTGGTGGCGATCCCGCCCTTGGCCCGCTTGCTGACCACGACATGGCGATCGGCGCGCGCCGCCACAGTGGGCAGGTGGGTGATCACCAGCACCTGGTGCCTGCCCGCCACCTCGGCTAAGGCCACGCCGAGTTGCGGGCCCACCTCGCCGCCGACGCCCTGATCGATCTCGTCGAACACCAGGGTCGGCACCCCGTCCTGCCTGGCAAGGGCGACCGTGAGCGCCAGCAGCAGACGGGACAACTCCCCACCGGACGCCGACCGATGCACCGGGCGCGCTTCCAGGCCAAGGTTGAGTTGCGCGGTGAATTGGACCTGATCGGCCCCATGCGGTCCGATCGGGTCGACCGGAATCAGGCCAACCTCGAAACGGCCACCCGGGAGGCCCAACTTGGGCAGCTGCCGGTTCACCGCCCGGGCCAGCCGATCACCGGCAATCCGCCGCCGATCGCTCAATCCTCGGGCTGCCGCTCTCAACGCCTCCTCCGCGGCCCGCCGTTCCGCGGCGAGTGCGGCTATATCGAACTCGGCGCGATCGACCAGGTCGAGCTCGGCCGCCGCCTGGGTCCGGGTTTCCTGCATCGCAGCAACCGTCGCCCCGTACTTGCGGGCCAACCGGTCGAGCACGTCGCGCCGGGACTCGAGTTCGCGCAGCCGGCCCGGATCGTCTTCGACCCCGCGCGCATAGTCACGGGCCAGACGGGCCAGCTCTTCGAGCGACGCATAGGCGCCGTCCAGACAGTGCCGCCACTCGGTCACGGTCCCATCGAGGCGTTCGAGCCTGGTCAGCGCGCGCTCGGCGTCATGCAGCGCCTTGAGGATGCCGTCGTCGTCGCCATCGACGGCAGCACCGATCCGATCGCTCAGCTCGCGCATCTCTTCGGCGTGGGTGAGTCTGGTGATGTCCCGATCGAGCCGCTCTTCCTCATCTGCCGCCAGCTTGGCTGCATCGATCTCGGCGACGACATGGCGGAGGTAGTCGGACCGCTTGAGCGCGGCATCACGCCGTCCGACCAGGTCGGCCTCTTCGCGCGCCAGTTCGAGTAGGCGCCGGTGCGCCGCCGCAACCGCCAGGGCATCGGCGCGGGCGCCGGCATAGGCATCGAGCAGGTGACGCTGCGCATCGGGATGACGGAGGGATTGGCTCTGATGCTGCCCGTGGAGGTCGACCAGCCAGCCGCCGATCTGTTCGAGCGCCGAGATCGTGGTCGGGCTGCCGTTGACCCAGGCCCGGGATCGGCCTTCGGTCGACACCTCTCGGCGAATCACCAGACGATCGTCGACGGGATCGAGTCCAAGGGATTCGAGCGCGCCCTCGATGCCCTTGGGCAGTGGTTCAAAGACGGCTTCGACGATGGCCTTCCCGGCCCCGGGCCGCACCGCCCCGCTCTCCGCGCGGCCGCCCAGGAGCAGCGCCAGCGCATCGACCAGCATCGACTTGCCGGCACCGGTCTCGCCCGTCAGCACGTTGAGACCGGGGCCTAGCTGCAATGTCGCGTCAGCGATGGTGACCAGATCGCGGACGCGAAGTTCGGTGATCATTGCCGCCCGTCGCGCTCCGCGAGATCACCCCAGCGGAGGCTCTCCCGGAGCCGGCTGAAGTAGGCGCGCGGCCCCAAGCGCACCAATTGCACGAACTCCGGACTCCGGGCGATCTCGACCACGTCATCGGGACCGAGCGACATGGCCTGCTGGCCGTCGACCGAGATCAGGAGATCACCCGCCGATCCCTGAAAGGGCACGATACCGATCCGCGAACTCGCATGGATCACGAGCGGACGGACGGCCAGGGTATGCGCACAAATCGGGGTAATCACCACGGCCCGGACGCCGGGGGCGATGATAGGCCCTCCGGCAGAGAGCGAGTAGGCGGTCGAACCGGTCGGCGTAGCAATGATGAGACCGTCGGCACTGTACGGCCCCACTTCCTGATCGTCGACGGTCACGGTGAGCTGGATCATCCGGGCGACGCCGGCCTTATGGACGCAGACATCGTTGAGAGCCTGCGGCAAGGTAAAGCGAGATCCACCCTTGCCGACGATCTCGGTATTGAGCGCCAGACGATGCTCGATTTCGTAGTCACCGGCCGCCAGCTGGGTCACGGCCAGATCGAGGTCGCTCCGGGTACACGCCGTCAGAAATCCGACGCGCCCCAGATTGACACCGAGCAACGGCGCCGGTCGGCCAGCCATCGAGCGGGCCCCGCGCAGCAAGGTGCCATCGCCACCCAGCGTCAGCAGGGCGTCGACCGTTGCAGGATCGATCAGGGGAACCGGCCTGCCCCACAACGCGGCCAGTTCCGGCTCCGTCTGGAAGGTGATCCCAAGCGCTTCGGCGCGATCGGCCAGCCCCGCGAGAATGGCGGAAAGGCCGCGATACCGGGGGTTGCCGATGACGCCGACGTTCATCGAGCCCCGAGGCTGGACTCGTGCTGCAGCGCAAGGACGCGCTCGGCGATTCGCGGTCCGGTCAGACCGAACCAGGCGAGTTGCTCGGCCCGCGGCGCCTGCTCGATCAACTGATCGGGCACGCCCAGCGTCACGACCTGGACGTCGGGATGGGTTTCGCTCAACTCGCGAGCCAGATAGGCGCCGAAGCCGTTGACGACGCATCCTTCTTCGACCGTGACGATCCGCTTGGTTCCGGCCACGATCGTCTCGAGCATGCCGCGGTCGTAGGGCTTGATGAAGCGGCAATTGACGACCGCAGCATCGACCCCCTCCGCAGCAAGCCTCTCCGCGGCGTCGAGCGCCGGAGCGACCATGGTGCCGACCGCGAGGATCGCGACATCCGAGCCGCTGCGCAGCATTTCCCAGCTGCCGAACGGCACAGCGGGAACGGAATCGATCGGCGAAGGTTCGGCCGGCGCTTTGTCGCGCGGATATCGGGTGCAGAACGGGCCGTCATTGTACCGCAGCCCGGTCTTGATCAGTCCGATCAGTTCGTCCGCATCCTTGGGCGCCGTCACGACCATCCCGGGCACCGCCAGCATGTAGGGAATATCGTAGAGACCCATATGCGTGTGGCCGTCTTCACCGACCAGCCCGGCGCGATCCATACAGAACATCACCGGCAGGTGCTGCACGGCGACATCATGGATGATGTTGTCGTACGCGCGCTGAAGGAAGGTCGAATAGATCGCGCAGACCGGACGAACACCCTGCGTAGCCATACCGGCTGCGAACGTGACGGCGTGCCCTTCCGCAATGCCGGTATCGAAGAACCGCTCGGGCCACTTCTTCTGGAAGATCCCGGTGCCCGTACCCGAGGGCATTGCCGCCGTGATCACCACGAAGTCGCGGTGATCTTCGGCCAAGGCCGTCAGCGCCTCGCCGAAGACCTGAGTCCAGGCGGGAGGCCCGCTCGCAGCCTTGCGGAGATCTCCGGTTTCGGGGTCGTACGCCGCCAGTCCATGCCACTTTTCCTTATTGGCTTCGGCAAAGGCAAAGCCCTTCCCCTTTTCCGTCAGGATGTGGATCACCCTGGGGCCGGAGAGCGAACGGACGAATCGGAAGGTATCGCACAGCTTGCCGACATCGTGCCCATCGATCGGCCCGAAGTAACGGAAGCCCAATTCTTCGAAAAACATGCCTTCGGAAAAGAGATTCTTGGCGCTCTCTTCGACGTTTTTAGCAAACTCCACCACTTCGTCGCCGAAGACTTTGCCGGCCTTGAGGGTCCAGTGCTTCACCACATCGCGCAGCCGGTTGGTAAAGGGACTTGCGACGATGCGACCCAGGGTCTTGCTGATAGCACCGACATTCGGCGAAATCGACATGCCGTTGTCGTTGACGATCAGAATGACATCGCGATCGGAGTGCCCGGCGTTGTTCATTCCCTCGTACGACAGGCCGCAGGTAAGCGCCCCGTCGCCCACGACGGCAACGACCTTGTAGTCGAGGCCCAGCAGATCCCGCGCGGTGGCCATTCCGAAAGCTGCGGACATGGCCGTTCCGGCATGCCCCGCCCCGAACTGGTCGTGGCCGCTCTCGCTCCGCTTGAGAAAGCCCGAAATGCCATCGCGCTGGCGCAGCGTCTCGAAACGGTCATCGCGCCCGGTGAGCAGCTTCCAGGCATAGGCCTGATGCCCGACGTCCCAGACGACCTTGTCGGAGGGAGAGTCGAACTCGTACAGCAGCGCGATGGCCAGTTCGACGCATCCCAAGCTGGCGCCGATGTGACCGCCGGTGACCGAGCAAGCCTGGATCAGGCGCCGACGAACATCGTCGGCGAGTTCGGGCAGCTGATCACGCCGGAGTTGTTTCAGGTCTTCCGGACCCCGAAGAGTCGATAAAAGCGACATGCAGAATCCCTCAGGACTGACGATTCACAATATAACGTGCCAGACTGGGCAAGGACGGTTCGACGATCCCGGTCTGGTCGAGGGACTGGACCGCCGCAGCAGCCAGCCGGACTGCCTCGGCGCGCGCGCCTTCCACACCGAGAAAACGGACGTAGGTCGACTTTCCGAGCGATGCGTCGCGCCCGGCGGTCTTGCCGAGCTGCGCCGTCGTCGCGGTCGCATCGAGGACATCATCGGCGACCTGGAAAGCCAGGCCGATTTCCCGGCCGAAACCGGCCAGCCCCGCCAGCATCGGGCCCTCCGCTCCGGCCGCGAGTCCGCCGACCACACAGGCGGCTTCGATCAGGGCGCCGGTTTTCCGCGCATGGATGGCCGTGAGTTCTGCGGCACCGAGTGATCGGCCTTCGGCATCGAGATCGAGCCACTGCCCCCCCACCATGCCCCGAATCCCGCTGGCGGCCAGCAGCGTCCGTCCGATGGCCTGACGGGTCGCCGCCGGCAAGCGGAGCTGATCGGCAGCTTCGCAAAGGATTTCGACCGCCACCGGCACCAGGAGGTAGCCGACCCGGGTGGCCGTGGCCACATCGAACGCGACATGGGTAGTCGGCCGGCCACGGCGACGCGCGTCATCATCCATGCACGGCAGATCGTCGTGCACCAGCGAATAGGTGTGGATCACTTCGACCGCAACCGCCAGCCGCGCAATCGCGGCCGCGCGCCCTCCGGCAGCGCGGTAGCAGGCCAGCACCAGGGCCGGCCGGATCCGTTTGCCCGAGGTTCCCAGGGCATACTGGAGCGCCTGGCCGAGTGATCCCGGCACCTCGTGCCGCAACCGGTCGGCAATGTCGAGGAGGTGGTGCTCGGCGATCGACTGGGCTTCGGCCAGCAGTGCTTCCGCAGCGGCCTCAGGCATCGAACCGGGTGAGCTTGAGCACGCCGGCGGCATCGGTCAGCACTCGTTCGACCTTGGCTTCGGCCTCGGCCAGGCGTTCCTTGGCTCGCCGCAGCCGTCCGATACCTTCCTCGAACAATACCAGGGCGCCGTCGAGATCGAGGTCGTCGCGTTCGAGTGCGCCGACGATCTCCTCGAGACGAGCCAGATCGGCACTGAGTGGATCCGTCATTCCGACCTCGCCCTTACGGTACCATCTGCCACCCGGAGACTGAAGCGGGTTCCCGCGGGCAGCTGGCTCTCCCGGGTGACCACGCGCCCGTCCTCGGTCTGCGCCACGCTGTACCCCCGCGCCAGTACGGCCAGCGGATTGAGCGCATCGAGCGCCGTCGTCAGGCGCTCGAATCGGCGCGACTGCCGCTGCAACCGTCCCGTCATGGCATGCTGCGCACGGTCGGCCATCCGGGCCACCCGCTCGCCCTGCCAGTCGATCCGCCGGCGGAGCCCCCCAGCCAGCCGATTGGCCAGCGAGGCGACATGCAGGGCCACCTGGGCCCGATCGGGCAGCGCCAGCTCCGCAGCGACCGACGGCGTCGGGGCCCGCACGTCGGCGATCAGATCGGCGAGGGTGTCATCCGTCTCGTGACCGATGGCCGAGATGGTGGGAATCCGGACCCGGGCCAGCGCGCGGCAGACGGCCTCGTCATTGAAGGCCAGCAGGTCGTCCTTGGCGCCACCGCCTCGGGCGACGATGCAGACATCGACCTCCTCGAGACGATTGACCGTCTCGAGCGCCTCCACCAGGCTGGCAACGGCATCGCCGCCCTGCACCCGGGCCGGGACGATCACCACCCGGATGGCGGGCCAGCGGCGGCGCGATACCGTGACGACGTCGTGGATTACGGCGCCATCGCTGCTCGTCACCACGGCAATCGCCCGCGGAAAGGCGGGCAACGGACGCTTGCGCGCCGGATCGAAGAGCCCGTCACGGTCGAGCAGTTCGCGGGTCCGCTCGAAGGCCAGCTGCTGCAGGCCGACGCCGCTGGTCGGCAGCAGGGTAACCGCCGAAAGGCGCAACTCCCCGCGCGGCGCCCAGACGGTGGGCGTGCCCAGCAAGTAGACTTCGGTGCCTTCGGGCGGCGGCAGGCGAAGTCGCTCCGCATAGGTCCGCCACATGACGCACCTGAGCTGGGCCGTTTCGTCGCGCAGGGTGAAGTACCAGTGGCCGGTTTCGTAGGCCTTGAAACCGGCGATCTCCCCTTTGACCCAGACCTGACCGACGGCGCCTTCGGCGAGTTGCTTGAGCGCTCCCGCCAGCTCCGAAACCGAGAGTGCGGTTCGGCCACTCTCGACGCCTGGCGCGGAGCGCGGAGTCTCGCCGAAGAGGTCGATCGGAGCGGTCGCGCGGCGCTTCACGACTCCTGCCGCGCCGCCTGGACGGTGTTCATCAGCAACATTGCGATGGTCATCTTCCCCACCCCGCCAGGCACCGGCGTCACGGCGCTAGCGACTTGCATTGCCTCGTCGAAGGCTACGTCGCCGACGATCCGATAGCCTTTGGCGGCCGCAGGGTCCGCAACGCGGTTGATGCCGACATCGACCACGACGGCTCCCGGCTTGATCATGTCGCCGCGAATGAAATCCGGCCGCCCGATGGCGACCACCAGGAGATCCGCCTGTCGAGTCAGCGCCGGCAAGTCGCGCGATCGGGAGTGGCACACCGTCACGGTACAGTTGCCACCCGGCGTGTCCTGCACCAGGAGGCTCGCCATCGGCTTACCGACGATGTTCGACCGGCCGACAACCACCGCGTGCGCACCCTTGGTATCGATGCCGGAGCGAATCAGCATCTGCTGCACGCCGTAGGGAGTTGCCGGCCGGAACGCGAGCGGATCACCGATCGAGACCCGGCCGACGTTCATGGGATGAAAACCGTCGACATCCTTTCGCGGATCGATCCGCAAGAGCACCCGATCGCTGTCGATCGACTTGGGCAACGGTAACTGCACCAGGAAACCGTGAATGGCCGGATCGGCATTGAGCCGGTCGATCACGGCCAGGAGTTCGGCTTCGGTCGTCGTATCCGGCAACCGGATCGTCTCCGAATGCATGCCGGCCTCGAGACAAGCCCGCCCCTTGCTTGCCACGTAGACCCGGCTGGCCGGATCGTCGCCGACGATTACTACCGCAAGCCCCGGCGTGATACCCCGCCCGATCAGTGCCCGGACCTCGCGCTCGACATCCTGCCGGATTTCCGCAGCAATGGCGGTCCCATCGAGAATGCGGGCGCTCACTTGGCTATCCCGGTTGCGCGGGTTTCCCGAATTACCGTCACTCGGATCTGCCCCGGGTACTGCAGCTCTCCCTCGATCCGCTTGGCAATGGTCTCGGCCAGCTCCTGCGAGCGAGCATCATCGATCTTCTCGGGCACCACGATCACCCGCACCTCCCGCCCCGCCTGAATGGCATTGACTTTCTCGACGCCGTCGAAGCTCGACGCAATTTCCTCGAGCTTGGTCAGACGCTTCACATAGGTTTCGAATGACTCACGCCGGGCACCCGGTCGCGATCCGCTGATGGCATCGGCCGCCTGCACCAGTACCGATTCGGCGGTTTCATGAGGTACGTCGTCATGATGGGCGGCAATGCAGTTGATGACGAGGGCGGCCTCGCGGTACTTGGTGGCGACTTCGACGCCGAGCTCCACATGGGTGCCCTCGTTGTCGTGGGTCAGCACCTTGCCTACGTCGTGCAGCAACCCACCCCGCTTGGCGAGCTGGACATCCAGATGCAGCTCGGCGGCCATCATGCCCGCGATCCAGGCGACTTCCTTGGAGTGCTCGTAGATGTTCTGGCCGTAGGAGGTCCGATACCGCATCCGCCCGACCAGTTTGATCAGCTCCGGATGCAGGCCGTGGATGCCGGTTTCGTAGGCGGCCTGCTCACCCAGCTCGACCAGCTGCTCCTCCAGCTCCTTCTGGATTTTCTTGACGACCTCTTCGATCCGGCCGGGATGAATCCGCCCGTCGGTAATCAGCGCTTCGAGCGCGCGCCGTCCGACTTCGCGGCGAATCGGGTCGAAGCACGACACGATGACCGTATCGGGCGTATCATCGATGATCAGGTCGACGCCGGTGGCCATCTCGAAGGCACGGATGTTCCGGCCTTCCCGACCGATGATCCGTCCCTTGAGTTCGTCGCTCGGCAGGGCCACGGCGGAGACCGTGGTTTCGGCGGTGTGTTCTGCCGCCAGGCGCTGGATCGACGTGGCAATGATCCGTTTGGCCTCGCGGTCGGCGTTCTTCTTGGCTTGTTCCCTGATGTCGCGCACCAGGGCCGAGGCCTGCGCGCGCGCCTCGTCTTCGACCCGCTGGAAGAATTCTTTTCGCGCCTCGTCGACCGAGAGCCCGGCAATCCGTTCGAGCCGCTGCCGCTGTTCGTGCGCCAGCGCCTCGACCTCTTTGAGGCGGGCCTCGATGGTCACTTCCCGCTGCGCCAGGGCGCTCTGCTGCCCGGCTACCGACTTGCCCTGGCGGTCCAACTCCTCGTTGCGCCGAGCCAGCGCCTGATCCCGCTCGTCGAGACGCCGCTCGACGCGATCGACTTCCTCGCGACGGCGCCCGACCTCCTTTTCCGCCTCTTCGCGAAGGCGAAGCGCGTCCACCCTGGCTTCGACCGCGGCGGCGGCACGGACTTTGTCGGCCTCCGCCCGGGCATCCGCAGCAACCCTGGCCGACTCTTCCTGCGCTTTGGCAATCAGACCGGCCGCATCACGCCGTTTGGACCGCAGCACGGCCGTGTAGCCGAGCAGCGCAACGAGGACGCCTCCGATCGCCCCGGCGCCCACCAGGACGATCTCCATGAGGGGCATGGTGTATCTCCGAACGCGGCGACATCTGCCGCCACGATTGATAGTGTGAGTCCGACCCCGGACCGGTTCCTGCTGCTATCCGACCAGCTGCTCCAGACGTGCAGCAACCGCCCGAACACGGGCCGTCGCCCCTGTACTTGCTTGGCGGGACTGGAAGAGCTCGTCCGTCACGGCGAGTCCGGCCAGAATAGCAGCGCGATGGGAGTCGACCGTCGGCAGCGCCGAGCGGATCCGCTGAAACGCCTGGTCAAAATGATCGGCAACCGCTTTGGTGTATTCCGCCGGGTGATCGGAACTCACCAGCAACTTGTGTCCGCCGATCACCACTTCTACGGGGCGCGAATCGCTCATCGCCGTTCTCCCGCGGTTTGACCGCCCATGAAACGCACCCTGGTGCGCAGCTGTTCCAACTGTTCGCGCGCGCCCTCGATCCGACCCCGCAAACGCTGGTTCTCGGCCTCGCCTTCATCGATCCGCTGGCGCAATGCGGCAATGTCATCGGGCGAGAAGGCCGGCACCTGGTTGCGGACCGCCTCGAGTTCGGTCTCTGCCGCCGCGGCGCGCTCGCGCCAGCGGACCAGCTCGGCCCCGAGGGCTTCCGCCGCCCGTTCCAGCGCTATCAGCGCGTCATCAACTCCGGAGGCTTGCGCCAAGCTGTTTCTCCACGGCAGCGCGGATTCGCAACACTGCCTGATCGACTTCCACGTCCTTGAGCGTCCGGTCCCGGCTTCGGAAGCGGAACCGGAACGCGACACTGCGTGCCGACTCCGGGACCCCGGCCCCGCGATACTCGTCTACCACATCGATTGCTTCGAGGATGGCGCCACCGACACGACGGGCCTCGGCAATCACCGCCGCGGCTGAGACGGTCCACGGCACCACCAGCGCCACATCACGGTTGGCAGCCGGGAAGGCCGGCGGCGGTACGAATACCGGCACCAGCCGACGGTTCGGATCGACCTCGATTTCGAACCCGAAAAGAGGCGCCGCCCAGACGGGCGCATCGCCCTGTTCGGGCCCGGCCCAACCGACCTCGCGATCGCCGATCATGGCCACCAAGCGATCTCCCGCAACTTGCACCGTCGCCCCGGGATTCGCCAGGGATACGGCGCGTTCGAAGATGCCCCGGAGATCCCACCAGTCGACGTCCGGCGTCTTGCCCGAATCGGTCCAGTGTCCGGCCAGGCGGTGGCCCGTCAGGACCCCGGCCACCCGGAGCGTCTCGACCGGGCGACGGCCCTGCCCCGGTCGGGCGAATCCGGTTCCGATCTCGAAGAGCCTGACATCGCGAACTTGCGCCCCCCAGTTCGACTCGACTTCCCGCACCAGCCCCGGTATGAGCCGCTCGCGCAGAAAACCATGATCGGCCGAGAGCGGGTTGAGTACCGGCACCGCATCCGCACCTGTCGCCGGACCGATCGGCAGGAGGACCACCTCGAACAATCCTTCCGCGGTCAGTCCGCGCCGGATCGTCTGGGACACCACCTCTTCGGGTGCATCGATCTGTGCGCCGGGCCGGAAGGGGCGCAGTCCGTCGGGCAGCTGGTCGTAGCCGTAGATCCGGACCACCTCTTCGACCAGGTCGATCTCGGTGGTCAGATCGCGCCGCCAGCCGGGAACATCCACGGCAAGGCGCGCGTCATCCGGCTTGGCCAGCACCGTGGCGCCGATGGCGACCAGGGTTTTCTCGATCGCCGCGAGCGGCAGGTCGAGCCCGATGACCTGCGCCACTCTGGCCTGGCGGAGGAATACCCGGGGCGGATGGACGATCTCGGGCCAGACGTCGACCGCATCGACCAGCCGCCCGCCCGCAACGGCGATGACCAGCTCGATGGCGCGCCGCAACGACTCCGGCAGCGAAAAGAGATCGGCCCCCCGTTCGAAACGCTGACTCGCTTCGGTAGCCAGTCCGAGCGCGCGCCGGGTCACGCGAGTTGCCGCGGGCTCCCACCAGGCGGCCTCGAGTACGACGGTCGTGGTCGACGGGCTGACTTCGCTATCCCCGCCGCCCATCACGCCGGCGACGCCCAGTGCTGCGGTTCCATCGGCCACGACCGTCATCGCGCCGGACAGCTTCCGGTCGACACCGTCGAGGGTCTTGAGCAGTTCGCCCTCTCGAGCCAGGCGCGACACCAGCCGACCGCCGCCGATCCGGCTGGCGTCGTAGGCATGGAGCGGCTGGCCGATCTCGAACATGACGTAGTTGGTGATATCGACCAGGTTGTTGATTGACCGCTGCCCGACGGCCGTAAGGCGGCGGACCAGCCAATCGGGCGACGGCCCGACCTGGACGTTCTCGATCACCGCTGCGGCAAACCGCTTCCCTGCCGACCCCGCTTCGATGGCCACGTCGAGTCCACCAGGCAGCGCTTCACATTCGGCCAGCTTACCCGCGGCCCCGGTGGCGCGACGGATGGTGGCACCGACGGCGGGATTGACGCCCGGCACCGCGGGCAACCGGGTGGTCAGCTTGAGCGATGCCGCCAGCTCGCGAGCCACGCCTTTGTGCGAAAGCAGGTCACCCCGCATCGGGGAGATGTCGAGCACCAGGCGATCATCGCCCAGGTCGAAGACCTCGAGGATCGGCGTGCCGACCGGATGGTTCCCCTCGAGCGTCAGCAGGCCGTCATGATCGGTTCCCATGCCGAGCTCGTCGGCTGAGCAGAGCATGCCTTCGGAGACCTCGCCGCGCAGCTTGCGCTTCTCGAGGGTGATCCCGTTGGGAAGCGTGGTGCCGACCGGGGCAAACGGATAGCGGCCTCCCAGCACCACGTTGGTGGCGCCGGTGACCACCTGACGGCGCTGATCGCCACCGAAGTCGACCTGGCAGATCTGGAGCCGGTCGGCGTTGGGATGCCGGGTCAGCTCCACCACCTGGCCCACCACCACGGGCGCCAGCTCCGCATTGAGCGGCTCGACCGCATCGGGAGGGAGACCGAGCATGGCCAGCCGCGGCACCAGATCCTTGCTGTCGAGCGGGCGCTGCAGAAACGCCTCGAGCCAGCGACGAGAGACGTTCATCGGTCGGTTCCTCCGAACTGGCGCAGCAAGCGCATATCGCCGCTGTAGAGATAGCGGATGTCGGGCAGACCGAACCGGTTCATTGCCACCCGGCCCGGGCCCATGCCGAAGGCCCACCCCGTGTACCGCTCGGCGTCGACGCCGGCATTGGTCAGCACGTTGGGGTGAACCATGCCGCAGCCGAGGATTTCCATCCAGCCGGTCTGCTTGCAGGCGGGACAGCCGCTGCCGTGACAGAGCTGGCACTCGACGTCGAGCTCGGCCGACGGCTCGGTAAAGGGAAAGTACGACGGCCTGAACCGCACCTTGGTGGTCGGCGTGAAGAACCGATGCACGAAATGGGTCAGCGTCGCCTTCAGGTCGACCATGCCGATCCCTTCGTCGACGGCCAGGCCTTCGATCTGGGCAAAAGCCGGGGCGTGCGAGGGATCGAACGGATCGTTGCGGTAGACCATACCCGGAATCACCACCCGATAAGGGGGCGGCCCGCTCTGCATCACCCGGATCTGGACCGGCGAGGTATGCGTGCGCAGCAACAGCTTGCCGCCCGAGCGCTCTCCCTCTGCCGCCGGTTCGGCCGTATCGGTCAGGTAGAGCGTGTCGTGCGCATCGAGCGCGGGATGATTTTCCGGGAAGTTGAGGGAGAAGAAGTTCATCCACTCGTCCTCGACCTCCGGTCCCACCGCCACCGCAAACCCGATGCTTCGGAAGATCTCGCAGATCTCGGCGGTGACCTTGCTGACCGGGTGATCGGCGCCGACCCATTGACGCCGGCCGGGCATGGTCAGGTCGCGCCGTTCGGCGTTCCCGCCTGTGCCGGCCAGCGCCACGTCTCGACTCTCGAAGGCTGCTTCGAACGCCTGCTTGAGGCGGTTGACGGCGGCGCCGAAGGCTTTCCGCTCCTCGGGCGCGAGCGTCGGCAGCGATTTGAGTAACGCGGTCAGGGCGCCTTGCTTGCGTCCCAGCAGGGCAATCCGTTCGTTGTCGAGCGCCGCCGCGTCGAGGCCGGCCAAGGCCTCGAGGCGGGGGAGCAGCGCATCCAGCTCGGAATATCCAGTCGGCTCCATGCGGAGATAGGCCCTATCTACAGGCAGTCGAAGGTCAGTGCGATCCCACAACGAATCACCCCCGCGACCACCAGGGGGTGAGCGCGGGGGTGGTCGTCAGTGTCTCAGGTGCCGTCGCGCTCAGGCGGCTCCTTTGGCGACTTCGGCGAGGCGCGCAAACGCATCGCTGTCGGCAACGGCGAGATCGGCCAGCATCTTCCGATCGATCTCGACGCCGGCCTTCTTGAGGCCCGCCATAAATCGGCTGTACGACAGATCGTGGAGCCGCGCGGCCGCGTTGATCCGGGTGATCCAGAGCGCGCGGAACTCGCTCTTCCGTTTGCGCCGATCGCGGTAGGCATACCGCAGCGCCCGTTCGACCGTTTCCTTGGCAGCCTTGTAGAGCTTGCTGCGCGCACCGCGCGCGCCCTTGGCTGCCGCCATGTACTTCTTTTTCCGGGCGTGATGCGCCACGCCGCTCTTTACCCGAGGCATCGATCCGTCTCCGCGTTAGGCCAGTAGCAGCTTTTCGGTCCGCCTGAAATCGGCGGAGCTTACCAGCGCCGGCTTGCCCAGTTGATTCTTCCGCTTGCGCGTCTTCTTGGTCAGAATGTGGCGCTTGTTGGCCTTGGCCCGCTTGATCGCGCCACTTCCCGTGATTTTGAACCGCTTGGTGGCGGCTCGCTTCGTCTTCTGCTTCGGCATCGTTCGCTTCCGTCTCCCTAAGGGGCCCGCACCGGCGTCCGGCCGGGGGCCCAAACCGCTGACGCTACTTGGGCGCCAGCACCATGACCATGGTACGACCTTCCAGCCGGGCGTCGAACTCTACTTTGCCGACGTCGGCCACCTGCGCCAGGACGCGATCCAGTACGGCGCGTCCCAGATCGATTCTCGTTACCTGCCGGCCACGGAACATCATGGTCACCTTGACCTTGTTCCCTTCCTGCAGGAACTCGCGCATGTGCCGGACCTTGAACTCGAGGTCGTGTTCGTCGATGCCCGGTCGGAACTTGACTTCCTTGACCTCGATCACGTGCTGCTTCTTCTTGGCCGCACGCGCCGCCT
>CAZUES010000048.1:0-27065 GCA_964619465.1 uncultured Gemmatimonas sp.
TATAACGGTTTAGCAAACCGCCGCCTTCAGCCTCTCGGCCACCGCTCCTAACAACGAGCGCGGAAAAGTGGAGAAGAAGGGCGGCTTACGCAACCCGCCTGGTTCGGTCGGGTTCTCCGGGTACCGGATCGTGCTTCGTTGAGTCAGGGTCACCCCCTCGATTTTCCGGTTGGGCACTGCGGGCGTGGAAAGCTTCCGAATGGTTCCCGCCCGTTCCTCCATTGCCAGGGCTCCCTGCGGAGAGGGGAAGATTTGGAAGGATTCGAGGGGAGGATTCACTTGGTAATCTATCAACAGAGTCAAAATTATGAACGGTATAATTGATAGTCTATGCCGAGAACATGAACGGTAAAGCGTTTAATTAGCTGTGTTTATAACACAGTATATTTTTGTTGATAAGTTGCATTGTCAAATATTTGCGCTTGTTGGTATTTGTGTGGATTGCTAGATTGGTTCCATCATGATTCGATCGATCTGGCAGCTCGTATGCCTCACCACCGGGCTGGTCCTGCTTGGGGGATGTCAGACCGCTCCGGAACAGGACGGCCTCGACCCAGATCCGTTTGCGCTCAGGTCGCTCCTGCTCCGGCCGGATTCTGTGGAGCTCGAACCGGGTGATACTCTCCGGTTCGTGGCCAGCGCCGTCCGAGCGAGGGGTGACACCGTCATTCAGGTCCAAGTGGTCTATGCTGCCCAGGGAGGGCAGATCTCGGCAGACGGCCTCTATCAGGCCGGGTCGGTTGCCGGCGCATATCGGGTCGATGCCAGTGTCCCCGGAACCACGCTGGCGGCCTCGACCGCCGTTCAGATTCTAGTTCCGGTTCCATCCCCGCCGCCGCCTCCTCCGCCTCCGCCACCCCAACCGCCACCACCTCCGCCGCCGCCAGCTCCCGTTGTGGAACGGTTCTGGGTGGTGCCTGACTCCATCGTGGTTGGGCCGCGTGGGGTATTCGAACTCGGGGCCTGGCTCCAGTATCAGGGCGGGGCGCTCTTGTCGGCAACGGCCACGGCATCGTGGACGGCAGGATCCGGCTCGTTCAGTGCGCCCGGACGCTTTCAGGCCGGACCCGCAGTCGGCCTCGACCAGATCATCGTTTCCGTCATCGTCGCGGGACAGACCTTTGCCGATACGGCGCGGGTCATCGTTCGCGCTACGCCGCCGGTGCCAACCCTGGTTGCCGTGGAAATTCTGCCCGACTCGATCACTCTCGGACCGGGTGAGGCTCACCAGTTCACCGTGGTCGGGCGGCGTTCAGATGGCTCGACACTCGGTGTTGCCGGAACCTTCGGCGCAACCGGCGGCCTGGTCTCGGCAAACGGGCAGTACACGGCCGGGTCGGTTCCCGGGGCGTATCGGGTCTGGTTCCGTCACGCCACCGCAGCTTTGGCCGACACCAGTCGGGTCGTCGTGGTGGCACCGCCGGCACCTCCTCCTCCGCCGCCTCCGCCACCCCCACCCCCACCGCCGCCGCCCCCACCGCCCCCACCGGCGGGGCTGGGGCCTAATGCCGATCTGGTCGGGCGGAGGCTCTTTCCGGCGGACAATCCGTGGAACCAACCGGTCGACACCGCACAGGTCGACCCGAACTCCGACGCCATCATCACGGCCATCGGTCCTGCCAAACGGTTCCACCCTGATTTCGGAGCCAACTGGAACGGGGGACCATTCGGGATCCCGTACGTGGTCGTCTCCGGCACGCAGGCGCGCGTCCCGGTTTCCTTCCAGTACCAGAGCGAGAGCGATCCGGGGCCTTATCCGATTCCGCCGAACGCGCCGATCGAGGGTGGCCCGACCTCGACGGGAGATCGTCACGTACTGGTGGTCGATCGGGACAACTGGCGGCTCTACGAGTTATACGCGGCGTATCCGCAGCCCGATGGATCCTGGCGGGCGGGATCGGGCGCCATTTTCGACCTCAACTCCAATGCCCTTCGCCCGGCCGGATGGACCTCGGCCGATGCGGCTGGACTGCCGATTCTGCCGGGGCTGGTTCGATACGACGAGGTGGCGGCTGGTGAGATTGCGCATGCGCTCAGGTTCACGGTGAGTCGCACCCGTCGAGCCTATATCCATCCGGCTCGGCATTGGGCCAGCAGCGACAACTCCCCGACCCGCCCGCCCATGGGAATGCGGGTCCGGCTCAAGGCGAGCTTCGATATCTCGGGATATCCGGCGCAGGCTCAGGTCGTGTTGCGCGCGCTCAAGAAGTACGGGATGATCGTGGCCGACAACGGGAGCGACTGGTACGTCAGCGGCGTCGCAGATTCGCGCTGGAATGACGGGCAGATGAATACCCTGAAGCAGCTGCGCGGTAGTGATTTCGAAGTGGTGCGGATGGGGACGATCGTAACACCCTGACCGTTCCCCGGTTGCGTCAACTGCAGTCTCGGCCCAACAGTGTGTTACTTGAGCATCAGTCGGCGTGGTGTGAATCCGACCACGTCTCCCAGGTCAGGCTGCACCGATCGCTGAAGAACTCGCCAGGGTGCCCCTCGCGATCGAGCAGGTGGTGCAACATCTCGTGTCGGATCACCATCTCGTGCCGAGCGTAGTTTCCGGCAATGGTGATCCGGGCGACGCCACCCGTCTTTTCCCACATACCGACCTTGGGGCCGGCCGAGGTCTCGAACGTTTCGACACCAGGCACGATAAACCATTGAATTTCATGGATTTGGCCATTCAGACCGCTGCACTGCTTGGTGCGGTCGAACCAGGCCTGGTATTCGGCATCCGCCAGCATGCGGACCGCCCCGACGGGCAACTCCGGAGTCGAGGGCGCCAGCGACGAGCAGCCCCCGATCATCACGGCAACCAGAGCCAGGGAGCGCCGGCGCCCCTCAAGAATCTGACGCATGTTGTGGAATCGCGACAACTTTTGCACGCATGCACCGTCGTAAAGTTCGACTGTCGAATTTGCGAACTATATGCCATTGTCCGACCGAATTCGGGTCTCGTCAAGAGCGGTGGACCGATTTGCGAGCAATTAGGGGTGGGTGGGAAAGCGAAACCCCGAGCTCGACCTGGGGAAAGTCGGACTCGGGGTTTCGGGGGTCGGGCGATTATCGCCCGGGGGTCAGGCGGCCTTGGAGATCTCCGCAGCCCAGGTCGAGGCGGTCTGATAGGCTTCCTGAACGTGGGCCGTCCGGGCGCCAAGTTGCTGGGCCAGGGCTTCCATCCGGCTCCATTCGCCCCGTTCCTGGGCCACGACCAGGTCGAGGACGGGGCCGAACGGCGGCTCCCGGCGAAGCAGCGCTGAGGTCAGGTCCGGTGACAGGGACAGCGAACCGACCAGCTGCTCGAGGGGCTGATCCATCACGGCATCCATTACCGACAGGAGCCCGGCAAAGAACAGGTCGAGGTCCGAATGGTCGAGGCCGACGGGGCCGGCCAGCAACTCCGCCAGTCGAGCCCGGAGCAGCGCGGTGGTAACGAGCTCGGGAGGCTTGCCGCTGGAAAGGCCGACCGTGGCCACCGCCGACACCCACTTCCGCAGCTGTTTGACACCGAGGAGCCGAAGCGCGTGGTCGATGGTCTCGACCTGATGGCGCCAGCCGAACCCGGCCGAATTGAGATATCGGAGCAGGCGGACCGAGAAGGCCACCTCTTCCCGGATGATGGCCTCGACCCGCTCGAACTCGATGTCGTGCTGGCCGACCTCTTTGAGGAGGCGGAGATAGTTGACCCGGTTGGGCGCCTGGGACCGGTTCTGCATCATCTCCGGACGGCAGAAGTAGTAGCCCTGGAACCAGTCGAACCCCTGGTCGGAGGCCGAGTCGCGCTCCTCGCGGGTTTCGACCTTTTCCGCCAGCAATCGGGCGCCATGACGCCGGGCACGGGCAATCGCCTCTGGGGTCCGGGCTTCCGGGTTCCGGAAGTCGATCTTGATGATGTCGGCCAGGGCCAGCAGAGGGTCGGCGGCTGGCGTATAGACGAAGTCGTCCAGGGCCAGGCGGTAGCCGTTTTGCTTGAGCCGCTCGATCGCCGCAATGACCTCGTGATCCGGCTCTACCGTCTCGAGCAACTCGATTACCGAGCGGTCTGGCGGGAGCAGGGTATAGAGTTCGGTGAGCAGGACGCGACGTGAGAGGTTAATGAAGGCGGGGCGTCCGTTGGTCAGCTCGTCGAACCCGAAGGTCATCAGGGCTCGTTCGAGGCCCTGGCTCGAGGCCAGGTCGGAGTCGCCCCCCGCAAAGCGGTTTTCGGGGCCGGATCGGAACAGGATCTCGTAGCCGGCAACCTGGTCGGTGCGGTCGAGGATAGGTTGCCGTGCAATGAAGACGTCGCCGGTATGCATGGACATCAGTATCGGCAGGGGGTGGCCGAAAGCTGAACCGTCCCTTCGGGCGGCAGACTGAGGTCGGTGTGGCGCGGTCTCGGTCGGCGGGGCAGATTGATCGGTGTCGCGGGCCGCTTCAGTACACGAGGGTTGGTTGGCCGGGAGGGAGTGGTGGGATGATTTCAATCACCGAGGACCATCTCGAAATGGTTCGCCGAGTGGCGGATCGGATCGTCGAAAGTATCCAGGGGGCGCGGGACGCTGGTCGGGCGCCCGTGCTCGGCCTGGCAACCGGGTCGACACCGATCGGAATCTATGCCGAGCTGGTGCGGCGACATCGTGAGGAAGGGCTCAGTTTTCGAGACGTGGTGACCTTCAATCTCGACGAGTACTTCCCGATGGCGCCGGATAACCTGCATTCGTATCACCGGTTCATGCAGGAGCACCTCTTCAGCCTGATCGACATCGACCCGGCCAACGTCCACATCCCGCGCGGGGATCTTCCCGAAGGACAGGTTGCTGCGGCAGCCGACGCCTACGAAGCAGCCATTCAGCGGCATGGCGGTATCGATCTCCAACTGCTTGGCTTGGGCCGGACCGGGCACATCGGCTTCAACGAGCCGGGGTCGCCAGCGGACAGCCGGACCAGGCTGATCGAGCTCGACGCCGTAACGCGGCGGGATGCCGCAGCCGATTACTTCGGCGAGGAGAACGTGCCTCGGCAGGCCGTGACGATGGGGGTCGGCACCATCATGGCGGCGCGGAAAATCGTGGTCATGGCCACCGGGGAACACAAAGCCGGGATCGTGCGGCAGGCTATCGAAGGGGACATCGATCCGCAGGTACCGGCGACGTTTCTCCAGCGCCATCCGAACGTGGCGTTCTATCTCGACGGCGCGGCGGCGGCACAGCTCACGGCCATCGCGACGCCCTGGCTGCTCGGTCCGGTGGAGTGGACTCCGGCGTTGGCGGTGCGCGCCGTGGTCTGGCTCTCGCATCAGACCGGTAACGCCATCCTCAAGCTGACCCGAGGCGCCTACGCCGAGCACAAACTCGGGTCGCTGCTCAACCGCTATCCGGCTCCCGGGGTGCTCAACGGTGAGGTGTTCAACACGCTCGGTGCGAAGATCCGGGGTCGATCCAAGCTGCCGCGCGGCAAGCGGATTATCTGCTTTTCACCCCATCCCGACGACGACGTCATTTCGATGGGCGGGATTCTCCGTAAGCTGGTCGAAAACGAGAACCAGATCACCGTGGCCTACATGACGAGCGGCAACATTGCCGTGTTCGATCACGACGTGCGTCGGCATCTCGACTTTCTCCGCCGCCTGGCATCCGAACGGTACCTGCCCGAAGGGGCCGCCAACCAGTTGGCCGCCGAGGTCGAGGCTTCCCTGGCGCGCAAAGATCCCGGCGATATCGACATCGAGGCTGTGCTCGACATCAAGCGGCTGATCCGCGCCTCGGAGGCGATTGCCGGCATCGGTGTCCTGGGCTTGCCACCCGGGGCCGGCCGGTTTCTCGATCTGCCCTTCTATCAGACCGGCACGGTCAAGAAGGCGCCGATCGGACCTGACGATGTCGCGATCGTCCGCCGGCTCCTGGACGAGATCGATCCGGAACTCGTCTTCGTAGCCGGCGATCTGTCCGATCCGCATGGGACGCACCGGATGTGCAAGGAGGCCATCGATCGTGCCCTGGTCGAGCGCAGTGAGCAGGTGGGAACGATGCCGGAAGTCTGGCTCTATCGCGGCGCCTGGCAGGAGTGGGCGGTGACCGAGGCGACCTGGCTGGTGCCGCTCTCGCAGGAAGAACTCAAGCTCAAGATCCACGCCATCTTCAAGCATCAGTCGCAGAAGGACACCGCGCCGTTTCCCGGCAACGACGAGCGCGAATTCTGGCAGCGGGTCGAAGCGCGGAACAAGGGCACTGCGGAGGAACTGGATCGCCTTGGTCTGGCGGAGTACTTCGCGATGGAGGCCTTCGTGGTGAGCGATCCGCGCCGCGGATTGCCGCCCTGAGCGCCTAACGGTAGACGATCGCGTCTCCGGGATCGAAGGAGGCGCGGACTGCGAGCCCTTCACGCAGGCCAAGCGCAGCTGCCGCCTGACTCGGAATCTCGGCGATCAGCGGCGGCGTAGTTGCGAGTATCACCCGGATCCGCTCTCCCATCGGCGGTTCGGGGGTCATGGTGTTGATGGTGCCGGGCACTCCGCTCCGGGTCGAGTCGGCGGTACCGTCGACCGACAGGCGGATCTGCTGCGGGTTGATCGCGATCCACACCTCGCCGTGTTCGGCGCTCTCCACCGCAATCCTACCCCATTCGGTAGTCGCAGTCCCGGGAGCGTCCGGCGATATCGTTCCCCGGAGCAGGTTGACGCCCAGCAGGTCGGCAGCGTAGCCGGACCGGGGCTGTCGGAGCAGTGACGCGGTCGAATCGTTCTGGGTGATCCGGCCGTGTTCGACCACGGCAATCCGATCGCCGAAGGTCAATGCCTCGTTCGGGTCGTGGGTCACGTAGAGCGTCACGCACGAAAGACCGGTCAGGGTGCGGCGCAGTTCCTGGCCGACGGCGCGGCGAGTCTGTCGATCCAGAGCCGAGAGGGGTTCATCGAGGAGCAGCAGCCTGGGCCCGATGATCAGTGCCCGGGCGAGCGCGACGCGCTGGCGCTGTCCGCCGGACAGCTGGTGTGGTCGGCGGTCCGCCAGCTTCGCAATGCCGAGCTGTTCCAGGATTGCGGTTGCCCGGGCGAGAGCCGTTCGGCGGGCGAGCCCGCGAGCCCGGAGACCGAACGCGATGTTGTCTGCCACGGAAAGATGCGGGAACAGGGCATAGTCCTGTGCCAGATATCCGATAGCTCGCTCCCATGGTGCGACGGCAAGCCCGCGCTGGTGGTCGAAATAAGCCTGCCCGTCGAGGACGATCTGGCCCTGATCGGGGTGGTCGAGTCCGGCCAGCAATCGAAGGATCGATGTCTTCCCGGCACCACTTTCCCCGACCAGCACCAGCACGGTCCCCGGCTCGACCTGCAGGGTTGCCGAGAGTGCGAAGCTACCGAGCCGCTTATGCAGGACGGCGGATAGCATCGAGCTCGGCGCGGTTGGGGTGGCGGGACAGCAGGCTGCGGACCGAGAGCAGCAGGACGACCGACCCGATCAGCAGCAGAATGGACAGTGCGACGGCGGCGGTGAGATCGGTTTCGAGCGCCAGATAGACGGCAAGCGGCATGGTTTGCGTGACACCGGGCAGGTTGCCGGCAAAGGTAATCGTCGCGCCGAACTCACCCAGCGCCCGAGCCCAGCTCATGGCCATTCCGGCTGCGAGCGAGGGCAGGCTGAGCGGCAACATTACCCGGAACAGCTGGTAGACGGGCGGTGCGCCGAGGGTTGCGGCGGCGTCGAGATAGCGGCGTTCGACCTCCCGGAGGCCGGCTACGGCTGCGGTGATGAAGAACGGCACGGCCACAAATGCCTGGGCGATTACGACGGCTGCGGTGCTGAACGGAATGGTGATCCCGAAGCCCTCGAGCGTTCGCCCCGCCAGTCCGGTTCGCCCGAATGCCAGGAGCAGGCCCAGGCCCGCGACGGTCGGGGGCAGCACCATCGGCAGCTCGATCAGCGACTCGAGCGCCCGCTTGCCGCGGAACTCACGGGTCGCCAGGAGCGCAGCGACCGGAAAGCCGATGACCACGACGATCGCGGTTGCCGTGGTGCTGGTCAGGAGACTGAGCCGGAGGGCGTCGCGCACTACGGGTTGCTGCAGCTGTGCGATCAAATCGGCCGGCCCGATTCGAAGCACCAATCCGAGCAGCGGCAGGGCGATCAGCGCGAGCACGGCGGTAACCGCAGCTGCCATCCCGAGGCGCAGCAGGACCGACGACCATCGCAGCATGCCTAACGGGCCGCCGAGCTCGGGAGGGTGTCCGTGGTTCTCCGCATCAGGCCGTGGTGCTCGAGCCGGTCCTGGCCTTCGGCCGACAGGATCAGCGCCACGAATGCGCGGGCAGCGGACGGGTTCGGACTGTTTCGCAGCACGGCAATGGGGTAGGCTGCAATGACATTGTACGGATCGGGGATCGGAAGCACGGTCACGGCATCGGCGCTTGCCGCGCCAACATCGGACCGGTAGACGATTCCTGCGTCGGCTTCACCGAGGCGGACCTTGGTCGCGACCGCCCTTACGTTGTCCTCGAATGACACCACGTTCCGCAGCACCTGCTCACCGAACGAAGCTGCGTACCCCGGAGATCCCGACAGGTTGGCGAGCATTTCCCGTGCGTACTTCCCGACCGGGACGGCTTCGGAGCCGAGCACCAGTTTGATCCCGGGGCGGGTCAGGTCCTCGAGTCGCTCGATCCGCCCCGGGTTGTTGCGCGGGAGAACCACCACCAGGCTGTTGCGGGCGAACACCGTGGCCGGCTCCGCGAGCAGGCCGCTGTCGGCTGCGGCCTGCATCCACCGCTCATCGGCGGAAGCCAGGACGTCGGCCGTGGCGCCGTGCTGGAGTTGCAGCACCAGCTGCTGGGAACCGGCCAGGTTGAGCCGAACGGTGTACCCGGGATGCTGCTGCTCGAAGGTGCGACCGAGTTCGGTGAACGCGGTAGACAACGATGCCGCTGCGAATACGGTGAGAACCCGTTGATCGGTGCTCTGGCGCGGGCTACAGCTCAGTGTCAGCGCAGCGCAGGTGGTGAGAAAGAATCGGCGGATCACGGGCCTCGATCGAGTGACGTATGCAACTGAGCGGAGAGCGTTATGTTCGAATGTATATTACGACCTCAGTCCTGGCGAGTCAGTCCCCGGAGGTGGTGCTCGGCCGCCCGGTGTACTTCGGCTTCGATGGCGCGGTACCGGACAATCAGGTCATGACCGGTCGGCGTGACGGTGGCGCCGCCGCCGTGGCTGCCGCCGGTGCTGGCGGACACCACGGGTTCGGCAAGCATGGCATTGAGGTTCTCGATCAGCATCCAGGCCCGGCGATACGACATGCCCAGGGCTCGGCCGGCTGCCGCGATGGAGCCGTGCTCGTCGATGCCTTCCAGCAGCCGGATTTTGCCCGGGCCGATCCGGTGCTGATCGTCCAGATCGATCCGGACCGTGATCCGTGGGGTGGCAGGAGCCGTCCGTTTGGGCTTGGGCTGAGTTCGTTTCGTCATCGGTCGCACAATTGAGGGAGGGTGCATGGTTGCAGCGGTGTTGAATCTGGCCGGGATCCTTGCCGTCGGCTGGTCCGCCGCTGTGGCGGCGCAGTCTCCGCGGATCCGGCCGGATACGATTGCTGATACTACAAAGGTATTCCGGTTGGGGACGATTCAGGTCACCGGCGAGAATGCGCTGCGGACGGGGGTGCTGTCCGAGCGCCGTTCGGCCGAGGATCTGCAGCGTCACAATCGTCGGGATCTGGCGCAGGGCCTCAACCTCTTCTCCGGAGTGACGCTCTCGAATGTCGGCCCCCGGAACGAGTCGGGGGTCTATGTCCGCGGGTTCGATCTCCGTCAGGTCCCGGTGCTGGTCGACGGGATTCCGGTGTATGTGCCGTACGACGGTTATGTCGACCTGGGACGGTTCACCACCTATGACGCCTCGGAGATCCAGGTGTCGAAGGGGATGAGTTCGGTCCTGCTTGGTCCGAACGCACTGGGTGGCGCCATCAATCTGGTTTCGCGCCGTCCGACCGACCGTTGGGAGGCGACCGGCGGGTTCGGCGCCTTCGGTGCGGGCGGCCGGGAGACCTACCTGAATCTCGGGACGCGACAGGGTCGGTGGTATGCGCAGGGCAGCGGATCGTACCTTACGCAGGATGCGTTCAGGCTCTCGGACGACTTCGCTCCGGTGGTGGTGCAGGGACAGGGGGAGCGGGCCAACGCGTATCGAACCGACTGGAAACTGAGCGGGAAGTTCGGGTTTACCCCCCGCACGTCCGATGAGTATGCCGTCGGCTTCGCGACCCAGAACGGTGAAAAGGGTAATCCGCCCTACGCAGGTACCGATCCGACCCAGCCGGTGCGCTTCTGGCGCTGGCCCCAGTGGGACAAACGCAGCGTTTACTTGATTACCCAGACCGCTTTGACAGATCGGCTGTCGGTGCGGACCCGGGGCTACTACGACCGTTTTCTCAATCAACTCAACGCCTACGACGACGCCACGTATACGACTCAGAACCGAGGCTCGTCGTTCCAGAGCTTCTACGATGACGATATCTGGGGCGGGGTGGTGGAGGGAACCCTGGCACTCGGCCCGCGGCTGACGCTGGCCGGCGCGGCGCACGCCAAGCTCGACAACCACCGCGAGAACAACCTCGGTGAGCCGCAGCGACGGTTCACGGATCGGACCCTCTCGTTCGGGCTCGAGGCGCAGGCGCGCCCTGCGGAACGACTGACCATGATTGCGGGCGTGAGCCGTGACGAACGTGCCGGACTCCACGCCGAGAACCTCGAGGCCGGTGCGGTGAGCGAATTTCCGACCAGCTCGAGCGGAACCTGGAATCCGCAGCTTGCGGCACTGTATCAGGTCGGCTCGATCGGAACGCTGCGGGCCAGTGTGTCGAGAAAGACGCGCTTTCCGACGCTCAAGGACCGATACTCCTACCGGCTGGGCAGCGCCATTCCCAACCCTGATCTCACTTCCGAAGGTGCGACCCATTTGGAACTGGGTTATGTCGGTGTGATCGGCACCGCGGTGACCTTGCGGGCGAGCGGGTACTACAGCAGGATCGATGATCTGATCCAGCGGGTGGATGACGTGGAGCGCACTCCGACCAACCAGGCGCTCTTCCAGCTCCAGAATGTCGGCGATGCGCGCAACCAGGGCTTCGAACTCGGGGTGGACGCTCGTGCCGCCGCATGGCTGACGGCCGGTGCCAGCTACAGCTTCCTGGATCGGAAGAACATCACACGTCCGGAGGTGCGGTTGATCGATACGCCCAAGTCCAAGTGGTTTTCGTTTGCCAGCGTGATGCCGGCTCGATGGTTCGAAGGCGTCGTGAGCATCGAGTGGAACAGCCGCCGGTTCACGACCACGGATGGGGCAACCGTGGAGCCATTCGCGGTCGTCGGGATCAAAGGAGTGGTGACCCCGTTGCCGTGGCTCAGCGCCGAAGTCGCGATCCAGAATCTGTTCGATACGAACTATGAACTGATCGGCGGGTTTCCCGAGCCGGGGCGGATGCTCTATCTCAATCTGCGGTACGACCTGGCGCGGCGGATCCGATGATCAGGAGGGCGGTACGGCGGATGATCGGTGAGGAAGCCGAGGGACCTGCACGGCGCGGGTGAGATTCGAACTCACGGAACCCTTTCGGGTTCGCCGGTTTTCAAGACCGGTGCAATCAACCGCTCTGCCACCGCGCCTGGCGGACACAAGCTAACGCCGCGTCCGGGCTGACCCAAGGGCCGTGTCATCGTCGACACGGCCCTCAGGCTTGATCTCATTTGACGGGGGGCCGCAAACTCCGCATCACGGCCTCACCCACGGAGTCAGCCCGGGCGGCGAGCGTACTATCGCCCAGCTGGCGGACCGTGGCTCCGTACGCCGCATAGACCGCGGCATACAACTCCAGGATCGAACGTGACGGATCGTCGACCCAGCCCAGCGGGCGCGGGCGGGCGACGCTCTCCCAGCCGTAGGTTTCCCACAGCAGGTCGCCGGTGCGTTCGATGTCCATCCATCCCATGGGGCCGAACACCAGTCCCGGCGCCGGGGTAACCGGTTCGGGGTAGAGCTTCCGAACGAACCCCTGCGTGACGAGATGCTGGGTCAGGCCGAAGGTGCGGTCGGCAAAGTAGCTGGTGCTCCAGCTGAAGAAGATCGGTCGCTTGCCGATGTTGTCCCGGATCAGGAACATCGTCGCGATATCCTTCCGATCCAGGTACTGCACTTCATCGAAGGTGAGTTCGATGTTGCCGAAGCGAACCGGTCCCGACGGCGGGCGGGTAAACTCGGGCAGGTTGTGCAGTTCCGACTCGGACAGCGAGAAGACCGAACCGGACGGCTTGGCCCAGGTCACCGTCGGCGCGGTGTTGGCGCTGTCGGTCAGCGGGGTGCCGCGAGGATCGTCCGACCGCCAGAGCCCCGCCGATGTGGTCGGATCGAAGTCCGGTGTGACTCGGCGGCCGAGCTGCTTGAGATGCCACTCGGTGTTCATGAGCGACATGTTAGCCACCGTGACGTCGGTGCGGATGCCTTCCACTTCCTGCGCATACCAGAGCGGGAAGGTGTCGTTGTCGCCGGCGGTTACCAGAATCCCGTAGGGCTCGACCGATTCAAGCAGATCGCGAGCCAGGTCCCGGGCGGCGTACTCATGATTGCGATTGGCCGACACCCGGTTTCCGAACAGCGGGATCAGCGCAAGCAGTGCGACCGGCAGTGCCGCATACCAGCGCGACGCTTCGGACAGACGGCCCTTGAAGAAATCGGCAATGGCGGTCATCAGGGTGCCGAATCCGGCGGCGACCAGCGTGCCGAAGAAGGCAAACGAGCAGAGGAAGAAATAGTCCCGCTCACGGACCTCGCGGAGGGCGTGGGTGATATCGGTCCGCTCGGGATAGATCGAGTAGCCGTACTTGAAGTTAAGATAGAAGACGAGCGCAATGGTCAGTGAAAAGAGCATCGCGCCCGCAGCCAGACCGGCGCGAAGATCCTTGCGCAGCATCTGATACAGGCCGGCCAGGCCCAGGATGGTAAACAGCCCGGTCATCGCGCCGCGGAGGCCGTCCCAGTCGCGGGCAAACTGCCAGGTGAAGTACTGCCAGTAGTTGGCGTACTGTCCGACCAGATCCGCCTGGCGCTCGAAGACCGATCCCTTACCGTACTGGACCCGGTTGATTACGTCGGAGAGCGCATCGCTGCAGCCGGCCAAGCCGGCGGTTACCGCGCAGAGGGCGCTGAAGCCGACCGGTTCTCCCTCGTTGATCGGCGGGAACTGCTCCGCGCGGATCGGCAGAAAGATGTAGTTCGGCGTCAGGCCGATGATGACGACGGCCACGATCCCGATCAGGACCGCCGGCCGCGTCAGGACGCGCCAGTCGGTCCAGAGGACGTACATGATCACGGCCGGTGCCGCGAGGACGCCCATCATGTGATTGGTCGAGGTGAGCGCGAGCAGATAGGCAATCACGATCAGCCAGCGGTCCCGGTGCGGTCCCGGTTCGTCGTCGCCCCAGTGTACCGCCAGCCAGGTGACCAACGCCATGAAGAAGAGCGAGACGGTGTAGACCTTCTCGTTCACGGTCGACTGGTTCCAGACCGTCCACATGGTGGCGCCGACCAGCACGCCGGCAAGCGATGACACCAGCCGCGGCATCCGGGCGGGCACGATATTGCGCAGCCAGCGCTCCGAGACCAGGAACCAGAACCCCGCCGCGCCCGCGCTCGTGACGGCCGCGAAGAGATTGATCCGCTCGGCGTAGGTCTCGACGAACGGGAACAGGCCGAACACATGCGCCAGCAGGACGAAGAGCGGGTTGCCCGGCGGGTGAGGGATCCCGAGCACCTTGGCTGCTGCGATGTACTCCGACGCGTCCCAGAAGGCGGTCGTCGGTCCCAGCGTGAACAGATAGATGACGAGTACCGCGACGGCGGTACCGAGAGCCCAGAGATAGGGCGGTCGCTCTTGAGTCATGGTCAATGCCGGAACATCCGTTTGCCGGTGAATACCATGGCGATGCCTAGCCGATTGGCGGCCGCGATGACCTCGGCGTCTCGAACCGAGCCGCCGGGTTGAATGATGGCGGTGATGCCCGCCTTGGCTGCTTCTTCGATGCCATCGGGGAAGGGAAAGAAGCCGTCGGAAGCGAGCACCGCGCCCTTCGGGTCGTGCGCTTGCTGGCGAGTCTTATGCGCAGCCAGGAAAACGGCGTCGACCCGACTCATCTGTCCGGCCCCGATGCCGATGGCCTGCTCATTCCTGGCGATGAGGATGGCATTCGACTTCACGGTTGCGATAGCCGTCCAGGCAAAGCGGAGGTCGTTCATCTCGTCGACCGTCGGCTTCCGCCCGGTGGGCACCGTCCATGCTTGCTCCGAGGCGTCGAATCGGAACCGGTCCTGCACCAGGAAACCGCCCCGCACCCGCTTCCAGTCGAGGCCCGGCGCATCGCTGATGGGAAGCTCGACCACGCGAAGGTTCTTCTTCTCGGCAAACACCTCGAGCGCGTCATCGTGGACCGATGGCGCCACGATCACCTCGAAGAAGAGATCACGGAGCGATTCCGCGATGGTCCGGTCGATCACGGTGTTGCAGGCAATCACGCCGCCGAACGCCGAAAGCGGATCGGTCGCCCGCGCCTTGTCGAGCGCCTCCAGCGCGGTCCGGCCCACGGCCACTCCGCACGGGGTGGTGTGCTTGACGATGCAGCAGGCGGGCCGATTCTTCCACGCAGCAACCGCGGCGGTGGCGCTGTCGATGTCGAGCAGATTATTGAACGAGAGCTCTTTGCCCTGGCGCTGCTTGAGGTCGCGAATGCCGCGCGGCTCCTCGGAGGCGTAGAGCGCGGCGCGCTGCTCGGGATTCTCTCCATAGCGAAGCGGGAGCAGCTGCTCGACCGACAGGTTGAGCCGCGGAGGTAACCCCTCCTCGGCCTCGGTCAGGTAGCCGGCGATGGCGTTGTCGTAGTCGGCGGTGTGCGAAAAGACCTTGGCCGCGAAGGCCCGGCGGATGGCCGGCGTGAGGCCGTCCTGCTCGAGCAGCTCGAGCACCCGGGGATAGTCCGTCGGATCGACCACCGGAAGCACGTACTGGTGATTCTTGGCCGCCGCACGGAGCATCGAGGGACCGCCGACATCGATATTCTCGACGGCGTTTTCGAAGGTCACATCCGACTGTGCGATGGTGGCCTGGAACGGATACAGATTGACCGCGACCAGCGCAAACGGGGCAATCCCGTGCGTCGTGAGCGCGGTCTTGTGCTGCTCGTTGTCCTGCTGCGCCAGCAAACCGGCGTGGATTTTCGGGTGCAGCGTCTTGACCCGGCCGTCGAGGATTTCCGGGAAGCCCGTGACCTCATCGACCGAGGTAACCGGCAGACCCGCCTTCTTGAGCGTGGCGGCGGTGCCTCCGGTCGAGATCAGCTCGAAGCCGAGACGGACCAGGCCGCGGCTCAGTTCGACGATACCACGTTTGTCGCTAACAGAGAGTAGAGCCCGCTTCATAACTCGAGAGTCTCGGGTAAAGGCGTGGCGCGGCCGGTCGCTGCCGCTTCGAGGACTACCGCCGGCAACAGGCGGTGCTCGACGGTGAGCACCCGCGCTGCCAAGCTTTCGGGTGTATCGTCCGGCAGGACCGCAACTCTGGCCTGTGCCAGGATCGGTCCCTCATCGTATCGCTCGGTCACCGCATGCACCGTTGCGCCCGATTCGCGATCGCCGCGAGCCAGGACGGCGCGATGGACGTGGGCACCGTACATCCCGGGCCCGCCGTGGTCGGGAAGGAGGGCAGGGTGAATGTTGATGATCCGCCCTTGATACCGCGCCACGACCTCCGGCGGCACCTGCTTCAGGTATCCGGCCAGCACGACGAAGTCGATCTGCCAGCGATCGAGCAGCGCGAGCCACTCGCCGCCATCGGTGCTATCTTCGAGCACCGCCGCCGGAATCCCGACCCGGCGGGCAATCTCGAGTCCGCCAGCCTGCACCCGATTGCTCACCACCAACGCCACCGTGGCCGGGCTTCCTTCGGGCAGGGCGGCGATCAGTGCCGCGAGATTGCTCCCGCGACCAGACACGCAGACGGCGACCCGCATGGACATAGCCCGCCAATATACACAGAGACCACGGCCGCCGTCGTCGGACCTCGTTTTCGGGGATCCGCGTGAGGAATTGCCCCTGCATCTGAGGCCGGGGAGCGACATTCTCGGCAAGCTGGTCGAGGCGGAGATCGAGGGTGACCGGTTCGAATGGGCCGACCCGCTCTGCGAGGGGCCGCTGCGCCGCTGGGCGACCGATCGGGACCGGTGGCGCGACCGGGCCATTCACCTGTCGATGCGGTACCACCTGTCCTACGGCCTGTCGCTCCGGAATCTGGGCTACCAGGACGCGCGGGTGTCCGAGGCGAGTTCATATCGGGAAGTGGTGCTGTGGTTCGAGCACGATCTCTTCGATCAGTTCATTCTGACTTTTCTGCTGACTCGCCTCGCCCCGCTGGTGGATGCGGGACGGGTCAGTCTGGTAATGATCGATCGGCATCCCGGCGTGGAGCGGTTCATCGGTCTCGGTCAGTTGGAGCCGGCCGATCTGGCGGCCCTCTATCCGCAGCGATCGCGGGTTACCATGGACCAGGTGCGGGCAGCTGACAGAGCTTGGCAGGCCATGACGGCGCCTGATCCGCAGGCGCTCGACCAGCTGGCGCAGGAGGCCCAGCCGGGGTTGCCCTTCCTGCAGGCCGCGCTTGCCAGGTATCTCGCCGAGTTTCCGCAGCTTGGGACGGGACTCAGCCGGACCGAACAATGGGGCCTCGAGGCAATTGCCGGCGGCGCCAAAATGCCGCGCGAGGCATTTCCGCTGGTGCAAGCGCGGGAAGCGGCGCCCTACCAGGGTGACACCATGTTCTACGCCACGCTCCGCAGTTTGACCGACGGTCCTCGACCGCTGCTGGAGACCACGCTGTATCACGCGCCGCCCCTGATCAAGCTCCGGGACGAGCAGTTTTCCCAGGTACCGCTCAAGCTCACGCCGATGGGACAGTCGGTCCTGGCCGGGCGGCGCGACTGGTTCGAGGTCCATGGCGTGACGCGTTGGCAGGGTGGGGTCTCACTGATGGGGCCGGAACCCGAGTGGCGCTACGACCCGGCGGCCGGTCGATTGGTGCGTACCGACGGTCCTAGCTGAGGGCGCGCGCCGCTGCCTCGGCCAGGTCGCGCACCAGGATGGTGCGGCCGGGGAGCGACTCGTTGGCGGGATCCGTTGGGTTGCGAATCAGATAGCCTCGTCCGTCCCAGTGTTCGGCGGGCTCGACGTCGCTCCGACGATCGCCGACCCAGATGGAGCGGGCCGGGTCCAGGTTGAATCGGGCAATGGCGTCGCGGTAGTGGGCCAGGCCCGGCTTGCGGCAGTCGCAGGGGCCGTCGATGTCCGGGTGATGCGGACAGACGTACGTCGCTGCCACCGTGACCTCGGGGCCTAGCAGTTCGCTCATCCGTTGCGCCACCGCGTGGTACTGATCCCACGAGATCAGACCGCGGGCAATGCCGCTCTGATTGGTGACGACCACGAGCAGATATCCCGCCCGATCGAGTTCCCGGAGCGCCTGCAGCGCGCCGGGCAGCAGGGTGACCTGGTCCGGATTCGAGGGATAGCCGACGTCCGCGATGATGGTGCCGTCCCGGTCGAGAAATGCCGCCGGCCGGCGCGCCGCGGTCATCGGGGTCGGGGGGGCGTGGCCGGTCGAACGGCGGCGGTCGGTTCGCGCCTGGGCTCGGGGAACGGAGGTACCGGCTGCTGCCCGGCCGCTCGGGCAGCCGACCAGGCTCCGAGCGAGACGCCCGCCGTGTCGGGTCGAACAGGAATGGAGTCGGTGGGGATACTGTCGCCAGGTGCGGCGGTCGAATCCGATGCGGAGGTATCGGCCGGTGGCCGAGTCTCTTCGGGCACCTGGAAGCCGAGCACGGCCCTCCCGGGGACGCGGCTGACATTCTCGACGCCGTCGATCTCGACGACGTAGCGCGCGCCGGCCTGTAACGGTTCACGCACCCGAATGACGAGCTTGTCGTCGAGCGGCGGCTTGGTGGTGAGCGGCGGCTCCGGAGGTTTCGGGTCTTCGATACCACGGGCGCGGCGGCGGGCCGCTTCGCGCTCCCGAAGCACCGAGTCTGCTCGGGCCATCGAGTCAGCTCTGACCAGGGCCAGGCTGTCGGCTACGCGGACGCTGTCGCTGGGAGGCGTAGTATCGACCGGGGCGCGGGGGGCGTAGGCCGAATCATACTGTGGCTTGGGCAGGATCGAGTCGACGCCGAGATCAATCGAATCGGGCAGCAACCGGACCCGGGCCGCCGAGGACGGCAGCAGCTGATAGGGGTTCAGTTGCTGCGTAAAAGTCACGATGACCGAGAGCGAGTCGTTCCTGGCAATCGTCTGGATTCGGGCCGGGAGGGTATCATGCCGGAAGGCCCAGATCTCGCCTACCGAATCGCGCCCCAGGGCGACACGTGTGGTGTCGAACGACTCGCGCAGATCGCGGCGGGCGTTCCGGTTCTGGTCGATCACACCGGCCACCAGGTACTCGCCGTCGGGCAGGGGACCGAACCGGAAGCGGCCGGTTGAATCCGCCAGGGTGCGGTACTCGAGGCTGTCGGGCAGCAGGGTTGCGACGACCAGGCCGAGCGTTTGCCCTCGAGCGGTGGTCCAGTCGACGACGCGGCCCTCGAGGAATCGCTCCGGCAGCGCCGATCCGGTCGTGAAGGTGATGACCTCGCCGTTCTGGCTCCGGTTGTTGCGGAGGTCGACCAGTCCCGGGAGAAGCTCGATCCGGTAGGTGCGGTTGGGCTGCCACCCCTCGCGCGGCTTGACCGTGATACGGCGCCGCTTCCAGCTGACCCGTGGGACGTTCGGGCTCGGGGAGAGGATGACCAGCCTCTCGAGGTCGCCGCTGCCCAGGCCGAAATTGGGACTGGTCCCTTCGCTGACCACCTCGTCGAAGCGGAACTCCGCGTCATTCCGGAAGCCGGGCAGCGCCGTGATCGAATCCGGCATGGTGCTGAGCAGCTTGGGCGGATTGGCATCGGGCGGACCACCCGGCGGCTCCGCAATGCGGGCACACCCGGCGGCCAGCAGGCAGGTGAGGGCCGCTGCCCGGATCAGGACGGACATCCCAGCCGGGTTCGCTTGTCGTCGAGGACGGCCCGCTGATCCTGCCAGCTGGCCAGCTTTTCCCGTTCCTTCTGCACCACGGCCGCAGGTGCCCGGCTGACGAACTGTTCGTTGCCGAGCTTCTGCTCCAAGGTCGCGATGGCCTGCGACAGGCGGGTGGTTTCCTGGCCGAGCCGGGCGCATTCCTTGGCGGTGTCGACCAGATCGCCCAGGGGAACGGTGACGCTGCTGCCATCGGTGAGCACCGCATGCGCAGCAGCAGCGCCGTTGCCCGAGTCTTCTCCCGCCAGGGTGATCTCGCTGGCCTTGGCCAATCGATGCATCATCGGGCCGAGCGACTGGAAGGCGGCCGTCACCACCGGGCCGCATCGGGTCAGAGCGGCCCGCACCGTTTGTCCGGGCGGAACCTGATACTCGGCGCGGATCGAGCGGATGGCCGTGATGACATCCTGGGCTGCGCCGAACTCGGCCAGTGCAACGGGATCGGCATCGGCCGCGTCGGGGGCCGGCCATTCCGCCACCATCAGGCTCTCGCCCTCGGTTCGGCCAGGCAGGCGCTGCCAGAGCGTTTCGGTGATGAACGGCATCACCGGGTGGAGCAGCCGTAACGCCTGATCGAAGACGCGGACTGCTACAGCCCGTGCCACGTCGCCACCGGGCTGATCGCCGTAGAGGCGCGGCTTGATGGCTTCGAGGTACCAGTCGGCCAGATCATTCCAGAGGAAGCGGTAGGTCGCGTTGGCGGCGTCGTTGAGCCGCAGTCGCTCGTAGCCGTCGGTAGCCTCGCGGATGGTGGCTTCGGCGCGGGCGAGAATCCAGCGATCGGCCACCGACAGTTCCTCTCGCCGGACCGCATTGGCTGCGGAGCCGCCGATCGGACGCACCTGGCCGTCCAAGTTGGACAGGATGAACCGCCCGACGTTCCAGAGCTTGTTGGCAAAGTTCCGGCCGGTCGAGAAGGAACTTTCCAGGTCGGCGGGGTCGAGAATGACATCCGTACCTACCGCCAAGCCGCCGATCACGGTGAACCGGAGCGCATCGGCGCCGTACTGTTCGACCACATCGAGCGGATCGATCCCGTTGCCCAGCGACTTGGACATCTTGCGATGCTGGGTGTCGCGGACGGTGCCGTGGAGGTAGATCGTCGAGAAGGGAACCTGGCCCTTGAACTCGAGGCCCGACATGATCATCCGGGCGACCCAGAAGAAGAGGATCTCGGGCGCGGTGACCAGGGCGTGGCCGGGGTAGTATCGGCTCAGGCTTTGGTCTTCGTCGGGCCAGCCCAGCGAGGTAAAGGGCACCAACTGCGACGAGAACCAGGTGTCGAGCACATCCTCGTCCTGGCGAACCGCGCCGCCGCACGACGGGCACGTCATCAGGTCGACCCGACTCGCCGCCATGGTTGCGCAGCTGCTGTCTTCGCAGTACCAGACTGGAATCCGATGGCCCCACCAGAGCTGTCGCGAGATACACCAGTCGCGGATGTTTTCCATCCAGATGGCGTATTCGGTGCCGCGTCGCTCCGGCACGAAGGTCAGGGTGCCGTCGCGATACGCTTCCAGCGCCGGCTTGGCGAGCGGAGCCATCTTGACGAACCACTGATCCGACAGCCGCGGCTCGACCACGGTCTCGCAGCGGTAGCAATGTCCGACGGCGTGCCGGTGCGGCTCCACCTTGTCGAGCAGGCCGGCAGCGTCGAACTCGGCCACGACCTGCTTCCTTGCCTCGAACCGATCGAGACCCTGGAACCGCTCCGGACCGGCCTCGTTGATGCGCGCATCCGGAGTCATCACGTCGATGGCCGGGAGGGCGTGTCGCGACGCGATCTCGAAGTCGAGCGGGTCGTGCGCCGGTGTCAGCTTCACGGCCCCGGTACCGAAGGCGGGGTCGACCGCGGCATCGGCCACGATCGGCACCAGGCGATCGACCACGGGGAGGCGGATCATCTTGCCCACCAGGCCGGCGTAGCGCTCGTCATCAGGATGCACAGCAACCGCGGTGTCGCCCAACATGGTTTCGGGCCGCGTGGTGGCGACGACGATATGGCCGGATCCGTCGGCCAGCGGGTAGCGCAGCCGCCAGATCTGACCGTCGACCTCTTCCTTTTCGGCTTCCTCGTTGGAGAGGGCGGTCAGGCAGCGGGGGCACCAATTGATGATGTACTTGCCGCGGTAGATCAGGCCCTTTTCATAGAGCGAGACGAAAACCTCGCGCACCGCGGCCGAGAGCTCCGGACTGAGCGTGTAGTAGGTGTGAGCCCAGTCGCAGCTGGCGCCGAGACTTCGGATCTGCTCTAGGATGGTCGACCCGGTCTCGGCCACGAATGCCTCGACCCGTTCGATGAAGGCCTCTCGTCCCAGGTCGAAGCGGGTCTTACCTTCTTTGGCCAGCAGCTTTTCGACCACGTTCTGCGTAGCGATCCCGGCGTGGTCGGTGCCCGGCATCCAGAGCGCGTCGCGGCCGCGCATCCGTTCGAACCGGATCATCACGTCCTGGACGCTCAGGTTGAGGCCGTGCCCCATGTGCAGTTGCGCCGTCACGTTGGGTGGCGGCATCATGATGACGTAGGGGGAACGGTCGCCGCGCGGTGTGAACAGGTGGCGGTCCTGCCACCACCGGTACAAAGGGGCTTCGACGGTTTTCGGGTCGTACTGCGGTGCCAACGGCTCGGTCATGCAACCTCGGGCTCTTCGTCCCGAACGATGGTGGGTCGGTTGGGCGGCGTGCCAGGCGGCAGCGGGTTATCGTCTTCACCCCAGACCAGTAAACGGTCGACCAGGGTGAGGTCGCCGCCGAGCAGTTCGCGGACGGCCCGGATGGCGCGGCTTCGGCTCGACCGGGACGACACCCAGCCGTGCAACTCGAGGCCATTCCGCCCGATCGGCACCAGGGTGAGCCCGTTGGCCTCGGCCCCCAGCAGTGCTTCGAGGCTTTGGCGGACTCGGGCAGTCAGCACCTGGGAGGAAACTGGGGCGGGGCGCTTCCTCCGCCAGGGGATCAATGCCCGTCGGCCCCGTCCGGCAAGCAGTTGGCCAGCCAGAAGCCCGACGGCCAATCCGATCCCGAGACCGGTCAGTACGGTCGGGAGGAGGCTGGGCGTACCCTCGGGGCGTATACGTCGCTGCGGCATACAGTTAACTTAATACGTTTCGGGACTTTTCACGAAGCAATCCATGGCCAAACGACCGGTTGTCCGCTTGTTCTTCCTCGGTGTGCTCATCGCGGTCGGTCTGGCCCTGTTCTTTTGGCTTGCACCCACCTCGCCGGTGATGGTGCAGCCAGCCGCGATGGAGTCTGCCCCATGAGTATGGTTCGATTGACCTTGCCCGACGGTAGTGTGCGTGAATTGCCGCACGGCGCGTCCGGCTTGGACCTTGCCCGCCAGATCGGGCCTGGGCTCGCCAAAGCCGCGTTGGCAATCCGCGTCGACGACCAGATCCGGGATCTCGAGCGACCGATCGAATCCGACGCCACGGTGTCGATCATTACCGATCGCGACCCCGACGCGCTTGCCATGCTGCGGCACTCGGCTGCGCATGTGCTGGCGACGGCGGTGCGGACCATCTTTCCGAAGGCCGGCATCGGCTTCGGGCCCTCCATCGATGACGGATTCTACTACGACTTCGAGGTGCCCCGTCCATTTACGCCCGAAGATCTGGAAAAGATCGAGGGGGTCATGCGAGAGGTTGCCGCCAAGGACTTTCCGTTCGTGCGGGAAGTGGTCGACCGGGACGAGGCCAATCGGCGCTTTGCCGACGACCCGCTCAAGCTCGAGCGGATCGCCGAGCTGGATGAAGGGGAGATCATCACCATCTACACCGATGGACCCTTCGTCGATCTGTGCCGCGGTCCTCACGTGCCGTCGACTTCCCGACTCAAGCATTTCAAGCTGCTCTCGACGGCCGGCGCCTACTGGCGCGGTGACGAGAAGCGGCAGATGCTGCAGCGGATCTACGGGACGGCATGGTTCAAGAAAGACGATCTCGAGGCATACCTCCATCGGCTGGAGGAGGCCCGGAAGCGAGATCACCGCCGGGTCGGACGGGAACTGGATCTCTTCCTGTTTCACTCGTTCGCACCTGGCGCGGCGTTCTGGACCGATCGCGGTACCACGATGATCAATGTCCTGAACGACTATCTGCGTGAACTGCAGCGTGACGAGTATCAGGAGGTCAAGACTCCGCTGCTCTTCAACAAAGCGCTCTGGGAAATGTCGGGGCACTGGGGCAAGTACAAGGAGAACATGTTCCTGGTGCTCGACAGCGAGACGGGTGAGCATGACATCTCGCTCAAGCCGATGAACTGCCCGTCGCACTACCTGCTCTACGGATCGAAGAAGCACTCGTATCGCGAGCTGCCGATCCGCTATTGCACCTACGACGTGCTGCATCGGAATGAGGTGTCGGGAGCGTTGTCGGGGTTGACCCGGGTTCGCCAGTTCCAGCAGGACGACTGCCATATCTTCCTGATGGAGGATCAGATCCGTGACGAGGTGCAGCGGCTGACGCGGTTGATCCTGGGCTACTACGAGACGTTCGGCCTCACGGCGCAACTCAAGTTCTCGACCCGCCCGGAAGAGCGGATCGGCTCCGACGAACTGTGGGACAAGGCCGAAGGGGCGTTGCGCAGCGCGCTCGAGTCGACCGGTCACGCCTATCAGGTCAATCCGGGAGACGGCGCCTTCTATGGGCCGAAGATCGACTTTCACGTCGAGGATTCGATCGGCCGCACCTGGCAGCTGGGCACCATCCAGCTCGACTACGCGGCGCCCGAACGCTTCGATCTGACCTATGTCGGCGAGGACAACCATGCCCATCGGCCGGTAGTGATTCACCGGGCGGTGAGCGGCTCGTTCGAGCGCTTCATGGCGATTCTGATCGAACATTTTGCCGGGGCGTTTCCGCTCTGGCTCGCGCCGGAGCAGGTCCGGGTGCTGCCGATTTCCGATGCGCAGCGCGAGGCGGCCGAGCAGGTAACGGCCACATTGCGCAAGGCGGGCATCCGCGCCAAGCTCGATGCCGGCAATGATACGCTCAACTACCGGGTCCGGGCCGGCGAGGTGGCCAAGGTTCCCTATCTGGCCGTGGTCGGGCAGCGCGAGGCCGAGGCCGGGACGGTGGCGGTGCGGACTCGCGGGGCGGGGTCGAAGCAGGATGTAATGCCGCTCGATGACTTCCAGGCCCGCCTGGTGGACGACATCGTCCGCCGGCGTCTGGTACCGTAGCTCCGGTACGGGGCCGAGCGCGAGCAGCATCGCTTCGCTGACAGCGCATCTCGGCCCCTTCAGGGCACCCCTCCGGTCGCCTATCTTTTAGGCTGACATTCTTCGACTTCGAGAGTTCCATGTCCGACGCCACCACCCCCGTCATTCTCTCGGCCTGCCGCACCCCGATCGGGAAGTACCTCGGCGGCCTTGCCTCGTTCAACGCGCCGTCACTCGGCGCCGTTGCCATCAAAGAAGCCGTCCATCGGGCCGGAATCGATGCAGGCGCCATCGATGAGGTCATCATGGGCCACGTGCTGCAGGGCGGTTCCGGGCAGGCGTCCGGCCGCCAGGCAATGATCAAGGCCG
This sequence comes from uncultured Gemmatimonas sp., assembly GCA_964619465.1. GTDB lineage: Bacteria > Gemmatimonadota > Gemmatimonadetes > Gemmatimonadales > GWC2-71-9 > SHZU01. The sequence continues at coordinate 24,649 of CAZUES010000048.1, forward strand.
GGCTCTCCGGCGTGATTCCGGCGCTCACCATCAACAAGGTTTGCGGCTCGGGCCTCAAGGCCGTGATGCTGGCCGCTCAGTCGATCAAGGCGGGCGATAGCCAGCTGGTCGTGGCGGGCGGCATGGAGTCAATGTCGTCGTCGCCCCACTACGTCTACGGCATGCGCGGCGGCATCAAAGCCGGCAACCAGACCATGGTCGACGGTATGATCCACGACGGCCTCTGGGATTCATTCGGCAACGTCCACATGGGCAACCTGGCCGAGTACACCGCGAAGAAGGCTGACGTCTCGCGGGCGGATCAGGATCGCTACGCCTACGAGAGTCACCGCAAGGCGGTGGCGTCGATCGAGGGCGGTGTCTTCAGCGCCGAAATCGTGCCCGTGTCGGTGCCCACCAAGGGCGGCTCCACCACGGTCGACACCGACGAATCGCCCCGCAAGGACACCTCGATCGAGTCGCTCGCCAAGCTCAGACCGTCGTTCGACAAAGAGGGCAGCGTGACGGCCGGCAACGCGCCCGGGCTCAACGACGGTGCATCGGCGCTGATCGTGGCTTCGCTGGCTTATGCCAAGGCGCATGGCCTGACACCGCTGGCGCGCATCACCGGGTACGCCACCGGCGGGGGCGAGCCCAAGGATCTCTTCTTCGCCCCGATCTTCGCGGTGCAGAATCTGATGAAGAAGTCTGGCACCACGATCGGCGACTACGGCCTGATCGAGGCCAACGAGGCCTTTGCCGTGCAGGCGCTGGCCGATGGTCGGGCGCTCGAGTGGGACTGGGATTCCGTCAACGTGCATGGTGGCGCCATCGCGCTGGGGCATCCGATCGGGGCGAGCGGGGCCCGGGTTCTCACCACCCTGCTGTATGCGATGAAATCTCGCGGTGTGGCAACGGGACTGGCCACGCTCTGTCTCGGTGGGGGTAACGCGGTCGCGCTTTCGGTCGAAGCGGTCTGACGTTCGTGGATGGACGGGCGACCAGTGCGCGGTCCCGGATCGGGGCCGTTGCCTGGTCGCTTGGCTTCATACTGGTCGGATATAGTGCGGCCGGGTTGCTGGGAGCCACCCTCTACTGGCTCCTGCTCGAACGACTGCCGGCGGGCGCCATCGGGTATAGCGGCACGGCGGTCATCCAGACTACCGTCGGCTTGTTGGTCTTCGGCGGGCTGACCTGGGTCATCGGGCGGAAGGCGCTTGGCCTCGACTGGCGTACCCTCGGCTTCGTGGGGGCTCGCGAGGGCGCTCCGGGGTTTGGAAAAGGACTCGCGGTAGGTGCGCTTGTTGGGGCCGGTACCCTGGTCCTGAGTCTGGGGTCGGGCTCCGGGTGGATCCTGGACGGCGGCACGGTCGGTCAGTATCTGGGTCGAGTCGCGCTGCTCGCGCTGGTGCTGCTGCCGGCGGCGTTCATGGAAGAGCTGGCGTTTCGCGGGGTAGCGGTGGCCGGCATGGCCCGCGGCATCGGTCGGGCCTCGGCCATCGTGGTGACGGCGGTGCTGTTTGCGGCGGCGCATCGGACCAATCCGAGTGTGAGCACACTGGCGTTGGGCAATATTGCCCTTGCAGGGGTGCTGCTGGGGCTTACGTTTTTCGCTCGGGGCGGGCTTTGGACGGCCACGGGAGCCCATCTCGGCTGGAACGTGGCCCTGGCGGCGCTGGCCGCTCCCGTGAGCGGCTTGCCGTTCGAGGTACCCTGGATCGATTTCGTGCCTGGTGAGCCGGTCTGGGTCACCGGTGGCGCGTTCGGTCCGGAAGGTGGCATACTGGCGACTGTGATGTTGACGGTCGGAATCCTGTTCGTAGTTCGGTGGCGAGACTTTCGGGAGGCGTCATGAAGCAGGCGGCAGTGATCGGCGCGGGGACGATGGGTAATGGCATCGCCCACGTGTTTGCACAATATGGCTGGAGTGTCACCCTGATCGACGTGTCTCAGCAGGCGCTCGATCGCGCCCGGACCACGATTCAGGCCAATCTCGACCGGCAGGCAAAGAAGGGCGCCATCCCGACCGATGCGCCGCCCCAGATCCTCGGACGGATCCAGACCGCGACCGCGCTCGAGGGTGCGGCGTCGGCGAATATCATCATCGAAGCAGCTACGGAGCAACCGCCGCTCAAGTTCTCGATTTTCGAGTCGCTCGACCGGATCGCGGCTGAGGATGCCATTCTCGCCACCAACACCAGTTCGATTTCGATTACCGAGATCGCGGCGCGGACGCGGCGGCCCGACCAAGTCATCGGAATGCATTTCATGAATCCGGTGCCGGTGATGCAGCTGGTCGAGGTGATTCGGGGTCATGCCACCAGCGACAAGACCACCTCAACCGTGCTCGAGATTTCGACCGCGCTCGGCAAGACACCGGTGGAGGTGCAGGATTATCCCGGCTTCGTGGCCAATCGGATCCTGATGCCGATGATCAA
>CAZUES010000049.1:0-26827 GCA_964619465.1 uncultured Gemmatimonas sp.
GAGACGTAAGCGATTGCGGTACCACAATATAGTATAGCTACTTTCGATCCAGCGGTATAGTCCCCGCCGTAACCCCGAATCCCGGAGCCGTTTCCGGCAACCCGTGACATGGTAATGACTTGGGTCGGTCGTACCAGTAGCTTACCACTGTCCCAGCCGACCAGGGTCCCATGTCAACGATTCGCACTGCGATCCTGCTCGTTGCCGCCACCGTGGCGGCCGATCAACCCCCGGCCCTCCGGGTTATCCGAACCACCCCGGGGCCTGATGCGTCGCCGACATCGGTCGTGACCATCACCTTCGACCGGCCGGTCGCCGGCTCTCTCGATCAGACTGTCGACGCTCGGTCTCTGGTGACGATTGTACCCGCTCTCTCTGGCACGGTCGAGTGGCGGGACCCGGTAACTATCCGGCTTCGCCCCGACCGGCCGCTTACCCCCGGGACGAGCTACCAAGTAACTGTCAATCAAGAATTTACGGCGTTGGATGGGAGCCGTCTGGCGGCTCCGCACCGGTTCACCTTTCGGGTCAGCGGCCCGGCGGTGCTGGCCGGCCTCCCGGTCAGCGCGGGCGACGCACCTCAGTTCGTTACCCCGCAAACCCGGTTCTCGGTGGTGCTGTCCTCGACCGCGCCGGCCGAGGTCGTGACCCGGCTCGTCTATATCGAGATGGGGCAGGGGTGCGGCCGGACCGGCATGGTTCGGTTCCGGGTCGCCGGCGAGCGGTCGATTCCCGCCGACGCGCCCTGGCAGCTCCGCGAAGCCGGCGGCTGGGATCGGGACCGGTCGGCCGATTCGCTCCGCAGGGTCGTCGACCTGGTGCCGGCCGATCCGTTGCCTCTGGCCTGCAACGCTGCTCTGGTGACCCCGACCGCCGTCGACCTCGAATCGCCCGGGGCATTCCGGCGCTGGGGCTTCCGCACCTATGGCCCCTTCCGGCTGGCCGAATCCGCCTGCTCCGGTGGCGAGTTCTGCCCGGCCGGTCCGATCCGGCTGGTCTTCAGCACCCCGGTGCGCGGGGCCGACCTGCTTCGCCGTGTAACGATCCTGCCAAAGACCCCCTTTACCGTCGGGGACACCAGCGACGTGCGCGACCGCTGGATTCTCTCGGCCGATCTCAAGCCGCGCACCGGCTACCTGATCCAGGTGGACCCGGCGCTGACCGACGCGTTCGGCCAGAAGCTCGAGGGCAATCCGCGGCAGACGGTGGTGACGACCGGCTTCGAACCAAGCGTCTCCTACCTGAACGGCCGGCTGACCATCGAGCGGAACGGTCTCCGCACCCTGCCGATTACCCACGTCAACGTCGACACTGTCGAGGTAATTTCGGCCGCGGTGCCGGAATCGCTCGAAGCCAAGCTGCTGTCGCAGTCGTGGTACGCCTGGGGCGAGGACTGGAACGCCCTTGCCAAGGGAGCGACCCGCCGCCGCCTGGCCGTGCGCAGCGTGCGGGATCGCCACGGCGTCTATGGCGTAGCCTTTCCGGCGCCGGATGTGCGCGGCGCAGACACCCCGACGCTCTTTGCCGTCAAGATTTCGAGTCCGCGCCTGCCGCGGCCGCGTCGGGATGGCGCACGCATTGCCGCCGAAGAGTATCAGCCGATTGCCCTGATTCAGGTGACCGATCTGGGGATCCACGCCAAGATCGGACGCGAAGAAGGCACCGTCTGGGTCACCGGAGTGAGCGACGGGAAGCCCCGGGCCGGCGCGGCCATTCGAGTCCGCGATCGACGGCGCAACCTGCTGGCCGAGGGGGTGACGGACCAGGCGGGTCTGTTCCGCTTCGCGTCGATGCGGCGCCCGGCGGTAGCCGCGGACAGTCTCGACGAGTATCGCTACGACGACTTTGAGGGGTACGTCGAAGCCCGGCTCGGCAACGACCGCGCGCTGGTCGGCGTCAACCAGTACGACGCCAACCTGTCGCCGTGGCAGTTCAATGTGTCGGGCGCCTGGGGGCGCGAGCGATATCCGATGGCGGGGGCCCTGTTCACCGAGCGTGGTATCTATCGCCCCGGTGATTCGGTCTTTGCCAAGGCCATCGTGCGCACCGGCGCGCTGGGCGCGCTCGAGGTGCCCCGGTCATCCGACTCGGTTCGCCTGGTCTTCGAGGATCGCGATGGCGGCACCCTGCTGGAACGGGTGGTGGCGCCGTCGGCGTTCGGTACGGCGGCCCCGGCCATTCGTCTTCCGGATGCGGCGCCGCTTGGTCAGTACGCGGTGACCGCGAGTCTGCGGCGTGAGGGACAGTGGCAGGAGATCGCGCGCGCCGAGTATCGCGTCGCGGAGTATCGGGCGCCGGAGTTTCTGGTCGACGTGACGGCCGACACGGTCGCGCGCCAGAACGGCGACCGCCTTCCCGCCACGGTGAGCGCCCGGTACCTGTTCGGAGCACCGATGGCGCGGGCCAAGGTGACCTGGAGCGTCCGGCAGCGCAGCATCGAGCCGTGGGATCTGACCGTTCCGGGCACCGAGGGTTACTACGTGGCCGCGCGCGGCTGGTGGTGGGAGGAGTGGAGCGGGCGGACTACCAGTTCGGTGAGCGAATCCAAAGCCGACTCGCTCGATGCCGCGGGTCAGCTGCGCATCACCGCTCCGCTCGAACTGGCCAATCCGGCACTCCCGGCGCGGGTCAGCGTCGAGGCCGTGGTCACCGACGTCAATCGGCAGACGGTGTACGGTGGCGCCAGCGTCGTAGTGCATCCGACGGCGTACTACATCGCGGCCAAGCCGGCGGGCAGCTACTTCTGGCCGGCCGGCGGCCCCCAGACGGTGGAGGTGCTGGCCGTCCGCCCCGACGGCCGCCGAGTTACCGAGGTACCGGTAGTCGGGGTACTGATCCGTCGGGAATGGCACCAGGTGCGCCGGGAGAACAACGGCTATGCGGAGCTGGTGGGCGAATGGGTCCAGGATACCGTCGACCGCTGCCAGCTTCGTACCGGCTCGGCGCCGGCCACCTGCCGCTTCACACCCAAGGCTGCCGGCAGTTACATCGTCGCCTTCTCGGCGCGGGATCCGGGCGGACGGGATGTGACGACCAGTTTCTACCGCTGGGTCACCGGGCCGGGGTGGGTGCCGTGGGCCGATGAGTCCCAGTTCAAGATGGATGTGGTGCCCGATCGGAGCCGGTATACGGTAGGCGACACGGCCACGGTGCTCTTTGCCTCGCCGTTCACCGATGCGGAGGCGTGGGTCACGGTCGAGCGCGAAGGGGTCATCGAGCAGCGCCGGATTCGGATTGCCGATGGGGCCACGACGTTGAAGCTGCCGGTAACCGAAGCCTGGGCGCCCAACGCGTTCGTCTCGATCGTGGTGGCCCGCGGCCGGAGCGCGGCGCCAGGTCCGCTGGATGATCCCGGTCGCCCCACCATCCGCGTCGGGTACGCCGAAGTCAGGGTGACACCGGAGCGTAAGCGGCTCAGCGTGGTGCTGGCGGCGGACAAGCAGGAGTATCGGCCCGGAGATCGCGCCGTCTTCACGGCATCCGTGACGGACGCCGGGCGCGGGGCCAGAAGCGAGGTCATGCTCTGGGCGGTCGACGAGGGCGTGCTCTCGCTCACCGGCTTCAGAACGCCCGATCCGATCGATCTGCTCTATCAGCCGCGCGGCCTGGGCCTGCGGCTGGGCAGCAACCTGACCTCGGTTGCTCCGCAAGTGAAGCAGGGCGATAAGGGCCGGAACCCTGGTGGCGGGGGTGGCGAAGGCGCCGCGGATGTGCTGCGCTCGCGATTCAAGACGACGGCCTTCTTCCTGGGCTCCGTCGTGACGGACAACGATGGCGTCGGCAGCGCCACGGTCACGCTGCCCGACAACCTCACCACCTTCCGTGTCATGGCGGTAGCCGTCACGGCCGGCGACCGGTTCGGCAACGGGCAGTCGCCGCTGCTGGTGACCAGGCCGCTCCTGGCGCGTCCGTCGTTGCCGCGATTCGTCCGGCCGGGCGATCGCTTCACCGCGGGCGTGGTCGTCAATCATCGGGTCGGTGGAACGCCGACCGTCGAGGTCAAGGCGGAAGCGACCGGCATCAGACTCTCCGGCCGGAAGCAGCAACGCACCTCGCTCGAGGCGGGGCGCGGCCGAGAGGTGCGCTTCGATTTCCTGGCGTCTGAGGGTGACAGCGCGGCATTCCGCTTCGACGTGGCGGGCGCCGGTGATCGCGACGCCGTCCGACTCGCCATCCCGGTCCGGTCGGCCTTCCGACCGCGCATCGCGGTGGTGGCCGGGTTGGTGCGCGACACCGCGCAAGTGACCCTCGACGTCTCGCCCGATGCCGATCCTGCCCGTTCGCGCGTGACCCTGAGTCTCGGCACCTCGCCGCTGGCCCTGCTGCGCGGCTATGCGGATGATCTGCGTGCCTATCCTTACCTCTGCACCGAACAGATGAGCGCGGTCGCTCTCCCGATCATTGCGCTCTATCGGGCTCGCGTGGCGGCAGGTGCGGACGCCGGCGACACCGTCCGGTTGCGGAATGAGGCCGGCCGGGCGCTCGAGCTGATCATGCGCAGACAGCGGAGCGATGGCGCCATCGGGCTCTGGAGCGCCACCGACTGGTCGTCGCCGTGGATGACCGCCAATGCCGGCGAAGTGCTGCTGGAGGCGCGGGCCGCGGGGTTTGCGGTGCCGGATACCGTGATCGCGGCGATGGTGGGATATCTGACCGGGGCGCTCGAGCGAGAAGAGAGCATGGCGCTCACGGTCGGGCTTCGCGACACCGAAGTCCGCGCCACACTGACCGAGCGGGTGGCCATGGCTGACTTCCTGAGCCGCGCGGGCAAGCGCAATCAGGCGCTCGAGAATGAACTGGTCCGCCGGCTCGGGCAGCTCGCGCCGGACGATCGGATGCGGTTTGCCGTGACATTGGCTCGCTCGGGCGATCAGCAGATGGCGCGCCGCATCGTCGAGCCCTTCTGGGCGCTTGCCGTGCTCGAGGGCAGGACGGTGAGCTTGCCGGATTCGCTGCAGAGCCGTTTCTATCTCCGCTCCGCGATCCGGACGCCGGCGTATCTGCTGCTGGCCACGCTGGCGGTGGAGCCGAGCCATCCACTGGTGACCCCGCTCCTGGAAACGGTGGTGGGTCGCGGGCGGCGGCGTGAGCCGGAGCAGTGGTGGAATACCCAGGATCATGCCATGGCGGTGCGCGCGGTGGATGCCTGGCAGCGTCGTTTCCCTGCGGCGAATCGGCGTCCGCTGGAAGTGCGGAGTGGCGGCCGCGCCGTCTTTGCCACCGGCGGTGCGCAAGTGGCCGGAGACTCCGTCCGCAGCTTGCGTGATCTGCTCCGAGGCCGAAAGCCGGGACCGTTGCCGCTCGAGATCGCGGCGCGCGGGGCGGGAGATCCGGGCTTTTTCTACCTCACGCTGACCGAAACGCCCAGGGTCGTGCCGGTCAATCCGGAAGATCGCGGCATCCGGGTCGAACGGTGGTATGAGGACTACCGGACCGGCAAGCCGGTCACCTCGATCCCGGAGGGCGAGCTGGTTCGGGTCCGGCTCCGGGTCACTGTGCCCAGCGAGCGCTCATTCGTCGTGCTCGACGATCCGCTGCCGGCGGGGCTCGAGGCCATCGATCTGAGCCTGCGCACCGTGGGTGGCATCGGCGGGCCGGGCCAGACGGAGCCGATCGACCAGTCGGGGCAGGAGGGCGAGGCGGCAGTGCCGCGGTGGAGCTTCGGCTCCTGGGACAGCGGGTGGTGGTCGCCGTTCGACCACCGTGAGCTGCGCGACGACCGGGTGGTGTATGCGGCCCGATTGCTCTGGGGCGGCAGCTATACCGCCAGCTACCTGGCCAGGGCTACCACGCCGGGCAGCTTCGTCCGCCCGCAGGCCCACGCCGAGGAGATGTACAACCCGGCCGTCTTCGGTCGGAGCGACGGCGGCACCTTTGTCGTGACGCCACGGGCGCCGTGAGCTATCCGACTCGGGTCCGTCCCCGCCGGCTCAGGCGCCTGGTGCGGTGGTCGGTGCTGAGCGCCGCATTGCTGGGTGCCTGGCTCCATTGGCCGATCGATCGGCAGCGGCTTGCTCCGCCGATCGGGGACGAGATCACTTTGCTGGCGCGGGACGGATCGCCGCTCCGCGCCACCCGCGCGGGCGACGGCAGCCGGCGGCGCTGGATCCCGCTGGCGGAGATCGACCCGGATCTGATGGTGGCCTTCGTTGCGGCGGAAGATCGGCGATTCTACGAGCATCATGGCGTCGACCCCGCAGCCCTCCTTCGAGCGACCCGGCAGAACCTATCCGCTCGGCGCGTAGTGTCCGGTGCCTCGACCATCACCATGCAGCTGGCGCGGCTGGTGACCGGATCGTCCCGGAGTTGGACCGGCAAGGTGTCGCAAGGGTTCTGGGCACTCCGGCTCGATCGGCAGCTGTCCAAGCAGGAGATCCTCGAACAATATCTCAATCGGGTCCCGCTGGGTCAGGGCGCCGTCGGAGTCGACGCAGCCGCTCGGCTCTACTTCGGAATGCCCGCCGGCGAGATGAGCCTCGCGCAAGCCGCCATGCTGGCGGGGCTGGCACACGCTCCCAGCCGTGACAATCCGATGGTGTCGCTGGCGCGAGCCGAAGCGCGGCGCAACCGGGTACTCGATCGGCTCGAGACGACTCGGCTCGCTCTCCCCGCCGACCTGGCCCGGGCTCGCCTCGAGCCCTGGCAGGGAGGCGGAAACTCCCCGCGATTTCTGGCGCCCCATTTCACCAGCTGGTTGCTTCGTCGCGCCGATACGCTTCGCCTGCTGGGCACGGTGCGGACCTCGCTCGATCCGGTGCTCGAACAGGCCGTCGAAGCCGAAGTGCGCCACACCGTAGCACAGATGCGGGGATACGGTGCCGAGCATGCGGCCGCCGTGGTGCTCGACAACCGGACCGGTGAGATCCTGGCCTGGGTGGGGTCGCCCGATTTCTTTGCGGCCGAGGCGGGACAGGTCGATATGGTGGTGTCGCCGCGGCAGCCGGGGTCGACGCTCAAGCCGTTTCTGTATGGACTCGCACTCGATCAGGGCTATACGTCGGCGAGTATTCTGGCCGACGTCGCGACCGTTTACCCGACCGCAGGCGGGCCCTACGCGCCACGCAACTACGATCGGCGCTACCGCGGCCCGGTCCGCCTTCGAGAGGCGCTGGCCTCGAGCTACAACGTGCCCGCAGTGGGGCTGGCATCGGCGGTCGGGGTGGCTCCACTGCTGGGCACGCTGCACCGCGCCGGCTTTAGCAGCCTGACTCGGCGTCCCGATCATTACGGGCTCGGTCTGGCGTTAGGCAACGGCGACGTGACCCTGCTGGAGCTGGCCAACGGATATCGGGCGCTTGCCAACGGCGGCGTCTGGCGCCCGGTCGCCTGGCGTGCAGCAGATGGCGGGCCGGCCGACGGCGATCACGTCCGGGTCATCGGCACGGAGGCCGCGGTTCAGATCCTCGACATTCTGTCGGATCCGGTAGCCCGGCTGCCGGGCTTCGGACCGTCGACGCCGCTCGAATTTCCCTTTCCTGCAGCCGCTAAGACCGGCACCAGTCGTCACTTCACCGACAACTGGGCCGTGGCGACGACCGCAGGCTTCACAGTTGCCGTCTGGGTCGGCAATTTCAGTGGTCGTCCGCTGCAGGGGGCGAGCGGGATTACCGGCGCCGGTCCGCTGCTCCAGCGCACCGTGATGGCCGTGGCCACACGGTACGCACCTGGCGTATTGCCTACCCCCGCCGAGGTGGGGCTCGTGCCGGTCGAGATCTGTCGGCTGTCGGGCGGCCGAGCGGGCAACGGGTGTCCGACGCTGACGGAATGGTTCATGCCGGGGCGGGAGCCGGAGCAGGACAACTGGTTCACGTCGGCGGGAGTCCGGCTGCCGGTGGAGTATGTCGAGTGGGCCAGTCGGAGCGCCACCGGGAATGCGGTCGTTGCAGCCGGTGTGGTGCGGTCCAGTACCGATCCGGCCGCCGCCGGGTTTCGGATCACGTCGCCCCGCAACGGCGATCGGTATCGTTTCGTTCCTGGTGTGGATACCAACTACGCCACCGTGGGACTTCGGGCCGCCGGCGGTTCAGAGCCGGTGCGCTGGTATGTCGACGGGGTCGAGACCAAGGCCCGTCGTTTGCCGCTCGTCGTCGGCACGCATCGAATTCGCGCCGTCTCCGGCTCCGAGACGGATGACGTCGTCATCGACGTGATCCGTTGAGGGCGCGCACGCCCCTACCGTCGGGCCGCAGTTGTCGGATACTTTGAAACTTCTCAATGCCAACCCGGGGCTTCACGCCATGACGCATCGCCTGCATCATCGTTTCGTATTTGCCGGAGCACTGGCCGCTGTGGCCATGACATCGACCTTGGCGGCGTCTGCGGCCGCACAGATGCAGCCGCGCACCTGGCAGGAAGAACAGGGCTTCAAAGCCGGCCCGACTCCGTTCGAGCCGTTGATGCGGTTCTGGTACGAACTCGATCGGGTCAGCGACCAGGTCAGCGTTCGCCAGCTGACGCGCACGCTTCTCGGCCGTGAGTTCACCCTGGTGACGGTCGCGAATGAGCCGATTGCGTCGCCGCAGGACGCGCTCCGTTCCGGCAAGACCATCGTGCTGATCGCTAACTCCGTGCATGGTAACGAGCCCGCGGGCAAGGAGGCATCGCAGCTGGTGGCGCGCGACCTCGTCTCCGGCGATTTACGTCATCTGCTCGACAGTGTGATCGTGCTGTTCGTCCCCCTCATCAACCCCGACGGTGGAGAAGTACCCCGTCGGACCAATGAGGAGGGCTTCGACATGAACCGCGACTACATCAAGCTCGAATCTCAGGAGATCTACGCGCTGGTTACGCAGGTGATGAACGAGTGGACTCCCGACATCCACATCGATACGCATCACGGCGGCGCGGCCCCGTATACGCTGACCTGGCAGGGTACCCTGAACCCGGCGGCCGACTCGGCGCTTCGGGCCTATCCCTACGCCACCATCTTTCCGGAAATCAGGAAGGCGCTGCAGCTCGAGGGCTATGATGGTTTCGACTACTCCGGACCGCAGACGCGCGACGGAGTTCGCGGCTGGGGTTCCACCTCGGTCGAGGCGCGTAAGCATCATGTCTATACCGGGCTCGTCAACTCGATCGGAATGCTGTTCGAAACCCCCTCCAGCACGCATCGGGTTCGCAACGGCGTCGTCGAAACGATTCCGCTCGCGGAGCGGTACTTCCACCAGGTGCGGGGGCAGGTGATCGGGATGCGCGCGGTGCTGGCGCACGCCGCGAAGGAGCGGCGCGCCGTTCGCGCGCTGACGTCGGCGGCCCGAACGCGCGCGGTGCGTGCCGGCGCCTCACCCACTCCGCAGGACCAGGTGGTCGTCGGCTATGAGCTGGTGTCGCGCGGGGCCGAGCCGGTCTGGATGCCGGGCGATCGTGGCGTCGACAGCCTGCCGAGCTATCGCCAGGAAACGGTGCCCGTCTGGCTGCGATACGATGTGACCAGGACGGTGCCGCGCCCGCGGGGGTACGTGCTGCCGGCTTCGATTGCCAAAGTGGTTCCGCTACTGCTGGATCACGGCATCCAGGTCCATCGCTTCTCGGCCCCGGCCACCCTCGATCTCGAAGTGTATGATGCCACCGGAATCCGCCGAGGCACCTACTTCCAGGGGCACTACCTCAAGGAAGTTGCCGGCGTCGAGAAGAAGGTCGAGCGGGTGGAAGTACCGGTTGGTTGGTACTACGTCAGCACGGCGCAGGCCAAGGGACGGCTGGTTTCGTATCTGCTCGAACCGGAATCGGACGACAACCTGATCACCTGGGGCTACACGGACAATGTCCTGCGGGTGACGCCCACCTCGCGCGAGGAAGCCATCCGCGAACTGCTCGGCGACACCGACGCCGGCGCGCTGACCGGGGCGCAGCGGGTCCAGCTCGAACGTCGCGCCGATGCCATGCTGTCGCAGCGGCAGCGGATCCCGATGATGCGGGTGGTGACCGAGCAGCCCAAGTCGCTGCTCGAGGTCACTCGCTTCGCGTCGGCGAACCGAACCCGGTACTGGCAGCCTTAAGGGTTTGACGTTTGCTCGCTGGCGTCGTTCCGGGCGCCGGCCAGGAGGGCTCGGACTACGGCGCGCCTGAGCGGCGTGATGTCCGGGAAGTAGCCGCGCTGGCTCCGCCCCAGGTGCTGTCGGTTGGTGAGCAAAATGACGGATAGCCCGTATCGCGGTACACCGAGGACGTAGGTGCCGGTAAACCCGGTGTGGGAAAAGCTACCGTCCGGTGCGTCGTCCGGAGCCATCCACCCCACCAGATGTCCGAAGCGATCACGAGTCATGAAGGCGTCGATCGTCTCGGCGCGCAGGTAGCGCCGTCCCCCCGACTCGCCGCGGTTGAGCAGCAGGCTCATCAGGACATGCAGGTCCGCCCCGGTGGAAAAGAGGCCGGCATGGCCGGCGACGCCCCCGTGTGCGTACCACGCATTGCCATCGTTCACCTCGCCCTCGAGCGGATAGTCTCGCCAGCCGTTCCATGCCGTAGGGTCGCCCCGATACTCGTAGCCGAAGGCCGAGTCGTACACCATCTGCCGTTCGTATCCGTTGCCCATCTCTGTCGTTGCGAAGTCGGCGCTGCCGCGAGCCGGTCTGAACCCGGTCGATCGCAGGCGGAGCGGACCATAGAACTCGTGTTCGAGAAAATTCGGCAGGGATTGGCCGGTCACGTGTTCGACCAGGTAGCCCAGCAGCATGAATCCGAGATCGCTGTAGCGACGCTCGGCGCCGACTCCGGTCCCGAGGGGCATCGATCGGATCACGTCATAGGTTTCGCGAGCGCTCGCGGCATGGTAGTACAGCGGTTGCCATTGGATCAGCCCCGAGCTGTGGGTCAGCAAATGCCGGACGGTGATACTGTCGAGATGAGGTCCGCGGAACTCGCTCAGGTACCGGTGAACCGGCGCGTCCAATGCCACCTCTCCGCGATCGACCAGCAGCATCACACTAAGCGTAGTGGCCAGCACCTTGGTAACTGAGGCCAGATCGAACACGGTGCCCGTGCGCATCGAGCGGGGCCGCGCGAGGGGCTGTCCCGTCGAGTCCGTCAGCCGGGCATGGCCGTAGGCGCGTTCGGCGACGATGACGCCGTTTCGGCTTACGACGAGGACCGCACCGGCCGTGCTCGTCCCTAGTGCAGCGGTGATGGCTGAATCGGCGGTCGCAATGCCGCGAATCAGTCCTGCCTGGGCGGCGGGATCTGTCGCCGCCGGCTGCCGCGTGGCGCATCCGACGCCCGCAGCGAGTGCGAGGCTGAGTCCGATCGGGGTACGGGAACGCGACAATCGCATCAGGAACTCATAACACGGTCACTTGCCATGTGCAGCCACGGCATGGCAAAGCCGACTATTAGAGTGGGGATTCCGATGCCTCAACTCCGCCAGCCCCTTTGCATTCCCGGCTCGGATGCGAGAGTTTCGAGAGGCTGGCGGATCACCAACCAAGGAGGGCCAATCATGCCGAAAACGTTGATGCCGGACGAAGTCACCAGTGTGAAGGGCCGGCGTAAGGCGCCGCTTGCTACGCCGACCGATCTGAGCGCTGCAGCCACGAGAGATGTGAGTGGCGTGCTCAACGCCCTGTTGGCCGATGTGTTTGCGCTCTATCTGAAAGTCAAGAACTACCATTGGCACATGAGCGGTCCGTCGTTCCGCGACTATCATGAGCTGCTCGACGAGCATGCGGCGGAGCTGTTGGCAATGACCGATCCGATGGCCGAGCGGGTCCGCAAGCTGGGCGGCGATACCATCAAGTCGATCGGACATATTGCCCGATTGCAGCGGATCCTCGACAACGATGCCGACTACGTCGAACCGCACGAGATGCTGGCCGAGCTCTGTGAAGACAACAAGACGCTCACCGGGCGGATGCGGGAAGCGCATGACGTCTGTGATGAGCATGGTGACGTTGCGAGCGCCAGTCTGCTCGAGAACTGGATCGATGAGGCCGAGAAGCGTGCCTGGTTTCTCTTCGAGATCACGCGTCGGGGCTGACGGCTTCAGGGGCTCCCGCGCTTGAGGGCTGCGTAATACGATAGTGCGAACAGATCCGGCGCCATGGCCGAGACCCAGCCCGTCAGGCTGCCGTCATGGAGCCGGAGGTCGAGCATCACGTTGTGTGGTACCCGTGAAGCGTCGGGTGTCGGGACCGTTGCGGAAAAGGTGCCGGTCAGCCTGCCGTTCTGCAGCCGCATCCGTTCGACCGATGATGCGGCGCCCGTTCCGATGCCGGCGCGCGCGGTACCGTCCGCGCCGATCGTGAGCGTGAGTGGGACGTTGCCCTGCCAGGTGTTGATCGTGCCGGTCCACTGTCCCGCAAGCTCCGCCTCCGGGGCGAATCGGGGCGGAGTGGTCGGATCCGGCCTGGTCGCCCGGAGGCGCTCGGCGTAGCGCGGCATCATTGCCGCGGCGACTTCGGAGGCGAGCCGGGCTGCGGTCGTTCCCTCCGCAGCGTTGATCAGCACCACCACGACCACATTGGATTCGGGGTAGATCCGGAGCGAGGTGGCGACGCCCGGCATGCCGCCGGAGTGTCCCTGCGCACGATAGCCGTAGTCGTCGTCGAAGCTCTGCCAACCAACCCCATAACCGACGTTCTCGGCACGGCGGGATGTCGGCCGCAGCATCTCGGTGCGCGTTTCCGCTGTGAGAATCTGGCGCTGGTCCTGAGCCGCCACACCGAGGTGATAGATGCCATAGCGCGCCAGATCGCGTGCGCTGGCGTAGACGGCCGACGCGCCACGGTGGTCGAAGTCATACCATGGAATCGGGGTCCGCTCGGCGTCGTAGCGAGTGGCAACCGAATCACCCGTAATCGGTCCGGTCACCACGGCCATCCGGGTCAGGCCAAGCGGTACGAACACCTCGTCGCGCAGGAAGGCGTCGTACGGCCGTCCCGACACCCGTTCGATGATCCGCTCGAGGACGCCGTAGCCGAGGTTCGAATAGGTAAACTGGGTTCCCGCCGGTGCCGCGAGGAAGCCATAGCGCCCGATCGCCTCGTCCATCGATGGCCGTGCCGGCGGCCGATCGTGATAGAAGAACTGGTAGTGCAGCGGCAGGCCCGAGGTGTGGTTGGCGACATGGCGGACGGTGACGTCCGCGGCGCGCCCTTCTCGCGCGACAAGCGGCGCATCCTTGAGATAGTCGTTGGCGGGTGCGTCGAGGTCGACCTTTCCTTGCTGCACTAGCACCATCAACCCGGTTCCAGTCACCGGTTTCGAAATGGATGCCAGCGAGTACATCGTCGTTGGGGTCGCGGCGACTTTCCGCTCCTGATCGGCCCACCCGAATCCTTCCTCCCATACGATCCGACCGTCCCGAGCCGCCGCGATGGCGACCGACGGGATCTTCCGTTCGGCCATGACTCGGCGCACCGATGCGCGGACCGAGTCGAAGGGATCCGGTCGCGGCTGAACTGCCGTGGCCGAAGCAGCGGACGCCGTCACGGCAATCAGGACGCCGAATCCGGTGAAGCGGCAGAGAAACGAGATCATGGCAGGCTCCGCGGTCGATTACTGCGGCTCACGATACCCAGAGGGCGCGGGGCTGGACAAGGCGCGGGCCGGTCGACGTTACTGCGACATGGCAGAATCGTCTTGCGGAACGATCAGGAGAATTCGGAGATCGATCAGAACATGGATCACCATCGGGACCCAGATGCTGCCGGTGACAAGGAACAGTGCAGTGAAGACCAGGGCAAGGAACCCGGTCGCCACGATGCCCGAGAGCCCCTGATAGCCGTGATCGATGCCGAATACCAGGGCGGACAGGAGGTAGGCGCCGATCGGGGCAATCCCGAGAGGCAGCCCGACGAAGTACTGGGCGAGAAAGCCGCGGAAGATCAATTCCTCACAGATGCCGGCCGAGACGGAAACGGCTGCGAACCAGCCTCGCTCGCGGCGGGTGCGTGGCAGGAAGAACGAGATCTGCTTCAGGGCTTCCCGCTGGCTCTGACGAGCCTTGGCCATCCGCTCGCCCGGGATGAGCGGCAGGCCCATAGCCAGCAGCATGGCGGCAACGGCTCCCAGCGCAAACGGCGCAATCGATTTGCCGGAGAGCCAGGGGTCAGCCATGGGGTAGAGCAGGCTCGGCAGCGGGGCGGTGACCAGCAGGATGCCCGTGACGACCCAGAGCCAGCCGACGGTCAGCCGATAGCTTCGGAGACGGGCTGCTTCACTCGCATCGTGGCGCAAACGCCGGGTCTCGATCCGGTCCCAGATCGGAAAGGCAACGATCAGGAACAGCGCGACCAGGTGGTGGATGATGTCGGCCATGACGCCAGCACGTTACCGTCGCAGGTTGCCTTCCGGCAAGGCGGCTTGTTCGGCCCTCGCGATTGGATCTCGTCGCGTTATACTCCGACAGCATTTTCCGAATGTTCAACCATCACCACCCGAACACCTCCTGCTTTCCTTTCAATCGGATCTGACCCATGCGCACTCCTTTCCTGCTGTTGATGGCGCCGCTGGTGGCATGTGCCCCGTCTTCCCCGACATCGTCGGGGTCGTCGTCCGGTGCGCCGTGGTCACTCGAGGCGGTCCGGGCCGATACCACCGATGGAATCCGCATTCTGGTGCTGCACGACATGGAGGGACTGTCGGGGCAGAGCGATCCGGCGACGTTCCGCTTCGGGACTCCGCTCTATCCCACCGGACAGGAGCTGCTGGCCGCCGACATCAATGCCGTCGTTGCCGGTCTCTATGCAGGCGGGGCAACGGAGGTCTTCGTGGTCGATGGACACGGCAGTGGCAACCCCGATCCCGATGTCCGGCGCGACCTGCTCGATCCCCGGGTCCAGCAGATCATTCATGACACCCCGTTCGATGCGTATTTCGACTTGGTCACCCCCAAAGCGTACGATGCGGTCGCGGTCGTCGGGATGCATTCCAAAACCGGGAGCCGCGGCTTTGCGGCGCATACCTTCACGCTGGGCATCGGCATCCTGATCAATGGCCAGCCGATTACCGAGACTGAACTGGTCGGCCTGTCATGGGGGCGACAGAACATTCCAGTGATCTTTGCCTCCGGCGATGACCGGCTTGCCGCCGACCTCGAGACGATGCCCTGGATCGAGTACGTCACCGTAAAGACCGCTACCGCGGCCGACAGCGCCAGGACACGGCCGGTCGAGGAGGCTCGTGCCGACCTGACGTCGCAGGCCCAGAAAGCGGTCGAGAATCTCAAGGCAGGGAAGGCGCAAGCAATGCAGGTTTCTGGCAAGCTCCGCGCCGGTCTCAAGGCGGTCCCGCCCTCCAGCCTGGCGATGTTCGATGGCATTCCCGGCATCCCGTACTCCGACAGCACGCTGTTTTTCGAGGCAGACTCGCTGCGCCATGCCTACGATCTCCTGGTTCAGCTGATCGGGGTCGCGACCAGCGGGTCCACCGCGCCGCTGACCCGGGCGCTCGCTGCCGATTCGGCCGGAGCACGATTGCTGCGCGACCAGAGCGTTCAGCGTCGGCTGACCTGGTTTGACTATGAGTCGGGGCGCTGGCAACCGACCCCGCCGCCGCCCGGCATCACGGAAGTGCGTCGCGGTCACGGTTACCGCTGAGGCTGCCAGTGGCCGATCCGATTGAAATCCTCCGGACGCTGATCGGCATCGATTCGGTCAATCCGGATCTGGTGCCGGGCGCGGCCGGCGAGTCCGAGATGGCAACTTGGTGCGCCGAGTGGTTGGCGCAGCGGGGCTTCGAGATCGCGCGTCTCGAGGCGCGCCCGGGCCGGCCCTCGGTGGTCGGTATCAAGCGGGGAACCGGCGGCGGCCGTTCCCTGCTCCTCAACGGTCACACGGATACGGTGTCCGTTGCCGGGTACGACGGGAATCCGTTCGAGCCCGTCGAACGTGATGGCCGCCTCTACGGGCGCGGGGCGTTCGACATGAAGAGCGGCCTCGCCGCGATTCTGGCCGCTGCGGAGCATGCGACTCGCGCGCCCCTGGCGGGCGATCTTTTCGTCGCATGCGTAGCCGACGAAGAGTTCGGCAGTATCGGGACCGAGGAAGTGCTCAGGCATTTCCGGGCCGATGCTGCCATCGTGGCCGAGCCGAGCCAGCTTGGCGTGACGCTGGCGCATCGCGGCTTTGCCTGGTTCGAGGTCGGGTTGACCGGGCGCGCCGCGCATGGGTCGATGCCCGCGCAAGGCGTCGACGCCATCGCACATGCAAGTCGGGTGCTCCAGGCCGTCGAGGCGTTGCATCGCCGGTTGGAAGCGGAACCGCAGCACCCGACTCTGGGACACAGTACGGCGCGTGTTTCGATGATCCGGGGCGGAGAAGATGCTGCGACCGTTGCGGCCGAGTGCCGGTTGACGATCGAGCGGCGCATGCTCCCGGGCGAGTCGGTCGATCTGGTCGAGTCGGAGCTGCGCAGCCTATTGGATGGGTTGGCTGCTGCGGATCCGGACTTCAGCTACAGCCTAACCCGGCTGATCGGTCGCGATGCCTTTCAGGCGGACGCCGAGTGGCCGATTGTAGCCGCGGTGATGCGCCATGCGGAGCGCGTGCTGGGCGCTCCGCCGACGGTGCGGGGCGAGCCGTTTTGGACCGATGCCGGCTTGATCGACATGGCGCGAATTCCCAGTCTCCTGGTGGGGGTGGTCGGAGGCGGGGCGCATGCGGCCAGCGAGTGGGTCGAGATCGCGTCGGTTCACCAGCTGACGGACCTGCTCGCGGGTGTCATCGCCGAGTTCTGCGGCGAAGACCAGTCGAACCATCCGGCTTGATTCTCACCAGGCGTGGAAACTTTCCTCGGTTCTGAGGCAGCGCAGCTCTGGGCTCTGTTCGGTGCGAGTTTCCTGGCCGCCACGCTCTTGCCCGGCGGGTCGGAGCCGGCGCTCTTTGCTTTACTCCGTTTCAATCCTGACATTGTCTGGCCGGCGATTGCAGTGGCCACGGTGGGCAATACGCTGGGCGGGCTTACCTCCTATGCGATCGGTCGACTGGTGCCAAGCCGCGGAACGGCTCGCCGGGAACTCGAGTGGACTCGACGGTACGGAGCCCCGGTGCTGCTGCTGGCTTGGGCTCCGATCGTCGGGGATGCCCTGTGCGTCGCAGCCGGGTGGCTCAGGCTGCCGATTGCAAGCTCGACGCTGTACATGGCGGCGGGGAAGTTTGCGCGCTACTGGCTGATTGCTCAGACGGCGGTCTAGCCGGTCCCCGTGCCGGTGAGCGAGCCGGTCGACGCCGGCAAAACGGGCCGAGTTCATGCTCGAGGACTCGGCCCGGATCGAGCTAGCGTGTGGTCAGATCGGGAGCCAGGCGAGTCACCATGGCAACGAAGTCCATATATCCGTCCGTTGCCTGGTTGTAGCGGTCCGAGCTGCGAATCTGCCGGACCGCGACCACTCGCTGGCTCGGCACTACCACGATGTACTGGCCGAGATATCCGTCGGCGTAGAACGCGGCGGGATTACCGATGGTCCAGTCGAAGATCGAGGTGCTCCAGTCCGGCCCGAACGCGGCGACGAGGGTCGAGTCAGCCGACGGAGGCGGTCCACCAACCAGGTTCCAGACGGCCAGACGCGCCTCGACCCGGGAGCCGTACTCCTTGCCTGAGAGGGGCGTGAGTTTTCGGATCATTGCCTGCTTGGCTGGCGAGTCGGAACGACTCGCGGCGAGCGGCTTGATCCGGACGCTTTGTGTGTCCGGCTGGATCCACCAGAGCAGCCCGACCAGCCGATAGTGCTCCTGGCTCCGGGTCAGCATCGCGTCGATGTAACTGGCTGGAATCAGCTGCTTGCCCTCCCACTGGCCACGTTCGAGCACCAGCCGGCCCAGCTTGGCGGCATCCCGCGCCTTGAGCTGAAGCCCCGCCATGCCGTGGGGCTTACCGCTCCGATCGAAGTACCACTGATACTCTGAGATCCCGAGGGGCTGAAACAGTTTCTCGACCATGTAGAGGTCCATCCGCTGTCCGCTGGCCTTCTCGATTACGCCGGCCAGCAGGTTGGTTGCCTTGTTGTTGTAGGCGAACCTGGTGCCGGGGTCGTCGGTCAATTCCGCAGCAAGCGCCAGCTGGATCGCATCGGGCGCAGGATAGATCTCGGCCCCTGCGTTGGGAATGTTCTGAAGGCCCGACGTATGGTTGAGCAGGTGCTTGATGGTGATCTGCTGTTTGCGGCCCTGCTTCCACTCGGGAAAGAGCGAATGAACCGGCTGGTCGATCGAACTCAGCTTGCCCTCTTCCAGCAGCCGGCCGATCGCGAGGGCCACCACGGACTTGGCCGCGGACATGAGTTCGATGGTTCGGGGCTCGCCGGTAAAGGTGGTGTCGATCAGTTCGACCCCATCCTTCCAGAGGTAGAGCGCGTCGGTGTGCGAGGTTTTGGCCGCCTCGATGATTCGGGTCACGGCCGGGGATTGCGCCGAGGCGCCCGGAATGGCTCCGAGTACGATGGCAACGAGAAGGATCGAGCGCATAATCGATGGCGTCATGGTCCGGATCACAAGCAAAGTACGGAGAACCCAGATTAGATACCGACACGGGCCGGAACGTTGCCTCCGGCAAGCAGGGGGGCTCAGGGCTCGACGGCGAGGGGATCTCGAAGTCGATGCGGCCGCCGTCGGTGCGCAATATCGGGATGATGGTGTCAGAACTGTGCACCTATCGTGAGGGGTACCAGGTGCTTCCCGGCCCCTGCGCCGGGGAAGAAGTAGTACCGGATACCGATGGTGGGGCCGGAGCGCGCCGCGTTCGGATGGTACTCGAGCCGAAAGTAGCCGCCGGGGTCTGGCCCGAATCCCTCCGGTTTGAGGGTTGCGCGGAACGCCAGCCCGGCACCGTAACTGATCTTGGTGCGCGGGTTGCTCTCGTCGCGTCCGTAAATGCCGACACCTCCGACGAGCAGCAAGCCAGTTCCCGTCGACGGGTGACCACACCCGATATCCAGTTCCGGAAAGCACGGCCCATGCACGTGACCGGTCTTCATCGGAAAGAGCATGCCTTCAGCGATTCCCTCGAGCCCCGACTTGATGCCTGGCTTGCGGATCATCAGAGCTGCTGCGATACCCCAGCGACTCAGGTGGTCCGCGCCATCATAGGATTGGAACGCGGCGCCGATCGCGGCGCTTGGCACGACGCTTCGCAGCGGGGGCGAGGCGAGACCAGCGGCGATCTGCAGGAGCAGTAGTCCGGTGCCGAACATGTTCACCTCGCTTTCCTGACTTCCCGAATGGTGCGAGCCGCTGTACCGTCGGCGTCAACAACGCGGCAATATCAATATATGTCCTGGTGGTGTCGCTGATGCTGTGAGCTGAGTCACATTACTGCCGGGGCGGCCCCTTCGCGAGCTCGGCCTGGAACCACTCCGACGTCTCGGCACCGGCGATGGTTTGCAGGTGATCGAGCAGTGCCGTAGTGCTTGCGATCCTGGTACCCATGTAGTCGTCGATCAATCGGGCGAAAGGCTCTCGTCCGATGCGGTCTTCGAGCAGAGCAAGCAGGTACGGTCCCCGTCGATAGGCCACAGCATAAGGTTGCCGCGCAGTTGTTTCAGGAGTCCAGACGGGGCCTGCTGCACGGCCACCGGCTTCCCAGACAGCCCGTCGACGGTCGAACGCTGCCTGGTCGATCCGGTCTCGGAGGTAGAGCGCCGCGGAGAACTCGGCGAAGGTTTCGATCAACCAGTAATTGGGCGACATCGCACCCGAGAAGCGGGTCCAGTAGTGCGCCACCTCATGGCAGAGAAAATTGTGGAGCGCCTCGGTACTGTCAGGGTTGATGTTGCTGAGGACGATGTAATTCTTCCGGGCGTAGCCCGGTCCGGGACGATCGGCCAGGACGATGCGCCCGCCAGGGAACGGGTACTGCTTGCCGAATCGGGCATCCAGGTACCCGGCACAGTTCTCCGCAGCCGTCAGAGCGGCGCGGGCCGTGCGCTCGCCGGCGTTGCTGTACAGAACGGTGAACTGCGCCCCCGCCAACTCGCGGAGCGCCGGTGCCGCCGAGAAGGCAACGTCGACCTGCGGAACCCGGGTCCGCACTACGATCTCTGCGCCGTCCTGATCGGCCACGCCGCCGGATGCGACTTGCCAGCCTTGCGGGAGCCTGACGCGAAGGTCGCCGATCAACTCGTGATCGATTCGAGCCGGAATCGGGAACCATTGGGAGTCGAGGTTGAGCTCGACGCGATTCGGCAGGATCGCGTTGATGCCATCGGCAGGCAACTCCGGGCGCCCGTGATACGAGATGCGAATGGTGCGTTCCGACCCGGCTTCGGGTGCGCGGTCCAGGGTGACGATAACGACTTGCCATGCGGGCGAGAAGTCGGATGCTGCCACGCCGTGCGACCGAACGCCGGCTCCCGTGACGCTGCGCACGCTGAGCCCGCGATTGAGGAGGAGGCGGATGGTATCTCCGGTGGCCGCACTGGATGGAAGGTGCAGGGTTGCGACGACATCCAGCGCGGCGTCGTCGAGTCGAAACCCGACTTCGGCCTGGTAGACCACGATCCCGGCTTCGGGAGATGGCAATCCGTTGGCCCGTGCCGCCGGCTTTGCACACCCGGCGGCGCCTGTAGCGAGAACCAACAAGATTCTGGCGCGCATGAGTGGATCCGAACCTTACGACATCGGCCGGAGATGAACGGCCGTGTCGGTATGCTGATGGAATGAAACGGCCTTGCCATCGACCAGCTTCCAGACGTGCGCAAACGGCGCACGGAAGCTCTTGCCGGTACCTTTGTAGGTCGCCGAATACTCACCGAGCGCAACCACCGTATTACCATCCGCAACGTACTCGGCGGGCACCGCCGCGAATCCGTCCCATTCGGTCCCGAGCTTGATGAACACGTTCTGCAGAACCTGCTCCGGTCCGATCGCGACCCCGCCATATGGTCCGCCCTCGGCTTCGGTCCACCGGATGTCCGCTGCCATGGTACCGAGCACAGTGGGGATATCGCCGCGGGCAAAGGCGGCATAGAGGTTCTGGACCGTCGTGAGGGCGGTGCTCATGGGATCTCCGGGAATGGGGCAGGTCGGGTCGTGCGGGTACGGGATGAAATAGTGCTCGGCCGTCCGATTGTCCAGAGCGGCGGGTCAGGTCGGGGCGCTGCCTCCAGGTTCCGTCTCCGGAATTGCATCGATGTCCGCTGGAATGAACCCGCGTCGCGCCGCGTCCGAAAAGAGCAGGTCTGCGGAATAGTGGGTCAGCATGATCTTCCGGTCGAGCAGCGTGGGGTTCGCAGCAAGGAAAGCCTCGGCGGAGTCGTGGTTGGCGGACCGCGACATGAAATGCGCTACGGCGCTGACCCACGCTCGGGTCAGTGTTTCATGGTACTTCCCCTCGCCGAGCCCGAGGTGGGCCAGGTACGATCGCAGTGAAATCGCCATCCGTTCACAGGCCCGGTCCGTGGGCAGCTGCGCGAGGTAGACGTACGCGAGCCGGACGTGCGCAGTGTGATCGAATGCTGCTGGCGCAACCTGGTGCCGTTCGAAGGCCTCCTGGAATGCCCGATCTTCATCGGAGATCTGGTTGGTCATCCCCGACTACCGGTTGAGGTAGATGGTGCCCGCTTTCATTACGAAGCGGACTCGTTCGATAGCGGCGAAATCGCCTTCCGGATCTCCCTCGACGGCAATCAGGTCCGCAAAGGCGCCGGCCTTGAGTACGCCGAGGCGGCCTTCCATACCCAGCAGCCGGGCGTTGTTGAGGGTAGCGGCCTGGAGGATCTGGCTCGGTGTCATTCCTGCCTCGTGGTACGCGAACAGAACGCGTCGGGCTGAGATCCCCTGTGGCTGCTTGAAATCGAGATAGTTGTCTGACCCGGCTGTGATCGTCACGCCTGCTTTGATGGCACGGCGGAGCCGGTCGCGGCCGCCGTCGAGGTAGCCGCGGACGGAGGCCGGGTTGGGGGGAGGACCGCCCGGGTTCTGGAGCTCGAGATATCGGATGATGGAGATGCTGTCGATGTCGGTCGGTGTCAGTGTCACGCCGTTCCGGGCCATCAGTGCCAGTGTCGAGTCGGCTACCTGGTAGCCATGCTCGATCGAGTGAACACCGGCCAGGGCAGCACGGTAGACCGCCGCATCGCTCGTGGCGTGCGCAGCGACCTTGACTCCATGGAGATTGGCCGAAGTGACGATGGCGCGGATTTCGTCGAGGGTCAGCACGCCGGGGTTGGGCGTGGCATTGGAAAAAATCTTGATGACTCGTGCTCCGAAAGTGACGTTCTCGCGCACCGCGTCGGCAGCATCCACCGGACTGCGGATCACCCGATAGTCCTCGTTGGCAAGGTGTTCGAAGCCCGGTTTGAGGCCCGGGAACTGCCCACCGATCGGGCTCAGGCCAGGCCCCGAAGGAATCAAACGAGGGCCATCGACGCTGCCGTCTTCGATCGCGGTGCGGAGGGCTACGTCGCCGAAGCGGCCGCTGTTGCCCAGGTCACGGACGGTCGTGAACCCTGCCTGGAGAAAAGTCCGGCCTCGTGCCGCGCCATGCAGCGCCCTGAGCGGAAGCCCTTCGGTGACGACCGCCTTGATGCCTTCCATGGTCAGGCTGGTGCCCGTCCCCTCGAGGTAGAGGAGATGCGTGTGCGCATCGATCAGGCCGGGCAGCACCGTGTAGCGCGACAGATCGATGACTCGGGCGCCGGCCGGTCGCTCGACCCGCTCGGCCACGGCGGTGACCCGTCCGTCCTTGATCAGGATTTCCCGGCTGGAAAGGAAGGCGCCTGTTTCGCTGTCGAAGAGGCGCCCGGCACGAATCACCGTCGTCCCGGTATCCGGTGGGGTTTGCGCAACGGCGGGCGAAGACATCAGGAGCAGTGCAGATACGGCGACGACGAACCGCGTCATTGGAGTCTCGGAGCTTGAGGACAGAAAAAAAGGGCGGGTCCGGAAGGCCCGCCCATCAAAACTAGATCGCTCTGCCCCCCGAGTCAGGGGCCGGCATGGGCTCATCGGCTATCAGCAGGTTGAAGTCATCCCCTGTGATACCTTCCCCCGCGTGACTGGGCCGTTACCCGTGAGGGTCGAGGCGGTCGAGGATCTGGCCGATTGCTCCGATCACGACATCCGGTTCCGTAAGCTGCGGGAAATGTCCGCTCCGGGTCGCCTCGATCTGCCGACCCAGGGGCGACAGCGCGACCAACTGACGCTGGTGCGCCGTGCGGGTTGCAAGAGCTTCCGGCGAGGTGGCCCATTGCATCATCGGCTTCGTTCCGGTCACGACGATCAGCGGTATGGCGGGGAATGGCGGCGCCTGCCGCACTTCGGCAACCGTGGTCATGACCTGCTTTACCTCGGACAAAGGAGACGTGGGCGACACCGTATCGAGCGCTCGGCGGACCAGTCGCTGGAGCCGGGTTTCGTGCTCCGCCATTCGTTCGGGATCGTCGGGAGACGTCGCCTCGATCAAGACCGCGCCGGCCACCAGGTCGGGATGTGCCCGGGCAAAGAGGTTCGCGATCAGCCCACCGAGCGAATGTCCGACCAGAACGTACGGCGGGGATTGCTGGGCTCGTTGCAGCAGTGCAACCAGCGACGAAACCAGGTGTGAGCCGGCCTGCGGTCGGGTCGGCTTCGCACTGCGGCCGATCCCGGGACGATTGTAGGCAAAGGTCGACGTCCGCCTGCTCAGGTCTGCCCAGATCCGGCCCCATCCGGCCAGTGGTCCTCCGGCGCCGTTGATGAGGACCACCGTCGGCGTTCCCGTACCGGCCGCGGCGTACTCGAGGGTTTCGCCGCCGATGTCGATGGCGGCAGTCGGTCGGACTGGGTCCATAATCCGAGGGGCATTGGGAAGGTGACTGTCTCGTCGGACCTCAATACTCTCGGGTTCCGCTTGCTTTGGGAAGTGGTCGGATATCATTCGAGTGTGGCAGCTCCGGCGGAGTGCGGTAGATTCGAGAAACCGCAGGACTTACTAGCTGCCCAGGAAGCGTTGCGATGCTGGTGTTTCTGATGCCGCTGCTGGTCGGTTCGTTCCCGTTGTCTGCCCCGGATCCGTGTACCATCGTGACGCCCGCGGAGATCACTACCGCGCTGGGAAGTCAGCCGACACCCGGCAAGCCCAGAGGGCCTGACGAGGACGAGGATGTCGGCGGGATGGTATGGAGATGTAGCCGTCAGGTGGGTATGCGGATGCTCTGGATTGCCGTGGTCGAGTTTCCGAACCCGGCTGGCGCGATTCGCGGTATGGACCTGATGATGAAATCATCGCGGGACCTGGAGGATGCGATTCAGCTGTCCCCTGCGTCCGGGGTCGGTGAACAGGCGGTCTGGGGCGCCAGTAAAGACGGGGCGATGTGGGTGGCGCGGAGGGGGCGGTACATGGTGAACGTCATGGTGGGCGGCGAGGGTAATCATGTCGCCCTGCAGGAACCGCTCAAGCGGCTTGCGACCCTCGCGATCGGCCGCGTCGGCTCCTGAGCGTGCGGCCTCGTTGTGTCAGCGGCGGGTGCCGGATGTGCGACGGATCTCGTCCAGCCAGTGCTCTACCACGACGATCTGCCCGCTGCGGACGCCGCCCGGCCGCTGCACCATCAGAAACCGCTGATCGTCGGCGGCCACGTCGTAGTTGCGGCGCGATACCGCCAGCTGCGTGAAGTCCGCCGCGTTGAAGAGCACCCGGGCGCTCTCTACGGAAAATGCCGGGGACGTGGTCACGCGCACCGCCACCAGATTCGAGCGATCGTCGAGATAGAAGATTTCGTTGCCGCTGCGCGACCACCGCGGATTGTTGCCGCCGGCTGTCGAGATCGGCCACTTGCCTGCCCCCGGATCGGCAAACGACGCGGCGTACACTTCGTAGCGGCCCGTCTCGTTCGATACCCATGCAATCCATTTACCGTCACGGGAAACATCCGGAGAGTATTCCGTCCGCTCCGACGCAATCAGCGGTACCAGCACAGTGTCGATACCGTGGCGGAGCATCAGGATATCGCCCGACCCGGGGGTGGGCGTAGTCGTGCGCACCAGGAGGGTGTTGCCGGACCAGGTCTGTTCCGACAGCGGGCGGACGCTGGTTGCCACGCGCTCGGCCCGGCCGCTGCCATCGGCCGGTTGACGCCATACGTCCCCAACCAGCGAGGAGACGGCGCCGGCCAGATAGCTCACCCAGCGGCCGTCCCCGCTCCAGGCGGGTTCGACGCTGTTCCGCTGCTCGACGCTCAACTTGGTCGGCATCCCGCCGTTGACGTTACGAACCCAGATGCCCGATTGGCCATCGGTATGCACGGTGACGGCTATGCGTGACCCGTCAGGGGAGAGCGCCGGGCTCGAGAACTCTCCCGTCCACCCGGGGGCGAACGGTACGCGCTGCCCCGTGCGGCTGACCCAGGTAAGTTCGCGCTGATTGTCCGCACCGTCGACGGAATACACCAGCGTTCCGGAGGCCGATACCGCAAAGTCGACCGGCCCGATCGTGGTAGCGGGAACACCCTCGCCGACTTGTACGGCGGTCCCGGACAGCGTCTGTGTCGAAGGGTCGAACGGCTGCGCCCAGAGTTTGCCATCGCCCGTCACGAAGACGAGATAGCCCCCCACATACCGGGCACGGGTGCCGGGAAGCAGCACGCGGTGTCCCTGCGTTCCGACCTTGGTGACGCCGATCACCCGTCGACCGTCACGAAGGCCGATCTGGAAGAGCAGGGTCTTTTGGTCGTCGAGCAGATGGGGGCTCGAGTGGGTCATTTCGCCGCCGAGCGTGTCGAGCACGGTGACCCGTTCCACGGGCGCGCCGTGACGGGGCTGGCTTCGCACGATGGACAGGGTGCCTGCGGTCAGGGTGGTGCGGTAGAGGTATCCATCGCCGCCCCAGGCTACTGCTTCGGGGGCGCCCAGTGAGTCGATCAGCACCACCGGCGGGCCACCGGCCGTCGGCACGGCTGAGATGGTGCCGTTGGCCGAGTATCCGATCCGGGAGCCGTCCGGTGAGAAGAAGGGGGCGATGGCGCCGGTCGTCCCCGCAAGGGGGGAGAAAGCCAGTTCGTCGCGGCGGCGAATCAGGAGCAGGCCGTTCTGTCCCCCCGAGCGGACAATGACGGCCCCGTCGGGGGAAATGGCGGTTTCGCCCGCCCAGTTTTTGACGGCCGGGACGGAGTCGATGGTAATCCGATAGCGAATGACGTCGGCCGGGCGCTCCGGCCGGGTCCATGCCCACAGCGCCGCTGCCATGCTCAGCGCAGCAACCGATGCGAGCGCGACCGTCAGACCGCGTCCGGATTGCGGTCGGCGAGGAGCTGCCGTTCGCACCGTCGGCGTATCACGGAAGTCGAGGGCAGCCGCGAATTCCGCGGCCGTGCTGAAGCGGTCGGCGGGAATCTTATCGAGGGCGCGGAGGACCGCGGCCTCGACCGCCTCGGGGATCGATTTTCGCTGTACCGTGAGCGGTCGGGGTTCCTCGGCCATCAGGCGTGCTACGATTTGCTGGATCGTGGCGCCGGTAAAGGGCGGCTCGCCGGTCAGCATCTCGTAGCTGACGGCGCCCAACGCGTAGACATCGCTCCGCGCATCGATGGTGCGCTCGCCCATGGCCTGTTCGGGACTCATGTACTGCGGCGTGCCCAGTGAGAGGCCGGTCTGGGTCAGGCGCTGTCCCCCGGCCTCCTGCACGGCCAGTGCAATGCCGAAGTCGGCCACCTGGACCTGGCCGTCGTGGAGCAAGATGTTTTCGGGCTTGATGTCGCGATGGATCACACCGTGGCGGTGGGCATAATCCAGCGCGCTCGCGACCTCGCGGGCCATCCGCACCGCGTCAGGGACCGGCAGCTGTCGTTCGCGCTCGAGCCGTGACCGGAGCGTCTCGCCGGCGACGAGCGGCATGACGTAGTAGAGCCGTCCGCCCGCCTCGCCCGAATCGAGCAACGGCAGAATGTGAGGATGCTGGAGCCGCGCAGTGGTCCGGATTT
>CAZUES010000050.1:0-26152 GCA_964619465.1 uncultured Gemmatimonas sp.
TTTACAGGGTTTCAGCTCGCGTGATTCAGTGCGGATAACCGATCGCCAGCGGTGCCACGTCACGCGGGTTGTCGTCGCCGAAGAGCAAGCGCCCTTCCTTGAACGAAGCACCGCGCAGGGTCAGTGCGAGAACCTCGCCCAGTTCGGTCACCGGATAGATGGTAACCTGCTGTCGCACCTCCTCGGGCAAGTCGGCCAGGTCGGCCTCATTGTCCTTGGGGATGATGATGAAGTGAATCCCCGCTCGAACCGCGCCCAGGATTTTTTCCTTGAGCCCGCCGATCGGCAGCACCCGACCGCGCAAGGTGATTTCACCGGTCATCGCGATGTCATGCCGAGCCGGCCGACCCGAGAGCGCCGAGACCAGCGCGGTCGCCATGGTAATACCGGCCGAGGGACCATCTTTGGGGATGGCGCCCGCCGGGACGTGGATGTGAACATCCCGGTCGAACATGTCGTCGGGAATCCGGAGACCGGCCGCATGTGAGCGGGCGTAGGTCCACGCCGCCCGAGCGGACTCCTTCATCACGTCGCCCAGCTGGCCGGTCAGGACCAGCTCGCCCTTGCCGCGCATGGTCGACGCCTCGACGAACATGATGTCGCCGCCGGTGGGCGAGTAGTACATGCCCGTGGCAATGCCGACCTGGTCTTCGCGCGCCGCCTTTTCCGGGTGGACCTTGGCCCGGCCCAGGAACTCGTCGACCATCTCCTTGGTAATCGTCACCGGTCCTTCGACCTCACCGGCCGCGATCCGACGTGCCACCTTGCGGGCCAGCTTGCCGATTTCGCGCTCCAGTTGCCGCACACCCGACTCTCGGGTGTATTCGCTGATCACATCGGCCAGCGCCTCGGGAGCGAGGTCGACATTGCGATGCTCCAGCCCGTTCTCTTCCAGCTGCCGCGGAATCAGATACTTCCGCGCGATGATGGCCTTCTCCCGCTCGGTGTACCCGGTGAATTCGACACTCTCCATCCGGTCGAGCAGCGGCCCGGGAATGTTCTGCACGAAATTGGCCGTGCAGATGAAGAGCACCTCGGAAAGATCGAACGGCACGCCGAGATAGTGGTCGACGAAGCTGTCGTTCTGCGCCGGGTCGAGCACCTCGAGCAGCGCCGAGGCCGGATCGCCCTGGAAGGAGACACCGAGCTTGTCGATCTCGTCGAGCAGAAAGACCGGATTCTTGGTGCCCACCTGCTTGAGGCCCTGAATGATCCGACCCGGCATGGCACCGACATAGGTGCGGCGATGGCCGCGGATATCGGCCTCGTCACGGGCGCCACCCAGCGAAATGCGGACGTACTTCCGCCCCATCGATCGCGCAATCGACTTCGCGACCGATGTCTTACCGACGCCCGGGGGGCCGATGAAGAGCAGGATCGGGCCACGCGCCTTGTCGTCCGCATTGCCCGGCTTGCTGCGTGGCTGCCGTGGCTCCGCTTCGCCGGTCGCGACGCTGCTCTCGGCCGTCTTGGCGGTATCGTCCCGCTCGGCCTCCCGTTCTTTGCGGGCGGTCACTTCCTCCGCCTGCTTGAGCTGCCGGACCGCCAGAAACTCAAGCACCCGGTCCTTGACGTCGCCCAGGGCGTAGTGATCCTCCTCGAGGATATCGGAGGCGGCCTTGAGATCCAGATGTTCATCGGTCCGGTGCGACCACGGCAGCTCCGCAATGGTCTCCAGATAGTTCCGGATGACCTGGGTTTCCATCGACTCGCGGCCGATCCGCTCCAGGCGGCCCAGCTCGCGGTCGACTTCCTTCCGCGCTTCCGCGGGCAACTCGAGATTGGCAAGCTTGGTCTTGAGTTCGTCCAGCTCGTCCGCCTCGTCCTCTTCGCCCAGCTCTTTACGGATCTGCTTGAGCTGCTCCCGCAGGAACATCTCGCGCTGCCGCTCGCCCAGTTCCTCCTGGACCTGCGACTTGATGTCCTCCTGCGCATCGAGCACGGCGATCTGCCGCTGCACATGCACCAGCACCCGGCGGAGCCGCTCCTCGACCGACAGGGTTTCGAGCAGCGCCTGTCGCTGCACCGCGCCGACATCGATATAACCGGCCACCAGGTCGGCAAACCGGCCCGGGTCCGTCGTGGCCGACAGCACCTGCTGCACCACCTCTTCCGGCAAGCCGGACTTCTGCCCCAACTCGGCGGCGCGCTGGCGGACCTCGCGGTAGAGCCCGACGAAGGCCGCATCCTCGGCGTTGAGGGGGGGAAGCTCTTCGGCGTCGCGCGCGATCGCCTCGAGGTAGCCGTCCCGTTCCGACAAATGAATTGCGATGGCACGCCGCTCACCGTGCAGCAACACCTGCATGCCGGAAAGGCCGCGCTGCACCTGCGCGATTTTGGCGATGGTTCCGATGGTATAGAGAGCGTCAGATGTGACTTGCTCGGTGTTCTCACGCTGACAGAGCGCGAGGATGAGCTTGTCTTCCGAGGCCAAGGCCGCTTCGATGGCTCGCACCGTCCCAGGACGGCCGGCACCGATCGGTGTCGTTACTCCCGGGAACAGCACCAGCTCGCGCAAGGGCAGCACCGGGAGAGTCAGTCGCTCACTCATAGTCTCATTCCTTCCCTTGAGTCAAACGCCGCCACCCAGAAAATCGAGTTTGCGGCGGATCGAGACTTTACGGGGCATCGGCCGTGCCATGCCGGTCACCGAACTATCAAAGCAATGTCAATCAACCACTTAGCGGCGAAACCCCCGGCCAGATCCGTGCGTATGAGACTCCCATACCTGCCTCTCCGCCAGGACACTGTCCAGAGAACATGTCAGTTTGGCGGGGGTTCGGGAAGACCGGAAAGCCGACTCAGCCGATCCGGCTCAGAAGGTTGCTCTCAAGGCATGCATGAGCGAAATTGGTAAGCTCTTGCGGCTACAACGTTTCGCCGATTGGAACGCGCTCGCGGGATGACAGAACCGACCGACCACACTGACCGCCCTCTCGCCCAGCGCCTCAAAGAGGCGCTGGGCGACGCCTATACTATCGAGGGCGAGATCGGTCGCGGCGGTATGGGAGTCGTCTATCGCGCCCGCGATGAGCGGCTGCAGCGTCGCGTCGCCATCAAAGTCTTGCCACCCGAACTGGCTTTCCAGCGAGAAATTCGCGAGCGGTTCACCCGGGAAGCTCAGACCTCCGCGCGCCTGTCGCACCCCCACATCGTTCCGATCCATGACGTCGGAGATGGCGCCGGCCTGGTCTATTTCGTGATGGGCTACGTCGAAGGCGAGTCGCTCGGCGCGCGCATCAAGCGGCGGGGTAAGCTGCCGCCGGACGAGGCCCGCCGGATCATGAAAGAAACGGCCGACGCGCTCTCGGTCGCCCATGGCTTTTCGGTCATCCACCGCGACATCAAGCCGGACAACATCCTGCTCGAGGGCACCCGCGGGCGGGTCATGGTGACCGACTTCGGTATCGCCAAGGCGCTCTCCGGCACCTCGGGCGCCACGCTCACGGGCGTCGGGATGGCCATCGGAACGCCCCAGTTCATGAGTCCCGAGCAGGCCGCCGGCGAGCGGGAAATCGACGGCCGCTCCGATCTCTACAGCCTCGGCGTGGTGACGTATCAGATGCTGACCGGCGAACTGCCGTTCAACGCGCCTACCGTGGCGGGCATTCTGATGAAGCAGATTACCGAGCCGGCGCCGGTGCTCCACCTGGTGCGGCCCGAGGTGCCGGAGGATCTGTCACTGGCCGTGGCCCGCTGCCTCGAAAAAGACCCGGAAAATCGCTGGCCCACCGCCGACGCGCTGCGCCGA
This sequence comes from uncultured Gemmatimonas sp., assembly GCA_964619465.1. GTDB lineage: Bacteria > Gemmatimonadota > Gemmatimonadetes > Gemmatimonadales > GWC2-71-9 > SHZU01. Next base: position 3,752 of record CAZUES010000050.1, read on the forward strand.
GCGCTCGAGAGCAGGACTGTCACCGGCTACCGGCCCTCTGCGACGGGAACCCGGCCGCAGGCCGCGCGACCGTCCGGCACCAGAACCCGGCCCGCTCAGACCGGGCGCTCAGGGCAGCCGTATCTGGAGTCGCTCGGCGGCCGGCCCTCGCCTCGGCCTGGCGCTCTGGCGCCGCGGCCGCCGGTCGCTGCGCGCCCTGCCTCGCTGGCGGGGGGGCAGTGGGTCCGCAACGACCGGGGGGAGTGGGTCCGCCGTACCCAGGAGGATGCGCTGCCCGTGCCGGACACGGGCGAGCCCAAGATCGTCCAGAAGGTGCGCGACCAGTTCGCTCGCTGGGCAGCGGTGACGGGCGGCGTGCTGCTGCTCAACATCGCGACCGGACTCGACAGTCCGTGGTTTCTGTTCGTCGGCGGCGGCATGGGCATTCCGCTGCTCAAGAGCTACGCCCAGCTCTGGCAGGCCGGGTACAGCTGGCGGGACGTGCTCAACCGGCCGCCAGCGCACGATGCCATCGAAGCGGCTAACTCGAAGGGCGGCAAGTCTCGGCGTCCGATCGGCCCGCCGCGGGTCGACGAGTACGGGGCGCACTACGACAAAGTTCGCCAGGTCCACTCCGACCGCGCCGCAATCATGGCCATGATGCAGAAGCTGTCCGCGGCCGACCGCGCCATGCTGCCCGAGGTGGCCGAAACGACCGAGGCCCTGTATAACCGCGCCGTCGACCTGGGCCGGACGCTCAACGACCTCGATCAGGGCTTCGGCCATACCGAGGCGCCCGAGAAGATCAAGGCTCGCCTGGTCGAGCTGTCGGACCAGCCCCAGTCGGAGGAGCGGGATCGGCAGTTCCGCTTGCTCGAACAGCAGTTCCGGACCGCCAGCGAACTCTTCGAGCGGCGCCGAGCCATGGCCGATCGCCTCGAGTCGAGTGTGCTTGCCATGCAGAACGTCCGGTTCGACCTGATCCGGGTTCGATCGGCCGGTGTGGGCGGCGTAGTCGGCGACCTCACGCAAGCCACGCAGGCTGCCCGCGCCCTGTCGCGTGACGTCGACCACCTCATCGCTGCGGCGAGCGAGGTCAAAGAGGTCACCAGTTGACGGCCAACCCCACCGCGACGCGGGATTACTGGGAACGACGCCTTCGGGACCACTTCACGCTCGAAGGCGTCGGCTATTTACGGCTGGGCCGGCGATACAACGAATGGATGTATCGGATCCGGGGCGAAGTCTTCGACCGCGTCGTGGCCGAAGAAACGGCAGAGATGCCGCGTCCGCTCGCCGTGCTCGAGGTCGGTGCCGGCACCGGTTTCTACGTCGAGCGCTGGCTCGCCCTGGGCGCCAAGGTCACGGGGGTCGACCTGACCGACGTGGCCGTCCAGAACCTGGAGCGTCGCTTTCCTCACGGCCGCTTTCTTCAAGCCGATATCGGCGCCCCTCTGCGCGGTTCGCTGGCGGATGCGGTCGATGACTTCGACGTCGTCAGCGCCTTCGACGTGCTGTTTCATATCGTCGACGACGAGGCCTACACGCGGGCGCTCGAGAACATTGCCCAGCTGCTCAAGCCGGGCGGCCTGTTCATCTGGTCCGATAATTTCGTGCATCAGGAAGCCATCCGGGTCGACCATCAGGTGAGCCGATCGCTTCCCGAAATCGAAGCGGCGCTGGATCGGGCAGGGTTCGAGGTGATCCGGCGGGTCCCGATGTTCGTGCTGATGAACTACCCGGCCGACACGCGCTCGCGCCTGGCCCGCTGGGCCTGGACCGCCATGGTATCACCGGCGCTGCTCAACGACCGGCTGGGCGGACTGCTAGGCCGGCTCCTCTATCCGATCGAGCGCCGCATGCTCCGGTCGCGCCAGGAAAGCCCGTCGACCGAACTGATGGTCTGCCGCAAGCGCTAGATCTTCCTCTCGGCAAGGGCGGCCTCGCCCACCCCACACGCATGACGTCTGCCCGGTTCGCTCTAGTACAAACAGGTATAGACATATAGACGTGTTTTGTGGAGCAAAACAAGTCATTTTATTGTATCATCTTGAATTATCCTGAATCAATGCCTATTCTTAGTTCAGTTTATACCACAAACTGAACTAAGAAGTGGCGGTCGTTCAGGATGTCGGGACACTATATCACGCGGATCTGGCCGCACGATCCGACCCTCTATGCGCCGGCCCGGTACCGGAGAGCCTGTCGGTACGAAGCGTTCGTCCCGGACCCGATCGCTACGGCGGCATTTGCGCTCGACGCCCAAGTGAGTGGTGCAGTCTCGGAGGCCGAGCAGGCGATCGGCAACCTGAACGCGGTGGCCCATCCCGCTCTGGCACCGCTCGCGAGGCTGCTCCTGCGCACCGAATCGATTGCCTCGTCCAAGGTGGAGGGCATGCAACTCGGCGTCCGGGAACTGGCCCGGAGCGAGGCGCGATTCGAGACCGGGGGCAAGGCCGGTCCCACCGCGCTCGAGATCATGGCCAACATCGACGCGATGGAGGTGGCGATCCGGGAGGCGACGGAGGTCGCGCGGTTCTCGGTGCGCGAAATCGCCGCCATCCACCGGGCGCTCATGGAGCGGGCGAGCCCGCGTATCGCGGGGCAGGTCCGCACGGTCCAGAACTGGATCGGCGGGAACGACTACAATCCCTGCGGCGCCGACTTCGTACCGCCACCGCCCGAGCACGTCGCCGGCCTGCTGGAGGATCTCTGCGACGCCGTCAACGACGAGACGCTGTCGCCGCTGGTCCAGGCGGCGCGGGTGCATGCCCAGTTCGAGACGATTCACCCGTTCGACGACGGCAACGGGCGGACCGGCCGCGCGCTGATCCACACCATCCTGCGCCGGCGCGGCCTGACCCCGGCGTACGTCCCGCCGATCAGCGTCGTCCTCGCGTCGAAGCGGGACGCGTATCTCGATGGGCTGACCCGCTATCGGGACGGCGATCTGGGGTATTGGCTGGAGCACTTCGCGAACGCGGCGATGCAATCTGCGCGGCTGGCATCGGCCTACCTCGAGGCCGTACACGACCTGATGGAGCACTGGCGGGAGCGCCTGCGGGCAACCGGCGCTCCGCGGGCGGGCGCGGCGGCGTGGGCGGTGATCGACCTGCTGCCTGCGCATCCGATCCTCAGCGCGCCGGTCGCCGCGGCGGCTACCGGCCGGGCCAAGTCGGCAATCCATCAGGCGCTGAGTGAACTCGAGGCAAGCGGCGTGCTTCTCCCACTCTCCGCCTCGAAGCGGAACCGTGCCTGGGAAGCGAGCGGGCTCCTGGATCTCCTCGCCCGGCTCGAAGCGGCCGAGCCGCTCAGCAACCAGGCCGACACGGGCGAATGAAGTCAGCCCGGGTATCGCCGGCTGCGCAGGTTTCCCTCACCGTCGAGCGATACACCGGGCGAAACCTATTCGGCCGACTACTCGGCCCGGAGCGGGCTCGCCGGATGGACTCGCACGGCACGCCAGGCGGGCGCCACGCAGGCCAGGAGGGCCACGACCACGAGCAGGATGACGACTGCCAGGAAGGTGACCGGGTCGAGCGGTGAGGTGCCGAACAGCATTGCTGCGAGCACCCGTGTGGTCAGGGCCGCGCCCGCCAGCCCGACCGCGATGCCGATCACGGTCAGCGCCATGCCCTGGCGCACGACCAGGGTCAGGATCCCGCGTGGCGTGGCGCCCAGGGCCGCGCGAACCCCGATTTCCCGCGTCCGCTCCGTCACACTGCCCGACAGCACGCCGTAGAGACCGGCCGCGGCCAGGGCGAGCGCGGCAAGCGCAAACGCCTGGAAGACGATCAGCGTGAACCGACGCTCGGCTCCGCTCGCCGAGAGCAGATCTTCCATCGTGGCCACCCGGACCACCGGATGATCTTTGTCGACCGACCAGACTGCCTGCCGGACCCGGCCGGCGAGTGCAGAGGGATTGCCCTCGGTCCGTACCACCAGCGAGAGCACCAGATCGCTGCGCGCGCCGCCCTGCTCCAGCGGGAGATAGACTGCGTCGGACTGGCTCAGCGCGAGGGACACCTGCCGGACGTCGCCCACCACGCCGACGATGGCGAACGGGCCGCTGTCACCAATGCGGACCTGACGCCCGAGCGGATCTATCCCCGGCAGCCGGCGCCGAGCGAACGACTCGCTCACGACGGCCACCGGCACGGCGTCGGCGCGGTCGCCGGCGTGGAGCAGGCGACCCTGCCGGAGCGGGATACCCATCGTCTCGATGTAGCCGGGGCTTACGGCATAGCGGAACGTCCCCCCTGCTTCACCCTCGCCCTCGTCCACCGGCGGTTCGAGGCGTACGCCATAGAGTTCCAGATCGCCGCTCAGGGGCAACTGGCTGGTGAGGGCAGCGTCGACAACACCGGGCACGCTCTGCACGGTCTCCAGCACGTCCGCGAAATAACGGCGCGCCGAACCGGCGTCGGCATAGCGCAGCCCCGAGGCTCGAATCTGCATGGCGAGACGGCGGTCGGGGTCGAAGCCGGGTTCCATCTGCAGTACCCGCTGCATGCTGCGCAGCAGGAGACCGGCAGCGACCAGCAGCACGAGCGCCGCCGCCACCTGCGTCACGATCAGCACCGCGCGTGCGCGCCCGGCGCCCGGGACGACATGGCGGGCCACGGGTCGGCGGCCCTCTGTATCGGCCCGAACCGCCGCGCGAGCCGGAATCACGCCCAACACGAGACCGACCAGCAGGGTGAGGCCGATCGCGAAGGCGAGGACCGAGCCGTCGAGCCCGATCACACCCAGACGCGGCAGCTCCGGAGGGCTGAGCGCGATCAGCGCGCGCATGCAGAACGCCGCGAGCGCGATCCCGGCCGCTCCGCCCAGCGCAGCGAGCAACAGACTCTCGGTGACCGCCTGCCGCAGCAGCCGGCCGGCGCCGGCGCCCAGCGTGGCCCGGAGCACGTACTCGCCTCGGCGGCGGGCGCTCCGCCCCAGGAGCAGGTTGGTCACGTTGATGCAGGCGATGACGAGGAGCAACGTTGCTGCGCCGAGCAGGGCGAGCAGCGCCGGCCGGGCACCGCGGGTGAGATCGGCGTGGAGCGAGGTGACCGAGAGCCCCCGATCGAGCGCGGCCCAGGCAACCCGTGGGAAATCGGGCACGGGATTGCCGGCGATCGCGGCCAGGTCGCGGGTGGCGCCATCGAGGCTCTCGCCGGGCCGGATCCTGCCGATCATGCGCAGGTGGTGACCCCAGGCCCGCCCTTCGCCGGGTTCGTATCGGAGCGGCGTCCAGAGTTCGGCCGCGGGCCCGAGCACGTTCTCGAACTGCGGCGGCATCACCCCGACCACAACGTAACTCTCGTCGCTCAGCGTCACGGGTCGCCCGATGATGGCGGGGTCGGCGCCGAAGCGGCGCCGCCAGAGTCCGTCACTCAGCATCACAGCGCCTGCTGCGCCGCCACGGTCGTCCGCGGCCTCGAAGTCGCGACCCAGCGCGGGGGGCACGCCCAGCACGCGGAGAAACTCCCAACTGACCCGCTGCGCTTCCAGCTGCTCGGGCTCGTGGGAACCGGTCAGGGTCGGCTGCCAGGGACGGAACACCGCCAGCGCCTCAAACGCCGTGGTGCGCACGCGCAGCTCCCGATGGGTGTTGAATGTCGTCTCGACCAACACACCGTCGGTGCCGACGTCCCAAACGGCCATGATCCGATTCGGGTCCGGATATGGCAGCGGCCGGAACAGGATCGGGCCCACCGCGCTCATGATGGCCGTGCTGGCGCCGATGCCGAGCGCCAGCGTGAGAACGGTAACCGCCGTGAAGCCGGGCTCCATGCGCAGCCTGCGCGCGGCATGGCGCAGGTCCGTCGCCACGGCCTCGACCGCGCGTTCCCATCCATAGCTGCGCAGTTCTTCGGTCGTTGCGGTTACGCTGCCCAGCTCGAGCCGGGCGGCACGGCGCGCGGCTTCGGGACTCAAACCCCGAGCCAGATGCTCGGCGGTAGCCTGCTCGAGATAGTGGCGGACCTCGTCGTCGGCGTCCTGCGCGGCTCTGGCACGATGGACCAGACCCGAGAGCCCGCGGGTCAGCTGGCGCCAGAGCGACATGGTCAGCCCTCGGCCCTGAGGAGCCGAGCCACCGCGGCGACACGCCGCGTCCAATCGGCGGTCTCGAGATCGAGCTGCTTATGGCCCGCCCGCGTCAGGCTGTAGAATCGGGCGCGGCGTCCGTGCTCGGTCCGACGCCATTCGGCGTCGAGCCAGCCGGCGCGCTCGAGCCGCTGCAACGCCACCAGGAGCGAGCCCGGATTGACCTTGAAGACGTCACGTGAAATCTGCTCGATCCGGCGCGCGATGCCGAACCCGTGCATCGGAGTGAGGCTCAGCGTCTTGAGGATCAGCATGTCCAGGGTGCCCTGGATGACATCGGTGTTGGGATCGGTCACTGGCGGCTCCGGGTGAACGCGTTGCTCCTGGCAACGATACTGCCACTCATCTTGACCGTCAAGATGTGACGATCAAGAGGACGTCGCCGGGAACCCCCAAAGACGATCCCCCGGAGGTCCATGGACACCCCGGGGGATCGGATCGAGCGGTTGGGCGACGCGCTCTAGAACGCCAGGATTTCCTCCATCGCCTTCTTGATACCCGGCACCTGCGGCAGAATCACATCCTCCAGTTCCGGCGCGTACGCCACGAACGTATCCGTCGACGCGACTCGGCGAACCGGCGCATCGAGGTAGCTGAAGGTCTCATCGGCGATCCGCGCGGCGATCTCTGCGCCGTATCCCCACGAGAGCGAGTCTTCGTAGACGACCATGACGCGGCTCGTCTTCTTGACCGACTCATAGATGGTTTCCCAGTCCACCGGCGACAGGCTGCGCAGATCGATCACTTCGACGCTGGCGCCATGCTCTTCTTCCATGGCCTTGGCCGCCACGATAGAGCGCTGCACCGTGGCGCCGTAGGTCACGACCGTGAGGTCGGTGCCTTCGCGGACGACCTTGGCCTTGCCGAACGGGATCATGAAATTGGGACCCGGGTTCGGCGCCTTGTTGTAGGTCTGGCGATAGAGGTGCTTGTGCTCCAGGAAGAGTACCGGATCTTCGCAGCGGATGGTGGTGCGGAGCAAGCCATTGGCGTCGAGCGCGGTTGCCGGGCAGATGACCCGCAGGCCGGGAATGGCGGTGAAGATCGAAGCACCGGTCTGGGAATGATACGGCGCGCCACCCTTGAGATAGCCGCCGTAGGTGACCCGGACCACCACCGGCGCGGGCCAGTCGTTGTTGGAGCGCCAGCGCAGGATCGCGAGTTCGTCCCGAATCTGCATGTAGGCGGGCCAGATGTAGTCGAAGAACTGAATCTCGACCACCGGCTTGAATCCGCGGGTTGCGAGGCCGATGGCACGACCGACGATGTTCGCTTCGGCCAGCGGCGAGTTGTAGACGCGGTGGCTGCCGAACTTGTTCTGCAGACCCCAGGTGACCTTGAAGACGCCACCCTTGCCCTTGACCTGGCCGAGGTACTGGTCGCGGCTCACATCGGCGACGTCTTCGCCGAAGACGAGGATCCGCTGGTCGCGGACCATCTCGTCCTTCATACAGACGTTGAGCAGATCGACCATGGTGGTCGGGTCGCCGGAGAACTGAGGATCGTCTTCGGTGTCGAATTGTTCCGAAGTCGGATCGACGTCGGGAGAGTAGACGTACTGATAGATCGTGTCGGTCGCCGGCTGCGGAGATGCCAGAGCGACTTCGGTCGCCACATCGACCTCTTCGTCCACTTCCCGCTTGATGGCCTCGATTTCCGCTTCGGTGGCAATCCCCTGCTCGATCAGGTAGGCCGGGAAGGCCGTGATCGGATCGCGGGTTGCATCTTCCTGCCGTTCTGCCGCCGGCCGGTAGAGGATCTCGTCATCCGAGAGCGAGTGACTGTAGGGGCGGATGACGTGCGCATGCACCAGCGCGGGGCCCTTCCGCTGCCGGGCGTAGTCGACTGCCTTCTGCATCACGTCATAGGATGCGAGCGGATCGCAGCCGTCGACTTCCTGGATGAAAAGCCCCGGGAAACTGGCCACCAGCTTGGAAATCGATCCACCGGCGGTATTGACCTCGACCGGCACCGAAATGGCGTACTTGTTGTCTTCGACCAGATAGACCACCGGCAATTTGAGATTGCAGGCGGTGTTGAGCGACTCCCAGAACTCGCCCTCGCTGGTGGTGCCGTCGCCGGTGGTGATCAGGACGACTTCGTCCGACTTGCTATACTGATCGCGGTCGGTAATCGCGTCGTTCTGACTGTAGCGCAGCCACGCTTCCGCGGCGCCGACACCCTGCAGGAACTGCGTACCTGTCGGGCTCGACGCGCTGACGATATTGAGATCCTTGTGGCCCCAGTGCGACGGCATCTGCCGGCCTCCGGAGTTCGGATCGTCGGCGGCCGCGACGGCCGAAAGCAGCATTTCGGTCGCGGTCATGCCAAGCCCCAGGCAGAGCGCGCGATCGCGGTAGTAGAGGTAGAACCAGTCGTGCCCCGCGCGCAGCACCTTGGCGGCGGCCGTCAGGATGGCTTCGTGCCCAGCGCCCGAAATCTGGAAGAAGATCTTGTTCTGGCGCTTGAGCTGAATCTCCTTGTCATCAACGCGCCGAGAGAGGAACATGGTGCGATAGATGGAAAGGAGTTCGGCTTTATCGAGACGCGCCGATGCCTTGGCGCGAGAAGACGTTCGAGTCGCCATGGATAGCCGTATGTCTAGGGTCTGCAACAGTTTACGTCGGCGCCGGAGCTCCGATCGACTAAGCCCCCCAATTTACCCCGCGGCGGCCCCCGGCGCGACCACCGCCGGGGAGACAGGTTCGCTCCGAGCGAAACCCCGTGAAGGACGAAAATGCGCCCTTCGGATCGGTCGCGGAGTGCCTAACGTCGGGCCGGGCCGAATCGGAAAGTACAAGGCGGCCCTCAGGGGAGGCGTACTCGGAAGGTAACGATCAGGATGACAACGAGTATGGTCACCGTGACCGGCGTCGCCAGGGCAGCGAGGGCCGCCACACCGATGACGACCGGGCCCGCGAGGAGCGCTGCGGTAGCACCGAGGGCCAGGGGGGCGACAGGTCGGCCGAGTGCGGAAGCCGTCTCCCATCGCCGCACGGCACCGGCGCCGAGCATCGCGACAGCCGGCAGGAGACCGACCACCATCAGGAACTCCGCGGTGTACCACAAGGCACGCGTCGAAATCAAGCCGGTTGCTCCGGCGACCCGGAACCGGATGGCGCCGAGAACCAGCGACACAGCTACGGCCGCGCCGACGGCGAACAGACCGCCGAACAACCGACTCGACCGCGTCGTCTCCGTAGTCCGCGCGAACCACGCCGCCGCCGTCGCACCCATGAGCGCAGCAAGCGGCATGACGCCGAGCGTGTAGCCGACAACCGACCGGCCACGCTCGCCGTCCATCATGGCCCCGATCAGCAGGCCGGCCAGCAAACCCGTCAGGGCGCCGCCGACCGCACCAACCGCGAGCCTCAGTCGTCCGGGACCGTTCATGGGGCGCGATAGACCACTCGGCCCGCGACGACCGTTGCACGCGGCCGGACCCGATCGAGTTCTTCGGCGGGAATCGTCAACGGATCGCGATCCAGTACGACCACGTCCGCCTTCATCCCCACCGCCAGCCGGCCGACCACCTGATCCAGGTACATGGCATAGGCATTATCGACGGTATAGGCGCGCAGGGCCTCTTCGACCGTGATCCGCTCCTCGGGCACGAAGACGCCGCGGCCGTCGATGGTCTGTCGGGTCACCGCCGCTTTGACGCCAAGCATCGGTTCAAGCGGCGCCACGGTCCAGTCCGAGCCGAAGACGAGACGCGCCTTGGCGTCAAGCAGCGAGCGGAAGGCATAGGTAGTCTTGATCCGCTCCGCACCGATCCGCTTTTCTGCCCAGCGACCATCGTCGGCGGCATGGTAGGGCTGCATCGACGGGATCACACCAAGCGCCGCAAACCTGGGCAGGTCGGCCGGACGGATGTGCTGCGCATGCTCGATCCGAAAGCGGCGGTCGCGCGCCCCGTTGGTGCGGGCCGCTTCGTCGAACAGGTCGAGCAGCAGTCCGTTGGCGCGGTCACCGATGGCGTGGACCACGACCTGCAGGCCGGACGAGTCGGCCGCCGTGATCCAGCGCCGCAGCGAATCCGCCGGATGCACCAGGAAGCCGCTGGTCGAGGGCGCGTCGCTGAAGGGCGCATCGAAGTACGCCGTGGTCGACCCCAGCGATCCGTCGACGAATCCTTTGACACCCGCCGCGCGAAGCCAGTCGTCTCCCGGACCGGAACGCGTCACCGAATCCGCCACCGAACGCCACTCGTCGAGCGGCAGATAGCTCGAAACCCGCATGGTCAGCGTCCCCTCCGAGCGGGCGCGACGGAGTGCTGCGACATCGGCCCAGGAGCTGCTCACGCTTGCCATGCTGGTAACGCCGACTGACGCCGCGTGCCGGATGGCCCGCCCGACAATGGAATCGAGCTGGGACGGACTGGTCGGTGGAATGGCGGCCCGAATGGCGCCCATCGCCGCGTCCTTGAACATGCCGGTCAACTCACCGTCCCGTCGGCGCACAATCTCGCCGCCGGGAATGTCGCGAATCGAGCGATCGATTCCCGCCGCACGGAGCGCCGCCGAATTGGCCAGGCTCATGTGACCATCCAGGCGGGTAACGAAGACGGGATGATCCGGGGTGACCGAGTCGATCCAGCTCCGGTCGGGGAGTGGCGCTCCCGGCCAGAGTTCATGGTCCCAGGTGCCTCTCAGAATCCAACTGCCCGCCGGACGGGTCCGCACAAACTCGGCGATGCGCCGGATGAACTCTTCCGGCGTCGACGCGTCGCGGAGATCGACGTTGGACAGCTGATGGCCACCCATGGCCAGATGGACATGATCGTCGATGAAGCCGGGCATCACCAGGCCGCCCGGATTGTCGATCCGCTCAGTTTTGGAGCCGATCAACGCAGCAACCGATGCGCTGTCGCCGACCGCCGCGATGCTGTCGCCTCGGATAGCAATGGCTTGGGCACGGGGCGTTTGCGGGTCTGCCGTCCAGACGGTACCGAAGATGACGAGGTCGGCCGGCGCCTCTGAGCGGCAGGCCGGCAGGAGCAGAAGACCGAGAACCAGAACGGAGCGCACGGAGCGAATCGGCATGGGGGATTCCTGGGATCAGCGGATTTTGGTAAAGCGGCGGATCGCTTCCAGCTTCTCGAGCGCGGTTCCCCCCTGTTTGGCGGCCGGCGCCACCGAGAACAGGTCGCGCACGTCGAGCAGGATTTCCATGGTCAACTGGTCCCGCACATAGGCGCAGTCCAGTTCAGCCATCCGGACCGGGTCTTCGCTTTCCTGCGCCCGCTGGAAGGACTCCCGATAGATGGTCTCGAGATTGGCAAGGATCTGGTCACGCGAACGCATAGAAGGCACTATCCTGTAGAAGACGGGTCGGCAGGTCGACGCGGTTAGAATTGGGGCCGCTCCCTGAAAGATACCGCACCACCGCTGTGGAGGATGCCATGTCGCTTGCCGGAAAACGCGTGTTGATCTTTGCCGCCGCCTATTACGAGGACCTCGAGCTCTGGTACCCCAAAATCCGGCTCGAGGAGGAGGGGGCTACCACGGTGGTCGCCGGCCTGGGCGAAAAGACCTATCAGGGCAAGCGAGGCTACCCGGTTACGGTCGACACCGACGTGGATTCCCTGTCCGCTGCGGACTTCGACGCCCTGGTGATCCCCGGTGGATTTGCCCCCGACATCCTACGCCGATCGGCCAAGGTGCTGTCGCTCACCAAGGAAATCTGCGACGCGGGCAAGCCGGTAGCCTTCATCTGCCACGCGGGCTGGGTGCCGATTTCCGCCAAGATCGTGCGCGGTAAGCGGGGCACCAGCGTCGGGGCCATCCGGGACGACCTCGAAAACGCCGGCATGTTGTGGGAGGACAGCCCGGTCGTGGTGGACGGCAACCTGATTTCCTCCCGCACCCCGGCCGACCTTCCCGTTTTCTGCAAGGCGCTGATCCGCGCGCTGCAGACCACCTGACCGAGCCAGCGAGGAAGCGGACGCCATGAACGAGCGCGGATCGACGCTGGCCGAATGCCAGCAACGGGTCGACGGCTGGATCTCGCAGTTCGAGGAGGGGTACTTTCACCCGCTGACCAACCTTGCGCGCCTGGCGGAAGAGGTGGGCGAACTGGCGCGGGAAGTGAACCACCGCTTCGGACAGAAGACCAAGAAAAAGTCGGAGCCCGAGGGAGACCTCGGGATGGAGATGGCCGACATTCTGTTCGTGCTGATCTGCATGGCCAATCGGGAAAAGATCGACCTGCAGGAGGCCTTCGACCGGATGATGGCCAAGGTCGACACCCGGGACACCACCCGCTGGACCCTCAAGACGCCCCCGGCATCCTGACCGCCGGCCGTGCAGGCCGGAGCCTTTCGCTACGTCTCCCTTGAATAGCCGGCCGCTCGGACCACTCCGCGCGGCCAGGCTCCGATCAACGGGAGAGCGCCATGGCGGAACCCAAACGAGCATCGAGTCGTCGCACGCGGCTGTGGCTCTGGATTGCCATCATCGTGGCGACCCTGATTGCACTCGGCCTGATTGCCGAGCGTGTCATTGCGGCGCAAGCGAAGCCCGAGGCACTGGAAGACCGCATCAACCGCAGCCTCAGTTCATCCTCGGACGGCCTTTACCGGGTTTCGATCGGTACTTCCTCACTGGCCCTCTTCGCCGGGCGGTACACCGCCACGGATGTACAGCTCCACCTGGACAGCGCCCGCCTAGCGGAACTGCGCAGCGCCAAGACGGCGCCGCGCGATCTCTACACCGTCCGCATTCCGCAAATTGAAATAACCGGGATCCGGCTCGGGGCGCTGATCCGTCGCTCGATCGATGCCGGCCACGTCATTCTGACGGCGCCGGAGGTGGTGATCTCACTCGATCGGCAGATCCCGACCAAAGAGGGAGCCGGTCCGGTGCTACCGCACCAGGCGCTACAGCAGCTCGGGACCGCCGTGACGATCGGCCAGTTGGATATTGCCGGGGGTCAACTGCTTTATCGGGAACGGGCCGACGACGGCGCGCGCTACGGTCGGTTCGAATTCGCGGACATTGCACTCGGGATACGCAACATCACCAATCAACGGGACCGGGCCACCGAATCCGCAACCATCGACCTCGCGTTTGCGGCGGCCGGCAAAGGACAGCTCCGAACGACCATGCAGTACGATCTGTTCGCGCCGGCGCTCAGCATGAGCTATGAGGGAGGCATCGGCAGCTTCGAAGCGTCGATGCTCAACCCGTTGACCGTAGACCTCGAGGGTGTCCGGATCACGCAAGGCCAGGTCGACACACTCTGGTTTCGGGTCGAGGTGGAGGATGATGTCGCGACGGGACGCCTGCAAGCAAGGTATCGTGACCTGCGCATCCAGACGCTCGACAAAGTCAGCAGGGATCGTTCCCTGGGTAATCACCTGGAAAGCTTCATTTCCAACAACTTTAAACTCCGGGTCGACAACCCCGAGCCCGGCGAACCGATCAAAACAGCCTTCATCAAGCTCAAACGCGCCGAAGACATGCCGCTGCTCAAATTTCTTTGGCACACGCTCCGAGCGGGCGTCGGCGAAACCGTGGGGATCTAGCCGGCCCCCGCTCGAATACCATCGACCCGCTATTGGGCAGCTGACGCAGCCTTGGGCTGTCCGGTGCCGCGAACCCCCTTGCCGGGCAACACACCGCTCACCACTTGACCTCCCTCGACCACCGGAACGCCGCCCACCAGAACGTGGGTAAACCCTTCGCTGGTAAGATTGGGTTGTTGATAGGTCGAGCGATCGGTGACGGTGGCCGGATCGAAGAGCACCAGATCCGCATCGGCGCCGACCTTGACGCGGCCTTTGCCGGCAAAGGCGGGTGCCACTCCCTCGAGAATCTGCGCAGGAAGCAGTGCGGACTTCCGGATCGCGTCGACCAGTTCGATCTGTTTGGTCTCCCGCACGTAATGCCCGAAGAGGCGCCCGCGGGTTCCCGCACTTCGCGGATGGCCAAGACCATTGTTCAATCGACCATCGCTGGCAATGGCCGTGAACGGGCTCTTCATCGCCAGCGCTTCCATTTCCGGCGTATTGAGATGCAGGATCACGGCAACGCCCGGCTTGCGGTTGGCGCGGAAGCTCTGACGGGTCAGCCGCTCACCGGTGGAGACGAGTTGCATCCGGGCATAGATCGAATCGGGTGCGTTCTCGAACTGGTCGAGCAGCGGGGAGCTGATTTCCGTCATACCGGCACTGTAGGGATAGGCCTCGGCCGTTACCTGCAGGCCACGCGCGCGAGCCTCTTCGACGACCTGGAGCGTGCGAGGCGTCGATTCGAGGCTGGTGCTGTTGAGATGATGGAAATGGAGCGGAGCGCCGGTCACCGCCGCTGCCGCAATCACCTCGAGATAGGACTCGATGCTGCTCCCGGGATCAGTGGTGCCCCAGGAACGGGTGTGAACCAGCGCCGGCGCGCCGTACTTCGCCGCCGCGCGAAACATCTCCAGCACTTCCCACTTCGACGTAGCGGGCGTGTACTGCAGACCGAAACCGACGCCAAGTGCCCCGGCACCGAGCCCCGCCTCGATCCGATTGCGGATCTCGGCGATCTGCGCGTCGCTGGCGGGCTCTCGCCCACCTGGACCGGTGGGAAGGAAGGCGCCCTGGTCACCCATCACGGCCATCCGGGCCTTGATGTGGCCGATGCTGGCTCCGTAGTTGATCAGCGCCTTGCCTTCGCGACTGGCATAGAAGCCGGGGACATCGTCGGTGCCGACTTCCAGTTCGAGCGCCGTGGTGACCCCGTCGAGCGCCATGATCCGGTAGTTCTCGTCATCCTGCCCGTGGGCATGGAGATCGATGAACCCGGGAGCCACCACCAGACCCGTGGCATCGATGACCTTGGCGCCGGTCAATTCGCCGGTGGCAACGGTGACGATCTTACCGTCGCGGATGCCGACCGACCGGACCCCGTCGAGTCCGGATTCCGGATCGATGACCCGACCGCCGGTGATCACGATGTCATGGCTGGCGCTGCCTCCGCCAGATGCGCATGCGGCGGCGCCCGCCAGCGCCAGGACCAGCCACCCGCTTCGACTCATGTTGCCCCCTCGAACGGTGATTCGGTTATTCCCAGTGGCGCGGCGCCGACGTGAGTTCGTCACGGAGCTGCTTGAAGCTTTCGTAGCGACCCGCGTCGACATTGCCCTGCTCGACCGCCTCGCGGACGGCGCAACCGGGTTCTGTCAGATGGTGACAATCGGGGAACTTGCACTGACCCACCAGCTTGCCCATTTCGGGAAAACAGTGGATCAGCTCGCGCGGCTCGGCGGCCCAGACGCCGACATCACTGAAACCCGGAGTGTCGACCAGATATCCGCCGCCCTCCACCGGTACCATCACGGCAGTGACCGTGGTGTTCTTACCGCGACCGATCTTGGCGGAGAGTTCCCCGGTTCGGAGGCCCAGTCCAGGCTGGATCCGATTGAGCAGGCTCGTCTTGCCGACCCCCGACGATCCCGTCAGCAAGCTAACGTGACCGCGAATCGCCTCCGTCAGCTCCGCAACGCCTTCGCCGGTCCGGACGCTGACCGGCCAGACCGGATAGCCCGCGTTGCGAAAGCGCAGGCTCAGATCGGCGTGAGTATCGAGGTCGATCTTGGTGATGACGATACCAGCGGGAATGTCGTTCGCTTCTGCGATGACCAGCAGCCGGTCGAGTAACCCCAAGTTGGGGGCCGGATGGGTTACCGCCGTCAGCACCAGCACCCGGTCGAGATTGGCGGCAATCGGGCGGCTGCGGCGCCCGGTCGGATTGCGTCGTTCCAGGATATTGCGGCGCGGTTCAATTCCGACGATTGCCGCCACACCCTGGCGATCAGTCGCGTCGAGCAGGACGTGATCACCGGCAACAACCCGGTCTCTGTCCTCTCGCTTCGCCTTGCCGCGCAATACCGCGTCGATCTCGCCGTTGGCGGTTGCGACACGATAGGTCGAGCCCGATCGTGCCAGCACCAGCCCCCGACGCGGCACTACCACCCCTCCGGCCGAGCGCTGATGGCGTCGTCGAGCGCCGCCTTGACGTCGAAGAGGGACAATGCGCCGATCCGCTCTTCGGCCGCAGCCCTCGACTCGCCATAGATCAGAAAGTCGGTTTCGACATGGCCGGTCGGGTGATGACCGGTCGGATCCCATCGGACAAAGAGCAGTGCCGCGCCAAAACGGCCCCGGTGGTCCGGCTCCTCCGCCACATACACGGCGCAGCTGTAGGCGTGGCCATCGGCACCGCCGAACGCGGCGGCCCGGTCGTGCTTTGCCATGTACCCGCCGAGGGTGATTTCCGGTCCCATTCCAGCCAAAGCCACACCCCGCAAATCGTTGTAACACAACAGATTACCGGACACGTCAGCGCCGGACACAACCTTCCAAGCTACCGCAAAATGGGCGATCCTGCTAGGCGTGGGGGAGGTGTTTGGGCAGGGCAATCCGGGCTTCGGCGCCGGAACGATCGCTTCGGTTGGTCAAAGTCAGGTGTCCGCCGTGGGCCTCGATGACCTGACGGGAGAAGACGAGGCCCACCCCGGTGCCGCTGGGCTTGGTGGTGTAAAACGGAACGAAGAGGTTTGTCGTCGACGCCAGGCCGGACCCCTCGTCGCGCACCACCATCTCGAACCATGAGCCGGTGTCGGTCCAGCTGACTTCGACGGCCCCGCCATCCGGCCCGGACGCCTCGACGGCGTTCTTGATCAGGTTGATGAGCACCTGATCGAGCTGGTCGCCGTCGGCCACAATGGTAACATCCGGCCCGGGAATGATGCGCACCTGCTGCCGCTGCTCGAGCAGGACCACCCGACTGACCCAATCGAGCACCCGCATCGGCCGAGGAGTGGGAGGCGGGAGCTTGGCCAGCCGCGCATACGACCCCATGAAGCGATTGAGCGAGTCGGATCGGCCGGCAACCACCTCGAGGCCGCGACGGAGATCCTCTTCGTAGTCGGCCGGCCGCGGGTTGCGATCGAGCATCTGGGTCAGCGTCCCGGCCACCGACTTGATCGGCGCGAGCGAGTTGTTGATCTCGTGACTCAACACCCGCACCAGGCGTTGCCAGACCTGACGCTCCTCGGACCGGAGCACTCGGCTCAAGTCGGTCAGCACCACCAGTTCGAGCGGCAGCCCTCCCTGCCGAAAACTCCGCCGCCGGACCTCCCAGCGCCCGCCGCCGGCCCCGCCGACCTCGAGCGGCACGATCCGGGGCGTTTCTCCGGTCAGGCAGGCATCGAGCCCCAGGTACGCAGCCGTGCGGCCGAGCAGCCGTTCGATCGGCTGGCCCAGCAGCCGTTCGCCCGCCTTGTTGGCCACCCGGAGCATTCCCTCGGGATCGAAGGCAAAGACGGCGACGTCGATCTCCTCCATCAGCCGCTTGAGCAACACATCCGATTCGAGCGCACCAAGCCGCTGCTCCTTGAGCGACTGGCTCAGTGCATTGAGCTCTCGCCGTACCGCGCCCAGGACATCGTCACCCTCTTCTTCCCGGGCCCGGATGGTAAAGTGGCCTTCCCTGAGACCGGCCAGAATGTTGGCGATGACCTGGAGCGGTCGGACGAAACGGAGTTGCGCGGTGCGGGCCGCGAAGAACCAGACGGCGACCAGACCGCCCAGCAAGGTCCAGCGCGCCAAGCCGTCTATCGGGGTGCGCCAGAGCAGTACTGCCGCGACCGCCAGGGCGGGCAGACCCGCAGCCAGCGCCCAGAGCAGGATCCGCTGGTCGGGAGCAAATCGGCGCTTCATCTGCAGCAGGTCAGGAAGGAGATAAGCCGAAGCGCTGGAGCCGTCGGTAGAGCGCCGAGCGACTGACCCCGAGCGATTTGGCGGCGAGGCTCACGTTACCGTCGAACCGGGCCAGGGCCTGCTTGATGGCATCCCGCTCGAGGTCGTCCAGGCTCAGCGGCTCATCGGGCCCGGCCGGGCGATCCTCGCGACGGGGTAGCCCCAGGTCCCAGACCTCGATCCGCTCGCCCTGGGAAAGCAGGACGGCGCGCTCGATGGCGTGGTCGAGTTCCCGGATATTGCCCGGCCAGTCGTAGCGGAGCAGCGCCTGCAGCGCCTCGTCGGAAAACCCGGTGCGCGGCCGCTGATAGCGCTGACCGTATCGCCCCAGGAAATGAGCCGCCAGCGCCGGGATGTCATCCTGGCGTTCCCGCAAGCCGGGCAGCCTGATCTCGATGGTATTGAGCCGGAATAGCAGGTCCTCGCGGAAGCGGCCCGCGGCGACTTCGGCCTGGAGGTTGGCGTTGGTCGCGGCAAGGACCCGGACATCGACCCGGCGGGTCACCGAGGATCCGACCCGTTCGAGTTCACCGGCCTGGAGGACGCGCAGCAAGCGGGCCTGCTGCGCCATGCCGATGTTGGCAATCTCGTCGAGGAACAAGGTGCCCCCGTTGGCCATCTCGAAGCGGCCGATCCGGTCGGTCTTGGCATCGGTAAACGCGCCTTTGACGTGCCCGAAGAGTTCGCTCTCGAAGACGCCTTCCGGCAGCCCGCCAGCATTGACGATCACGAGCGGCTTATCGGCCCGGCGCGAGGCGGCGTGCAGCCAGCGGGCCACCACTTCCTTACCGGTGCCGTGTTCGCCGGTGATCAGGACATTGGCGTCGCTTGGTGCGATCCGTTCCATCACCTGCAGAATCGGGCGCATTACCGCCGACTCGGCGATCAGCTCGGGCAGCCCCGTGTTGCGCAGCAGCCGGTTTTCCTGTTCGAGCCGAGTCGCCGCTCGGAGGGCGCGGGCCAACTCGATCTGGGTCCGCAGCGTCGTCAGCAGGCGGGTGTTGTCCCACGGCTTCTCGATGAAGTCGCGCGCGCCAAACCGCATCGCCTCGACCGCTTTGTCGACGCTGCCCCAGGCCGTCATCACGATGACCGGCAAGGTCGGGTCGTGCGCCCGAATCCGCGAGAGCAGGTCGAGCCCCTCTCGTCCGGAGGTGGTATCGCGGGTGTAATTGAGATCGATCAGCGCGGCATCGACGACATTCCGCTCGAGGATTGCCATCACGCCTTCCGGCACGTGGGCCGTCTGAATCAGAAACCCCTCGGCCTTGAGCAGCAGGCGGAGCGCCTCCAGCACGTCCGGCTGGTCATCCGCCAGCAGGACGACCGGCGGGCTCTCCTTCATCGCACCCGTTCCTCGCCGACGACCCAACCGTCTTTGAGTTGAATGATCCGATTGCCGTACTGGGCGTTCTCGAGCGAGTGGGTCACCTGGATGATCGTGGTCCCTTCCCCGTTGAGCCGGGTGAACAGTTCCATGATCTCGCGAGCCTGATCGGAGTGGAGATTGCCGGTCGGCTCGTCCGCGAGGATCAGCTTCGGCTTGGCCACCACCGCCCGCGCCACGCCGACCAGCTGCTGCTGGCCGCCCGAGAGCTGGCTCGGGAAGAGATCTTTCTTGCCGACGATCTGAAAGCGATCGAGGATGTCGGCCACCATGGCCTGCCGCTCGGCGCGACCGTAGTCCCGGTAGGTGAGCGGAGTCTCGATATTCTCGTAGACCGTCAGGCTGTCGATCAGGTGGTACTGCTGGAAGACGAAGCCGATGTACTGCTTGTTGAGTTCGGCCCGGTGCTTCGGCTTCATGGCATGGACGGCGTGGTCGAGAAAGAAGAACTCGCCGCTCCAGTTGGCATCCAGCATGCCGAGAATACCCAGCAGCGTCGACTTGCCGGCACCGGATGGGCCCATCACGGTGACGAACTCTCCGGGACGGATTTCCAGGTTGGCCTGCCGCAGCACATAGGTGCGGGTCGGCCCGGTCTGGAAGAACTTTTCGATGTTGGCGAGTTGAATCATGAGGGGAATGTAGGGGATAAAGAGAGTTGGTGCCTACTCGTGCGTCCAGAACGCTCCAGGCAGGCAGCATGCCCACCGAGAATACCTCGCGGCACCATCAGTCCTTGAGCACTTCGATGGGCGGCACCGCTGCAGCGCGCCTGGCGGGAAGCCAAGTGGCGATCAGGGTCACACCGAGCAAGACCGCCCCAACCCAGAGTAACGGGATCGGATCGCGTGCGTCGATCCCGTAGAGGAAGTGCCGGATGGCCAGGCCCACCGTAAGGCTCGCCACCGCGCCGACACCGATTCCGATCGCCGCGAGGGACAGCCCGTTGCGTACCACGCCCATCACGACGTCGCGCGTGTCGGCGCCCAGCGCGAGCCGGAGCCCGATTTCCCGCCGCTGCCGACCGACCAGGAACGTCAGGACGCCGGCCAGCCCGGTAGCCGCCAGGAACAGGGCGATGCCGGCAAAGCTGCCCAGTAGCATGGTGGCGAACCGACGCTGCGCAACGAGCGCGGCCAGATTGTCCGTCATCGGGCGGGCGCCCAGGATCGCGAGATCGGGATCGAGGCTCGCCACGGCGGTGCGGATCGGCTCGATCATGCCGCGCGGATCACCGGTCGTGCGCACCACCACCCCGCCGCCGTCGAATACGAACTGCTCGAAGGGCATGTAGACGGCATACGCCACGGCGATCTCGGGCCCGTTCTCGCGAATCCCGGCGGCCACGCCGACGATCTCCCGCGTCTGGCTCCAGACGCGGATCCGCCGTCCCAGCGGCGACTCCGAGCCGAACAGACGCTGCGCCAACTCCTCGGTCACGACGGCGACGTCGGGTCGGGTGGCGTCGTCCGAAACATCGAAGGCGCGGCCCGCCGTCACCCGGATCCGCATCAGGTCGAAATAGCCGGGCCCGACCTGGCGGACCGCCGCTTCCGGGCGCTCAGCCTGCGGGATGTCGTCGCGGCCTTCGGGGATGACGTCTCCCGAGTTGCCCGTGCCGGTAAGGGGCGGCGTATTGATCGGCGCGGCCCCTTCGATCCCGGGCACCTCACCCAGACGCGCCGTCAGCGTCCGGAAGAACGCCCGGTGCGACGAGTCGGTCGGATACCGGCTCAGCGGGAGCTGGATGAAGAAGCTCAGCGTCTGCTTCGTATCGAAGCCGTCGTCGATCGCCCGCACGTTCTGATAGCTGCGGATCAGCAGCGACGCGACCGTCACCAGCACGAGCGACACCGCCACCTCCGCGATGACCAGCACGCGCCGCGCCCGCACCTCGGAGCGGCTCCGACCGCTCCGATCCGACGCCTGCAACGCGCCGCCCGGCGACGCGCCGCTCAGCGCCAGCGCGGGATAGATCCCGAACGCGAGCGTGGTGATGCCCGCCAGCAACGCCGAGAACACGATGACCCGGCCGTCGAGCGTGATGGCCTGCAGCCGATCGATGCTCCCGGGTGCGGCAGCCAGGAGCCCGGCCAGGCCGCCCGCAGCGAACCAGAGGCCCAGGCCCAGGCCGGCGAGCCCGATCAGGGCGCTTTCGACCAGGAGCTGCCGAATCAATGCGCTCCGAGACGCCCCCAGCGCCGCGCGGACGCCGAACTCGTGCATGCGCGCCTGGCCACGCGCCACCAGCAGATTGGCCACGTTGACGCAGGCGACGATCAGCACCAGCGCCATGGCGCCGAGCAAGGTGAACAGCACCGGACGCAGGTGGCCGCTGGTGCGGTCCTGGAGCTTCGTGACGCGCAACCCGAGGTTCGCATTTGCCGCCGGATACTCCCGAGCAAGCGCAGCGGCAATCTCGTCGAGCTCGCGTTGCGCCGCCTCGACCGAGACGCCCGGCTCGAGCCGGCCGATACCGATATGGTTGGCATTGCCGCGTTGGCCCAATCCGGGAGGTACCGTGTGCGGAAAGAACAGGTCCGGCACCCGCACCGGGAGATTGACCGTCGTCGGTATCGTGGAAGGGAACTCGAACGTCGCCGGGAGCACCCCCGAGACGACGAAGGAGGCCCCATCGATCGTTAGTGCCCGCCCGACGACGGTCGGATCGGCATGGAAGCGACGCTGCCAGAGCTCATGCGAGAGGACGACCACCGGCCGGCCCACAGCACCCGTCTCCGCGTCGAACATCCGCCCGGCCGCGGGTCGCCATCCGTCCGGACGGTCCGCACCAAGCGTGTTCCACAGCTCGGGATCCAGGTAGATGCCGATCAGGGTCTCAGCGGGGGCATCGCCGGACAGGTTGGCGATCCCGTAGCGGTAGGCGGACAGGCTCTTGAACGAGCGACTGGCCCGCCGCACATCGTCGAGATTCGGACCGGACACCATCTGGCCGAAAAGCACCGACTCGGCTCCGTCCCGCTCGCCGCGCGATTCGCCCAACGTCACGACCTGGTTTGCGTCCGGATACGGCAGCGGGCGGAGCAGCAGGCCGTCGACCACGCTGAAGACCGCCGCCGTAGCGCCGATGCCGATGCCCAGCGCTACGATTGCGGTGAACGTGACGGCCCGGTGACCTCGCGCCGTCAATGCGCGCCAAGCGAGTTTGAGGTCGTGCCGAAGCGAGGCCATG
>CAZUES010000051.1:0-26060 GCA_964619465.1 uncultured Gemmatimonas sp.
AACCGTTATAGGGTTGAAAAGCCCTATCGAGGGTTCGAATCCCTCCCGCTCCGTTTGTTGAAATTCCAGCTGTCCGCGCGTCGAGCGTGCCGACCGATCGGCCGCTCGACGTTGCGCTTCGGCTCACCCGAGTATCTGACCTGACCACACCTGCCGGTATGCCTGTCCCATCCGCCGAGCGACCCCGGCTTCGGTTCGCCCCCTCCCCTACCGGATACCTCCACGTCGGCGGTGCGCGAACTGCGCTGTTCAACTGGCTCTTCGCCAGAAAGACGGGGGGAACCCTGATCCTGCGTGTCGAAGATACAGATCAGGCGCGGAGTACCGAGGCGCATACCCAGGTCATTCTCGACGGGCTCCGGTGGCTCGGGATCGACTGGAATGAAGGCCCCTACTTCCAGGGCGCGGAAATCGAGCGGCATCGGCGGGATGCCGAACACATTCTGGCCACGGGACAGGGATATCGGTGCTTTTGTACGAGGGAGGAGCTGGAGGCACAGCGCAACGCGGCCCCCGGGGGGCCCGAAACCTTCAAATACGATCGTCGCTGCCGGAACCTGGCCGCCGACGAGGTGTCACGACGGGTCGAGGCCGGGATCCCGTTCGTGATCCGCTTTGCCATGCCGGATGAGGAGATGGCCTGGGATGACGCCGTACACGGTCGGATCGCCTTCCACGGGCGGGACTTGGATGACATGGTCGTGCTTCGGAGCAACCGAACCCCGATCTACAATCTGGCCGTGGTGTCCGATGACATCGCCATGGAAATCACCCACGTGATCCGGGGTGACGACCACATCTCCAACACGCCGAAGCAGATCGCGCTCTACCGCGCGCTGGGCAAGATTCCTCCCGTCTTCGGGCACGTCCCCGTCATCCTGGCGCCCGACGGCAAGAAGCTCTCGAAACGCCGCGGCGCTGTCGCCGTGGGCGACTACCAGGACAAGGGCATCCTCCCGGAAGCGATGCGCAACTTCCTGGCACTGCTCGGCTGGTCGCCGGGCGACGACCGCGAGGTCATGACCACCGCAGAGCTGACGGAAGCGTTCTCGCTGGAGGCGATCCAGAAGAAGCCGGCCGTGTTCGACCTGACCAAGCTGGAGTGGATGAACGGCCAGTATCTTTCATCCCTGCCCGCGTCGGCCTTCGAACCCGAGGTTCGGCGATTCCTCGACGATCGGGGTATCGATGCCTCCGGCCGCGACCTGGCCCCGATCATCGACGCGGTGAAAACCAGGGCCCGCACCGTGGTGGACATGGCGGAACGGGTGGCCGTCAGGCTCGACCCGAGCCGCGCCTCGCTCGAGCCCCGCGGCGAAGCACTAATCCAGAAGCTGGGCGCCGACTATCCGCTCCGCCTGGACTGGGCCATCGCGGCGCTGACTCCGTTGACCGACGCCGAATGGCGTGCGGATCGCCTGCTTGAAGTTCTGACAGCGGCAGCTGGAGCCCATGGAGTCAAGCTCGGTGAGGTAATGCAGCCGATTCGGGTGGCGCTCACGGGCGACACGGTCTCCGAACCGGCCAATGAATTGCTCGCCGTGGTGGGTCGGTCGGCGACGCTTGCTACGCTTACACGTGCGCGCACGGCGCGCCCTTAACGCAGTCGGAGGTTACATATGCGGACTCTGCTTCTGGCCGGCTCGGTGCTCCTCGCGGGATGCATCTTCGAGAGCGACGAGGACCGGCTCAACATCGGTGTCCAGTTCGAAATCGTCGACGCCGATCCCACGGTGGAGCCGAAGGTGTATCGCGGTCCCAGTACGATTCAGGTCGACGATCGTTTCCAGACCCCGTCCGAGTGCGCCAACTTCACGGCCAGCGCCAAGCAGAACGTCTCGGTCATCGAAATCACCCTTGGGGTACAAAGCGTGACCAGCGCCGAATGCCCGGCCGAAACGACCGAGTGGCGTTACACCGCGCTGATCACGGGGTACAAAGGTCAGGTGAGCCGAGTCGGGATTACTCGTACAGGGGGCCTCAACCCGGGTCGGGTGGAGTACGCCATTCCAGACCAAATCGGCGGCCCCCTCCCGGAATGAGCCGTGCGAAGCCGACGACCTACATCTGGGTCGTCGGCCGACTCCGCCAGACCCGATCGAGCAAGACCTCGAGAAATCCTTCCGACAGAAACGCATCGGCCGCCCGACTGGTCGCCGAGGCATCCGCACCCCACAGCGCCACTCGCCTGGTCTCGTCGAGCTCGGCCTGGACGAAGCACCGATCGTCGTGCTGCCAGAGCGTCGGCAGCTCGCGCACGAACCGCTGCGCCAGCACGTTGGCCCCCGGTCCACCCACCACGATGGTCGGGTGCCGGTGGAGCTCGGGACGGTCGAGGAACTCGATGTCGCCCACCACCACCGCCCGGCGATAGAGCTGGCCGTCGGCCCGGCTGTCGATCTCGCGACAGAGCGTCGCCGCGATTTCCCGGTCGCCGCCGCTCTCGGTTGCCTCACCGATCACGATCAGGATCGTTTCTTCCCGGTCGACCAGCTTCATGGCGCCCGGCCTGACGTATCCACCGGCGGCGGCGGAGTCCGCTGGTTGCGGTCGAACTCGCGCTGCCGCTCACGTTCCTGCCGCAATTGCTGAATTGCCTTCTTGAAATCTTCCATCGTCTGCGCCCGTCGTGCCGCCCGCTGCACGTCCTCCCGCATCTGCTGGAGGGACCGGAAGCGAGTGTAGTCCGACATCTCCGCACTGGAACCGGATGGCATGGCGCCCAGTGCATTCAGGATCCCCGCGATCAGCGTCGTGGGCACCTTGATGGGACCAAGATAGATCCATTGCGCGTCCAAGCCGAGTTGCTGCTGCCCGACCTGGGTGGTCCAGCGCGGCAGCGGCTCGTTGGCCGGCGCCACCGACAGCACCGAGTCGATGTACGCCTGTACGATGGCCGTGACGGCGCTGTCGACCAGTTCCGCGTGCGATCGGACCACGGCGCGCGCCAGGTCGCGGGGGGGGAGCGGCAGCGGCCGGACCCAGAGGTTGCCGTCGCCGGCCGCCGGGGCAATTCGAATCTGACCAGGGCGCTGCAGCGGCCCGGGAGGAAGACGCGGCCCCTCCCGCGGAGGGGCCTCAGGTACCGGGATCGGGGCGGGATCGGCGGGTTCAGTTTCGGGAGGGGGGCCCGTTTCGTCCCGGGGGAGCGCCGCGATCCCGCTGGTCGGCGGCCGAGCCGGGGTGCCGCCGCCGGAGGGCTCCAGGTAGATCATCTGGACCGCCCGCGGCCCCTCGGTCC
Organism: uncultured Gemmatimonas sp.; assembly: GCA_964619465.1. Lineage (GTDB taxonomy): Bacteria > Gemmatimonadota > Gemmatimonadetes > Gemmatimonadales > GWC2-71-9 > SHZU01. The sequence continues at coordinate 3,242 of CAZUES010000051.1, forward strand.
CCAAAGGCACCATGATGATCCGGTCGCGCAACGGCAGATCGGGCAACCAGTCCGGCACCCGGAACAGAAACAGGGGCGCGTGAATCCCCAGGCTGACCAGGATGGCCACCCAGGAGATCCGCCGCTTCCGCGGCAGGAACAGCTCACGCCGCGTCGGCGCCGGTCCCGACTCCACGCCCTGCTGCCAATCCAAGCCGCGCAATCGCTTCGGCAAGCCGGGTCGGCCCCACCGTCAGCGCAATCCGGAAATATCCTTCTCCCGCCGGGCCGAAAGCGCGCCCGGGCAGGGTGACGACGCCCTGCTGCTCGAGCGCGGCACGGCTCCAGGCGTTCGAATCGGTTCCCTCGGGAAGCCTGACCCAGAGATACATGGCGGCCTGCGGGCGGTCGACCGCAAACCCATGCGCACGAAGCGCATCGACCCCCGCATCGCGCCGAGCCGCCAGCTCCGCACGAATCGGCTCGACGAACTCCTCGGCCCGGTCGAGCGCGACCACGCCGGCCCGCTGCACCGCCAGAAACGGCCCCGTATCGGTATACGTCTTGATCCGGGTCAACGCACCAATCAGCTCACGGTTCCCCACCGCGAAGCCGAGCCGCCACCCCGTCATGGAAAAGCTCTTCGAAAGCGAGAAGAACTCGACCGCAATATCCCGCGCACCCGGGACATCGAAAATGCTGGGCGCCCGGTAGCCGTCGAACGTCAGGTCGCAATAGGCGTTGTCGTACGCCAGCACGATCCCGCGGGCGCGGCAGATCGCTACTGTGCGGGCGAGATACTCCATCGGCGCGATGGCCGCCGTCGGATTGTTGGGATAGTTGAGGTAGACGAGCCGGGTCCGATCCAGCACCGACGCGGGCACCGCATCCAGATCGAGCAGAAACCCGTTCCCGGCCGTCAGTCCGACGACGAAAGGCTCGGCCCCTGTCAGGAGCGCGCCGCCGACGTACGCCTGGTATCCCGGTTCGGGCAGAATCACCACATCGCCGGGGTTGACCAGAGCGAACGGCAGGTGCGCAAGACCTTCCTTCGAGCCGATCAGCGGCAGCAGCTCCGCATTGGGATCGAAGCGATGCCCGAAACGGCGCTCGACGTAGTCGGCAGCTGCGCGCCGATAGTCGGCATGCCCCTGCTGGAACCCGTACTTGCTCATGGCCGGATCCCGAATCGCCTCGATCATGGCGTCACGGACCGGCGCCGGCGGCGGCGCATCGTTGTCGCCGGCGCCGAGATCGATGACGTCGACCCCGGCCTCGATCAGGCGCCGCTTGATCGCCGGTACCTCGGCCAGCGGGTAAGCGGGCAAGCGAGCGAGCCGGTCGCTCAGGCGGAGTGTCACTCCGCCACCACCGGGTTCCGCAGCAAGCCCACGCCGGGAATTTCCACTTCGACCACATCGCCCGGCGCCAGCCGTCCCACCCCCGCCGGTGTGCCGGTCGAAACGATGTCGCCCGGTTCCAGCGTCATGATGTGACTGATCAGCGAGAGCACGAAGGGCACGCCGAAGTGCATCGCACTGGTGTTGCCCTGCTGACGGACCTGGCCGTTGACCCGACAGATGATGTCGAGGTTCCGCCAGTCGACGTCGGCCACGACCTCGCTACTGATCGGACAGAACGTATCGTGCCCCTTGGCCCGCACCCACTGCGATTCCCGCTTCTGCCAGTCACGTGAGGTCACGTCGTTGAGACACACGTATCCCCTGACCCCCTGCATAACGTCGGCTTCCGAGACACGGCGGAGCCGGGATCCGATCACCACGGCAAGTTCAGCCTCGTGCTCGACGTGATTGGCAATGGTCGGAAGTACGATGGCCTCCCCGGGTCCGATCAGCGAACTGGGGGGCTTGAGGAAGAGCAGTGGCTCGGCCGGAATCTCGCCACCCATCTCTTTGGCATGCTCGAAGTAGTTCTTGCCGACGCAGACGATCTTGGTGGGTGTGTGGTTCACTCGCGACTCGAGGAGGGTGATAAGTCGGGACACGCTCGGCGGGTCCGATGCGCCAGGCCCATCTTAAGAATAATGCCTGCCAGGCCCGGATGGTCGCATTTCCGCCCTGCCGGATCAGACCTCCGCCCCGATGCCATGACGGGCGAAAAAGTCCTCGGCGGCGGTCCGTACCAGAGACCAGGGGCCATCGACGCGAGGGGCCGCCGGAAGGCCGCTCAGAATCCAGGGCCCGTACCGGCGCGTCAGCACCCGGCTGTCGAGCAAGACGACGACGCCAGCGTCCGACCGGGAGCGAATCAGCCGCCCGAAGCCCTGCTTGAGCTTGAGCGCGGCGTGAGGCAGCAGGTACTGGAAAAACCCGTCGACACCCTGTTCCGCCAACCGCTCGAGCCGGGCCGCCGTCAGTGGCTCCGAAGGCACCTTGAACGGCAGCTTGGCAAGCACCAGGGTCCGCAGCGCGCGTCCCGGCACGTCGACCCCCTCCCAGAACGAGTCGGTCCCGAGCAGAATGGCATTGCCCGCCTCACGAAACCGGCGCAGCAAGGCGTCGCGCGACCCTTGCCCCTGCACCAGCAGCGGCCAGCGTGGATCGAGCTGCTGGCGCAATCGCTCCGCAGCGCGGCGGAGTGCGCCGTGGCTGGTGAACAACGCGAACATCCCGCCATCCGATGCGTAGGCCAGGTCTTCGATGATCTGGGCCACCGCAGCGTCATGCGCCGCCTCATCCTCGCGCGGATCCGGCAGGTCGGTCGGAATCCCGAACAGGCACTGCGACGGATAGTCGAACGGCGACGGCAGCATTTCCCGAACCGTGACGGGCGAAGGGCTCCCCGCCAGTCCGAGGCGCGTTTCGAGGAAATCGAACTCTCCACCGGCCGCCAGCGTAGCGCTGGTGAGCACCACCGTCTTGTTCCGCTCGAAGACCAGCTCCCGGAGGATCGGCGCCAGGTCGAGCGGAACGGCGGCCAACGACACCGTCTGCCCCTTGATGCCGGACCGTTGCACCCATCGGACGATCGGCGGACCCCCGCCCACGGGACGGAGCGTCTGATTGAGAGCGTCACGCGCCGAGTCGAGCCGGCGGACCACGCCCTTCACTTCCTGGAGCAGCTGGGTCCGACGGTCGCTTGGTTCGCCGAGGCTCATTCGATCGGCCACGGTTTCGACGTCATCGGCAACCCGCTTGAAGGCGCCAACCAGCGCGTCGACCTCCCGCCTGAGCCCCTCCTCCCAGATCGGATCGCCGGCAAACTCGTCCGTCAGCCGAATCGAACCACCGCCGCCTGCCATGAGCCGGAGCGAGAGCCGCTGGAACATCGCTTCGGACGCACCGCGCGCCTCCGCAATGGCGGGGGCGAGCCGCTCGGCAATCATGGCGAGACTGGCCCGGCCCAGCACGCCGCCGTCGCGTGCCAGCTCGCGCGCCAGCGTCGGGACCAGCCCCCGCCCGTTCCGCTCGAGTCTGCCGAGCAGACGACGAACCCCGGCGCTCGACAGCTGCTTGCCGAGATGGGTGGCCGCCACATCCTCCAGGTGATGGGCCTCGTCCAGGATCAGGCGCTGATACGGAGGCAAGACCGCGGCATCTTCCCAGTTGTCCGAGGCCTGCCGTACCGCCAGGTCCGCAGCCAGCAGGTGGTGATTGACCACGACGACATCGGCCTCCGCCGCTTTCCGCCGGGCCCGGAACAGAAAACACTTGTCGAACTTGGGACACTTGAGCCGAGGGCAGAGATCCGACTCCGCCGACACCTCGTCCCAGACCTCGCTCGACGGCGGAGTGGCCAGGTCGCCGATGGTGCCATCTACCGTGCGCGTGGCCCACTCGGCGATGCTGACCAATTCGGCCACGCGGCCTTCGTCCAGCAGCGACTGTTGTCCGAACGACGCCATCTCGAGCCGGGCGAGGCAGACGTAGTTCCGCCAGCCCTTGAGCAGCGCAAAGGTCGGCTGCCGCTCTTCGGTGCCCAGCGCATCACGCAGCAGCGGCAGGTCCTTGCCGACCAGCTGTTCCTGCAGGTTGATGGTATTGGTCGAAATGACGGTCCGCTCGCCGTTGAGGCGGCTCCATTCGAGCGCAGGAACCAGATAGGCAAACGATTTCCCCACCCCGGTGCCCGCTTCGAGCAGCAGCACGCCGCCATCGTTGTAGCCGTCCGCGATGTACGCCGCCATGTCCCGCTGACTCTGGCGATCCTCGTACTGGCCCAGATGCCTGGCAACCGCGCCCTGCTCGCCCAGGTGCGCCACGACCTCCGGGGGATCGATCGGGATCTCGACCCGGGCCCGCGGCACTTCGACAACGACGTACAGCTCGGTCGCCCCGTTGTCGATGATCCCGAAGCCGACGCCGGCATCGTGAAAGCGGGCCGCCACATTGAGATCGGCAAAGGACGGCTCCAGCAGCCCGGTGGGATGATTGTGGAGCACCATCTCGCCGCGACGGGCTATCCCAGAGAGGGCCAGCACCATTTCCGGAGTACCGCGCGCAACTGCCCGCGCATCCGCGACCCGCCCCTCCGAATCGATGGACGCCACGAAGCAGACCTCGCGACCGCCGGCATCGGCGATTTCGCGTGCGAGGTATTCCTGAACGGAAGGGAGCCACCGAGGAGAAGCGCCGGCCATGCTGGAAGATAGCGAGCCCACCCGTCCGCACGCGGATCGGAAAAACGCGCCGATCAGGGGCGGGTCAGGTCTTGAGTTCTTTCTTCTTGGCCGCCGGAAAGAGCACGTTGTTGAGGATCAGCCGATAGCCGGGCGAATGCGGATGCAGGGACAGATCGGTCGGCGCATCGCCGATCTGATGCTGCGGATCCTCCGGGTCATGCCCTCCGAAGAAGCACCAGGTTCCCTGACCCCGCTCGCCGCGAATGTACTTGGCCCAGGGCGCCCCGGGCTCGTCGGCCAGGACGGTAACCCCCGGCTTGAGACGGTCCTTCTTGAACGAGGTGGTGATGCCATAGAAGTCGGGGATCACCTGCCGATGATTCTGCACCAGCATGGTCGCGACCGGATCGATCTTCGCGCTGAAATTGAAGAGCGTAAAGGTGCCGAGCTGCTGTCGGCGGTCCGGCGCGTTGACCTGATGGCCGTCGATGTCGCCAAAGACCGCCAGCGATGGACTTGGTTCGAGCCGGGCATCCTGAAAGGCCAAGGCACGGTCCCACTTCATTTTGGCTGTCGCGTTCGGATCCATCGGGCTGCCGTCGGCGAAGCTCGCCGCAATGTCGACACCGTCGCTGGCCAGGGCCAGATCGAGCGTTTCCGTCGCGGTACACATGGCAAAGAGGAAGCCGCCCTGTTCGACGAACGCGCCGATGGCCTGTGCCACCGCTCGCTTGGTACTCGGGACGTTGGGAAAACCGAGCTTCCGCGCAGTCGCCTCGTTCCGCTCGACCATGGCGTGGAGCCACGACGCGCCGGTGTAGTTCAGGTAGAACTTGGAATACTGGCCGGTAAAGTCTTCGTGGTGCAGGTGCAGCCAGTCGTAGGTGGTGAGTTTGCCGCCCGCCACTTCCTCGTCCCAGATCTGATCGAACTTGATGCCGGCGTACTGCAGCGCCATGGTAACCGCGTCGTCCCACGGAGCCGCGCTGGGCGGAGCATAGACCGCCATCCTGGGCGCCTTCTCGAGCGGGACGGCGTCCATGTTGCCATCGCGAATCTCGGCGCGGATCTGGGCCACCGCGGCCAGATCGACCGGCTGGACCGTGACCCCCGACAAGCTGGCGTCGCGCGCCGTCAGCGCATCGGCCGGCAGCAGAAAGGAGCCGTTCCGGTAGTTGAGGAACCACTCCGCCTTGAGTTCCCGCTCCAGCACCCGGAAGGTCAGGCCATAGGCCTTGAGGTGATCGCTCTGGCCCTCGTCCATCGGGACCAGGAGATAGTCGGCGGCCGCGAGGGGAACCGGCCGCCACCCGCCCAGCGCCACACTGCCGGTGCCGACCGCGCCGAGTCGCAGAAAAGTCCGTCGCTTCATCCGGGCGGTATGGCTCCTTTGGCCTGATCGAGCAGGCGGCGCGCTTGCGGAGCAACCGAGCTGGTCGGATAGCTCAGCAGCACCGTCTCGAGGGTCGCAATCGCTTCCGGCTTCTGGTCTTTGGCAATCTGGATCCGGGCCAGCTCGAGTCCGGCGGCCGCGGCACTGGCCGGCACCTGCAGTTCGGTCACCCGACCGAGCAGCCGCGCCGCGCGCTCCGCATCGCCGGCGCCGGCGCGGAGCCGGCCCGCCAGGAGCAGCAGTTCCGCGCCGCCTCGTTCGGCCGGCAACGTTCCGCCCAACTCTTCGAGCCGCCCCGCCGCCGCCACGCTGTCACGCTGCTCGATACCCAGCAACGCTTGACCCAGCGCCGGCATGCTGTCGCCGTCGATGACCTGCAGCAGGGCCAGCACCGTGGTCCGGGACACCGCCGCTTCCCGCGCACCGGCAAAGGGGCCGGCAAAGCGGAGCAGTTCGGCGCCGCCGCGAATGTCACCCTGGTAGAGCTTGATCCAGCCCTGCATGGCAAGCCCCTCGACCGTGCTGTCCTGGGCCACCACCGCGGCCGCAGCATCGAGCTTGCCCGCGCGGATCCACCCCTCTGCCAGGCGCAATGCCAACGCCTGACGATCCTCTTCCTTCAGACTGGCGCTGAGTTGCCCCAACTGCTCGGCCGCCTCATCCATCTTGCCTTCCGATATCAGCACCGAGATCAGCGTCGACGTGGCCGAGGCCGCGGTCCCCGGCGAGGCCTTCCCTTCACTTGCGATCCGGGCCAGCAGCCGGCGCGCCCCGTCCCGGTCGCCGGCATCGGCATAGGCCTGCGCAGCTTCCATCCAGGCCCGACCGGCCTGGGCTGGATCCTTACCGCCGATGAACTCGAGGGCCATCCCCTTGGCGAGAAACGCGTCGCGCCCCGAAAGCCCCCGGACCTCCGCCAGCGCATCCTGCATCGCGTCGGTCACCCGGCCGCCCAGCTCGGTCGACGACGCGATCCGACGCACCCCGCCCACGGGATCGCCCCATCGAATCATCAGAAGCGACGCAATCCGGGTACCCTCCGCTCCGTGCCCGGCCAGCGACTCCAGCACCGCCGGCTGCGTAGCCGTGGCCAGTTGGCTCAGCATCGATACCGCCGCCGATCGATAGGCCGGAACCTCCGTCACCGCCGCGACCCACTCGCGCGAGGCCGTGGCGAAATCCCGTTCGATCGTCGCAAGCTGGGCAATCTCGCCGGCCAGCGCGTTGCCGCCGAGCGTGGTCCGTCCCAGCGCGTACGCCGCCTTGGCCGTGCGCCGATCGCGAGCGCCGAGTGCCGCCGAACCCCATTCCTGAAAGGGAGCCTCTGAGGCGGGCTCCAAGACCGTCCACCGCTCGACGACCGCGCGGGCGCTGTCGGGCTGGGCCGCCGACATGTAGACCCGCACGGCAAGGCCGAAGATCGGAATCGACGGCTGCGTGCTCTGAATCGCTCGCTGCACCTCGGGCGCCATCTCGGAAATCTTGGAGCTCTGGCCCAGACTGCGCTCGAGTCCGAGCAGCGCGCTGATATCCGCCGGCTGCGCTGCGAGTACCGAGCGATAAAGCTCGACCGCCGCATCGTGCTGTCCCCGCCGCTCCAGATCGAGCCCTCGGCTGACCGGATTCGCCGAGGGGCGGGAAGGCTGGGCCATAGCCGAGACCGGCAACCCGAGCAACAGCGCAGACGTCAGCACCCGGATCACGGCGTGCTCCGCGCGGCAAGCCGACGGAAGTACTCTGTCACCAACCGACGTTCTTCGGGCGACAACCGTTGTAACTCCTCCCAGGTCGGCAACCGCACCGATCCGGCCCCGGTCTGCAGTCGCCGAAGGGGCGCCGGGATGCTCAGCGTATCGGATCGCGGTGCCTCGCTCTGCCGTTCCTTCTTTTCATCGGTCTCTTCGCCCTGCAAGGTCCGGCCGGCGTCGAGCATCCGCCGGAACAGTCGTTCCTGGCGCCCCACCGTTTCGCGGTCGAGCCGCCCCGCTTCGAGCCGTCGCGCCAGTTCACGAGCCTCCTCGGCCAGTTCCTGCGCGCCCGGCGTCTGCATCTCGGCGCGGAACCGTTCCAGCTCTTCCGCCATTTTCCGCTGCCGCTCGGCCAGCGCCTGCATCTGCCCGCCCACCTGCTGCTGGCTCATCATCATCGACAGCAGATTGTTGCCGTCCTGGCTCATGCTGCCCTGCTGCCCGGCCATCTGCTGCATCCGCTGCATCGCCTCCGCCACGCCGGACGCGGACGACGAACCGGAAACATCCTCGCGCGACCGAAGCATCTGAAAGGCCGCCACATTGAGCGCATCGACCGCGTCACCCGCTTGCTGCGTGGCGTCGCGCAGATTGGCCGATGCCGACGACACCGCCTCACGCGCCCGCGCCATCTGCAACCGGGCCTGCAGCAGCGCGGCACCGATCTGCGGCGAGATCAGGGCATTCTTGCCGCTCACCGCCAGAACCTGCTCGACGATCTTCTGGACCCCTTCCTCGATCACGGCCTGTTCCTGCCGCGTCTGACTCACCGGCATGCCACGGCCAATGGCGGTGCTGAGGGCGTACTGGCGCTGGCTCAGCCGAGCCGTTTCGGCCAGCGCGCGGTCGAGGGCATCCACCACTTCCTGGCGCCAGGCGTCCTGCTGTTCCTCGCGCTGTTCCTGCACCTGCTGCTCGACCTGCTCCATCTTCTCCGCCGCCTGCTCACCCTTGGACTTGGCCTCCTGCGCCTTGCCCTGCTGGGCAGACTGCGCCGCCTCACGCATCTGCTGCGCTGCCTGCTTTGCCTGCTGCGCACTCGATTCCAGCGCGGACTTCCGCTCCTCGCTGTCGAGCTGCTTGGCGGCTTGCTCCAGTCCCTGCGCCACCGAGTCGGTTCTGGCTGCGAGCTGCTGTTCCTCCGCGGCCGACGATGCGGCGCCCGCGCTGTCGCTCGATGCCATTTTCTGATTCCACGCTTCCTGCTGCTCCCGCACGTCGCGGGACTCCTGCTCCAGGCTGGAGAGTTCACCCTCGAGGGCCGCCCGACGGAAGAGTTCCTTGGTCCGCTCGAGCGCCTCCCGAAGCTTCTGCTGCGCTTCGGCCAGGTTGGTCAGCGCTTCCTTGGTCGATTGCGGGTCGAGTTTCTCGAGCGCCTGCCGGAGCTGCTCCAGATGTTTCCGCATCTCGGGGGAGATGGCCTTGTCGAGCTGGGCACGAATCTCGTCGAGCTGCCGGCGGAAGGATGAATCGGTGATCCCTCCCTGCTCGGCCGACCGCTCCAGCTGTTCCAACCGCTCACCAAGCGCCTCGGCCTCATCGATCAGTTCCTGCTGGTCTCGGGCCACCTGCTCGGCACGTTTGGCTTCGTCGAACGACAGCGACTGTTCCCCACGACGGCTGCCTTCGCTGGTCCGCTGCCGCTCCCGGCTCAAGTCTTCGGTCTGCCGCTGGAGATCCCGACTCTGGGCAACCAGCGAATCGATCGACTTCGCGATTTCCTGGCTGGCCGAACGTTGTTCCTGCCGGGTTTCGCTGCGGGTAGGCACGATCACGACGAAGACACGAGAACTCCCCAGCTGCGCACGCGGCGCATTGTCCCTGGCTTCGATCCAGTACGAGAGGGTGTCGCCCGGAACCAGACCGAGCCGGGTCAAGTCGAGCCGGGTATCGAGCAGAACCCGCTCCGCAACACCGCCCTCGAGCGGCAACCCGACGACGGCAGTCTGCCCGTTGCGATGGACCCGGGTATGCAGCGAGACGCCCACCACGCCGTAGTCGTCGCGCACGTCGATCACCAGCGGCACCTCGCCGGTCAGGGCGGGCATGGTATCCCGTCCCGGCACCGGCACCTCCACCTCCGGCACCTGATCCTCCACCATGATGAACGGGATGCGCACCGGGTCGCCGCCGAGCGGAGCACCGTCCGACGTGGCCAGCACCAGCGAGAGCACTCCGGATTCCGTCGGTGTGATGGCACCGCCGAAGCTCGGCCCATCGACTTTGAGGGCGACGGTGCGGGATCCGACGCTCCACCGGGCCGACGCCAGCTCCGCTGTTGTCTCTCCAGCGGCGGTCAGACGGGTTCCTTCAGGCAGCAGCAGCGTATCGCCGGAGACGGGCAAGGCCTCGTCCTCCAGCTTGAGATAGCTCGGATAGCTTGCGGTCAGGGTCAACCGACCGAGAAACACCGGTAGCCGGACCCGGACCATGACCGTATCGGACGACCGGCCGCCGCTCGCCACGAACGCGAACAAGTCACCCTCGAGCGGACCGATCGTCCTGGTAGCCCGTCCGGCCGAATCGAGTTCGACCCGCTCCCGCCGCCACTGCTCGCCCTTGCCGCGCAGCCAAAGCTCGGCGTCGCTCCGCCCCGCGGCGCGCAGGCCGACCGCAATCGACTCGCCGCGGTCGACCGTTTCCCGGTCCACCGTCAGTTGGACCGGCGCCAGGAACGTGGCCCAGGCCTCGGCCGGAGACCACAACAGGGCAACCGGACCGGCCAGCGGCCTGGTCCCCAACAACGCGATCGCACCGATGCCCACCGCAGCCAGGCCCAGCCGGCCGGACGAACGCCAACGCGCCCGGATCGGATCGAGTGCCTCGGTGCCACGCTGATCCAGGGCATCCGCAGCTGCCTGATCCGCAGCGGCGAAGAGCGCCGCGCTGGTCCCGGCGGAAGCGCCTTCGAGCACTCCGGTCACGGCGCCGCGCCGCCAGCCGGGCGCACCCTCCACCGTCCGCGCCACGGCCCGCATCGCGACGCGCCGAGACCGGCGCCAGGCGACCAATGCCGCCGCCGCGACGGCAACGATCGCCAACAGCCACGTCACCACCACCCAGAGCGGTGAGCGGACCACACCGAGTCGCACCAACCATGCGGCCACGGCAATCGCCACCAGCGCCACGCCGAGTCCGCCGGCGGCCGCCGCCGCGAGACCCAGCCGCCGGAGCGGACGCGCCAAATCGGCCAGCGCGCGAGGGGTCCGATCGGCGGTCATGTCAGCGACTCCCTACCGCGTACACGAACAGATTGACGCCCATCCGAAGCGCCTGCTCGTGCTGTTCCGGCGTATCGCCATGCACCGCGAGATCTTCCCATCCGTCGCCCAGATCCGATTCGTAGCTGTAGTAGATGACCAGCTTGCCGTCGAGGAAGATTCCGAACCCCTGGGCCGGCTTGCCGTCGTGTTCGTGGATCTTGGGCAGCCCCTTCGGAAAAGGATAGACGACCCGATAAATCGGATGATCCCACGGCACCTCGACCAGCGGACGGTCGGGGTACAGACGGGCCAGTTCCCGGCGGATCGACTCGTCCATCCCGTAGTTGTCGTCGATGTGGAGGAAACCACCCTGCGCCAGATAGCGGCGGAGCACCGCCAGGTCCGCATCACTCCATTTGACGTTGCCATGCCCCGTCATGTGCAGGAACGGCACCTGCCACAGCTCGTCGTCGCTCAAGCGGACCACCCGCTCGCGTTCCATCACCCGAAGCGGGGTGCGGTCACCGACGGCCTTGAGCAGATTCGGGAGGCTCGACGGGTTGGCATACCAGTCTCCGCCGCCGTCATAATGCAGGCGACCGATCGTGATGCGTTCCTGTGCCACCAGTCCCGTCGGGATGACGAGCAGGGCCAATGCGAGCCAGCCTTTCACCGATCCTCCGCCACCAGGCGATAACTCTCGTTCCGACGCAATCCGAAGACCTGAGCGACCGCCTTGGCCACCCGGCTCCGCTCCAGTCCCGTTGCAATCAGCGCGCTCGCCATTTGCGCCGCCTGATCGAGTTCCGGAACCTGGATCACTTCCGCCGCCCCCTCTACTACCAACGTCACCTCACCGCGGAGTTCCCCCCCACCGGCTACTGCCTCGGCCAATTCGCCCAGGGTGCCCGAACGGTACTCCTCGAACCGTTTGGTCATCTCACGACCCAGCAGGGCGCGCCGATCCGCCCCGGCCACCTCCGCCAAGTCCGCGAGCAAATCGGCAGAGCGCCCGGGCGCTTCAAAACACACTACGGTTGCCGTCTCGATTTTGATGCGCTCGAGCCAGGCGGTCCGTTCCTGGCCTTTTCTCGGCGCGAAACCGAGAAAGAGGTAGCGATCGGCCGGAAATCCGGACGCCATCAGCGCCGTCGCGACCGCCGAGGGACCGGGAATCGGCAGCACGGGAATGCCGGCTTCCCGGGCACGCGCCACCAGCGCCGGCCCCGGATCACTGACCCCGGGGGTTCCGGCGTCGGTAGTGAGCGCCACGTCCTGACCGGCCAGGAGCACCGCCAGGATCTCATCCAGCCGGGCCCGATCGGAATGCGCATGGCAACTCATCATCCGGGCGCTCGACCCGGCGTGATCCACCAATTTGCGCGTTTGCCGGGTATCCTCTGCCGCAACGAGGGTGACTCGGCGTAACGTCTCCGCCGCCCGGGGCGACAGGTCACCCAGGTTCCCGATCGGCGTCGCGACGACGTAGAGAGTTCCGGTCATACCGAAAAGAAAACGTCGAGCCGCCGCGACGCTACCGCGACGGCTCGACTGGATCCGTTCAGGTCAGGAAGCCCGCCGCCTCAGGCAGCGGCGGCAATGTGCTTATTGATCCGTTCCTGCAGGGTTGCCTTCGGCACCAGACCGACGACCGTATCGACGTGCTTCCCGTCCTTGAAAAACAGGAGCGTGGGAATCGACCGGACGTTCCATTTCATCGACGTCCGCTGATTGGCATCGACGTCCAGCTTGGCAATCGTCACTTTGCCCGCGTTGCTCTTGGCCAGATCTTCGAGGATCGGCGCAATGGCCCGGCAGGGACCGCACCACTCCGCCCAGAAATCCACCAGCACCAACCCCTGGGTCTGCTCGACACTGGCTGCAAACGTGTCGTCGGTGACGTGGGTGATCGTGTCGCTCATCGACAAACCTCTTGTTCGGAAACCTGTTAATTTTGCCGCACTACGGTCTAAATATGCTTGGAGAACCCGCTGTGCCCAACTCCCGGATTGCCCACGTGGGAATTGCCGTCGAGCAGATCGGCCCGAGCCTCGCGTTCTATCGTGACGTGCTGGGCCTCGTGCCCCATGGCGAGCCGGAAGTGCGCGACGGCGCCACCATCGTATCCCTGCCCTTCGGGGAGTCCGAGGTCGAATTACTGGAGCCCCTGACGCCGGACGGGCCGATTGCCAAGTTTCTGGCCAAACGGGGGCCGGGAATCCACCACATCTGCTACCAGGTTGACGATCTGGATGCCGCCCTCGAGCGATGTCGCGCCAAGGGCTACCGCCTGATCGACGAAACCCCACGCATCGGAGCGGCGGGCAAGCGGATTGCGTTCGTGCATCCGAAAGCCACGACGGGGATCCTGCTCGAGCTTACCGAGTAGAATCGCCGGCCGATGGCGCGCACGGTCGCCCCGGTACACCGGCGGCCGTGAGTTCGATGGCCGAGATGAGCCAGGCACCGTCGCGCGACTGGACCATGGTGAAGGGGATGTTCTTGACGCAGCCGGCGCGGGTCAGCTCGATCACCAGCTGGCGGCGCCCGATGCCACCGGCGCCGGGATTCTCGCCGACCACCTTGGAGGTGCCCCCTTTGAGGTAGGCGTGGACCACCGCCAGCCGCTGGAGCCAGTCGGCCGGTCGGTTGGTCGCGGCAGCCGGACCGCGCTCGGTGCCCCAGAGCGAACCCATCTGTACCAGATTACTGTCGGTAACCGCCTGCATGAACGCGGTGGCCACAACGGTCGGTGCAACAGACGGCGAAACCTGGGCGGGTTCAATCGCCTTGCTGGTGCACGCCATCGTCGCAGCGGCGGCGACAATCAACCATGTACGCATTGGGGTCCTCTCGGGTGGCCTACGTGCGCGAAAGTAAACCGACCCGGAGGCGCTCTGCAAATGCAGCCCATGCGGCTCTACATCAACATCGATCATGTCGCCACCGTCCGGCAGGCGCGCCGGACCGATGAACCCGACCCGGTCAGGGCCGCGGTCCTGGCCGAAGCGGCAGGTGCGCATGGTATCACGGCGCACCTGCGCGAAGACCGCCGCCATATTCAGGATGATGATGTGGAACGGCTGGCCGTTACCGTCACCACCGTCCTCAATCTGGAACTGGCTCTGGCCCCGGATGTCGTGGCGCTGACGGAGCGGCTCGCGCCGTACCAGGTCACCCTGGTTCCCGAGCGACGGGAAGAGGTGACCACCGAAGGCGGGCTCGATCTGAGCCGCGACACCACCCGGCTCGCGCGGGTGATCGCGACGCTGGCGGCAGCCGGCAGCCGCGTCAGCCTCTTCATCGATCCCGATCGCGATACCATCCTCCGGTCGCGCGACCTCGGCGTCCCCGCCATCGAGCTGCACACCGGTCGCTACGCACAGACCTGGCGCCAAGGCCCCGAAGCGCTCCGCCAGCTGGCCGACGCCGCCGACTATGCCGCCTCACTCGGCCTGGCCGTCCACGCCGGCCATGGCCTGACCTACCTCAACGTGCAGCCGGTGGCAGCCATCGAGGTCATCGAGGAACTCAACATCGGGCACAGCGTGGTAAGCCGTGCCGTGATGACGGGCATGACCGAGGCGGTGACCGAGATGGGTCGCCTGATCCGCGACGCCAGGGGTGCGCGTTGACCCGCATGCCGCTCCGTCCGTAATCTTCTCTCATGAGCGTGCCTTCCGGCCGGCTGCAATTCTTCGTACTCGAGGCGTCCGACTACCTCGAGCGACTCGCCCTCGTGGTCGGACGCCCGGCGCCTCCCGACCCCGGGGAGCTGGTGCGCCTGACCCGCGCCCTCCGCGGCGCGGCCCTGATGGCCGGCCTTTCGGCCTATGCCCGAGCGGCGGGGGCGCTCGAACTCCTGGCCAAGGCCCACCGCAACGCCCCCGGATCGTGGACCCCGGACCGCGCCGGCACGCTGGCCGACGCCGTCGACGAGTTGCGCCGTCTCGCTGCGCAGGGCGTCGACTGGACCGACGCCGATTCCGAGGCCGCTGCCACCCTCGCCGACTCCCTGGCGCAGGGATTCGACGCTGGCCCGGAAAGCGCCGGCGCGGCCTCGCGCCGGGCTGCAAGCCAGAGCGAAGAACTGCAGCCCAGCGTCCGGGCGTTCATCGGCCGGGAAGGTGCGCAAATCGCGGCGACGCTGGAAGATGCGGCAGCTGCGCTCGACCAGCGTCGGCTGGCGGGCGCCACGGAGGCGGTCCTGGCGCGGCTGCAGCCGCTCCGCGGCCTTGCCACCCTGCCGTCGCTCTCGCCCCTGCCGGAGTTTCTCGACGCCGTCGAACTCACCATCCGCAACGTCCGCGACACGTCGGCGCCGCCGGCCGGGGCCCAGGCGTTGCGCCGCGCCGCCGTCGCCGTTGCGCAGCTGGCTCGGAGTGTCGCCGCCGGCACGCCGGCCGGTGGTGACACCCCGGATGTGCTGCTCGGCGCCGTCAGCCTGCTGGAGTCGTTCGGCCGGGATGACGACGTGGTCGACATCGCCACCCTGTTCCCCGATGGCGACGACGACCCGATCGTAGCGCCCGGCATCCCCGAGCTGCCCGACGACGGGGCCGACTCCATGCTCGAGCTGGTGAGCCTGGCCGACCGCCTGCGCCAGGCGGCCGAACAGCTGATGCAGCCGGCCACCCTCACCGGCCGGACGCTCCACCTCTACGGCCTGATCCTGCAACTCCGCCCGCTCACCACCGCGGCGCCGCGGTACCGGCCCCATCTCGCCCCCTTGCTGGGCAACATCGCAGCCGCCATCGGTCAGGGACGCGCGGCCCGCGATCCGCTGGCCTTTGCCTCCGCCCTTCGCGAAGCGGGAACCACCATCGGGAGCGCAGCCAGCTCGCGCAACGCCATCTTCCTGGGCGACGAGCTGGAGCCGGTGGTTGTCATGGTGACACGGGTCGGCGCCGCTGCAGTCGTTGCCCCGACGGATGATGAGTCGGACGTGGTGCCGATCGAGTCGCTAGCTCCGGACCCGGTCGCGGCGTCGATCGACCCGCCGGAGGTCGACGCGCCTCACGTCGCCGCGCCCAACCTGGCTGATGTGGTACCGATCGAAGCGCTCGCTCCCGACTTGCCCGCGGCAGCCGGCCCGAACGCGTTCGCGCGAAGTTTCTCGACCTATCATCGGCTGGTGAGCGCACCTGTCGTCGCGTCGGTTGCCGCGGAGCCAGCCGCGGCCGATTCCGGCATCAGTGTCGACATCGGCCCCGACGACGACGCCGACGTGGTCGACATCGACACCCTGCTGCTCCGAGGGCGCCGAGCCCTCGAACGGGCCGATCAGGTCCGACGCGAACTGAGCGGCGCGCTCAAGGCCGAGCGCCCCTTTCCCGAAATCGAACCGCTGGTGAGCGAGCTCATCGACCTGGTTCCGCTGGCCCTTGCGGAATAAAATCCTCGGCCTGGTCGTCGGCGCGACTGTCACCATCGCGCTGCTTGCCTGGGTGCTTCGCGACGTCGTCTTTGCCGATGTCTGGCAGAGTGCTCTTGCTGCGCATTGGGGCTACCTCCTCGCCGCGGTCTTCCTTGCCACCTTCAGCTTCGTCCTCCGGGTGCCCCGCTGGCAGATCCTGCTGCGCGGCGAGGATGATCGGGCGCTCCCCGGCCGATCGCTCTGGCACGGCATTGCCATCGGGTTCATGGCCAACAACCTGATTCCCTTTCGTGCCGGTGAGTTCCTCCGCGCCCTCGCGATCCACCGGCTCGAACGGGTCAGCGTGCCGACCGCCCTTTCGTCGCTGGTGGCCGAGCGGCTCTTCGATGCCCTGACCGTCCTGGCGTTCCTGTTTCTGGGGCTCCTCACCGCCGGCATCCCGGCCGACGCCGAGATCGGGGGCTTCGCAATCCATCGGATTGCGCGCCAACTGGCCATCGCGCCGGCTCTGCTGCTCGCCGCATGCCTGATCGCCCTGCTGTTTCCGGCCCTGATGCAGCGGATCATCCGTGGGGTGATTCCCTCGCCCCGGCTGGCCGAGCGGCTCTGCCGGTTCGTCGAGGCGGTTACTGCCGGGCTCGGGGTGTTCAGGTCGCCCTCTCGGATCATAGTCACGGCGTTCTGGTCGATCCTCCACTGGACCAACAACGCGCTCTCCTTCTACCTCGGGTTCAAGGCGTTCGGGATCGAGGTCGGACTGGGAGGCGCCATTCTGATGCAGAGCGTCCTGGTCGTCCTGATTGCGGTACCCTCGACCCCCGGATACTTCGGCGTCTTCGAAGCCGCCATCAAGTCGGTGCTGGTGGTCCTCGGTGTCTCGGCCACCACCGCCGTGGCCTACGCCGTGACGTACCACTTCACCACCTTCATTCCGATCACGGTGCTCGGCCTCTGGTCGCTAGCCCGCACCCCGATCCGGCTCCGCGGCGACCCGGACGAGAGCGCCAACCCGACACCATCAACCGCTGATGCCCGTGACCACGCTCCGTAGCACTGCCCACGCCAAGCTCAACCTGCTGCTCAGGATCCTGAGTCGCGAAACGTCGGGATACCACGGGCTCGAGACGCTGTTCTGTCGGCTCGAACTGGCCGACGACCTGGTGGTGGAACAGCGCGACGAACCCGGCCGGATCACCCTCGACACGCAGGGCGTCGATCTCGGCCCCGCCGAGAACAATCTTGCCTACCGAGCAGCCGGGCTGGTCCTCGCGGCGACCGGGACGCGATTTGGCGTTCACCTGACGCTCACCAAGCGGATCCCCGCCGGAGCCGGACTGGGCGGCGGTTCGGCCGATGCCGCCGCTGCACTCGAACTGGTCAATCAACTGGCCGGCAACGCCGTCCCTCGGTCCGAGCTGTTCCACTTTGCCAGCCGCCTGGGCGCCGACGTCCCGTTTCTCCTGTCGGGGGCCTCCCTCGCGCTGGGCTGGGGCCACGGCGATCGCTTGCTACGTTTGCCGAGCTTGCCTGCGGCGCCGGTACTGCTGGTCATCCCTCCCATCGCCGTCCGCACTCCGGACGCCTATCAATGGGTCGATGCAGCCCGCGGCAACGCCGGCCCCCGAGGCGCGCTGGCCTTGGACCTCGACAGTCTGAGCCGCTGGAGCGACGTCGCCCGGATGGCGGGCAACGACTTCGAATCGGTGATCTTCGGTCGCGAGCCCCGGGTCCGCGAGGCCTTCGAGGCACTGGCCCGAACCAATCCGACCCTCTGCCGGATGACAGGGTCGGGGTCGACCTTGTTTGCCGTCTACCGGACCGATCGCGACCGCGACGATGCCAAGATGATGCTGGGCAAGAAGTACGGCACCGTGGTCGCAACACGGAGCGCGCCCGGGTAGGGTCCGCGGCACTACTTTCGGTCGGCGGCAGATGGTTATATGATTGTGAATCATAGGGTTACTGGCCCTTCGTCCAATGGCAGGACATCAGACTTTGACTCTGAGAATGGTGGTTCGAATCCACCAGGGCCAACTGATCGCTCCGCGACGCTCATAGGCGCGACCCAGGGGCCGGATTGCAATAACCGGCCCGCCGGCAAAGGTTCCCACCTCCTTTGCTTGCCGCCAAACCCAACTCCACGCTATATTTAAGGGCTATGGCCCTTCCGAATCAGTCCCAGGTTCTGAGCCCGATGCTGCTGCTCTCGGGCACGGCGAATCGGCCTCTTTCGGAAGAAGTGGCGAAGGAGCTCGATCAGGCGCTCTGCAAGGCAACGATCCGGCGATTTGCCGACGGAGAGATCTTCGTCAAAATCGACGAGAACGTGCGGGGCCGGGATGTCTACATCATCCAGCCCACCAATCCGCCGGGCGACAACCTGCTCGAGCTCCTGCTCCTGATGGATGCAGCGCGCCGGGCCAGCGCCGCGCGGATCACGGCGGTCATCCCCTACTTCGGGTATGCCCGCCAGGACCGCAAGGATCAGCCGCGCGTGGCGATCAGCGCCAAGCTGATGGCCAACATGGTGTCGGCGGCCGGAGCCGATCGGGTACTCTCGATCGACTTCCATCAGCACCAGATGCAAGGGTTTTTCGACCTGCCGGTCGATCACCTCTATGCGGCGCCGGTGTTCGTCAACCACTATCGCCAGAAGAGCCTTCGGGATCTGGTGGTGGTGGCGTCGGATGCGGGCGGCGCCAAGATGGCGCGGAGCTTTGCGAAGAAGCTCAACGCCAGCTTTGCGATCATCGACAAGCGGCGGACCGCGGCCAATGTGGCCGAGGTCGTCAACGTCGTCGGCGATGTCGCGGGCAAGGACTGCCTGCTGCCGGACGACATGATCGATACCGGTGGCACTATGACCGAAGCCGTCATGGCACTCAAGCGTCTCGGGGCCGAAGACATCTACGTCTGCGCCACCCACGCGCTGTTGAGCGGCCCGGCGGTGGAGCGTCTCTCGCAGGCGCCGGTTACGGAAATTGCGGTGACCAATTCGATTGCGCTGCCGGATTCGAAGCGCTTCGATAAGCTCAAAGTTTTGTCGATCGCGGGCCTTCTGGCCAAGGCGATCGGATACACCCACAGCGACCAGTCGGTCAGTGCGCTGTTCGATTGATTCGGTAAGGAAACGGTATCATGTCCCAGACGGCAGTTCTCAGCGCGGCAAGTCGGAACCAGAACGGAAAGGGCGCCGCCCGGGCGCTTCGGCGTGACGGCAAGGTTCCCGCGGTTGTCTACGGCCGGGGCCGGGCCCCGGAATCCCTGACGATCGAGGCAGTGGCGCTCGAGCGACTGCTGGCCAAGGTCCGGGCCACCACGCTGCTCGACGTCTCGGTCGACGGTCGTCAGCCGGTCAAGGCGCTGATTCGTGAGGTTCAGCGCAACCCGGTTCGGCCGATCGACATCCTCCATGTCGACTTGTACGAAGTCCATGCCGATGAAGAAATCGCGGTGGACGTGCCGATCAAGTTCGTCGGGACTGCCGATGGCGTGAAGAATGCCGGCGGAGTCTTCGAGGCCGTGCTGCACCAGTTGCAGATTCGGGTGCTGCCGGGCGATATCCCGGACCACATCGACGTCGATATCAGCGCACTCGGCGTGGGCCAGTCGATCCACGTCAGCGATCTCTCGCTGCCCAAGGGATCGTTCCTGACCGACGAGGGCGTAACCCTCTGCACCGTGGTGGCTCCGAAGACCGAAGCCGCGACCGAGGGAGCCGAAGGCGGCGCCGAACCGGAATTGATCCGGAAGCCGAAGCCCGCCGAGGACGAGGGTAACGCAAAGGGCTGACCCCTGCGTACCATCGTCGGGCTGGGCAATCCCGGCGCGGAGTACGACGGCACCCGGCACAACGCCGGGTTCATTCTGGCCGATCATCTCGTGGCGCGCTGGGGGTTTCCCTCCTTTCGTCGCGACGGCCCGGCCCGCAGCACGCGGGGCACGATCAACGGGGTCGCGGTCCAACTGGTCAAACCGCAGACCTACATGAACCGGAGCGGCGCCGCGCTGGCCACGCTCAAGGGCGACCCCGGTTTCGACCCCGCCCGCGACTTGCTGGTGGTGGTGGACGAGACCGCGCTGCCGACTGGACGCTTTCGGCTGCGCGCCAAGGGATCGGCGGGCGGGCACAACGGTCTCAAGAGTATCGAGGGGGCTCTGCGCAGCCAGGACTACGCCAGGCTGCGCATCGGAGTCGGCCCGGTTCCGCCGGACTGCGATGACCTGGCGGAGTTCGTCCTCGATGGCTTCACCCGGGAAGAAGCAGACGCCCTGCGCGCCCTGCTCGACCCGATGGCCGAAGCCGTGGAGTGCTGGGTCGCCGAGGGAATCGACGTGGCAATGAACCGCCACAATCGAAACGCCGGCACGCCCGAGCAATAGAAGCGCGCTACTAACCCTGTACCGAGCGCCGACCGGCCGCGGTCGACGCCCGCAACGAGAGTCTCCGCATGCTTTCCTTGGTCCAATACGCCCCGGTCGTCGGCGCGGTCGGTCTCCTCATGGCGCTGTTCGTCTACTGGCGCATTACGCAGGCCCCGCCCGGTGAAGCTCGTACCGTCGCGATCGGCACGCTGATCGAACGCGGCGCGATGACCTTCCTCCGCCGGCAATACACCGTTCTCCTCCCCGTCATCATCCTCGTGGCCGCGGCGCTGAGCGCGACGGTCGGCTGGCGTGTGGCGGCCGCGTTCGTCTTCGGCGGCATTTCGTCGGTCATCGCGGGCTACCTGGGCATGAAGGCGGCGACCAAGACCAACGTGCGCACTGCGGAAGCGGCCCGGGTCTCCGGACGCGGACGGGCGCTGATCCTCGCCTTCGGCGGCGGCTCCGTGATGGGCCTTGCCGTCGCGGCGCTCGGCCTCCTGGGACTTGGTCTGATCGCCAACGTCATGCTCAACTTCAACGACCAGGCCTCGCTGACGTCGTATCAGCTCTGGCTCTTCAGCGAAGTGACGGCCGGGTTCGCGATGGGCGCCTCGTCGATCGCGCTCTTTGCCCGGGTCGGCGGCGGCATCTATACCAAGGCGGCCGACGTCGGCGCCGACCTGGTCGGCAAGGTCGAGGCCGGTATTCCCGAGGACGATCCGCGAAACCCCGCCACCATCGCGGACAACGTCGGTGACAACGTCGGCGACGTGGCCGGCATGGGCGCCGACATCTTCGAGAGCTACGTCGACGCCGTGGTCGCCGCCATTGCTTTGGCAGCGGTCGGCCCGGCCATCCTCCAGACGTCGCGGGTCAACGCCCTTGCCCTGCCCCTGCTCCTCGCGGTCGCCGGCTTCGCAGCGTCCGTGCTCGGCATGGCCGCCATCCGCGCCCTGTCGAAAGGCAGCCCGGCGGTCGCGCTCCGGATGGTGTCGTTCATCGCGGCTGGTGCGTTCATTGCCATTGCCTACTTCCTCTGCCAGCAGCTGCCGATCGAGTCGACCGGGCCGATGAATCCGTTCATCGCGGTGCTGACGGGCACCGTTGCCGGCGTCGCCATCGGACTGGTAACCGAGTACTACACCGCCGGGAAGCCGGTGCGTGACATTGCCGAGGCGTCGCTGTCGGGCCCGGGCACCAACATCATCGCCGGTCTCGCGGTCGGGAAGCAGTCGGTGGCACTGCCGATCCTGGTCATCTGCATCACCACCTGGATTGCGTACCAGTCGGCCGGGTTCTACGGCATCGCGCTGGCTGCGGTCGGCATGCTGGGCACGGTGGGTGTGACCATGACGGTCGACGCCTACGGTCCGATTGCCGACAACGCCGGCGGCATCGCCGAGATGAGCCACATGGGTCCGGAAGTCCGCGCGGTCACCGACGAACTCGACGCGCTGGGCAACACCACGGCGGCCATCGGTAAGGGCTTCGCGATCGGTTCCGCCGTGCTGACGGCGCTGGCGCTCTTCACGGCGTATACCAGCGCGGTCGCTCCGAACGCCGAGCCGATCACGCTCAACCTGGTCGATCCCAAGGTCATCATCGGCGTCTTCCTCGGCGCCACGCTCGCCTACGTGGTTGCGGCGCTGACCATGACGGCGGTCGGCCGCGCGGCGCAGAAGGTGGTCCATGAGGTCCGCCGTCAGTTCCGCGAAATCCCCGGCATTCTTGAAGGCACCGCCGAGGCCGACAGCACTCAGTGCGTCGACATCGCGACCAAGGCTGCGCTCCGCGAAATGTTCCTTCCGGGCATCCTGGCCGTCTTCACCCCGTTCCTGGTCGGTGTCTTCTTCGGCGTCGAGTCGCTGGGCGGCCTGCTGGCCGGCGTGACGGTTTGCGGCGCCCTGCTCGCGCTGATGATGGCCAACGCCGGCGGCGCCTGGGACAATGCCAAGAAGTTCATCGAGAAGGGCAATCACGGTGGCAAGCGCTCCGATCCGCACAAAGCCGCGGTCGTGGGCGACACCGTCGGCGACCCGTACAAAGACACGTCCGGCCCTGCGATCAGCATCCTGATCAAGGTGACCTGCGTCGTGGCGCTGGTGCTGGCCCCGTGGCTGGCCCAGCTGCACAGCTGATTGCCCTGATCCGCAGGTAGCGCCATGCTCC
>CAZUES010000052.1:0-24538 GCA_964619465.1 uncultured Gemmatimonas sp.
GCAAGTTCCTCGATGACCTGGTGCTCTGCCGGCGGCGGGACGACTACCCGTTGCTGGCTCCGAATCGGATCGAGTACATGGACGTGGCGCCGGAACAGCTGGTGTCGATTGCGGCCGCGCTGATTCCGTTCCTCGAGCACGACGACGCCAACCGCGCCCTGATGGGCTCGAACATGCAGCGGCAGGCGGTTCCGCTGCTGTTCCCGGATGCGCCGACGGTCGGGACCGGGCTCGAAGCCAAGGTGGCGACCGACTCGGGCGCGGTGATCGTGGCCAAGCGGACCGGTACGGTCACGCGCGTCACGGCCGATGAGATCATCGTCGACTCCGGCACCTCCGGGGCGACCGACGTGCCGCTGGCGCGGCTGGCGCAGGTCGATCGCTACCGGGTCAAGAAGTTCTGGCGCACCAACCAGGATACGGCCATCAATCAGCGGCCGCTGGTCCAGGTGGGCGACAAGGTCGACGCCGGGCAGGTCATCGCCGACGGACCGGCCACCCAGAACGGCGAACTCGCGCTGGGCGGCAACGTGACCGTGGCGTTCATGCCGTGGTACGGGCACAACTTCGAAGACGCCATCGTGCTCTCCGAGCGGCTGGTCAAGGACGACGTCTATTCGTCGATCCACGTCCAGGAACTCGAGCTGCACGTGCGCGATACCAAGCGCGGTCAGGAAGAGATCACCCGGGAAATCCCGAACGTCTCCGATGAAGCGCTGATCGATCTCGACGAGCGCGGCATCATCCGGATCGGTGCGCACGTCAAGCCGGGCGATATCCTGGTCGGCAAGATCACGCCGAAGGGCGAGACCGAGTTGTCGCCGGAAGAGAAGCTGCTCACCGCCATCTTCGGTGAGAAGGCCAAGGACGTGAAGGACAGCTCGCTCAAGGTGCCGCCGGGCATGAAGGGCACCGTGATCGACGTCAAGATCTTCAGCCGGGTCGAAGACCAGGTGGTCGAGAAAGACCGCGGCGAGCGGATCGGCGAGGTTCGTCGGATCGAGCACGAGGAAAAGACCCGGATCAACGACGTGATGGTCAGCGAACTCAAGGAGCTGCTTGCCGGGCAGGAAGTGGCCTTGATGCTCAAGTCCGGTACCGTGGAAGAGTATCTCCCGGCCGGTAACAAGCTGACGGCGGACAAGCTGGTCGACCTTGACATTCACGACGTCGACCTCAAGACCCTGCGGCTGGCCAACAAGGCGGCCAATGAACGGGTCCGCCTGACCATCGACGTTGCCACCCGCGAACGGGCCCGCGTCGAGGAAAAGGCCGAGGATCAGATCGACAAGATCCTCCAGCCGGACGAACTGCCTCCGGGCGTGATCCAGCTGGTCAAGGTCTATCTCGGCGAGAAGCGCAAGATTTCCGTCGGCGACAAGATGGCCGGTCGCCACGGCAACAAGGGTATCGTGGCCCGGATCGTTCCTGAGGAGGATATGCCGTTCCTCCCGGATGGCTCGCCGGTCGATATCGTACTCAATCCGCTCGGCGTGCCGAGCCGTATGAACGTCGGGCAGATCCTGGAGACCCATCTCGGCTGGTGCTCGACCATTCTGGGCTTCGAGGCCAAGACACCGGTCTTCCGCGGCGCCGACGAGGGTGAAATCGGTCTGCTGCTGCGCATTGCCGGCCTCGAGCAGGCGGCGCGGTCGCTCAGCCTGAAGCAGACGGCGCCGCGGGTTCCTGCGGAGCTGGTGCGCACGCTGGTCGCCGACATCGATCGGCTGGGCTTCTCGAAGCGAACCCTGGTCGAAGCCGGCATCGCGGAATTGGGCGATGCGGGTGCTTCGGCGCCGACCAAGAAGCTCTACGAGGACATCAAGGTGTTCCTGGCCGCCGCCGCGACCGAGCTGGCCGAGCGTGAAGCGGTCCAGCGCGGCCATGTCGTCTCGGCGCACAAGGCTCAGCTCGAAGGGGCCGAAGGCAGTCGGAAGAAGGAACTCGAGACGGCGCTCAAGGCGGTCGAGTCGGCCAGCACCAATCCGACCGAGACGCTGGCCGAAGCGGGCCTGGGGGCGCTGGTTGCCGTGCTGGGCGGCAAGGCGACCCCGCAGCAAGTCGGCGACGCTGCCGATGCCGTGATTCGGGCCGCCGGGATCCAGCCGGCCGGCAAAGTGCGGTTGCGCGATGGGCGGACCGGTCAGGCGTTCGAGAGCGACGTCACGGTCGGCACCATCTACATGCTCAAGCTCTCGCACTTGGTCGACGACAAGATCCACGCGCGATCGATCGGACCGTACTCGCTGGTGACGCAGCAGCCGCTGGCCGGTAAGGCGCAGTTCGGCGGCCAGCGCTTCGGTGAAATGGAAGTCTGGGCCCTCGAGGCCTATGGGGCGGCGCATCTCCTCCAGGAGATGCTCACCGTCAAATCGGACGACGTCAACGGCCGCAGTAAGGTCTACGAGTCGATCGTGAAGGGCCAGAATCTCCCGGAGCCGGGAATTCCGGAGTCCTTCAACGTTTTGGTTAAGGAACTTCAGGCATTGGGGCTCAAGGTTACCTTGGGCGCCACCGCGGAAGCCGAGGAGTAACAGCCCATGATCGATTTCCGTAGCGGGCGCGAGCCCAAGAGCTCGAGCTTCGATTATTTCGCGATCCGGATCGCCTCTCCCGAGGAGATCCGAGGTCCGCGCGACCCCAAGGAACGGGAGCGTCTCGAGCTCCAGGGCCTGCGTACCTGGTGGTCGTGGGGCGAGGTTACCAAGCCCGAGACGATCAACTACCGCTCCTTCAAGCCGGAGCGGGACGGCCTCTTCTGCGAGCGGATCTTCGGTCCGGTCAAAGACTGGGAGTGCCATTGCGGCAAGTACAAGCGGATCCGCTATCGCGGCGTGATCTGCGACCGCTGCGGCGTCGAAGTGACGCTGTCGAAGGTGCGGCGCGAGCGGATGGGACACATCGAGCTTGCCGTGCCGGTGGCGCATATCTGGTTCTTCAAGACGCTGCCGTCGCCGATGGGGAACCTGCTCAACATCACCTTGCGTGATCTCGAGCGGGTCATCTACTACTCGGCGTACGTCATCATCGAGCCGGGCAAGCAGGAAGTCGACGTCGGCCAGCTGATCGACGAAGACGAGTACCTGAACCTGCGGATGCAGGCGCGGGAGCAGAACGATACGGCCTTCCGGGCCGAGATCGGCGCTCCGGCGGTCCGGGCCATGCTCGAGAAGATCGACATCAAGAAGCTGGCGGAGGAACTGCGCGCCGGTGTGGCGAGCGAAACCAGCCAGCACCGCAAGAAGCAGATGCTCAAGCGGCTCAAGATCGTCGATGCGTTCCTCTACTCGGGTGAGCATCAGGATCAGGGCGGCAACAACCCCGCCTGGATGATCATGGACGTGGTGCCGGTGCTGCCGCCGGACCTCCGTCCTCTGGTCCCGCTCGACGGCGGCCGCTTTGCGACCTCCGACCTGAACGATCTGTATCGCCGGGTCATCAACCGGAACAACCGGTTGCAGAAGCTGATCCAGCACCGCGCGCCGGAAGTCATTCTCCGGAACGAAAAGCGGATGCTGCAGGAGGCGGTCGACGCGCTGTTCGACAACGGCCGTCGCTCGAAGGCGATTCGCGGCCGTGGCAAGCGCCCGCTCAAGTCGCTCTCCGACATGCTGAAGGGCAAGCAGGGCCGGTTCCGTCAGAACCTGCTCGGTAAGCGGGTCGACTACTCGGGCCGTTCGGTCATCGTGGTTGGTCCGGAGCTCCGCTTGCACCAGTGCGGCTTGCCCAAGGCCATGGCCGTCGAACTCTTCAAGCCGTTCATCATCAACAAGCTGGTGGACAAGGGCATTGCGGAGACGGTCAAGCGCGCCAAGAAGATCGTGGAGCGCGAAGGGCCGGAGGTGTACGAGATCCTGGAAGAGATCATTCAGGATCATCCGGTGCTCTTGAACCGCGCGCCGACGCTGCACCGTCTGGGTATCCAGGCGTTCGAGCCCAAGCTGGTCGAGGGCAAGGCCATCCGGATCCATCCGCTGGTCTGCGCGGCGTTCAACGCCGACTTCGACGGCGACCAGATGGCCGTGCACGTGCCGCTCTCGTTCGAGTCACAGCTCGAAGCGCGGCTCCTGATGATTTCGTCCAACAACATCCTGAAGCCGTCCGACGGCCGTCCGGTCGCCGAGCCGTCGCAGGATATGGTGCTGGGCTCCTACTGGCTGACCAAGCTGCCGGCGGGCTACGAGGAAGAACTGCGGACCGGGGCCAGCAAGCTGGAAGAGACCCGGGCTCGTCTCTGGAAGGACGCCAAGCACTACGGCTCGATTGCCGAGCTGGAGATGGCGCTTCTGTCCGGCGCGGTGAGCTATCACACCGCGATCTATTTCTGGTTCGTGCCGCCCTCGGAAGCCACCGACCGCGATCCGCGCTGGATCCGGACCACGGTAGGGCGGGTACTCTTCAACAACATTCTGCCCCGGAAGACCGTGGCGGAGTTGGGCTTCCGCGATGACGTGATGCGGAAGAAAACGCTGTCCGAGCTGGTACTGCAGAGCTACCGTCGTGCCGGCCTCAAGGAAACGGTCGAGTTCCTCGATCGCCTGAAGCGGTTCGGCTTCGACTTCGCGACCATCGGTGGTGTCTCGATCGGGGTCGAGGATCTCGAGGTCCCGGCGGAAAAGGCCAACCTCCTCGACGAGGCGCAGAAGCGTGTCGAGCGGTTCCAGCGTGCCTACAACACCGGTCAGATCACCTTCGGTGAGCGGTACAACAAAGTGATCGACGCCTGGACCCACGCCAACAACGACGTGGCCGAGGCGATGATCGCGCATATGCGGAAGAGCCGGGGCGGGTTCAACCCGGTCTTCATGATGTACGACTCCGGTTCCCGCGGCAGCCGCGACCAGATCCGTCAGCTCGCCGGTATGCGCGGTCTGATGGCCAAGCCGCAGAAGAAGCTGACCGGTGGTATCGGTGAAATCATCGAGAGCCCGATCAAATCGAACTTCCGTGAAGGTCTGTCGGTGCTCGAGTACTTCATCTCGACGCACGGCGCCCGGAAGGGTCTGGCGGATACGGCGCTCAAGACGGCCGACGCCGGTTACCTGACCCGTCGTCTGGTGGACGTGGCGCAGGATGTCACCATCACGGAAGAGGATTGCGGCACCATCCTCGGCCTCGAGATGGCGGCCCTCAAGGAGGGTGAGGACATCATCGAGTCGCTGGGTGAGCGCGTCATCGGCAGCGTAGCCGCCGAGGATGTGCTCGATCCGCATCAGCTCGATGAGCATGGCGATCCGCGGCTCATCGTGGCCTCGGGTCAGTTGGTGTCGGAAGAGATTGCGGCGGCCGTCGAGGATGCCGGAATCGACAAGGTCAAGATCCGGTCGGTGCTCACCTGCGAGTCCAAGCGGGGCGTCTGCCGGATGTGCTACGGCCGCAACCTGGCGACCATGGAAATGGTCGACATGGGCGAGGCGGTCGGTATTCTCGCGGCGCAGTCGATCGGTGAGCCTGGTACGCAGCTGACGCTCCGGACCTTCCACATCGGTGGTACCTCGTCGCGTATCGCCGAAGAGGCGGAACGGCGCGCCCGGTCCGACGGTATCGTCAAGTACACCAAGGGCCTCGAGTACGCCGACCTGCCGGTCGAGTACGAAGACGGCACCAAGGCGCAGATCCGGGTCGCGCTCACGCGTGAAGACGAGTCGGCCGAGGAAGAGAACAAGGAAGGCGTGCTGATCGTCGATCCGAAGAACCCGTCGCACGTGCTGTCGCGGTACCCGGTACCGCAAGGCGCGATGCTGCAGGTGACGGAAGGTATGACCGTCACCAAGGGCGACTCGGACCGCCGCGCGTCGATTCTGTACACCTGGGATCCGTACAACGATCCCAGCATCGTCAAGCAGGACGGTACGCTGCGCTGGAAGGATCTGGTTCCGGGTGTCACGCTCCGCGAGGAGTTGGACGAAGGTACCGGTCTGCGCTCACTGGTGGTGACGGCCGATCCCGATCGGGAACTGCATCCCTCCGTGCTGGTCTACGTGGCCAACCGGAAGGATCCGCAGGAGTACACCCTGGCCGAGGGCTCGCGCATTATCCTCGGTTCGCCGACGGATCAGGTGACCCGCGCCACGCACGTGCCGGACGAGGCCAATCCGTGGTCGACCAAGTTCCACGTCGAGGAGCGGCCGATCAACGAAGCGTGGCCGTCCAAGACCAAGAAGGAAGCCAAGGATCGGACCGTCTTCCTCTCGGCGCCGGTCACGGTCGCCAAGGGTGTCACGGTCACCAAGATTCCGCGGCAGGCGTACAAGACGCGCGACATCACCGGCGGTCTGCCGCGGGTGGCGGAGCTCTTCGAAGCGCGCCGGCCGAAGGATCCGGCTACGATGTCGGAAATCGACGGCATCGTCAAGTTCGGCGAGATCAAGCGCGGCAAGCGCGAGATCTTCGTCTATCCGATGACGGCCGACAAGATCATCGACGAGAAGGAGCCGCCGCAGGTGTACGAAGTGCCGGCGGGCAAGCACCTTCGCGTCCACGAGGGCGACCGCGTCCGCGCGGGCGACCGTCTCACGGAAGGGCCGGTCAACCCGCACGAGATCCTGCTCATCAAGGGTCCGCGCGCGGTGCAGGAGTACCTGCTCAACGAGATCCAGGAAGTCTACCGGCTCCAGGGCGTGCGTATCGCCGACAAGCACTGCGGCGTCATCGTCAAGCAGATGCTTCAGAAGGTGCGCATCACCGATCCGGGCGACACCTCGTTCCTCGAGGCCGAAGCGGTCGACAAGCTCAGCTTCCGCGAGGAAAACGAGCGCGTCATCCGCCGCAAGCTGACCCCGGCGACCGCCGAGCCGCTCCTGCTCGGTATCACCAAGGCCAGCTTGACCACGCAGTCGTTCGTCTCGGCCGCCTCCTTCCAGGAGACGACCCGGGTTCTGACCGACGCGGCTATCCGCGGCGCCAAGGACGATCTGCGCGGCTTGAAGGAGAACATCATCATCGGGCACCTGATTCCCGCGGGCACCGGTCACTACCGGTACGTCGATCTCGACGTGCAGGCGCCCCCGGGCTTCGAGCCGCCGCCGCCGGTGCCGGAAGGCGAGCCGGTTGCTCCGGCGGTCTTGCCCGAGGTGACCGAGGAAGTCGAAGCGGTGTAGTTCGAGCAGGGTCGAAAACACGAAGGGGCCGGCGAATTGCCGGCCCCTTCGTCGTTTTCGGATGGCGCCCCGATCAGCGCATGCCGATCAACGCAGGAAGTTGATGAACGCGGTAATGAAGAGGGCGTTGGTAAAGTCGATGAAGAACGCGCCGACCATCGGCACGATCAGAAATGCCTTCGGGGAGGGGCCGAACTTCTCGACGATGGCGCGCATGGTGGCCACGGCGTTCGATGTCGCGCCCATCCCGAATCCGCAATGCCCGCCGGCAATCACGGCGGCATCGTAGTCGCGCCCCATGAAGCGGTAGGTCACGAAAAAGGCGAAGAGTCCCATCAGGAGCGTCTGGGCAACCAGGATGATCAGCACCGGGATGGCGAGGTCGAGCAGTTCCCAGATGCGCAGCGTCATCAACGCCATCGACAGGAAGAGGGACAGCGCCATGGTGCCCAAGTCGTCGATGGCACGCTGGTCGATCTTGATGAACTTGAACTTGTCGTCCAGGTTGCGCATGATCGCCGCGACGATCATGGCGCCGATATAGGCCGGGAGCGTCATGAACTGGCCCAGCCAGCGACTGAGCAGGCCGCCGATGGCCATCGCGAAGAGAATCACCGCGAGATTCTTGAGCAGCTTGTACGCCGTCGGCGCGTCGCCCAGAATTTCGGTGTCGATTTCGGCGTCGAGGGCGCTGTTCGGATCGACCGTCGGGGTCGTCTCTATTTCGGCCGTCGTCGCGGTGGATTTGAGCTTGTCGCGCTTGATCAGCCAGGTGGTAATCGGGCTTCCCATGATGCCGCCGGCCACCAGGCCAAAAGTGGCGGCGGCCAGCGCGAGCGTCACCGCGCCGGTCATCTGGTACTGGTCTTCCAGCAGCTTTCCGAACGCCGCACCCGTTCCGTGCCCGCCGGTTAGCGTCATCGAGCTTGCAATCAGACCCACGAGCGGATCGATCTGCATGACCTTGGCCATACCCACGCCGAGCACGTTCTGCAGGATGGTAAAGACACTCGAAACGACGAGGAAGATCACCACTTGCGGTCCGCCGATCTTGAGCAGCCCGAAGCTGGCTCCCAGACCGATCGTCGTAAAGAACGCGATCAGGAAGGGAACCTGCAGCGTCGTGTTGAACTCGAAGGCGATCACACCGGTCTGGCGGAGTGTGAAGATGACCAGCGCCAGGAGGAACCCGCCGATGACCGGTGCGGGGATGTTATAGCGGTCCAGGAAGGCAACGCGGCGACCAAGTCCGTATCCCACGAAGAGGACAAGCGCAGCGACCGCGAGCGTCTCGATCAGATCCAGACTGATGGTGGGCATGGGGGATTCCTAGCAACTCGGTGGCCAGGCCGGGACGGCCTTCTCCGACTCCAGCGTCACCCGGCATGGCGGGTGACGCAGCGACGTCCGCGGCTGCGATTAGCCGCTGACGGTATGACGAATGTTTACTTGGTGCGCCGGGTGCGGGCGCGCCGACGAGCCGCCTGCGACTTGAGCTGGCGGGCAACGCTCGGCTTGAGATAATGCCGCTTCTGCCGGAGTTCCTTGAGGATGCCGGACTTCTGGACCTTCCGCTTGAAGACCTTGATGGCCCATTCAATGCCGTCGGTTTCCGCCAACGTGACTTCGATCATGAAACGCTCCTCGAGCTCTCGATGAACACGACGGCCGGTTCGTCAGGTGACGAACCGGCCGCCACGCCTAGCTGATCCAGAAGGACAGGTTCAGCTGCTGACCCGGACGACGTTCTCTGCCGCCGGACCCTTTTGGCCCTGGACGATGTCGAACTCGACCCGCTCACCCTCGGTGAGCGTCCGGAAACCATCGGCCTTGATGGCCGAATGGTGCACGAAGCAGTCCTTCTGACCATTCTCGGGCGTGATGAACCCGAAGCCCTTCGTCTCGTTGAACCACTTCACAGTGCCGGTAGTACGCATGTTGCTCCAAACTCCCTGTAAGATTGTAATCGGAGTCCGGATCAACCGTGCCAGCCGACTACGTGCTCGTGATGACTTCCCCTCACGCTGGGGTTTGGTTCCTCTGCCGGCCGCGAGGCCGGAGGCTATCACGAAAAACCAAGGGGCTGACTATGGAGCCAGCCCCTTAATCATCGTACGGAACCAGTCCTTCTGTCATTCTATAGACTGAAGGTTTTTAGCCTTCAGAAATTATCCTGGGCGGCGCTCTGGCGCAAGTACCCGGATCTCAGGGCCAGGGTACTCCAGGTCGACCCAGACCCTTGTCACGATCACGTAACGCGGTGACATTCGTTTCCGTCCAGCAACCAGTCCAGGATTCCCGTGCGCCTATTACCACGTGACGAGAGGTTTTTCGACCTCTTTACGTCCGTTGCAACCTTGAACGTGGAGGCTGCCAAGTGTCTCCGCGAGCTATTCCAGGCCGACCCCGATCAGCGGGGGCCGATGGTCGAGGCCATCAAACGGCTCGAGCACGAGGCCGATGCGGTCACGCACGAGGTCATCACCCGGCTGGATCGCAGTTTCATCACGCCGCTCGACCGGGAAGATATCCATCTGCTCGCATCTCGACTCGACGACATCATCGACCGGATCGATGGCTCCGCCCGCCGGACCCAGATCTTCCGCCCCGGCCCGACGCCGCCCGGCATCCAGCTGATCACTGACGTGGTCGTGCGGTCGACCGAGAAGCTGCTCGAAGCGGTCCGGGTCCTGAGCAACGGCAAGGCGCCGGTGGTGATTGCCGCCTGTATCCAGGTCAAGAAGCTGGAAGAGGAGGGCGATGCGATCTACCACGAATGGCTTGGCCGGTTGTTCGACGAGGAGCCGAACCCCGTGGCCCTGATCAAGTGGAAAGAGATCTACGACACGCTGGAGAAGACGCTCGATCAGGCCGAGGACGCGGCCAATGTGCTCGAGTCGATTGCGATCAAGCACTCCTAGAGCGTAGCAAATGACGCCCGAAGTCGCCTTCATCGTCGCGATCCTCGTCATCGCGCTCATCTTCGATTTCATCAACGGGTTCCACGACAGCGCAAACTCGATTGCGACCGTGGTCGGAACCCGGGTGCTTTCGCCCGGCGTCGCCGTGATCTGGGCGGCCTTCTTCAACTTCGTTGCGGCGTTCACGGTCGGTACGGCCGTGGCCAAGACGATCAGCAGCGGTCTGATCGACCCCTCGGTCGTCGAGCCCACGCTGATTCTGGCCGGCCTCCTGGGCGCCATCATCTGGAATCTGGTGACCTGGTGGTTCGGGCTGCCGTCCTCGTCGTCCCACGCCCTGCTGGGCGGCTACGGCGGGGCGGCGGTTGCCAAGGCCGGGATCGGCGCGCTGATCGCCTCCGGCTGGGTCAAACCGATCGCGTTCATCTTTCTGTCGCCGGTCATCGGTGCGCTGGGTGCCATGGGGCTGACAGTGGGAATCAGCTGGGCAGTCCACCGTTTGAACCCCTCCAGGCTCGATCGGATCTTCCGGCGCCTCCAACTGCTCTCGGCCGCGGCATTCTCGATCAGTCACGGCGCCAACGATGCCCAGAAGACCATGGGGATCATCGTGGGCCTGCTGGTTTCTACCCAGCATCTGTTCGTCGACGCGGAGGGATGGCAGGCGATCCTCTACCTCCCCAATGCCGATCACGTCCCCTTCTGGATCGAGATGGCGGCCTACTCGGCCATTGCGCTGGGCACCGCGCTGGGCGGTTGGCGGATCGTCAAGACGATGGGAACCCGGATCACCAAACTGCGGCCCTTCGGCGGGTTCTGTGCCGAGACCGGTGGGGCCGGCGCCGTCTTCCTGGCGTCGATCCTGGGTATCCCGGTGAGCACCACCCACACCATCACGGGATCGATCGTCGGCGTCGGCGCGGCGCAGCGGCTTTCGGCGGTTCGTTGGGGTGTGGCGGGACGGATCGTCTGGGCCTGGATCCTGACCATCCCGATGTCCGCTTCGATTGCGGCAATGACCTACCTGCTCATCAGTTCCCGCTGAGGTCTTCCGCTTCCGGGGGCGGCGCCTCTGCCCCCGGACGCTTCAACGACTCGACCCGTTCCGAATCGGTCCGGCCCGCGGCAGCACCACCCGATTGATGCCCTGGCGGTTCTTGCTGCGCAAAATTGTGGGTTGGATCGTGGTATGCAGGGCAAAGGCCGGCGTCTGGAGCGCTCGTAGCGCGGCATTCAGAGAAAATGGGTCGGCGGTCGCATCGGAGACCAGATATCCCTGGTCCCGGAGCGAGGCCGTGGTGATGGCTGACAGCGGGTTGACGCCGCTGTTGAGGAAGCCCGTCATCAGTTCGTTGACCAGGATCCCCTCGCGCCAGTGCCCCCCGCGGGTGCCGGCGCCGCCGGTATTCTCGATCGGAACGGCGCGTCCCGGATAGCTGGAATGGGCGGCGGCAAAGGCCATCTGCGCGGACGGACCGATGAAGTACGGGTCGCCGGTGGACAGGTCGGCAGCCAGGCCCTGGAAGCTCCAGAGGCTCCCGACGCCGATGACATGCCCCATCTCGTGGAGTACCACGTTCTCGAAATTGCCCGCCGTTTCCAGCACCACCACGTCGTCGGCGTCGAACTCCATGTACCCGACGATCGGGTGGAGACTCGACTCGCGCACGTAGCAGGGGCGGGCCTGGCCCAGGATCCCGCCGGGTCCGTCGATCCGCTGGATCCGGGCGAAAATGAGCAGGTCGTCGATCGTTTCATCCAGCGGTTGCCCGCCGCAGCTGCTCATGTTGTCGTCCGGCGTAAACGCCACGCTCTCCAGGTCGCCGAGGAGAATGGTGCTCCAGCGCGCCGCAGCACGCTCGAAGGCCTCCCGCTGCCCTGGGGGCGGTTCGTTGCCCAGGAAGCGGACGGTGATCGAATAGCCGGACGGCGGCGGCGGTGTCGTCGAGGCCAGGAAAACGACGGAAGGAACCCCTTCGGCGGTTGCCGTCACCGTTTGCGGACCGGTGCCGAACCGCCAGCTGGCCAGTTGAGCCTCGCCGTTGAAGTCGGTCGTCGTGTTGGCGCCGATCAGAGCGCCTCCGCCAGCTGCGGAGAAAACCACCGGACGGCCGGCAACGGGTTTGCCGTCGGCATCGATCAATCGTATCGCGGGCCGGACTGTGCCGTAGCTGCCTTCCAGTCCGGTCAGCGTGGTCGGCGCCGACGGCTCCATTTCGGCGGGGACGGCCGCGATGCCGTTGGCGCTGAACTGCAGCAGCGGCAACCCGTTGACGAGGGCGGTTGCCGTGTTGGTGCCCGGGGTGTTCCCCAGGATCCACTGGGAGCTCCGTGCGACTCCGTCGGCTCCGGTGAGAGCCGTCGTGGCGCCGAGCAGGCGTCCGCCGCCTCCGGTAACGGCAAAAGTGACGACGGCGCCCTGGACCGGCTCGTTCTGCGGACCGAGCGCTTGGATGGCCGGAGCCAGATCGAGCAGCGTGCCCGCGTTGGCCGCCTGGTTATTGCCGTCCGTAATCTGGATCACGGCAGGGTGGGCAAAGGCGGAAAATGCCGCCAGGATGCCGGGCGCTGCGGTGGCGGTCAGGGAATAGGCCCCTGGGGCGGCACCGACGGTCCAGGACGTCACCCCGGCTCGGCCGTCGGCATCGGTCGTGGCTGCCGTTGCGATGATGGTCGATCGTCCGGTCGGATCGGTAAAGGTGATGGCCTGCCCGGCAATCGGGTTGCCGAAGGCATCGGTGGCCCGGACGGCAGGTGGGCTTGCCACGGCGCCCCCGATGACCACGAACTGGTTGGCCGTCGTGGTCGTGGTCACGGTGGCCAGCGGGCCGATGGCCACCTGCGCATTGACGGTTGCCGGCGAGACTCCGGAAACGGTGGCGGTCAGGATCTGCTGCCCGACGGCACCGCCCAGCGTCCAGGTGGTCGTTACCGTGCCGGACGAGTCTGAGGTCGCCTCGGCCGGAGATGCCACGCCGCGGTCGTCGCTGACGCCGAAGGTAACCCGAACCCCGGGGATCGGCCCCTTGGCATCGGCCACCGTGAACCGGATACCCGGCAGCGAGGTTCCCACGGTTCCGGTCAGGACGGCCCCGGAGACGGGTGTGATCCGGGACGGCGTTCTCGGGCCGTCGGACGGCTCTCCGCCGCAGGCGGCGCCGGTCGCGGTCAGGGTCGCAATGGCGAGGCGGATCGAAGTGCGCATTTTCCGCAGTATCGGTCGGAGACGAGCGGAATGTATATCGAAAGCGTAGGGAAGATCGGGGAGGGCGGGCTATAGTTCTTGAAGCAACCAGGCTCCGAAGGTGAAATTCAGGGTGTGGGCACCAGGCTCGGCACGAGGGATGCAGGTCGAGTCGATTCCGTCCGAGATGGGTCGTCCCGGACATCCATGGTCTTTTCTGAGGTCTTGAGGGCGAGATGAGCGAAGCGACATCGGTGCCGGCGCGGTTCGTGTTCCTGGCGCTCTATGCAGCGGCCGGGCTCGTGATCGTGGACCAGTTGGCCGAGCTGGCAATCGGGCTCTATCCCTTCCGAGCCGGCGAGGTGCATTGGCGGTTCGGAGCCTTCGGCCTGGCCACGGGACGCGCGACGGTGCTGATCCTGGTCGATGCGCTGCTGCTGGTGGCAGCGTTGGGGCTCGGGCACGGTGGGTTCGTTCGGTTCTGGTCGGTCATCCACATGGTGTTGGGGCTGATCTTCCTGGGTGGTGTCGCCATCTTCTCGCTCGATGTCCTGGAAATTCGGCGGACCGTCAGGCCCGAAGGGATGCAGTCGTTCCTGCTGGCCGCAGCCCGCGCGGCGGTGATGGTGCTGATCTCGGTGGTGTTCTGCTTCTGGGCCGGGATTGCGGGTTGGCGATCGTCCAAGCGACAGAAACAGGTGGATCGGCGAGGCGGGCCGGTGCTGATCACCGGGACGGAGCGTTAGGGTGAGCCAGCATCAATCGGAGTTTCAGGAGATCCTCCAGCCGATCGTGCCGGTTGCCTACTTCGGTGGCATCCTGATCCTGGTCGACCAGCTGACGCAGGTGCTGGTTGGCATTGCCGGGTTCGATCCGGGGCAGGCCATCTGGCGATTTCAAACGGCCGCCCTGCTGGCCGGCCGGACCTTGGCCATGGCGCTGGGCCTGCTGCTCATCCTGAGCGTCGCACAGCTGGCTGGGCAGGTCCGGCCGGCTCGGCTGGCTCGGCTTGGCTTCGGCGTCGTCGCCGGTTTGCTGGTGCTGGCCCTGCTCTCGCTCTGGTTCGATGGCCCGGCCGTCAAGCAGATTGCCGGACCAGGGGAACTCAGCGGATTCGTGGTCCGATGGATTCGCGTTCTTCTGATCGGCGTTGCGGCGCTGCTGTTCACTATAGCCGTTTGGGCGCGAGCCCGCCCCACGCCACTCAAGTCCTAGCGGGAGGCGCCGCGAGCGCCTCCCGGGGGCTTCCCCCGACTCATTCTCTTCAGCTTTCTCAGCAGACCCCGCCCTGGTGCGGGGGAGGTTGCGCTTTACTGTCACTTCATATTTTCTTGAATATTCGTAACATTGTTGAATATTGATGAGGAGCCCGGGTGAAACCCAAGTTGGCATTGAGCACGGTCGAGCAGGTCCGCGCCCTCGCTGATCCGCTCCGCCTCCGGATCGTCGAGGTGCTGGTGGTGCGGGAACACGGCGTGGCGGATATCGCCAGGCTGGTCGGGGTGCCGGTAACGCGGCTCTACCACCACATCGACCTGCTGTTGAAGGCGGAGCTGATCGACGTGGTGCGCCAGGTTCCGAGGCGCGGGCTGGAGGAGCGGATTTTCCGGGCCAGTGCTCGCCGGTACGAGCTTGCCGAAGACCTGATTGCCCAGGATGGTGATCCGGAGGCGTCGAGTGCGAGCCTCGAGGAGCTGGCCAGAACGGTGCTGGTCGGTGGCTTCGACGATCTGGTGGCAGGGCTCCAGTCCGGCCGAGTCGATCCTGCCGCTGCCGGCCGAGGCGTGCTGCTCCAGAACCGTCGGCTGCGCATCACACAGGCCGGGTTTGACGCGCTGGTGCGGGAACTCCCGGCGTGGCTGGATGAATTTTCCCGCCGCCACCGGGCGCGGGGGCTCGGTGGTTTTCGGCTTGCCCTGGCGCTCTTTCCCGCCGGAAAAGAGGCCGACGGTTCCCGATCGAACGACCAGGAGGGCGCCAAAGGTCCGTCGCGCCCTGCCCGGCGACGCGCACCCTCACGCCGCTGATGCGGTATCACATTGCACGATAAGGAGTCTCGCATGGCGACGTCACGTCGGGGGTTCATGCAGCAAGCGGGGGCGGCGGCGGTTGCGGCCGGTTTGGTGCCGCGGGTGGCGGGCGCGGCCGGACGCTCGGAAGGTGCGCAGGACGCCGGTGGTATCATGATCGATGCGCTGAGCGCCACTCGACTGGGTCGGGAGGGCTTTGACGAGATCAAGCGTTCCGGCCTCACCATGATCGAAACGACGCTGGGGCCTGCCGGTACGCCGACCTTCGGCTACGAGGCTGCGGTACAGGACCTGGCCCGTTGGCACGGGCACTTTGCCCGATACCGTGACCAGCTGATTCACGTCCGCCGCACCGACGACATTCTGACGGCCAAGCGGGAAGGGAAGCTGGCGGTGATGCTCGGCTTCCAGAACGGAACCCACCTGGGTCGCGATATCCGTAACGTCGACTTCTTCTACGATCTCGGGATTCGCCAACTCCAGCTCACCTATAACGAGCTCAACGCGTTGGGCGCCGGGAGTACCGAGCGGAACGATGTGGGCCTGAGTGACTTCGGTGTGGAAGTGGTTCACCGGATGAACGATCTGGGGATGCTGGTCGATCTGTCGCACTGCGGGGTCAAGACCACGTTCGATGCCATCGAAGTCTCGAAGAAAACGCCGGTCTTCTCGCACTCGAATTGTCGCGCGCTCAACGACAACATGCGTTGCAAGTCCGACGCGCAGATCAAAGCCCTGGCGGCCAAGGGCGGGGTGATGGGCATCACCACGGTCAATTTTTTCGTGAGCAACAAGCCCAAGTCGACGCTCGACGATTTCATCGCGCACATCGAGCATGTGGCCAAGCTGGTCGGCGTCGAACACGTCGGGATCGGGAGCGATTCCAGCATCGGCGGGTGGCGCCAGTCGTTTCCGGATGAGAAAGCGTTCTGGGACTTTCACAGCCAGTTCAAGTTCAAGCCGGGGGCCGACGTCCGCTGGCCGCCGTTCATCGAGGAGATCGACGTTCCGGAGAAGTTTCATGTCATTCGGCGCCGTCTGCAGGGGAAGTTTTCCCCGGCGGATATCAACAAGATTCTGGGTGGCAACTTTCTCCGGATCTATCGAGAGGTCATCGGTTGAGCGGCCCCGGTCGGACCGGGCAGAGAGCCGTGTCGCTGTCCTGGTGGGCAGTCGCCCTGGCTGTCGTGGCGATAGCATGCATTGGGATTCAGGCGCTCAATGCGCAGCAGGAGGATCGCAGCCGCGCCCTGCTGCACGAGGAGCTGGCGGCGGCTGCCGCGAGCGGACTCGAGGACGCTCCGGCCCGCGTCCGTCTGGCGCGGTTGCGCTACCAGGCGGGTGAGTTCGCCGCGGCGCGTGATCTGGTGATGCCGCTGGCGGAGCGCCCGGATGCCGACGATGACGCCTTGGAGCTGGCTGCGCGGCTGGCATTCCTGACTGGACAGTACGACACGGCTGAGGGTCTCTACGATCGGCTGATTGCCGCGCGGGCGAATGACCTGAGTAAACGTGTCGCAGCGCAGGTGGCGCAGCTGTTCGTGTACTACCAGCGCGATCACTTCGATCGGATCGCCGCCATCGACCTGCCCGCGGGTGTGAATCTTCCGAACGCAACCTTGGCCCGGGCCTTTACCGGCCGGCCCTACCGCCTGGCCTGGGACAGCGCGGACCGGACCACGGACGTGCCGTTCTACTCACTCGATCCGCTGCCTCAGCTGGTGATCGAGGTCAATGGTGTCCGGCTCAACGCAATCTTCGATACCGGCGCCGACATGCTGGTCATCGACGACGAGGTCGCGGCACGGCTCGGCGTGACGACCGTGGCGAGCGCGGCCGGCAGCTTCGGGGGCGGGCTCAGCGCAACCGTCGGCTTCGGAAAGGTCGACAGCGCGCGGTTGGGGGGCGTGAGCCTGCAACAGGTGCCGGTCATGACAATGCCGACCAAGCGCTTCACGTTCGACCCGGCCCGTCCGCTCGAAGCCATCGTCGGGACAGGATGGTTGCGGCAGTTTCTCGCCACCGTCGATTACCGCTCCGGCACGCTCAAGCTCCGAGAGCGCACGCCGGAGCAGCGGGCGGCGATCCGACGGGAACTCGCCGGCAAGATTGCCGCCGAAATCCCCTTCGCTCTGGATCTGACGCACCTGATGTACGCGCGGGGAAGCCTCAACGGGAAGGACGGCCTCACCTATTTCATCGACTCGGGGCTCGGCATGAATGCGGTGATGACGGCGCCGATTCAGACGCTCGTCCACGCCGGGATTCCGGTGCCGGAGACGAAGGTCGAAGAAGGCGGGGTCGGTGGAGGGGGCGGTCGGTTTGCAACCGGTTATTTCCCGATCGCCTCGATCTCGCTCGGTCCGCTGCAGCAAACTCAGGTGAGGGGACAGTACGGAACCCTTCCGCCCGCCAGCTACTGGGCTCGAGGTTTTATCGTCGATGGCCTCGTTTCGCACGAGTTTCTCCGGCAGTACCGATCGTGGACCATCGACTTCGACAGCATGACCTACCTGTTCGAGGCCCCATGACGAGCAGTGGATTGGGCGGGCCGGCGCGTGGCTGGATGGCCGGCATCGCCATCGGCGTCTGGCTTGGCATTGCCACACCGGTTGGGGCGCAGGTCGAGCCGCTCGAGCGTGAGATTACCCGGATTGCCGCGGCGGCTCCTGCCAAAGTCGGGGTCGGGATCGTCCATGTGGAGTCGGGGCGGTCGGTCTTCGTCAATCGGGGCGAGTGGTTTCCGATGGCAAGCACCTACAAGGTGCCGATGGCAGTCGAGGTACTGACCCGGGTCGATCGCGGCGAACTCGGTCTCGACAGTCTGGTCCCGATTGAACCGGCCGATATCGTGCCGTTCGGGAGTTTGCTCACCGACCGGTTCGGGGAAGGCAATCCGGGTGCCGCGCTGTCGGTCAGGCGCTATCTCGAACTGATGCTGCGACTGAGCGACAACACGGCCACCGACATCCTGCTCCGCCTGATCGGAGGAACCGCAGCGGTGCAGCGGCGTCTCGACGGGCTCGGCATCGAAGGAATCCAGGTGAGCCGCACCGTGATGGAACTCGGCGCCGACTGGACGGGTGTGGTCCTTCCCCCATGGCACGAGCGGACCGTCGAGGGAATCCGGAAACTGATGGGGACTGCGACGCCGGAGCAGATTCGGACCGCGAGTCGGGCGTATCTGGCCAGTCGGCGAGACCATACCACCCCGGAGGCGATGGCGGGGTTGCTGGCCCGGCTTGCTCGGGGGGACGTGTTGAGTCCGGCGTCGACCGAACTCTTATGGAGCATCATGGCTCGGGAGGAAACCGGCGCGGGCCGGATTCGGGGACGGCTGCCCCTCGGTGTGCGGGCGGGCAACAAGACCGGGACGATGGACGTCACGATCCAGAACGATGTCGGCATCATTTTTATGCCGGACGGGACGCATCTCGCCATCGCGGTCTACGCCACCGAGGCGACTCGACCACTGGCCGAACTGAGCCGTGTGATTGCCGACATTGCTCGAGCCGCATACGACTACTTTGTCCTCCACGGGAGCGATTCGCCCCGCTGAGTCGTCGGGGCCGGCGTCGTCCCGCAGCCGATCGCGATGAGCCCTCGGTTCGGGATTCTGCGCGTCAACAGAGACTCTATCGACAGAGACTCCCCTATGACGGCGACCCGTGCCGGCGCGCTATTCCTGTTCTTTCTCGCCGCCTGTGGCGGGGGAACTGGGCCGACTCCGCCTCCCCCGCCTCCACCCCCACCGCCGACTCCGGCTTCGATCAGCATCGAGACGGGTGACCAGCAGTCTGCCGCGAGCGGCACGGCAGTCACGGTAGCACCGGCAGTCGTGGTGCGGGACGGACAGGGCCGCGGTCTTGCCGGGGTCGCCGTGCAGTTCTCGGTGACCGAAGGCGGCGGCACGGTCGAGGGCGCCAATCAGACGACCGACGCGTCCGGCATCGCGCGGGTCACCCGGTGGACGCTCGGTCCTTCCGGCAATCAGCGTCTCTCCGCTCAGGTTGGCTCGCGCCCGCCGTGTTCCAGGCGACTATCCAGGCTGGGACCGAGCTGCTGGACGTATCGATCCCGACCGGCGGCGGCACTTACGAGATCACCACGGCCAACCATCCCTACCGGGGTCTCAAGCTCACAGTTCCGTCCGGTGCGCTGACCACGCCCGGCAGCTGGCAGCTGCGCGTGCTGCCGAACGCTGCGCCGCCCACGCTCCCGGCCGGCTACCAGGTCGCCGGTCCGATCCTGGAGGTGACCACGGAGCAGCCCCGTTTGGACGACGTCATCATCCTCGAGATTCCGGTCACAGTCCCGACGGGCCGGGGCGTGGTGATCGCCTTCCATGATCCGGTGCGACGTGTCACCGAGGTGGTGCCCACGGTGGGCCGGACGGCGACGTCGATCCGGGTGGCCACGACGCATCTCCGGGCCGACCTGCTGCTCGGCCCCACGCCGAGCAGCTTCGTGGCCATGATGAGCAGCCGGCTCCTGCCCGGGATCGGCCAGTTGATCCCGATCGAGTTCCCGTTGCCGATGCCCGAGGTCCCGGCAGTGATGAATCCGGCCGACGATCGCTGGCCCGTGGCGGAGCACGGCTCGGCCCAGTTCCCCGAAGGGCATGGCGCCGCCATTGCCGGGCTCGAGGCGCTCAATTTCGCGCTCGACGGACCGCAGCTTACCACCCTGGTGAAACGGCTCGAAGAGCCCGGCTTCTACGGCGAAGCGGCGCCGCTTGGTGCGGTGGTGACCGGCCATGAGCGGATCTTCGAGGGCCTCTCCAACATCCTCAATACCTTGAACGAGGAGCTCCGGAAGATGCCCAAGCCGGAGCGGGACGACCTAGTGAGCCAGGCCATGACCGCGAACCTCGCCATGCGGGGCGCGACACCCGCCGCCATGACGACCGCGGCGAACGGGCAGGTTGCGTTCGGGACCGCGTTCGCGAGCACCGGGGGCACGCTCCAGATCGTCAACCACGCCAAAGCGCAGGCGCTGACCGTGGGACGCAATCCGGCAACCGGGTTCACGCCGCAACAGGTGCGCACGACGGCCGACGGCCCGGACCGGGAGACGGACGGCATCACCCCGGTCAACTCGCTGGTGCTCGTGTACGAGAAGCTGGGTGACCTGCTCAGGAACCTGCAGCAGCTGCCGACGATCTCACCGGCTGCCCGTGCGGTGCTCAACAAGGCCATGGCCGAGCAAGCGGGGCTGCCGGCGGTGCCGCTGGAGACGCAGGTGGGAACGAGCGGCGGGTGGGAACCGACGCCCGAAGACCAGGTCGTGATCCGCTCCAAGGCGGTCACGCTGCGGATCCCGACGCTGTCCGGCGGCGTGATGATCAACTTCCCGACCAGCGGCGCGGAGATCGTGCGCAGCAACACCTCGACCGTCGGCCTCGACGCGCCCGGCTTGAACGACTTGCCCCAGTCGACGTCGACACCCGTGGTGGTCTCGCCGTTCGTCAGCATCGCGGGCCGGCTCAAGCAGATGTCCGCGCACGTGCTCGACGCCGTCCGCGCCGAGTTCAAGGTCGAGCCGGAAACCGTCGAGCTCGAGGACGATCTCGAAGTGTCGTTCGAAGCGAGCATACCGATGCCGCCCGCGGGAGGCTATCGGATCCGGTGGGAGTGGGACGACGGCAACACGACCGAAAGCCTGAGCCTCCCCACGGCCACGCACACCTACGAAGCTTCCGGCAATTACCGGGTCATCGCGACGTTGCTCAGCATGACGCGGAACGTCCTCGCTGCCGATACGGTGGAGGTCGGCAGCCAGGCTGCGCCCTACTGGCGGCTCACCAGCTTCGCGGATCAGGACGACCTGCTCGATATCGGGAACCCCGGCGAATCGGGAGAGATCTACGACGTGCTGAGTCGCGCAGTTGCCGTTCCGGGGGCAGGCCTGATCGCCATCGATCCGCAAGGGGCCGGCACCGTGCTGCGGCTTCGGGTGCTTCCGACCGCGACTTGGAGCACAGCCAACTGCTGCCCGCCCGCCGCCACGCTTCCGGGTGAGGTGCGCCAGACGCTCGGGGTGATGCCGCAGGAGGCGTCGGGAGTCGGGCCGTATTTCGCGGGGTGGGAGGCCAGCCGCTGGTCGCAGACGACGCAGGATCTTGGCAGCGGCACGCTGACCGGCCAGTACATCATGGCTACCGGCCCCTACAACATCGAAGACATCGGGACGCAGATCGGTCCCCGCGGCGGCATCCGGATCACCGCCACCCGTAACGGCAAGGTGATGACCGGGACGATCAGAATCACGATCTGGTGGGTGGACGAGACTGGCCAGCACCTCCAGGGCAGTTCCGAGGACTTCGTCTTCCCCTTTACGGCGGAGCGGATCCGCTAAGGAACGGTGTGGGCGGCACACCCTGATGGATGCGCCGCATACGACTACTTTGTCCTCCTTGGGACCGATGCGCCCTCCGAGTCGTCGGGGCCCGCGTCGTCCTGCAGCCGATCGCGGTGGCTGGTGGCGCGGGACGGCGCTATCATCCGCTGGCCCCATCGAGGGAGGTTCCGATGACCGAGTCCGAGGCGCTCCAGCAGGAATATCTCGCCAGCCACGCAACGTCCGCGGCGCTGCACGCCCGCGGGCTCGAGTTCTTTCCGGCGCGGGGTGCCACGCACTTCACCCGGGCGCGGGCTCCCTTCGGCCCGTATATGGTCCGGGCCGAGGGTGCTCGGAAGTGGGACGTCGACGGCAACGAGTACGTCGACTACGTCATGGGGCACGGCGCGCTGATGCTCGGCCACGGTCATCCCGCCATCGTCGAGGCCGTTCGCGAGCAGGCTCTCCACGGGATT
The DNA here is from genome assembly GCA_964619465.1 of uncultured Gemmatimonas sp. GTDB lineage: Bacteria > Gemmatimonadota > Gemmatimonadetes > Gemmatimonadales > GWC2-71-9 > SHZU01. The sequence continues at coordinate 22,051 of CAZUES010000052.1, forward strand.
CACTTCGGCGACAACCACGCCCTCGAAATCGAATGGGCCGAGCTGATTCGCGAGCTGGTGCCGAGTGCGGAGCGGATCGAGTACTTCGCGTCCGGTCAGGAGGCCAACCTGCTGGCGTTCCGGCTGGCGCGTACCGCGACGGGCCGGCGGCGGATTCTCCGGTTTACGCGCCACTTTCACGGCTGGGCCGACGAACTGGTTGCTCCCGGCGCCCCTGGCGCGGTCAACGATCTCATCACGGTCGTGCCTCCCGGCGATCTGGCCCGGGTCGAGCACGAACTGGCCGGCGGCGAATTTGCCGCCGTGATGATCGAGGGAGGCGGTGCACACCTGGCGGGTCGGATTCCGGTCGCGCCCGAGTTCTATCGCGGGTTGCATGAAGTGGCGCGTCGTCATGGCGCGGTCTTCATTCTCGATGAGGTCGTCACCGGGTTTCGTGAGGCGCCGGGAGGTTGGCAGGCGGTAATCGGCATTCGGCCGGATCTCACCACCCTGGGCAAGGCGGTTGGGGCGGGCATGCCCTGCGGCATGCTGGTCGGTCGTGCCGATCTGTTTGCACCTCTCGATCCGGCGGTCGGTCCGGAGCGCGTCATTCCGCGGGGCGGGACCTGGAACGCTTTCCCCTTGAGCTGCGCAGCGGGGATCGCGGCGTGCAAACTCTACCGGGATGGAGCGCCTCAGCGTCGTGCGGCCGAAGCAGCCGCGGAACTCCGGCGCGGTGCCAATGCCGCCCTTCGCGAGCTGGGGGTGAGTGGACGGGTCTACGGGCGCAGCATCTGTCACATCTACCTCGGACCGGTCGACGCCGACGCCGATCCTGATGAGACGACGGCGCCGGCACGGGACTGGACCCGGCTGGTCGACGCGAGCCGGGCTCCCATCTACCGTCGCCTCGACCTCGAGTTCCTGGTGCGCGGAGTCGCGAGCCTGCGCGGCGAAGCGCTGATGTTCTCTGCTGCGCACCAGCCGGCTGACGTCGAGCATACCGTCGCGGCATTCCGCGCCGCCCTGGTTGCCATGCTGGAGGACGGCGCGCTCTCGCCGGCCGGGCTGGTCCCGGCCTGACTTGATCAGCGCGGCATCACGGGCAGGATGATCCGGCTCGGGTGCGGCCCGCCGTGGTGGATGGCCATTCGGCCCGTCACGGTTTCGGTCGCGAGTGCTTCGTCGCCGCCGGTATTGGAGTTCGGGAACGAGTAGTTGTTCATCGCATTCATCACGGCGATGCGGACCCGATGGCCCTTCTTGAACGTGTTGGCAATCGAGCGCAGCGCAATCTGGTACTCCACCACCTCATTGGGATCGCCTGAGAGCAGCCACTCCGATTGGTAATTCCTGCCCAGCGCGCGATTGACGGGATCTTCGAGATCGCGGAATCGGGCTCGCAGCACGCCGATGGTGATCCGATTCGACCGACCCGTGGTATCCACGTCGGAGAGATGGACCCACCAGTCCGTGTCACGCACGTCGGTCGAGGCGTGCAGTACCAGCATCACGTTGCCCGCAATGGTCAGATCCTCCTCGAGCGGCGCCGACGTATAGGTGACCACGTCGGGGCGTGTCTCGATGTCCTTGATGTCGTACGGAAAGCTCTGCACGTCCTCCCAGCGCTGCATCTGATCGAAATCGTACCAGTTGGGGGGCGGGTTGGCCGGGTCGTAGGTGTAGCGGTCCGCCGGTCCTGCCTGGGGGGCTGTGGGCGTCAGCCTGCCCCGTCCGGCCAGGCGAGCCGCCTGGCCATCGCTCTGCAGAAACCAGGGTGTCGGGGCGGCGTTGGCCGGCGGCCAGGCGGTGGCCTGACGCCACTGGTTGCTGCCCAGCACGAAGTATTCGACGTTAGGCGCTGCGGGGGCGGCGGCCTGGTTCCGCAGGAAGCGATCGTACCACTGCTGCTTGATCAGCCAGATGTCCTCGCGGACCGCGGTTGGTCCGAAGCTGTATCCGTTGAGCCGGCGATCGACGTTGTAGCCGTGTTTCCAGGGACCGATGACCAGGCGCTGCGGTCCCTGGCCGTACCGCGCCATCAGGGCCCAGTTGGCCTCGGTACCGGGGAAGTCGTCGTCGAACCAGCCGCTGATCTGGAGGGAGGAGAAGCGTCGCGGGTCCGTTGACCGGTACCAGTTCTGTCGCGCCCAGTATTCGTCGTTGCTCTGATGCGAGAGCAGGCGCTTCCACTGAGGGATGTCCTCGCCGGTTGCGTACCGATCGATGTCGATCAGCGGCCGATAGTGGAGAACCTCGTTCCAGGTGCGACCCGGCAGGATCTGCTTGTCGAGCATGAAGAGCACGTAGTAGGCGATACCCTCGACGATGGTGCCGCCCCAGTACGGCTGATCGCTGAAAGCAGTGCCCATCGAGCTTTCCGGCACGATGCACTTGAGTGCCGGGTTGTCGGCCATCGAGACTGCCCACTGGGTATACCCGACATAGGAGCCGCCCTGCATGCAGACCTGGCCATCGGACCACGGCTGCCGGACCAGCCACTCGA
>CAZUES010000053.1:0-23062 GCA_964619465.1 uncultured Gemmatimonas sp.
CCTCAGGCAATGGCGACCAGGGTGCTCCGATCGACGGAGTGGCCACCGGTAAATGAGCGGGCCGACGCGGCGAGACCGATACCCGTGAGACGGGCCTGCTCGTTGCGCAACGCTTCGGGCGAGATGTAGCGATCGGTGGTTCCCGAGATCAGCATCATCGATCCGCCGCGAAGCGCCGTCCGAAGCCGTTCGAGGTCGAGGTCCGGCGGAACCAGCCCGCCCCAGAGCACCAGCCGATCGACCGGATGCCGACCGAACGCGGCCCACCGGCTGGCCGTCGCGGCGCCCTGCGAGAAGCCATGCAGCTCGAGCCGGGCGCGGGGCGGGATGGTGCCCAGCACCTCGTCCGCGAGCTGATCGAGATAGCGGACGTAGTCGCTGATCTCGCCCTCGCGATCTTCCTTAGTCATCCACGATGCCCCGACCCGCCGGGCCGTGGTTTCATCGTAGTACGAGCGAGACAAGGCCTCCGGCGCCACGATGGCGCGTTTCGGCGCCGCAGCCGGCTCGAACCAGCGCAGGAACGTCGCCGCCAGCTGGCTGTAACCGTGCAGGACGATCCAGACCTCGTCGGCGCCGTGCGGGTCGCCCAGCGTATAGTAGCGGGCGCTGCGGGATACCGTGATCCGGTGGGCGTGGTAGTTCGGACGACGGTCGCTCATCGCTGGTACGTCCCCCAGACCTGCCGCAAAGTGTCGCTGATTTCGCCCAGCGTGGCGCGTGCCCGGACCGCATCGATGATCCGCGGCATCAGCGCATCGGCGCCCGAGGCGGCCTGACCGAGCGACTGGAGCGCCGCGGTTACCGCCGCAGCATCTCGCTTGGCGCGCACGGCCGCGACGGCCGCTTTCTGCTCGGCTTCGAGCGCCGGGAAGTTGGGCGTTTCGATGACCGGCGGCGGCTCATCGCTGGTAAAGCGGTTGACGCCTACCACCGTAACCCGACCATCATCCTGCGCCTTCTGGAGCTCGTAGGCCGCTTCGGCAATCCGATCCTGGTAGAACCCGGACTCCACCGCCGCCACCGCACCACCCATGGCATCGACCTCGTCGATCAGGCCGAGTGCCGCCGCCTCGATCCGGTCGGTCAGGCTCTCGACGTAATAGCTCCCGGCCAGCGGGTCGACGGTCCGATCGAGGCCCGACTCGTAGCCGACGATCTGCTGAGTCCGGAGCGCCAGCGTGGCCGCCTGCTGGGTAGGAAGCGCCAGCGCTTCGTCATAGCCGTTAGTGTGGAGCGACTGGGTTCCGCCCAGCGTGGCGGCGAGGGCCTGCACCGTGACGCGCACGACATTGTTGAGCGGCTGCTGCGCCTGCAGTGTGACGCCGCCGGTCTGCGTGTGGAAGCGCAACTTAGCTGTGGCGTCATCGGCACCGAGCCGCTCGCGTGAGATCCTCGCCCAGAGCCTGCGCGCCGCGCGGAACTTGGCCGCCTCCTCGAAGAGATCGTTGTGCGCTGCAAAGAAGAACGACAGACGAGGCCCGAACCGCTCGATCGGAATCCCGGCTGCGATGGCGCGCCGGCCATACTCCAATGCGTTGGCCAGGGTAAAGCCGACCTCCTGCACTGCCGTCGCACCGGCTTCCCGAATGTGGTAGCCGCTGATCGAGATCGGATTGAAGTTCATCTTCTGATCGGCCACGAATCGGAAGATGTCGGTAATCAGACGGAGCGACGGCTCGGCCGGATAGATGTAGGTTCCGCGCGCGATGTACTCCTTCAGCACATCGTTCTGGATGGTGCCGGACAGCGCCTGCGGAGCAACCCCCTGCTCTTCTCCCACCACAATGTACATCGCGAGCAGGATGGCCGCCGTGGCGTTGATGGTCATCGAGGTCGACACTTTGTCGAGCGGGATACCGCGAAAGAGCACCGCCAGATCGTCGACCGAATCGATCGCCACGCCGACCCGTCCTACTTCGCCGGCTGCCATGGCGTGGTCGGAGTCGTAGCCCATTTGCGTCGGCAGATCGAACGCGGTGGAAAGACCCGTCTGCCCCGCATCGAGCAGCAGGCGGAACCGCGTGTTGGTCTGCTCGGCCGTACCGAATCCGGCATATTGCCGCATGGTCCAGAGACGGCCGGTGTACATGGTAGGCTGCACCCCGCGCAGGTAGGGCCACTGCCCCGGCGCGCCGACTTCACCCGACCAGGCGTCCGGACCGACCACCGGATCGACGGGCAGCAGCCCCGGATGCCTATTGGCCACGCCCGGCCTCCGCAGCCTGCGGTTCCGCCGCCGTTTCGTTCAGCACGTCGGAGACGAACTGGACGTCCTGCTTCGATCCGATCACCAGCGGAGTCCGCTGATGCAGCGCAGCCGGCTCGAGCGAGAGGATACGATCGACGCCGTTGGTGGCCGCACCGCCTGCCTGCTCCGCAATGAAGGCCATCGGATTGGCTTCATAAGTCAGCCGCAGCTTGCCGTTGACGTTCTTGGTGTCGGCGGGGTACAGGAAGATGCCGCCGGCCAGCATGTTGCGGTGGAAGTCGGCCACCAGCGAGCCGATGTAGCGGCTGTTCTTGCCCGCGATCCGATCCGGCGTGTCGCCGTGGAAGCCGCGCACCGCGCGCTGAATCCCGCGGCTCCAGCGGCCGAAGTTGCGCTCGTTGACACTGTAGTAGGCGCCGACTTCCGGAATCCGAATATTGGGATGCGAGAGCAGGAATTCACCGATGGTCGGATCGAGGGTGAACCCGTGGACGCCCTGCCCCGTGGTGTAGACCATCATCACGCTGGAGCCGTACATCACGTACCCCGCAGCCACCTGATCGGCGCCACGCTGGAGCACGTCGTCCATGGTGCCAGGTCCGCCGGACGACCTGCGTCGATAGACGCTGAAGATGGTACCGACCGCGGCGTTGACATCGATATTGGAGGAGCCGTCGAGCGGATCATAGAGCACGGCATACTTGCCCTGCGGCCACCCATCCGGAATCGGAATCAGTTCTTCATCTTCTTCCGACCCCATGACACAGACTCGCCCCGTGTGAGCCATCACGCTTTTGAACGTGTCGTTGGCATAGACGTCGAGCTTCTTCTGTTCCTCGCCCTGGACGTTGGTGTTGCCCGCCGAGCCCAGGATATCGACCAGGCCGGCCCGGCGAATCGCCGCCGCGACGATCTTGGCGCCCAAAGCAAAGTCGTAGAGAAGATTGGAGAGCTCGCCGGTCGCCTGCGGGTAGCGGCGTTCCTGGTCGAGAATGAAGTGCTCGATCGTCACGATCGGTCCGTTGTGGATCGCCATGCGATGTCTTTCCTCGAAAAGTCACGGAGTGATCGGATACGTCGCGCGCCCTCGGCGCCCGCGTATCACCATGAACGTGTCCTCGACCTGCACGGTCACCGTCCCGTCCCGGTCGGTGCGCCAGACTGCCGCGCCGGCTGTCTCGAGCCGCTCGAGTGCCTCGGGCGTCGGGTGACCGTAACGGTTGCTCGCTCCAACGCTCACCACTGCAACCAGCGGTCGGAGCGCACCAAGCAACCTGTCGCCGCTCGCGGTCCGGGAACCGTGGTGGCCGACCTTGAGCAACTCCATCCGGCCCAGCCGCGTTGCAAGGGCTTCTTCGACCGGGAACCCGGCATCGCCGGGAAACAGCGCCTGGAAATCGCCGGTCGTGATCCGGAGCACCGAGGAGTCCTCGTTGAGGTCGAGTCCCCAATCGCTCCAGGTCGTGTCCGGATGCAAGGCCTCGACCGTGACGCCGTCTATGGTCAGCTGCGCTCCGGCGCGAAGCGGCGACCAGGCCACCTCCCGATCGGTGATGCCGTCGAGCAGTGCCAGATATCCCGGATCGGGGATCCGGACCCCCGGCTCGAAGACTCGGCCCACCGGCATCGCGTCGAGGACCGCGTCGAGCCCGCCGTAATGATCCCGGTGACCGTGGGAGAGAAAGACGGCTTCGAGCCGCCGAACACCCTGGCGCCTGAGATACGGCACGATGACGCGCCGACCGGCATCAAACTGCCGGTCGGACGGCCCGGCGTCGATCAGCATCCAGCGACCGGCCGGGGTCTCGATCAGGGCCGCGTCACCCTGCCCGACATCAAGAAAATGTAACGTCAGCCGAGACCCCGTGTGAGCCACGGGAAGCCACGCCGCCAGCGAATGCGCGCAGCCGAGGATGGCCCCGACCCAAAGGAGCCGACGGGCGGCCTCGCGCGCGGTCTGACGGATCCCGAATACCGCAACGGTTACGACGACGCCCGCCGCTGCCACCATGGCCGGTCCAAGCCCCGGCTCGAACACCAGCGCCGCCCCCGGCGCCGAGCCGCCCTGGACCGCCAGGAGTTCGAGGGCCGCGAGCAGCGTCCCGCCCCCAGCCGCGAAGGCGCCGGCGACCACTGGAACGACCGGCCCGACGATCAGACTGGCAATCACGGCCGGCACCGCGAACGCCGTCATCGGAATGGCCACCAGATTGAGCAGTACACCCGCGATCGGGACGGTCCCAAAGACCAGCGCGGTGAACGGGGCCGTCGCCAGGGTGGCGCCGATCGACCCCGTGATGACCCGCCACCACTGACTGCTGCCGAGGGCCCGATCGCTCCAGCGGCTGGCCGCCGTGGCGCCCCAAAGCGCGGTAACCGACAACCACGCGCCCAGATCGGTCACGGCCCAGGGATCGATCAGGACGACTCCGAACGCCACGGTGGCAAAGAGGGCGCCCGCCGAAGGATTCCGCTGCCGATGCCGTTCGACGGCCAGGACGATGGCCAGGAGCGCCGCGCGCACCGCCGGAGGGGCCGCACCGACGAAGACCACATACGCGACCACTACGACGGCTGCTCCGATGGCGGCACGACGCCCCAGGCCGGCGGCCCGCAAGATGAGCAGAACCCAGCCCCAGACCAGCCCGACGTGAAAGCCGCTGATCGACAGGAGATGGACCAGTCCCGACCGACTGAACGCATCGCCCAGGGTCGGATCGATGGTGCCGCGGGTACCCAGCACCAGCGCCTGGATGACACCGGCGCGGCTGCCGTACAAGGTTCCGGTTGTCCGTAGCAAGCGGTTACGCAGCCTGGCTTCGAGGCCGGCGTCCGCCACCGAATCGAGGACCGTGACGGTGCGCACCGCCAGCACGCCGCCCCCCGCGCGCCAGGGTCCGGTCCGCGGTCGCCAGGTGCCCTCGACGATGCCCCGTGCCCCGGCCCAGAGCGTGTCGGGCCGGCGATGCCGGATCATCACAACTCCTGCGCAGCCTGCGGCCTGTGGTTCGACCGCCCCCATCTGCCCCGAGGGGGTCGGCTCCCGCACCAGCACCTCGAACCGATAGGCTCCCTCGGTCATCCGCTCGGCGCAGCGCGCCCCGTCCTGCCGCCGCGCCAGGGCGCCATGCCCCGCCCCGATCACGACCACCAGGCCAACCACAGCCCCCATCGGGCGACGGAACCCAAACCACGCGATCAGCGCGCCGACGCTGCCGAGCAGCCCCACGATCAGCCCGGCCGCCGGCTGGCGGAGCAACCCAGCCGCCACCCCCGCGGCAAAGGCCGCGAGCCCGACCAGTGCCGGCGACGGCAAACGAATGGGGAGCACGGTTCAGAGTACCGTGCTCCCCAGCGCAACCGAGTACCATTCCAATACTCGGCGGATCAAATCAACGCGATACTAGGCGAGCATACCGCTGCCGCACCGCGGCGACATGGTGACTCGGCGAAAACCGTCCATCACAGCCACGTCGATCGAGGCACGCCCCTGCTGCTTGTCGAGGCTCACCTCAGTAACCACCGCCCCTTCGAGCGTGGCCACGTAACGCGGCGGCAACCGGTTGAGCGCGAAGACGATGACGTCGGCGCGGCACATCTCGCAGCCGCAGAACTCGGGAAAATGGGGGCGCAAGCTGTCGTACGCCTCGACCACGTGATCCTCGACCGCATTTTTGAGCTTCATCACAAGACCGCCAGAGATTGCTCAGCTACCGTGGTGCCCGTATAGGTCGACCCCGTCGTGCCCGTCAGACGAACCCTGCGATACTCACCAACCGACTCCGGCCCCAGATCGAGCAGCACCATCAGATTGGTTCGGGTGCGTGCCAGCATGCCGCCCCGCTTGGCCGGCTGCTCCACCAGCACCTCGTGCACCGTGCCGACCCGCTCGTGATTCTTCCGGCGCGACTGCGCCCGCACCGCACCGATCAGCCGATCGAGCCGCTCGGCGGAGACCTCATCAGAGACGTGATCCTTGAGTCGAGTGGCCGGCGTACCGTCCCGCGGCGAATACCGGAAGGTGTACGCATCGTCGAACCCGGCCTCACCGACCAGGCTCACCGTCTCGGCAAACTGCTCCTCGGTTTCGCCCGGGAAGCCGACGATGATATCCGTTGAAAAGGTCATGCCAGGAATCGCGTCGCGGAGCTGTTGCACCACCTCCAGATAGCGTTCCCGGGTGTAGCGCCGAAGCATCCGGCGCAGCACCGCATTGGAGCCACTCTGCACCGGCAGATGCACATGTTCGCATACGGCAGGCGTCTCCGCCATGGCCGCAATTACTGCCGGTGTGAAGTCGGTCGGATACGGGCTGGTAAAGCGGAGCCGGCGGATTCCATCGACCGCACCGACCGCGCGCAGCAAGGCCGCAAAGTCGGACTGCCCATCATGATAGGAGTTGACCGTCTGACCCAGCAGGGTGATTTCCGACACGCCGGAGGCGGCCAACATTTGCACCTCGCGCACCACATCCGCCAACTGACGGCTCCGCTCCGGGCCGCGCGTGGTAGGGACGATACAAAAAGTGCACTTGTAATCGCAGCCGCGCTGGACCGTGACGAACGCCCTGGGCCCGGCGTCCCTGGCAGCAGGAACATCTTCGTAATGTTCCCAGGAGCGAAACGTGGTATCGGCGCCACGGACCCCTGACACGGCATCGTGAATCAGAGTCGGCAAGTTGCGATAGGCATCGGGCCCGACCACCAGGTCGAGTTTCGGAACCCGATCGAGCAGGTCCGTCCCCAGGCGCTGGGCCATGCAGCCGACGACACCAAGGACCGACCCGGCCCGCTTGTACCGCTGCAGTTCTCCGACTCGGCCGACCACCCGCTGCTCGGCATGATCCCGAACCGCGCAGGTGTTGACCAGCATGATGTCGGCGTCGGCCGGATCATCGACCCGACCGTAGCCATGCTCACCGAGCACGCCGAACATCAGCTCGGTATCGGCGGCGTTCATCTGACAGCCGTAGGTCTCGATGTAGACCCGCTTCATCCCTTCACGTCCTCACGGCCGGATCGACACGCCCAAGGTCACCACGGTCGCTCGCTCGGTATAGCTCGCCCCGTCGGAGCGCCACAGTTGCTGGACCGTCAGGTCGAGACCGCCCCGGCCCTGCGTGAAGCGCACGCCGCTACCCACCGAGAGGCCGTATTCATGGGCCTGCCGCCCGGTCAGCAGCGGAAACGGCAGAGTCGCATAATGGCCACCGAACCGAATCGGGCGATGCTGCGGATTCCGGTTAGCCCGGAGCCACTCGAACCCGGTTGACACCTCGTAGGTGTTCTCGGCGCCGACACCTCCCAACGAGAGGATGTCCGCGCGCGAGGCGCTCCACTGCTTGGCCTGGTACGCCGCCGCCCAACTGAACCGCAGGCTCGGCTGCCAGCGCGCCGACACCGCCCAGGACTGCGGCAGGTCGATCCTGTTGTTGACCGGGTCGAGCGAAGTGCTGTCGCGATCGATCGTGACGTGCCCGTCATTGCGGTACACACCGGCGAGCGAGAGGCTGCGATGGAGGCGCACGGTAGCGCCGAGTGAAGCGCCAAGGCCGAGATACGACAGGTCGGTGCGCTCATTGGCGGGCGTGTACGCCGAGTCGGAATAGGCCTGACGATTCTCGACCCGATTCATCCCGGTAATGGCATGCAGACCAAGCCCGAGCTGTAACCAGGGAGAGACCTGCCACCCGCCGGCGATCCGGATATCGGATAAGCCGCCGCGCGAACTCAGGGTGTCGTACACGTCGACCGGCTGGCCGCGCAACTCGACCCGCGTCACCGTACCAAGCGTATAGCTGCGATCGGTGTAGCCGGAAAGGCTGATCGACACGCCGAACGGGGTGCCTCCGACCGGACCGGCGGCCAGAATCTGCGGGAAGCGATTGTCCCGCCCCGATTCGGTCCCGAACGGATTGGTCGAACTGCGGAAATTCTGCGACGTCGTAAAGAGCGACGTGAACTGATAGATCGAAGCAATCGCCGCCGGATTGACGCTCGACTCGGGGTCGAACAAAACAATCGCGCCACCCGCCGAAAGCGAGCGCGGCGAATAGGGGCGGAGCGGAATGCCCAGGCCCCGAACCCCGAACTGAGAGGACTGCGCCTCGAGGGCCGGTGTGACCAACCCGGCAAGGGCCGCGAGCAGGAACAGACGCCGCATGCTACGGTCTCCCCGGGTTGGTCGGCAAGCCATACGTGATTCGCAGCCGAGGCGCACCGGTTGGTGAGCGCGTCGAATGAAAGACCGGCTGCATGAAGCCGCCACCGTAGACTTCTTCGCGATGCGTAATGAACAGCACGGTGGGTGGCCCCCCCGGCGACTGCCACTCGTTGGCCAGCAGCGTGATCTCGATCGAGACCGGCGTCGTGGTGCCCTCGATCATCCGGCCGGCCCAGACCAGGCTGCCCTGATTCAGGGTCGGCGACTTGGCGCCGAGATCGGCCACGATGCCCCGCACCGCGACGCTGTCACCGAACAGGTTGTTGGGCAGACCATACAGCGGCGACGCCGGTGTCAGCTCCAGCGTAGCGCGCACGATTTCCGCCGAATCCCGAATGGCAGCGGGAATCGAGAATCGAATCAGGCCACGCCCCATGGCCGGACCGCCGAGGTACAGCAGATCCGGATTGGCGCCGATCGAGCGATCGACCGTACCGACGTAGCCGAAGGTGGCAATGTCGGCGGGACGTACCAGCGCCGCCTGACGCCGTTTGGTGGTGTCGGCGACATCGACGCTGCCTCGGAACTCGAAGGTCGGCGCGTTGGTCGAACCGAGATTGTCGACGCCGAGACGCACCCCGGTCGGCTTGCTGGCGCGAACCCGGATAGCAAAGGCAATCCGGCCGCTATCGGCGGCGCTGGTGCGCACCTTGTCGATATCGTCTCCAGTCAGGTACGCACCGATCAGTCCGGACTTGAGCGTATCGGGAACCACGATGCTGTCCACCACCGGCGTGCTGGCCAGGAGCGCCTGGAGGCTGTCGAAGCTGATCGCGGTGTCCGCCGCCTCGAGCGGCAGGCGGTGCAGATAGAGCGTCAACCCGGTCGCCGTGGTATCCCGCGACTGCAGCTGAAAGGTCACGGCGGCCGAGTCGACGGTGAGTTCGGTGAGAAGGTTGTCGACCAGGACCGAGTCTTCGCGAATGACCGGGAAGGTCACGAAGGCCCGGTACTCCCCCGCTTCGAGTCCGTTCGAGACCAGGAGGCCCAGGCGGTCCGAGCGATCGGCGTACCCGAAGAAGGTCGAGTCGCCCCCGGGAATCGCGAGAATCGTGGTATCACGAATCACGATCGGATCGCCCGGGCAGAGATCGGGACAGGTACCGGGCGTGGTGATCCGATCCTGACAGCCGGCGAGCGCCAGCGTCAGAAGACCAAACGCCAATCGGGTGCCCCGCTTCACGACAACGACTCCGGCCCGAACGCGTCGGGCAGTAGATCACGCATGTGCCACTGTTTCCTCGATGAGGGACCGACCGCCTCGACCTGGAGGTCGGCCCCGAATTCCCAAAGAACCTGCCGGCACGCTCCGCAGGGAGCGGCGGGCGGGTCCGTATCCGTCACTATCACGATGCGCACGAACCGACGCGCCCCTGCCGCGACCGCCTGGACCGCCGCGGAGCGCTCGGCACAGATGGTGAGCCCGTACGAGGCGTTCTCGACGTTGCATCCGGCAAAGATGCGACCGTCGTCGGTTTCGATTGCCGCGCCAACTTTGAAGCGCGAGTACGGCGCGTAGGCCGCTTCTCGCGCGGTCCGCGCCGCGTCGACCAGCCGATCAGCCACTCCAGATCTCCCCGAGAAACGAGCGCCCCGCCGTGAGCGGGGCAACGCCCAAGAACTCGGCCACCGTCTGTCCCACGTCGGCAAACGTCGCGCGTTCACCTAACGACACGGGCCGGACCTTCGGCCCGTACACGAGCACCGGGACCCGCTCCCGCGAATGATCGGTCGACGGGGTGGTCGGGTCGTTCCCGTGGTCGGCCGTAAATATAACTAAATCATCCGTTTGCACGGCTTCGAGGAGCTCAGGAAGGACCTGATCCAGCTGCTCGAGCCCGGCCAGAAACCCGGCCACGTCGTTCCGGTGGCCCCAGGTCTGGTCGAACTCGATCACATTGGCAAAGACCAATCCGCTCCGGACCTCGGCCAGGGCCCGTCCGATCAGGTCGTACGCCGCCTGGTTGGTCGGGGTGTGCTCCGATTGGATGCCCCGGCCGGCAAAAAGGTCGTCGACCTTGCCGATTCCGAGCCGGGGGACCCCGGCCGCCTCGAGCCGATCGAGCAGCGTGTCCCCGACCGGGGGGAGGGAGTAGTCCTTTCGGTCCGCCGTCCGAACCCAAGCCCCTGGCGTCCCTCGAAACGGGCGGGCAATCACCCGGGAAACCCCGGTATCCCCCCGGCAGAGTTCCCGCGCCGTGAGGCAGGCCCGGTACAACTCGGCCAGCGGCACCACGTCCTCGTGCGCCGCCACCTGAAAGACGCTGTCGGCCGAGGTATAGACGATCCAACGGCCGGTGACGAAGTGCTCTTCCCCGAGCTGGTCGAGGATCGCGGTGCCCGAGGCGGGGCGGTTACCCAGAACGCCCCGACCGGTGGCACCGGCAAAGGCGTCGATCAACTCCCCGGGGAAGCCCTGTGGAAAGGTGGGGAATGGCTGGTCCAGAACGAGCCCGGTCAGCTCCCAGTGGCCCGTGGTGCTGTCCTTCCCTTGGCTGGCAGGTTGAGCCGTGCCCCACGCCGCCAGGGGGGCGCCAGTGGCCGCAATCCTGGGCAGCGGAGCACAGCATCCGAGACCGAGCTTTTCGAGGGCCGGCAGTCGGTATCCGGGCGGGGCGTGCGCCAGCGCATTGCCCAGGGTATCGCTGCCGGTGTCGCCGTATCGTGCCTGATCGTGAGAAGGCCCGATCCCTACGCCGTCGAGCACGATCAGGAACGCCCGGCGGCTCATTGAATCGGTGGCGCGCCCGAGCCGGACTGGACGAAGCGGAACCGGAGCGTGGTGAGCGCCTCGGTCAGCAGCTTCTCTTCGTCGGGTTCGAGTCGGCCTTGGGTTTTGTCGGCCAGCATGCCCAGCGTATCGATCAGCGCCTGAGCGATCTGCCGGACGTTGGCGCCGGACAGGCCCTCGGCGCCCGGCGGCAAGGCGCCGTTGAGGGCCCCTTCAGCCTGCTGCGCAAGGCCGAGGACCAGGGAAGCAAAATGAGGATTCATCCGATTGCTCCGTAGCGGCGGACCACGCGAAGTCCGACCGAGGTTAGCAGTTCGTAACTGATAGTGCCGCCGCGCGCCGCCTGCGCATCGAGCGGAATCGGTCCGCCGAACAGGGTGGCGATCTGGCCCACCCGGACGGTCTGTTTCGGCGTCACCACCATAGTCATGTCCATGGTGACCCGCCCGGCAATGGTCCAGCTGGCGTCGCCGATGGCCACCAGGCCTTTGCCGCTCAGCGAGCGATGGACGCCGTCGGCGTATCCGATGCCCAGCGTGACCACCTCACTATCGGACGCGACGGTATGGGTGGCGCCATAGCTGATGGTGTCGCCGGCGCGGATCGAGCGCACCGAGTGGACCAGCGCCCGGAGGGCTGCGACCGGCTCCGGCACCAGACTTCCCGCCTCGCCACCATAGAGAAAGATCCCCGGCCGAGCCAGCGTCCCTGCGTACCTGGCACCCCACTGGCCGGCGGCGCTGTTGGCGAGATGCACCACGGCGGGGCGTCCCAGCGCCGAAACCACCGCGTCGAAACGGGCGGCCTGCTCGACCGTCAGCGCTTCGGAGCTGTCGGAGGCGGCAAAGTGCATGAAGACGCCTTCGTAGCGGCTCGAACCGTGGACGCGCTCCCGCGCCGCGGCCAGCGACGCCTCATCGTGCCAGCGGAAGCCGCCCCGCCCCATACCGGTATCGATTTCGAGATGAAAGGGCCGGTCCGACGCCCCCATCCAGGCGTCGAGTCCTCGGACGCTGCCGATGGCGGGGCGCAGATCGAGTTCCAGATACTCGTCGAGCCGCTCGGGCACGAAGGGCACGAAGACCATCAGCCGCCGGGTGATGCCCGCCTGACGCAGCTGGCGCGCCTCGCCCAGCGTCGCGACACCGAAGCCCCAGGGGTCGAGCGCCTCGAGTGCCTGGGCCACCGGTACGGCCCCGAGGCCATAGGCGTTGGCTTTGACCATGGGCAGAATGGGAACCCCGACGGTTTTCGCGTAGCTCCGGGCATTGCGAAGCAACGCCCCGAGATCGACATCGAGCCAAGGACCGGACGCGGACATGCTCTATCGGGGTGGAAGATGACCGATCGGACGCCACAGCCAACCTGACCCTGCAGCGCAAAGATGTAACCAAGTACAATAAGGACACGCGGAGGGGGAATGCAAGAAAAATCGGCGCTCGAACGGGCGATGGCGATGGTGGCGGATTTGCGGGAACGGTGCCCCTGGGATCGAGCCCAGACCCGGGACACGCTGCGACCGTACCTGGTCGAAGAAGTCCACGAACTGGATCATGCCATCGGCACCGGCGACACCGCCGCGATCCGTGACGAGATGAGCGACTTCCTGCTCCACGTCGCCTGGCAACTGGTGCTTGGTGCGGAAAAGGGCGAGTTCACCCCGGACGAGATTGCCGGCGAACTCGAAGCCAAGATGAAGCGACGGCACCCGCACCTGTTCGACTTAGGCCCCAAAGAATCATGGGAAACGCTCAAACGGCGCGAGCGTGCCGGGCCTCGCGGCACCCTGGATGGCCTCCCCCCTGCCCTCCCTCCGCTGCTGCTGGCCATGCGGCTCGGCGAACGCGCTGCGGCCGTGGGTTTCGACTGGCCCGACGCGACCGGCCCGATAGCCAAAGTTCGCGAAGAGCTGGGCGAAGTGGAGGACGCGCTGGCGACCGGGCAGCGGGATGCCCTCGACCACGAAATCGGAGACCTGCTCTTTTCCGTCGTCAACGTGGCCCGCAAGGTCGGCATCCAGCCGAGCGCCGCGCTGGAACGGGCCAACGCCCGGTTTCGAGAGCGATTCCGCGGGGTGGAACAGCGGGCGGCCGAGCGCGGCGTGGACCTGTCGACGGCGGGCCTGGAGCGGCTGGATCAGTTCTGGAACGAAGCCAAAGCGGAAGGAGGCAATGCATGATCCGCATCTGGCCGGGCCTGGCAATCGGCGCGCTGGTCGGATGCGCAGCTGGTACTTCACGCGGAGCGCCGGCGGCCGCTCTTTGCCCGGCAACCGACACGACCGCTGGGCACCGCACCGCCAGCGTCTTCATCGACGGCCGCGAAGTGGCTGCCGGGCTGTCGGCGCGACGGGGCACGGAGGAGTTTCCCGAAACCTACAGCCTGGACGACCCCGAACCCGAGGCCCTGGCCCGGCTGCCGGTCGAGCAGATCGATCTGATCGAGTACGTCCGCGGAGCCGACGCGGAACGCAGCTACCGGCTCTGCCCCGGCGGCGTGGCGTTCCTGATCACCACCACGTCGCGCTGAAGACGCCGGGCCGGCGCCGCAGGATGCGCAGCGCCGCTCAGGGGTAGAGACGGTGGATCTGGCGCGGGAACGCGATGGTCTCCCTGATATGCGGAATACCCGTGATCCATGCCACCGTGCGTTCGACGCCAAGCCCGAAGCCTGAATGTACGAAGGTGCCGTACTTCCGGAGATCGAGATACCAGCCGTACGCCTTCGGGTCGAGCCCCTGGGCAACGATACGCGCCAGCAGCCGGTCGTGATCGTCCTCACGCTGTGATCCACCGATGATCTCGCCGTACCCTTCCGGCGCCAAACAGTCGTTGTTGAGCACCGTCCGCGGATCCTCGGCGTTTTCCTTCATGTAGAACGCCTTGACCTCTTTCGGATAGTTCTTGACGAAGATGGGCCGGTCGTACTCCTTGGCCAGCAGCGTCTCGTCGTCTCCCCCCAGGTCGTCGCCCCATTTGATGTCGGAGCCCAGCTGGTTCAGCCGGGTCACGGCGTCGGTATAGGTAATCCGGGGAAACGGTCCCACCGTCCGCTCCAGCGGGGCGCGGTCTCGCTCCAGTTCGTCGAGTTCGTCCTTGCAACGATCGAGGGCCCGAGCCACCAAATAGCTGACCAGATCCTCCTGGAGGTCCATGTTGTCCTCCGAATCAGCAAAGGCCACCTCGGGCTCCACCATCCAGAACTCGGTCAGATGCCGGCGGGTCTTCGACTTCTCTGCTCGGAAAGTCGGGCCTAGGCAATAGACTTTGCCAAGCGCAGCACAGGAGGCCTCGACGTACAGCTGTCCGGTCTGCGCCAGGTACGCCTGCCCCAGGTCGAAGTAGTCGGTGGCAAACAGGTTCCCCGCCTCTTCACCGATGCTCCCGGTCAGGATCGGCGTGCTGACATGATAGAAGCCGCGCTCGTCGAAGAAATCGTGGATGGCCTGAAAGACCTGATGGCGGACCTTGGCGATGGCTACCTGCTTGCGGCTCCGAAGCCAGAGATGGCGGTGCTCGAAGAGAAACGCCGTGCCGTGCTCCTTGGGCGTAATGGGAAAGTCCGGACTGGCGCCCAGAACTTCGAGCCCGGCGACTGCGAGTTCGACCCCGCCGGCCTGACGCGGATCGGAACGGACCTCGCCCCGAACCAGAACCGAGGTCTCCTGGGTCAGGGTCAGGGCAGCTTCCCATGTCGCTTCCGGAAGGTCGCGCTTCGACAGGACACACTGGAGATACCCCGAACCGTCACGCAGCACGAGAAAGGCGATCTTGCCGCTGGTCCGGGTCGTCACGACCCATCCGGCGACCGCGACGGTCTGGCCGGTCAGACCGCCCAGGGACTCAATGTTTGTGTGATCCATGCCGATAATCTTTTGTGTGATCCATGCCGACAACTTTGGTTTCGGGGGCCGCCTATTGTACCGGGGACGAGCCATCGGGGTCAATTCCCGGCCCGTGCCACATGTGCAAGCGCCATGAGACTCGAGCGTCAAAATATTGCACCACTCCACACGGTATAGCGTTCGATTTCGATACACCGAACGATTTTTATGATCTTGCGCGCACGCCGCCTCTTTCAGATCTTTGGCCGGTCGACGTGGCCGATCGGCCCGGAGCTGCGTCGCGCCGAGTCCCCCAGCGTAAGCCTACGAGGTATCTGATGGCCATTCACATGCAGGCCCGTCTCAAGTCCGAGCACACCCTTCGCTATCCGCGCCTCTCGGCCAACATGTGGTACGAGGTGTCCCCGATTTTCCCCGGGGTGACGACTCGACGGGTGGACATCTTCGGTCGCCGGATCACCAGAATCCGCACGGCCAGGGATTACGAGACGGTGCAGGCCGCGCATTTCGAGTTCCGCGAACGACCGGTCGAAGAGGAAGCCCTCACCATGGTCTGACCCGGAGGCCCGATCCGGATCGAGCACGCAGAGGCGGCGGCCCCGGGTCAGGGCCTGCCGCCTCATTCCCATCTGACAATCTGTCACTTTTCCACACACATGATGTAGTAGAGATTACGCACCCTGACACCTCTCGCTCTGTTGCTTTCCCACATGCCTGGCACGATGGTGTTACCTGTACCGCCGCAACTCCATTTTTATCCATTAGTTCACCCGCTGCACCGGCAGGCGCGGCCAGTCGGTAATCTGGACAGTTTGACGCGCAGCCGCTCGGTCTGCAATTTCTTGCTAACAGACTGACGCCGCCGCCGCCAACCTTTGGCTGCCCTCCGGTGTCTAAGGCGAGAACTCGTCGACGTAACCAGACCGTTTCGAAAGGACCTGCCATGCGCCTGCTGCGCGCTCGCTGGTTTCAAATCGTCCTCGTCCTCGCGGCCCTGTCCGTGGCTGGCGCCTGGGCCATGGGCGGCCGCGTCGATTCGGCCACCGCTCCGGTGGTGGCACGGGCCGCCAAAGGGCCCTTCCGCGTGACGGTTACGACGTCGGGCGAACTTCGGGCACTGAAAGCCGTCAACATCACCGTTCCCCCCAACGCCCAGCAGGCCGAGGCGTTCCAGATGCGGATCCAGACCATCGTGCCCGAAGGCACCGTGGTCAAGGAAGGGGACGTAGTGGCGGAGCTGGATCGATCGACGCTGGCAACCAAGCTGGCGGAATTCAGCCTGGCCCTCCAGAAGGCCGAGGCCGTCTGGGAACAGGCGATGCTGGATTCGACGCTCAATCTCTCGAAGGCCCGGGAAGAGATCCAGACCATGGACTTAGGCCTCGAAGAGAAGCGTCTCGCCAAGGAGCAGGCCGTCTACGAAGCCCCCACGGTACGGCGACAGGCCGAAATCGACTACGAGAAGGCCGAGCGGGCCCTGGCCCAGGCCAAAGTCGACTACAAGACCAAGGTGGAGCAGGCCCAGGCAAAAATGCGGGAAGTCGGCACCGACCGCGAACGGCAGCAGAACAAACTTCGCCTGGTCCAGGAAGTCATGGCGGGGTTCACGGTCCGGGCGCCTACCGCCGGAATGGTGATCTACTTCAAGGAATGGAACGGGCGGAAGCGGACAACCGGGTCGCAGGTCTCCGCCTGGGATCAGGTCGTGGCCACCCTTCCCGATTTGAGCCAGATGGAGTCGGTCACCTTCGTCAACGAGATCGACGTCCGGAAGGTATCCATTGGCCAGCCGGTGGCGATCTCGCTCGATTCGGACCCGACCAAACGACTGACGGGTAAGGTGACCGCCGTGGCCAACGTCGGTGAGCAGCGCCCCAACACCGACGCCAAGGTGTTCGAGGTGAAGGTGGTGGTCGACCAGCCCGATACCACGCTCCGCCCCGGAATGACCACCGGCAACGAGATCGAGACCTACCGGAACGAGGACGTGCTCTACGTACCGATCGAAGCGCTGTCGAGCGAAGGCGGGGTGCCCTTCGTGTTCCGCCAGGATGGGGGCCGGATCACCAAGCAGGAAGTGGAGACCGGCACCATGAACGAGGATGAAGTGGTCATCCTCCGCGGGGTGAACGAAAACGACCGCGTGCTGCTCTCCCCCCCTGCCGATCGGGACCGGATGGAGATCAAACGCCTGCCGGGCTCCACTGCGGCCCCGCCCGCCGGCGGCGACACCTCGGCGCCCGCCATCCCGCTCACCGACTCGATCAAGGCAACCGGCAAGCCGCCGACGCCGACCCGGACCCCGAGTCCGCCGCCTAACGCCGCGGCAAGGAGCTGAGGCGGCGTGCGGCTCGACTGGCAGTCCCTCCGGGGACGACTGACCGCGCACGTCGGGTTCAGCATGCGAACCGCACTCGAGGCGGTCCGCCACAACACGCTGCGCGCCGCGCTGACCTCGCTCGGCATTCTATTCGGCGTAGCCTCGGTAATCGCCATGCTGGCCATCGGCAAAGGAGCGGAGCAGGAAATCCTCGAACAGATGGTGCTGCTCGGTTCGAACAACGTGGTAGTCACCCCGCTGATCGAGCAGCGTGAGGGGCCCGCCAACGAACAGGCCAAGGAAGAGCCGAAGCGCTTTTCACCGGGCCTGACGTACGCCGACGTCGAGGCGTTGGCCCGGGTGATCCCGGCGGTCGACGCCATCAGCGCCGAAATCGTGCTCAACACCAGCATCACCCGTGAAGGTCAACGACGATCGGGAAAGCTGGTCGGCGTCGACACGGCGTATTTCCGGCTCACCAATCTGGTGCTGGGCTCGGGCCAATGGTTCAGCAGTGCGCAGGTGGCGCAGGGACTCCCGGTCGCGATCATCGGCCACGGCGTGCGGAGCCGGTTCTTTGCCACGGAAGAGCCGATCGGCCGGCGGATCAAGGTCGGCGAAACCTGGCTGACAGTGGTCGGCGTCCTGGCTGATCGACGGGTCAGCGACGACATCGCCGCGCGGCTCGGCATTCGGGACGCGAACATGGACGTCTATGTCCCGGTCCATACCATGCTGGGCCGGTTCCGGAATCGCGCGCTGGTGACCCAGCGGGACATCGAACTCGCATCGCGCCGCAACAACGTGCCACAGAACAACGACGCGACCGAAAGTGAAGAACAGCGTAGCGAGCGGATCAACCGAAACCAGCTGGACCGGATCATCATCCGCGTAGCCGACGCCCGCCAGGTACCTGGAGTGGCCGATATTGCGCAGCGGATGCTGGCCCGTCGCCACAACGCGGTCGTCGATTTCGAGATCACGGTGCCTGAGCTGCTGCTCAAACAGGAGCAGCGGACCCGGACCATCTTCAACGTCGTGCTTGGCGCGATCGCCTCGATTTCGCTGGTGGTGGGCGGGATCGGGATCATGAACATCATGCTGGCGTCGGTGCTGGAGCGGATCCGGGAAATCGGGGTCCGCCGCGCCGTCGGGGCCACGCAGCAGGAGATCCTGTTCCAGTTTCTGAGCGAGGCCGTGCTGATCAGCGTTGCCGGAGGGGTGGCCGGGATTCTGGTCGGCGCTGGCCTGAGCTTCGGGATCGAGCGCCTGGCCGGTATCAAGACCATCGTCTCTTCCCTTTCGGTGCTGGTGGCATTCGGTGTGTCATTCAGCGTCGGAATCGCCTTCGGGATCGTGCCCGCCTATCGGGCTGCGCGGCAGGATCCGGTCGTCTGTCTTCGGTACGAGTGACCTCTATGCTCTTCTCGCGCCTCGGCCGATCGGCCGCATTGGTGGTTGTGTTGTGGTCGGCCTCCGCCGACGTGGTGGCTGCGCAGGACTCGCTCACGCTCGAGCGGACCATCGCGATTGCCCAGGAACGAGGCTTCCCGGCCCGAGCCGCCCAGGCCACCCGCGATGCCGCGCGCTACCGGGATCGGGCGTTCTATGGGCGCCTGCTGCCGCAAGTCTCGCTGTCCGGCACCCTGCCCCGCTACAATCGATCGATCATCCAGGTCATCCAGCCCGACGGGAGCACCCTCTTCCGTCCCCAGGATCTCACCAATTCGGCGCTGACCGCCACGGTGACTCAGCGGCTGCCGCTGACCGGTGGCGACCTGTTCATGACGTCGTCGCTCTCCCGACTGTCTGTGAGCGGCCAGCAGAGCACCAGGACCTACTCGTCGACACCGTTCTCGATCGGGTTGCGCCAGGGCCTCTTCCGTCCGAATACCGACGGCTGGGATCGCCGGGAGCAGCCGGTGCGGAGCGAGCTGGCAGAGCGCGGCTACCGCGAGGCCAAGGAAGAGATTGCTATCCAGACATCCAGCCTCTTCTTCGACGTCTATGCTGCGAAGATGGCGCTGGACAACGCCGCCCGGAACGTCGGCGTCAACGATACGCTGTATCGGCTCAACCAGGGGCGATTCGAAGTCGGCCGGATCGGCGAGAACGATCTGCTGCAGAGCGAGCTGGCCGTGCTCCGAAGCCGCAATGCCCTGGACGGCGCCCGGCTTGACTATCAGCGCACTCAAGCCGCCCTCCGTACCGCGCTCGACCTCCCTGCGGACGCGCCGATGAACGTCGTGGCACCGGCGACGGTGCCGGCGGTCACCATCGACACCCTGCTCGCGTCATCCGAAGCGATCCGGAACCGTGCATCGGTGACCGACGCGGAGCTGCAGCGGATCCAGGCCGACCGGCGGGTCACCGAGGCCAAGCTGGCCAATGGCCTCGGGGCCACGGTTCAGGCGAGCTACGGCTTCAACGCCACGGCGCCGGAGATGAACCTGGCCTACTCGAACCTGCTCGAAGCGCGCCAGTTTTCCCTGTCGGTCGAGGTGCCCTTGGTGCGCTGGGGCGCCCACAAAGGCGAAGTCCAGGCCGCCCAGGCCGAACGGCAGCGGACCGAGAGCAACGCGACGCTGGCGCTGCGTCAGACCGCCAACGAGGGACACTTTGCCGCGCTCGAACTCGAGCAGGCGGCGCGAGCCCTGACGATCTCCGCCAAAGCCGACACGGTGGCGACCAAACGGTTCGAGGTTGCCTACAACCGTTATGTGATCGGGCGGATCGCGATCGATAACCTCTACATTGCCCAGACCGAGAAGGATCAGGCGGTGAGCCAGTTCGTCCAGGCGCTGCGCGGGTACTGGCAGGCCTATTACCGGCTCCGGCGCCTCACGCTGTTCGACTTCGTCGCGAACCGTCCGATCGATTAGCGTCTTACCCGTTCATGAAGCGCGGCCGGGATGTCGCGTGGCAAATACTGGGGCAAAACCCTCGCTCGCCTGAGTGGCCCAGGAAAGCGCGGTCACCGGGGCGCGGTCGCGACTTCGGAAGCGGAACCTCGCCCGGCCGTCCGCCTGCAAACCCTTGTTAGATGGCGAAGTCGTGATTCTTGCGTTCTCGTAAGTATGTACATATCGTTGTAATGTACATACAGCGAGGATCAGATGGCAAAAGCCCAGGATCACCGCCGGCGTCGCGCCACCGTTAAGGTCTCGAAGACCTACCGGCTCACTCCAGCCAAGCTCGCCGCTGCCCAGAAAATCCTCGGCACGAGTACCGCGACCGAGACCATCGAGACCGCCCTTGACATGGTCGTCTTTCGACAGGAGTTACTCGACGGCACGCGGGCGCTCTTCGGCTTGGAGATTTCCTCCCCGGACCCCGCTTCATGACGAGTGCTCGGGAGCGACGCTATGCGGTGGACACCAACCTCTTCATCCAGGGCTATCGCTCGGAGACCGCTCGCGGGGCCCTGGAAGCCTTCCTCCAGGCCTTTGCCCCCTTTTGCTACCTCCAGGCGATCGTGGCCCAGGAACTCCTCGCCGGTGTTCGAACCGCCGCCGAGGAACGAGCGCTAGGTCGGCATCTAATCGATCGTTTCGAACGGCGCGGCCGGTTGCTAGCGCCCTCCGCCGCGGCGTGGCTCGAGTCCGGTCGCGTGTTGCGGGCCTTGGCGCACGCCGAAGGCTTGGCATTGGCCCGGCTGACAAAGGCATTTGGCAATGATGTCCTACTCGCGGTGACGTGTCGGGAACATGGGGTCTGCCTCGTGACCGAGAACGTGCGCGATTTCACGCGGATTCGTCGTCATCTGCAGTTCGACTACACGGCGCCATGGCCTGCACCCGCTTGATGCTCGTCGCCATCTAACGACTTTGGGTTTCAGCAGCGGCCGTCATGGAGCCAAGCGGCCGCGCCATCCTCAGTTCAACATTGAGGTGCGGCCGCGACTCTGGAAGAAGAGGCTCGCCCGGCTGTCCGCTGCAGACCCCGGTTATGCGGCCGGGGAAACCGAACCTTCGCCCACAATCCTACAGATCCCAACGAATCGCTCGGGCAATCGCATCAGCTGCTTCCATCCCAGCCTCCTCGGCCTGTCGGTCGCCGATGTCGCTAGCAATCTGTGCACAGTGCCAACGAGTTTCTGCTGCAGCACGTTGGATCAATGCATCGACCAACGCAGTCTGAAGCGCAATCGAGGAGTGATAGTCGCCGAACAGACCCACTAGCCACCCGCGCAAGGCAAACGTATCGAGATCCTTGGGGATCTCGGGTGATGGGTGTTTTGAGGCCGGAGGCTCTTGAGCCGAGAGGCTCGGTTCCGGCTGTTCGGTCAGAGCGGACGAATGGCTAGGCGCAGCAGCTCCAAGAATGGGCCCGCCTGTGGCTAAGCGATAGGAAGCGGATCCTGGCTCCCAAAGGATCTCCCCTGTTGCTTTCCTGGACTGGAGGACGTTTCTGACATTTCGCTGCCACCGAATGCCGGGTGATCCGGGAGCGTCAGGCAAGAAATCGTCCGGCTGGAGAGCAATCGATCGCTCTACGAGAACATAGAGTTCTTGAAGGGGAAGCCAACGGTCTCGTGGGAGGGCTCGTTTTATTACCTCCCACAGCTGGTCGATAGTTGTCATTGCGTGCCTTTCCAGAGACGGGCGATCCACCGGAAGGCCGCACGAGGCACAGAGCTTCGCTGCAGGTGTACGTAACGGGCGACCACATGTGGTGCATGGCGGACCATAGAGGCCAACGCGGTGATGCCAAACCGCGGCCGGGTTCGTCTCAGACGAACCTGTAATCGCGTTGTACGCCGCCAACACGTCTTGCAGTGGATCACGACTGAGTCGACCGGTGCTTGTTTGGTCATGTGCAGCATGCCAAGCAGCCTCGATGCCTGCCCATTCATGATCTTCAAGCATCGGTACATCGGTCCTACACCGCCAGCACCAAAGGACCTTCATGGGGAACCAATATTTAGGATATCTGTTCGTTGCCCGCCGGTTGATCGTGTCGCATAACTACTCTCATGCTCTGCCACTACTCACTTGACGAGATGGTACCCAGCTTCGGTAAGCGCCTTCTTCACGGCCATCTCCTGGCCATAACTGGCGCCGCTTTCCCGCGCAAAAGCGACAGCGGTATCCCGAACACGTCGGAGTGCTTGCTTGTCTGCCCGATCGGGGAGCGCGAACGTTCGTCGAGGGCCACCATGGAAATCAACAACAAGGCTCTGGTCCCGAACGAACGAACTCATTCGCACGTCAGCGATTCGCTTCCTCGGCCCATCACCCGCTGCCGCGCGTCGGTGCGGACCTGATTGGGACGCCGTACTCACGCTGCGTCCGCTTTGGAGCATCACGCCCGTACGGGCCGGAAGACCGAACTCGCGACGAAGTACGTCGTCCTCGATTTCCCCGAATTTCCCTCGCTTGGCGATCTCGGCCCAGACCTCGTCTGAGATCTCTACTGTACGCATAACTCCCTCGCGCAGAAGTACTACTTCTGAGAGTAGTAATGCTTTAGAAAGTTGTCAAGCTCCGAGTTAAAGACCAGGGAAAGGCGATGGGAGTTATGTGTCGGGTATATCGTGATGCCGGTAGGGCCGCATAACGACTTTGGGTTTCAGCGGCAGCCGTCACGGAGCTGAGCGGCCGCGCCATCCTCCAACCAACATGGGGGCGCGGCCGCGATTCCAGAAGTGGAAGCTTGCCCGGCTGCCCGCTGCAAACCCTTGTTGGGCGGCGCCGCCGAAAACGGAACGACTCCTGATCGGAAGGAAGAGGC
>CAZUES010000054.1:0-21639 GCA_964619465.1 uncultured Gemmatimonas sp.
CTCGAGGGCTTTGCTCCGATGTCGCAGCTCGGCTTCGAGAACGTCCAGAACCCGGGCGATGTCGTCACCGAAGGCCAGGTGGCCGATGTCGAGGTGATCGAGGTCGATCCGATCCATCATCGCATCGTGGTGGTGGTCAAGACCTATCCGGAAGACGAGACCGGCGCACCGCCCAAGCAGGATCCGCTGCCGCCGATTACCGATACGATCGAGTAGTCGCGTAGAAGGTGAGATCAGCAACGTGGCGGGCTCCTCCAGGGGCCTGCCACGTTTGCGTTCGGGCCATCGCGGCTCGATTGGGGGGCCGTTAGATTGCCGCAATGCCTACTCCCCGACAGCTACTCGATGACCTGATCGCGCGCCGCACCCAGGCGGAGCAGGGTGGTGGACCGGCCCGCATCGCGCAGCAGCACAAAAAAGGCAAGCTCACCGCGCGGGAACGACTCGATCTGCTGCTCGACGAAGGCAGTTTCGTCGAGATCGATCGGTTCGTGACGCATCGCGCCACCGACTTCGGGCTCGAGAAGCAGCTGATTCCGGGCGACGGCGTCGTGACCGGGAGCGGCCGGATCGACGGGCGGCTGGTCTATGTCTTTTCACAGGACTTTACCGTCCTCGGCGGATCGCTCTCGGAAACGCACGCCGAGAAGATCTGTAAGGTGATGGACCTCGCCGTCCGCAACGGGGCGCCGATCATCGGACTCAACGATTCGGGTGGCGCTCGAATCCAGGAAGGGGTCGCCTCGCTTGGCGGGTATGCCGACATCTTCCTCCGCAATACGCTGGCGTCCGGCGTGGTGCCCCAGATCTCCGCAATTCTCGGCCCCTGCGCAGGCGGCGCGGTCTACAGCCCGGCCATTACCGATTTCATCTTCATGGTCCGCGGCGTGAGCTACATGTTCGTGACCGGACCGAACGTGGTGAAGACGGTCACCCATGAAAATGTGAGCTTCGAGGAACTGGGCGGCGCCGACGTACACGGCGAGACGTCGGGCATTGCGCACCGAGTGGCGTCGTCCGAGCCGGAGTGCCTGGCCTCGATTCGGGAGCTGGTTCGCTACCTGCCGTCGAACAACCTCGCCGACCCGCCTGCGGACCGAAGCGAAGATCCGGACGACCGCCGGGACGAGTCGCTGCTAGACATCATCCCGCCCTCGTCATCCAGTCCGTATGACATGCGGGAAATCATCCGCGCCGTGACCGATCAGGGCCAGTTCTTCGAGATCGCCGAGGGGCATGCGGGGAACATCCTGGTCGGCTTTGCCCGGCTGGGCGGTCAGTCGGTCGGCATCGTCGCCAATCAGCCGGCGGTGCTGGCCGGGGTGCTCGATATCGCGAGCTCCGTCAAAGCGGCCCGGTTCGTCCGCTTCTGCGATGCATTCAACATTCCGCTGGTCACCTTCGTCGACGTTCCCGGATTTCTCCCCGGTGTGGCCCAGGAGCACGGGGGGATCATTCGGCATGGCGCCAAGCTGCTGTATGCCTACTGCGAGGCCACCGTTCCCAAGGTGACCGTGATTACCCGCAAGGCGTACGGCGGTGCCTATGACGTGATGAACTCGAAGCACATTCGCGCCGACTTGAACCTGGCGTGGCCGACGGCGGAGATCGCCGTAATGGGGCCCAAAGGCGCGGTGGAGATCCTCTTCAAGGAGGAGATTTCCTCCGCGGCCGATCCGGCGGCCGAAACGGACCGGAAAATCGACGAGTACACCCGGACCTTTGCCAATCCATACAAGGCGGCCGCCCGCGGCTTCATCGATGACGTGATCGACCCGCGCGACACTCGGCCCCGGCTGATCGATGCGCTCCGATCGTTGCGGAACAAGCGCGACCGGAACCCGCCCAAGAAGCACGGCACGATGCCCCTGTGACGGTGACCATTTCATGACGATTCGACGTGTGCTGGTTGCCAACCGGGGTGAGATTGCCCTCCGGATCATCCGGGCCTGCCATGAAGAGGGCCTCGAAGCGGTGGCCGTCTATTCCGATGCCGACCGCGCCTCGCCCTACGTGCGGGCGGCCGATGCGGCGGTGCATATCGGACCATCGCCAGCCGCGCAGAGTTACCTTCTGATCGATCGCATCCTCGATGCGGCGCGGGCCACCGGCGCGCAGGCCATCCACCCGGGCTTCGGCTTCCTGTCCGAGCGGGCGCCCTTTGCGCGCGCGGTCGAAGCGGCGGGGCTCGTTTTCATCGGACCACCGGCCTCCGCCATCGACGCCATGGGCGACAAAACCGAAGCGCGGCGGCGGATGCAGGCGGCCGGGGTGCCCGTGGTGCCCGGCGCCATGGCGGCGCTGACCGATCCCGCCGAAGCGGCCACCCTGGCCGAGTCGCTCGGCTATCCCGTGCTGGTCAAGGCCTCGGCCGGCGGTGGTGGTAAGGGCATGCGGGTGGTGCGCGAACCCGGTGAGCTGGCAGGTGCGCTGGAGTCGGCGGCATCGGAGGCGCTCAAGTCCTTCGGCGACGCGTCGGTCTACCTGGAAAAGTTCATCGAGGAACCGCGCCACGTCGAAATCCAGATCCTGGCCGATCATGAGCGGACCATTCATCTGGGCGAGCGGGAGTGCTCGGTGCAGCGTCGTCACCAGAAATTGCTGGAAGAGGCACCCAGCGTGGCGGTCGACGAGGCGCTCCGCGAGCGGATGGGCGCGGCGGCCGTGGCGGCGGCCCGGGCGGTCGGCTATCGGAGCGCCGGCACCTGCGAGTTCCTGCTGGCCCGCGACGGCTCGTTCTACTTCCTGGAAATGAATACCCGGATTCAGGTCGAGCATCCGGTCACGGAGCTGGTCTACGGTATCGACCTGGTGCGGGAGCAGCTGCGCATCATGCGTGGCTTGCCGATGAGCGTGCCCGACGTTCCGCTTGCTCCGCGCGGCTGGGCCATCGAGTGCCGCATCACCAGCGAAGATCCGGCCAACGGCTTCTTGCCTTCGACCGGACGGATCGAGTACTTGAGGAGCCCGGCCGGTCCCGGAGTCCGCTGGGACAGCGGCGTCGAAACGGGAGATGACGTCGGCCTCTTCTACGATTCGATGCTGGCCAAGCTGATCGTACACGGCCGTTCGCGCGCCGATGCGATTGCCCGGATGGAGCGCGCGCTCTGGGAACTGGTCGTGGTCGGCGTGGCCACCAATCAGTCGTTTCATCTCCGGCTGCTGGCCGATCCGGATTTCCGGGACGGCAACATCCACATTCAGTTCCTGGAACAGCGCCCCGACCTGGTGACCGGACCGCCGGCCGCCGACGTGGTCGAGCGCCTGGCGGTCGCGGCGGCGCTAGCCGAGCATAGCCGCCGGCTCTCACATAAGCCGGCCGTTGCGATCGATGATAACGGGCCTAGCGCCTGGTTGACGCGGGGCCGCCAGGAGGGGCTCCGGTAGACGGTGACGACCGAGACACTCACGATCGACCGGATTGCCGCGGGCGGAGTCGGCGTCGGGCGCCTGGCGGACGGGCGCGTGGCGTTCGTGCCGCGCACCGCGCCGGGCGACCGGATCGAGATGCGGGTGATGCAGGTGGCGCCGCGCTTCGTGCGCGGTCGCCTGGTGCGCATCATCGACGCAAGCCCCGATCGGATCGAGCCCGGCTGTCCTCACTACGCCGCCGACGAATGTGGCGGCTGTCAGTTACAGCACCTGCCGGCCGAGGCGCAGCGATCGGCTCGGCGCGCCATCGTGGGTGATGCCATCCGGCGGATCGGCAAGCTCGCGGCCGATGATCCGCCGCTGGTACCGGCTGCCGAGGAGTGGGGCTATCGGGCCAAGATCTCCCTGACGCGGCGGGTCGACGGCGCGGTGGGCTACCACCGCTACGATCGCCCCGGCGAGATCTTTCCGGTCCGGGAATGTCCAATTGCGGCTCCCGGGATCAACCGTCTGCTGGCTCGTTTGCGGCAGAGCCGTCCCGACCTGCCGCGTCACCTGTCCCGGCTGGTGCTCCGGCTGGATCGTTCGGGGGCGGAGCACGTGGTGGTCGAAACCGGCGAGGGCCCGGTCTGGCAGGCAGGGCGTGCCCTCTACGCGGCCATCCGCGGTGAGGCGCCGCTCACCATCTGGTGGCGTCAGGCCGGCGAGGCTCCCCGTGCCGTGGCGGGGAGCGATAGCGCCTATCCCCCGACCGCGTTCGAGCAGGTCAATCCGGTCATGGGCGATCGGGTCCGGGCCGCCGCAGTGGATCGCCTGGGGGCGGTCGGCGGCTGCTCGGTCTGGGATCTCTATGCCGGCATCGGGGAGACCAGCACCATGCTCGCGGAAGGTGGCGCCGACGTCGTCAGCGTGGAGTGGGACAGGAGCGCGGTGGCTGAAGCGGCCCGGCGGCAGGCGCCATTCGGACGGCAGATCGAGCGGATTGCCGGAGCGGTCGAGCGGGTCATCGGATCACTCGGCCGACCGGACCGAGTCGTGGTCAATCCGCCCAGGACCGGTCTGGACCCGGCCGTGGTCGACGGTCTCCGGGCGCGTCGTCCTGAGCGGATCGTCTATGTCTCCTGCGACCCGGCGACCTTGGGTCGTGACCTGGCCCGGCTGGTCGGGTCGGGGCCGCCGGTCTACCGGCTGGTGCAGCTCGAAGCCTTCGATCTCTTCCCTCAAACGGCGCACGTCGAAACGGTCGCCGTGATGGAGCGGACATGAAATACGTTGTGACGATTGCCGGTCAGCAGGTCGAGGTGAAGATCGTGCCCCAGGGGGTCCGGGTCGGCGGGACGGTCCGCCGGGCGGAACTCTGTCGGGTGGCGGGGACTCCGCTGGCCAACCTGCTGCTGGATGACTCCTCATGGATCGTCGCCCTTTCCTCCGGCAAGCCGGGGGAGTGGTCGCTGCAGCGGCGCGGGGAGCGGTTCGACGTCGAGGTGATCGACGAGCGGACCCGCCACATCCGAAGCCTGGTCGGTGAGGGGAAGGCGCAGGGTGGTCCGGTGGTGCTCAAGGCGCCGATGCCCGGGCTGGTGGTCCGGATCCTGGTCGAACCGGGCCAGCCGGTCGTCGCGGGGCAGGGACTGGTCGTACTCGAGGCTATGAAGATGGAAAACGAGCTCAAGGCGGCCGGACCCGGTACGGTCGAGCAGATCCTGGCCAAGGCCGGGCAGGCGGTCGAAAAAGGGGCCCAGCTGATCACCTTTGCCGCCCAGACCCCCTCCGTTTGACCCCAGGCGCCCTCCCCATGAGCCGATCTTGTCAGGGGCAAACTTGACCTAAGTCAAGGCCCCACACTATTATTCATGGCTCCGCGATAATCGCGATGAGCGCCGAACACAGAAGGATGCACGCACGGTCATGAAGACTTTTTCGGAGCGAACGCAAGACGTTCAGCACGGCTGGCATGTGGTTGATGCCAGCGGGGTCCCGCTCGGGCGCCTCGCGAGTGCCGTTGCACAGCTCATTCGGGGTAAGCATAAGCCGACCTTCACGCCGCACGTCGATGGGGGCGATTTCGTCATCGTCGTCAACGCGGAGAAGGTCAAGCTGACCGGCAACAAGCTCGAGAACAAGCGCGCTTTCCGGCATACCGGATACATGGGGCATGAGCGCTTCACGCCGGTCAAGGATCTCCTGGCCAAGCACCCGGATCGCGTGATTCAGAAAGCGGTCTTCGGGATGCTGCCCAAGAACTCGCTGGCGAAGCAGCGGCTGCGCGGCAAGCTCAAGGTGTACGCCGGCGAGAGCCATCCGCATGCTGCGCAGAGTCCGAAAGCTTACCCGATCAAGGTGTCCGCATGACCGCGAGTCCCGAATTGCTGCGTTGGCATGGCGTTGGCCGCCGCAAGACCAGTGTCGCCCGCGTTTACCTCACGCCCGGAACCGGGAAGTGGGAAATCAACGGCCGGACCCTGGGTGATTATTTCCCGCGGCCCTCGCTGGTCCAGCACATCCAGCAGCCCTTTGCGTCGACCGATACGCTCGGCGCGTTCGACGTTCGGGCCCATTGTGACGGCGGTGGCGTAACCGGCCAGGCCGGTGCGCTGCGCCTGGGTGTGGCGCGGGCCCTGCTCGAGGTCGATGGAATGCATCGGACCAAGCTGCGGGCTGGCGGGCTGCTGACCCGCGATCCGCGGGCGGTCGAACGGAAGAAGCCGGGTCGGCCCGGCGCCCGTAAGCGGTTCCAGTTCAGCAAGCGGTAATACAGCGAGTCGGTGGCGGTTCGAGGCTTTGCCTCTGCCGCCGCCGGCTCGAACGACACACATCGCCGGATCGGTTGCGGGGTGCCCTGCGGGGTTCGTGATCGAGACGATGGCGGTGGCGGATCAAACCCGAATACTTGGAAGGATTTGTTTTTCGAATGGCGCTGCCTGAACTGCAGGAACTGCTCGACGCAGGTGTTCATTTCGGTCACCAGACCCGCCGGTGGAACCCGAAGATGCGGCGATTCATCTTCGCCGAACGCTCCGGGATCTACCTGATCGACCTCCAGAAGACCCGCACCCAGATTGCCAAGGCGCAGGAGCTGATCAAGTCGGTGGTGACGCGAGGCGAGAACGTCCTCTTCGTCTGCACCAAGAAGCAGCTCAAGGCGCTGGTCCAGGTCGATGCGGCCGAGTGCAATGCGCTCTGGGTCACCGAGCGGTGGCTGGGCGGGACGCTCACCAATTTCCAGACCATCAAGCGTCAGATTCGGCGCCTGCGGGAACTGGAGCAGGGTGCGACCGACGGCGATTTCGATAACTACACCAAGAAAGAAAAGCTGCTGTTCGAGCGTGAGCGGGTCAAACTGTCCCGGTACCTCGAAGGCGTGAAGCAGATGAGCCGTCTCCCCGGCGCGATCTTCGTGGTCGATGCCAAGAAGGAGCGGATTGCGATTCAGGAAGCCAACAAGCTGGGCATTCCGGTGGTCGCGATCGTCGATACCAATGCCGATCCGGACGTCGTGACGGTGCCGATTCCGGGCAACGACGACGCGATCCGGTCGGTGGGCCTGATCACGCGGGCGTTGGCCGAGACGGTCAAGGAAGGCCGGATGGCGGCGCCGACGCGTGACAGCGCGGACGATGCCGAATCCGAGACCTACAGCACCGATGCCGGCAGCGAAGGCGAGGGCGATGGAGATCGTCGCCGGCGCCGGGCGGGTGCTCCGGCTGGCGGCGGCGGGGCCGGTGGCGCCCGCAAGCGGCGGCCGAAGCCCGAAGCGATCGCGGCGCGGCTCAAGACGGATGGCGATGCACCGGCGGGAGACGCCTGACCGGCTCGCCGACCAAGCGCCTCTGATCCAGTTGCCGCCGCGCAATGGCCCCCGAGGGTCGTTCGCGGCGGCGTCGTATCGGACTGCAGCATCGGCGCCGTTTTCAAGTGTGGATCAATTCTTTACTCCGTAAACCTGGTTGATAGACATGAGTTACAAGCCAACACCGAAAGAGATCAGCGAACTCAGAGCCCGAACCGGCGCCGGCATCGGCGACTGCAAGGCGGCGCTCGAAGAGACCGGCGGCGACATGGAAAAGGCCGCCGAGTCACTCCGGAAGCGCGGCATTGCCAAGGCCGAGAAGCGGGCCGGGCGCAGCGCGGGCCAGGGCCTGATCGTGATTCATCTGGCTGAGGATGGCCGCTCGGGCGGGATCATCGAGCTCAATTGCGAAACCGACTTCGTAGCCAAGACGGATGACTTCCTGTCCCTGGCGAGCGATCTGGCGGTCCACGTCGCGGCCAACGCGCCCGAAGGGATCAAGGCCGGCTCGATCGACGAGCAGTCGTTCCGTGGCAAGACGCTGGCGGAGGCTGTCAAGGAAGTGTCGGGCAAGACCGGTGAGGCGATGACGCTCACCCGGTTTGCCAGGTTCGTGCAGCCTGAGGGCGTGGTTGCCTCGTATCTCCATCATAACGGCCAGGTCGGGGTGCTGGTCGATGTGGCCGGTCCGGCGGGTGAAACGCTGCTGGCACTGGCCAAGGATGTGGCGCTGCACATCGCGTCGGCCGATCCGGTCGGAGTGACGGAAGCGGACATTCCGGCCGAGCTGGTCGATCGGGAGCGACGGATTGCCGAGGAGCAGGTGGCGGCCGAGGGCAAGCCGGAGAACATCCGGGCCAAGATCGTCGACGGCAAAGTGCGCAAGTTCGTGTCCGAGCGGACCCTGGTCGGTCAGCCGTTCGTGAAGGACGAGAACCAGTCGGTCGGCGATCTGATCGCCGCCGCGTCCAAGGCCACCGGGGCGGAAGTCACCGTGCGCCGCTTTGCCCGGTTCAAGGTGGGTGAGGTCTGATGGGCTTGGCGTATCGCCGAGCCCTGCTCAAGCTCTCCGGCGAGGCACTCGCCGGAGAGCGGTCCTCCGGTCTGGATTACGGTGTCGTCGAAGGCCTGGCCGGGCAGCTCAAGGGCGTGCATGCGCAGGGGCTTCATCTAGGTCTCGTGGTGGGCGGTGGCAACATCGTCCGCGGCACCCACGCCAGTAAAGAGGGACTCGATCGGGTCAATGCCGATTACATGGGCATGCTGGCCACGGTCATCAACGCGCTGGCTCTGCAGGACATCCTCGAGAAAATGGAAGTGCAGACCCGGGTCATGACGGCGATTCGCATGGAGTCGCTGGCCGAGCCGTACATCCGTCGCCGGGCGGTCCGCCATCTCGAGAAGGGTCGGATGGTGATCTTTGCGGGTGGCACCGGGAATCCGTTCTTCTCGACCGATACCGCTGCGGTCCTGCGCGCGCTCGAGATCGGGGCCGAAGTGATCCTCAAGGCCACCAGCGTCGACGGGGTCTACACCGGCGATCCCAAGAAGGATCCCGACGCGAAGTTCATTCCGGAGTTATCCTTCCAGGAAGCCATCGTGAAGGGGTACGCCGTTATGGATGCCAACGCCTTTGCGCTCTGCAAGGACAACAAGCTTCCGATCGTGGTGTTCAACATGAACAAGCCCGGCGCGATTGCCAGAGTGCTGTCGGGCGAACGGGTGGGGACGATCGTACGATGAGCCAGATTCCCGAGATCCAGAAGCAGGCCAGGGACGGCATGCATAAGGCCGTCGAGAATACCAAGCGAGAGTTCAGTTCGATCCGCACCGGTAAGGCGAGTACGCATTTGCTGGATGTGCTGCGAGTCGATGCGTATGGAAGCCATGTGCCGATCAATCAGGTCGGGATGGTGTCGGCACCCGAGCCGCGCCTGCTGACGGTGCAGGCGTTCGACAAGTCGCTCATCATTCCGATCGAAAAGGCCATTCGGGAGTCCGATCTCGGGCTCAATCCGTCGACCCAGGGCAACCTGATTCGGATTCCGATTCCGCCGCTTTCGCAGGAACGCCGCAAAGATCTGATCAAGGTGATTCACAAACTGGCCGAGGAAGGGCGCATCGCGATCCGCCATGCGCGGACCGACGCGCTGCAGAAGGTCAAGAAGGTCGAGCACGTTTCCGAGGACGACAAGACCCGCGCCGAGAAGGACATCCAGAAGCTGACCGACGAGCACGTCAAGCAGGTCGATCAGCTGGTGCAGGGCAAAGAAGTGGAGATCATGGAGGTTTGACCTCTGATCCTGCGCAGGTGCTGGCCCGCGTGAAGGGTGACGACCGGATTCCCGGTCATGTCGCCGTGATTATGGACGGGAACGGCCGGTGGGCCGCGCAGCGCAATCTGCCGCGAACCGCCGGTCACCAGGCCGGGATGGCCACGGTCCGCCGGATCGTCGAAGCCAGCATTGCCTCGGGGGTCCGCACCCTCACCGTCTTTGCCTTCAGTCAGGAAAACTGGCAGCGGCCGCCCGAAGAGATCGACGCGCTGATGGTGCTGTTGCAGGAGTATGTCGCGACCCAGTCGGCCGAGTTATCGGCGCAAGGGGTGCGGGTCCGCATGTTGGGCGATCTGACCCGCCTCTCGTCAGCCGCGCGTCGGGCGGTGGACTTTGTGGAAGGGGCCACGGCATCGGGGACTACGCTGGCACTCAATATCTGCATTTCGTACA
Organism: uncultured Gemmatimonas sp.; assembly: GCA_964619465.1. Taxonomy (GTDB): domain Bacteria; phylum Gemmatimonadota; class Gemmatimonadetes; order Gemmatimonadales; family GWC2-71-9; genus SHZU01. The sequence continues at coordinate 9,892 of CAZUES010000054.1, forward strand.
GCGCGCGGGCCGAGCTAGTGACGGTAGCCAGGCAGCTCGCGATCGAGGCCGCGGCGGGCCGGATCGATCCTGCGACAATCGAAGAAAGCGACATCGCCGACCGCCTCTATACCGCGCCGTGGGGCGATCCGGACCTGCTGATCCGGACCTCGGGCGAGTTCCGGATCTCGAATTTTCTGCTCTGGCAGCTTGCTTACGCCGAGCTCTACGTCACCCCTGTGCTGTGGCCCGATTTCGCCCCGTCCGATTTTTACGAGGCGTTGCTCGACTATCAGCGTCGAGAACGGCGTTTCGGGCGAGTCTCGGCCTGAGAACGGTTGGCCATGTCGAATAATCTGCAGCGGATTCTCTTCGCGGTCATTGCCATTCCGATTGCAATCGGCGTCGTCTACTGGGGCGGCTGGCCGCTTGCCGTGCTGGTGGCGCTGATCGCGGCGCTCGGCGCCAGGGAGATGGTGTCGCTGGCGCGCCATCAAGGCCTTGCTCCCCTCGACAAACACGCCATCGCCTTTTCCACGGTCATCCCGATCGGCGTCTGGCTGACCTACGGCGGTCAGCCGATTGCCTGGGGCGGGTTTGCGCTGTCGTCCCTGATGCCGTCGGTCTGGTTTGCCCTGGCCGGCACCGTCATCTGGATTCTGACGGCGACCCTGATCCGCCGCACGCCGGAGGAGCGCCCGCTCGGTGTGGCGAGTGTCACGCTGCTGGTGCCGCTCTATTGCGCCGTCCTGCCCAGCTTCCTGCTCGGGATCCGCTATGCCACCGGCCTCGGGCGGAGCTGGGAGGCGACCGCGGCCGTGTTCTTTCCGCTTGCCGTTACCTGGATCTGCGATACCGTCGCGATGTATGCGGGCAAGGCCATCGGCGGCGCCAAGCTGGCGCCGGTAGTAAGCCCCGGCAAGACCCGAGCGGGCTCCGTCGCCGGACTGATCGGGGGGCTGGTCACCGCCGTGCTCTTCAACCGCTTGGTCATGACGCCGCTCGGCTTCTCCATCACCGATCTCGAGGCGGTGGCGTTCGGTGTGGTTCTGTCGGTAGCTGCGCAGGTCGGCGATCTGGCGGAATCGCTGTTCAAGCGTGAAGCGGGCGTCAAGGACTCGAGCGGGTTGATTCCCGGCCACGGCGGAGTGCTCGATCGATTCGACGCGCTGTACTTCGTAGTGCCGATCGCGGCAATGCTGTACAGTTTCTTCGGTGTGATCTAATTCGAACCATGCGTGGTGTTGCCGTGCTCGGATCGACCGGGTCGATCGGTTGCTCCACGCTCGACGTGCTGCGCCGGCACCGCGACCGTTTCCGCCTGGTGGCGCTCACCGCGGGGACCAACGCGGCTGCGCTCGATGCGCAGGTGGCGGAGTGGCGGCCCGCCTTTGCCGGTCTAGCCAATGGAACGGCAGAGGGCGGCCGGTCGAACGGGACCGCGTGTCTGGTCGAAGCCGCCACCCATCCCGATGTCGATATCGTCGTCAACGCGGTGGTCGGTTTTGCGGGGCTCGAAGCCACTCTCGCCGCGCTCGAAGCCGGCAAGCGGGTGGCGCTGGCCAACAAGGAATCACTGGTGGCTGCCGCGGACCTGGTCGACCGGGCCCGTCGCCGCGGGGGTGGGGAACTGATCCCGGTCGATTCGGAGCACAGTGCCGTACTGCAGTGCCTCACGACCGATGGACCGCGTCCGAGCCGTCTCATCCTGACGGCGTCGGGTGGGCCGTTCCGCGATTGGCCCGCCGACCGGGTAGCCGCCGCCACAGTGTCCGAAGCCCTGCGTCATCCGACCTGGCGGATGGGCAGCAAGATCACGGTCGACAGCGCCACGCTGGCCAACAAGGCCCTCGAAGTGATCGAAGCCCATGTGTTCTTCGATCTGGGCTACGATGCAATCGAAGTGGTGGTGCATCCGCAGAGCATCGTGCATGCGTTCGTCGAGTTTGCCGACGGCAGCGTGCTGAGCCAGCTGGGCTACCCCTCGATGGAACTGCCCATTCTCTATGCTCTGACCTATCCGGAGCGGCTGCCGGATTCCGGCGTTCGTCGATTCGATCCGGTCACTGCCGGGCCGTTGACGTTCGAACCGGTACGGCACGACGTCTTCCGCGCCTTTGCGGTCGGCGTGGCTGCCGGCCGCGCAGGCGGCACGGCGCCCGCCGTGTTCAACGCAGCCAACGAGGTTGCCGTGGCGGCGTTTCTCGCCGAGGAGATCGGCTTCGGTCGCATCGCAGAGGTGGTTGAGCGGGTCCTGGCGTTGCACCGCGCCGAACCGGCCGACAACCTGGCCGCGATTCGGGCGGCCGATGCCTGGGCTCGTACGGCTGCCCGGGCGGCAATCGGTGGCGCGCGGGCGCCGGCCTGAAACCGGCCGCCGGAGTTCGATACCGGGGTGGGCTTGCGCAAATCCTAACGACTTCCCAGATTCCATACATGCGCTCGACCCGATTCTATTCGTTTGCGACCTATTTTACCTACGCGGCGTATTTTGCCAGCGGGGGAGTGGTTCGCATGCGTAGATCAGGCTGACAGTAGCGCCAGACGCAAGCGACCCACGGCCCCCGCAAATAGCGGGGGCCTTTTTGTTTGCCCAAGACCCCGAGGATCCGATGACCGCGTTCTCTGCCCAGCTGCCTCCGACCGTTCCCGTCACCGTGGCGGACCGGTGTTGTTTTGGTGGCACCGATCTGGTCGTGATCGCCGGACCCTGTTCGGTCGAGAGTGCGGCCATGGTGCTCGACACGGCGTTGTCCGTCGCAGCTTCGGGGGCTCGCATGCTCCGCGGCGGCGCGTTCAAGCCGCGCACCTCGCCGCACACGTTCCAGGGGCTGGGAGACCCCGCGCTCGACCTGCTGGCTCAGGCGGGCGAGCGGGCCGGCTTGCCGGTGGTGACGGAAGTGACGGACCCCCGTCACGTCGAGCGGGTGGCGCAGATCGCGGATATGCTCCAGGTCGGCGCCCGCAACATGCAGAATTACGCGTTGCTCGCCGAAGTCGGCCGGAGCGGAAAGCCGGTCCTGCTCAAGCGCGGACTGGCCGCGACCCTCAAGGAGTTTCTCCTTGCTGCGGAGCACGTCCGGGTCGCGGGAAACGAGGCCATCGTGCTGTGCGAGCGCGGGATCCGCACCTTCGAAACCGCCTCACGCTTCACCCTCGATGTCACCGCCGTGCCCGTGCTCAAAGCTGAGAGTCATCTCCCGGTCATCGTCGATCCGAGTCATGCGGGCGGACGGGCGGCTCTGGTGGCTCCGCTGGCGCGGGCGGCCATCGCGGCAGGTGCGGACGGGCTGATCGTCGAGGTCCATCCGGACCCGGCCACGGCCCGGTCCGATGCGGAGCAATCGCTGACGTTCGCCGAGTTTGCCGAGCTGATGGTGCAGGTCGAACGGGTGGCGCTTGCGGTGGACCGGGCGGTGGGAGGCGTTCCGATCGTGGTCGAGGCGGTCGCATGATGCGGATTGCCATCCAGGGAGAGCTGGGCGCGTTCTCCGAAATCGCGGCGGAATCGTTGAGCGGCTGCGAGCACCAGGTCGTGCCCACCCGCTCCTTCCGCGCCGTGGTGGAAGCGGTCGAAACCGGGCGAGTCGATGCGGGTGTGCTGCCGGTCGAAAATCGCACCGTCGGTCCGGTGGTCGACAGCCTGGCGGCACTTTCCAGCGGGGCCGTCGAGGTCGATGGGGAGTGCATCGTTCCGGTACGTCTGCATCTGATGGGGCTCGACCGCGCCAGGCCGGACGGACTTGCGCACGTAGCGTCTCACCCGGTTGCGTTGGCGCAGTGTCAGCGCTTTCTGGCGCAGTATCCCGCCTGGACGGTCGAGGCGTACTACGACAGCGCCGGTGCTGCCCGCGATGTGGCAGCGCGGGGAGAAGCCTCCTTTGCCGCCATTGCGGGCGCTGCCGCCGCCAGTCGGTATCGGCTGGCTATTCTCGCGCGCGACGTGCACGACCTCCCCGGCAACGCCACCCGGTTCGTGCTGATTCGGAGGCGTCCATGAGCCGTCGGCGGATGTGGGGTCTCCGGGGTGCCATTACCGTCGAGGCGGATCGTGCCGATCTGGTGCGTGCCGCCACGCGGGAACTGCTGGAGGAGCTGGTGGCGCGCAACGGGCTCGAGCAGGACGACATCGTCAGCGCCATCTTCAGCGTCACGACCGACCTGGTCAGCGAGTATCCCGCCTCCGGCGCAAGGGAACTGGGCTGGGCCGATGTTCCACTCCTGTGTACCACCGAGATTCCGGTGCCTGGCGGCCTGCCGCGGGTGATCCGGGTCCTGCTGCACGTCGAGCCTGCCGACCCCCGCGACCGATGGCATCCAGTCTACCTCCGGGGCGCCTCCGTCCTGCGGCCTGACCTGGTGGCCGTCTCGCCCTGACGGGCCGGCGTCCCTGCCGAGCCATCGACCATTTCGGAATGCCTGGCGGTCGGGTTACCCTTCCTGCCGCGATTGTTCCCTCGCGGAACAATACCGTCCCGGCGCTCGGCCGGGACGGCCGGAGCTACGGCGTCCGGTGGGTCTCCCCGCCGGAATCGGCCGGCTGAACCTGGGGTCGGTGTGGGCTTAACCATCATCTCGACGCTCGTCGTCATCGGTGTGCTCGTGTTCATCCACGAGCTGGGTCATTTCCTGGCTGCTAAATGGGCCGGGATTCATGTCCACCGATTTTCCCTCGGCCTTGGTGCGCCGATCCGATGGCTCTCCTTCAAGCGGAATGAGACGGAATATTCGGTGTCATGGCTGCCGCTTGGTGGGTACGTCAAGATGGCGAGCGACATGGAAGAGACCGATGCGGTCTTGGAGGGCGGGGCAGAGAAGGTCGAGGTTCCGCCCGAACGCCGCTTCGAAGCCAAGCCCGTCTGGGTTCGCATGGTGGTGATTCTGGCCGGCGTGGCCATGAACGCGGCGTTTGCGTGGGTCGTGCTGGCGGGCCTGATCTATGTCCGGGGGCGTCCGACCTTACCGGTTACCACCATTGCGGGCGTGGATACGACGCGGCTCCCCGCCGGTGCCACGGGGCTGGCGGCGATCGGGCGGGGCGAGCGCATCGTGGCGGTGAATGGCGTTGCGGTGGAGACCTGGGAAGAGATGCAGCGGGCGTGGTTGGGGACCCGGGATACCGTCACCGTCGACGTCGCCGGGCACGCCCCGATCGTCGTTGCCGGGCCGCTCGAAGACCGACGGACAGCGCTGAGTACCATGCGCCCGTTGCTGCCGCCGGTGGTGTCGGATGTGGTGCCGCAGCGCCCGGGAGCCAAGGCCGGCCTGGCCAGGGGCGACACCATCGTATCGTTTGATGGCGCCGCCGTCGGGGAGTGGCGCGAGATGGTGAGCCGGATCGAGAACAAGGCCGACCAGCCGGTGGAGCTGCTGGTCGGCCGGGCCACCGGGCGCACCATGATTCAGGTGACGCCCGCCGCCGAGGAAGTGCGCGATTCGAGCGGGAGCCGGACGGTCGGGCGGATCGGGATCTACGGTCCCCTCCAGCCGGAGCTGCGGGAACGGGTCGGGCTGGGCACGGCGGTCGTCGAAGGCGGCGAGTGGACCTGGTTCATCGCCACCCAGATTGCCAGCACGGTGCGCGGGATGTTTTCGGGCCGTGTTTCCACCCGTGAGGTCGGCGGGCCGATTGCCATCGGCGTGGCGGCCGGCGAGAGTGTCCGCCGCGGCGCCGAGGACTTCCTCATTTTCATGGCGGCCATCTCGGTCAACCTGGCCGTGCTCAACCTGCTGCCGATTCCGCTGCTCGACGGCGGGCAGTTTCTCTTTCTGCTGGCCGAAGCGGTGACCCGTCGCCCCGTCACGGGCCGGGTGCGCGAGTGGCTGACCATGGCCGGCTTCGTGGCGCTGGTGATGCTGATGGTGCTGGCCTTTTCCAACGACATCAGGCGGTTGCTCGGCATCTGACGGCCCCGTTCCGTAGTTCTACGGTTGTCGCATCCCGCGGGTGCCGGTGATTTTGATGGCGCTGCGCGATCGGTCCGGGCGGTACTCGGGGGATGCGCGCCGAGTGGGGAGGAGCCGTGACCGTTGTCCGGGAGCCACGCGTCGGCGTGCTACTCGTCAATCTCGGAACACCCGATACGCCAAGCACCAAAGATGTTCGGCGCTACCTGCGCGAGTTTCTCGGCGACCCCCGGGTGCTCGACGTCCATCCGGTGCTGCGCTGGTACCTTCTCAACCTGGTCTTTCTCCCGTTTCGGCCGCGGCGGTCCGCAGCGCAGTACGCCTCGATCTGGACGCCGGCCGGCTCCCCGCTCTTGGTGCATGGTTACGCGCTCAAGGATGCGGTGCAGCAGCGCCTGGGGCAGGGCGTCACGGTGGAACTGGCGATGCGCTACGGCAATCCCTCGGTCGACGGTGCGTTCGACCGGTTGATGGCGGCGTCGGTCGACCGGATCATCGTGGTGCCGCTTTATCCGCAGTACGCCAGCTCCGCAGGTGGGACCGCGGTGGCGCACCTGCTCCGGCGGGCTGCGGAGCGATGGAATGTGCCGCCGATCGAGGTCATCGCCGACTATTTCGATGATCCCCGTTTCATCGACGCGCTGTGCCGGTCGGCCCGCCCGGTCCTCGACGACTTCGATCCCGATTTCGTGCTGATGAGCTATCACAGCGTCCCGGAGCGCCAGGTGCGCAAGTCGGATCCGTCGGGCGCCCACTGTCTTACCGCCGAAGGGTGCTGCGATGGGGTCGACCACGCCAATCGCTGGTGCTACCGGGCCCAGTGCTTCGCGACCAGCCGGGAGCTGGCGGCCGGCCTTGGTCTGGCGCCCGGTCAGACCGCAACGGCGTTTCAATCCCGACTCGGTTCGGAGCCGTGGATCGGTCCGCATACCGACCGCCTCCTGGCCGAGCTGGCGGCCTCCGGGGTCCGGCGCCTCGCCGTGATCTGCCCCGGCTTTGCGGCCGACTGTCTCGAGACGGTCGAGGAGATCGGCGAACGGGGCGCCCACGCCTGGTTTGCATCGGGGGGCGAGGCGTTTCAGCTGGTGCCCTGTCTCAATGCGGAGCCGGTCTGGGTCGACGCGCTGGCCGCGATGATCGAGGCACGAGTCGGGTTGCAGGGGTCCGTCATCACGGCCTGAGCCGGTCTGTAGGCGTTGGCATCAGGGGCCTGGTACTATTCTCGGACGGGCGTTGGCCCAATCCGGCGCATCGCCTCGAGACGCATTACCCAGGAGGGTTCGGATGAGCAAGTTGCTTCGCGGACTGGCGGCGGGCTGGGGTGCCAAGAAACTGGGCGGCGGGTGCCTCAGCACCGTCCTCATTTTTCTGCTGTTGTGGTGGCTGCTCGGGAACTTCGAGATCTTCAAGTGAGTGTTCCGTTGTCCGCGGCGCCGGTGTCCGGCAATCCGCCGGCGCCCGCCGCTGACGGCGCAACCGGGTACGATCGCCGGGCGCTTGCCTACCTTGCTGTGGCGCACGGTGTCGATGATTTCTATCAGGCGGCGGTGCCCGCCTTGGTACCCTTTTTCGTCATCGCCCACAACTTGAGTTACCAGGCGGCGGCCGGAGCGGTGCTGGTTTCCAATCTGCTGTCGTCGCTGCTCCAGCCGCTCTTCGGATACTGGGCCGATCGTCACCGCGCGCCGTGGTTGGTCTGGGGCGGGATGGGGCTTGCCGGCATCGGTGTATCGTTGGCGGTGCTGGCGCAGTCGTTTCCGCTCGCGCTGGTGCTCTGCGGCGTAACCGGCGTCGGCATCGCGGCCTTCCATCCGGAAGCGTCGCGGGCCACGGCGCAGGCATCGGGACGCCGGCGCGGCACCGGGATGAGTCTTTTCGCGTTAGGCGGCAACGGCGGTTTTGCCCTGGCGCCGCTCGCGGTGGTGCCGCTGGCCTCGAGCTACGGCATCCGTGCGGTCTCGGTGCTGATCCTTCCCGCGGTGGCCATGATGGCGCTCCTGGTCCGCAACGCGGCACAATGGCAGTCGGTCCGAATCGGCCTCACGGCCGCCGGCGCCGGGCACCATGCCGAGCCGCCGGAAGCATGGGGCGCCTTTGCGCGGCTGACGGGAGCGGTCGGTATGCGGTCGATCGTCTTCTTCGGTCTTAATACTTTTCTGCCCATCTACTGGGCCACGCGGTTCAAGCTCGATCTGGCGGCCGGAGGGCTGGCGCTCACCGTCCTGCTGGTCGTCGGCGTGGCGGGTACGCTCCTGGGCGGCCGGGCGGCCGATCGGTTCGGCGCGCGCACCGTGGTGGTGATCTGCTCCTGTGCCCTGGGCCCGCTACTCTGGCTCTTTCTCCAGGCCGACGATCGTTTCCTGGCCCTTGCGCTCCTGATCCCGCTTGGTGTGGCGCTCTCGGCCCCATTCAGTGTCATGGTGGTGCTCGGGCAGCAGTATCTGCCGCGGCATGTCGGCACGGCGTCGGGCGTGACCCTTGGGTTGGCGGTGACGGTCGGCGGGCTGGCGGCACCGTTGCTGGGCCGGATGGCCGACGAGCAGGGGGTTGCCGCTGCGCTCGGCTTGCTGGTCTGGATCGCGGTGCTCACCGCTGTCCTCTCGCTTACTCTGGCGCCGGTGCCGGGCTCGCAGCGGACCGATTGATGTCGGCCGGTCGATAGCGTTGACGCCTTCACGCTACTGGCCCAAGTTTCACCCTCGCCTCCAATCGGGTATTCCATGACATCGTCGCGTCGTCAGTTCGTCCGCGGGGCATCGGCGGCGGCCGGGGCTCTGGCCTTGGCCCCGTTCCATATCTGGGTGCCGCGTTTTCGCCAGGAAAAACTCAACATCCTGATTCTCGGGGGAACCAACTTCATCGGTCCCTACCAAGTCCAGTATGCGCTGGATCGCGGCCATTCGGTTACGCTGTTCAACCGCGGCAAAACCAATCCCGGACTCTTTCCCAACGTCGAGAAGCTCACCGGCGATCGGACCAACGACCTCAAGTCGCTGGAAGGGCGGAAGTGGGATGTCGTGATCGACATTTCGGCCACCAATCCGGATTGGGTGGCGCTTTCGGGTCGGGTACTGGAGCATGCGGTCAAGCGCTATGTCTTCATCTCCACCCGGTCGGTGTACTTCGACACGAGCCGAGTGCCGATGACCGCCGATGCGCCGCTCTTCTCTCCCGAAAACACCCCGGTGCCGGCCGGGCGGCCGCTTCCCTATGGGCTCGCCAAGGCGCTGTCGGAAAAGTCGCTCCGGGAACGGTTCGGGAACCGACTGCTCGTGGTGCGTCCCTCGCTGGTGGTCGGCCCGGGTGATACGACGGACCGCTTCACCTACTGGCCGCTCAGGATCGAACGAGGCGGGGAAGTGCTCGCGCCGGGCGATGGCAGCGACCCGGTCCAGTTCATCGATGCGCGGGACTTGAGTGAGTGGGTCATTCGGCTGGTCGAGATGGGTACCACCGGGACCTACAACGCGCTGGGGCCGCAGACGCCGAGATCCTTTGCGGAACTGCTCCATGGGGTCAAGGCGGTTACGACGTCGAACGCCACTTTCACCTGGGTCGACACCGACTTCCTCCTGGCCAACCAGGTTCGGCCGTACCAGGAAATGCCCGTCTGGCAGCCGGCGCGCGACGGCAAAGAGGGCTTTGCCCGGTTCGACATCTCGCGGGAGGTGGCGCTTGGCCTGACCTTCCGCTCGCTGGCGGCCACCACCAGGGATACGCTGGACTTTTATCACGCCCAGACGCCCGAGCGTCAGGCTCAGCTCCGAGCCGGCATCTCGGCCGAGCGCGAACAGGAAGTTCTGGCGGCCTGGCGGGCCCGCCGCTAGGCCGGGGTGGGGGGGCAAGCCTGGGCCGGTTTGCTCCCCGTTTCCGGGCCTCCGGGGGGACCCTGTTCCGAGGGTCCACCAGGGCGACCGGGCCCGTCTTGCCTGCCAGGAATCTGCCATCTATATTGAAAGGCTACAATCACTTACGAACTATTTAAGAGCGTTGAAGCAACGAGGACACGGCAAATGGGGTACGACAAAGCGGGCGTCATGGCGAAGCATCGCCAGCACAGCGAAGACACGGGATCGGCCCGGGTTCAGGTCGCTATGCTCACCGAGCGCATCAACTCCCTCACGGATCACTTCCGCACCCATCCCAAAGACCATCATGGTCGGCGCGGGTTGCTGAAGATGGTTGGTCAGCGGCGGCGGCTCCTTTCCTATCTCCGCAGCACCGACCTGCAGACGTACCGAGCGCTGATTCAGGACCTCGGTCTCCGTCACTAAATCATCAGCTCCAGACGCGGGCGTCCCACGTATGACGGGACGCCCTCGGTGCTTTGGGGCTGCCTGGTGCGTCGTCGACCGCCAGTTTACCGATGAGGGATAATCCTGTGCATCGTATCGAAACCACATTTGCCGGGCGGCCGTTGCTGCTCGAAACCGGCCGCTTGGCCAAACAGGCTGCGGGCTCCGTGCTGGCGCAGTTCGGCGAAACGGTCGTGCTGGCCGCCGTCACGGTGAGCAGCCGCGAGTCCTCGCTGCCGTTCTTTCCGCTGACGGTCGAGTACCGCGAGAAGAGCTATGCTGCGGGCAAGATTCCCGGCGGCTTCCTCAAGCGTGAGGGCCGTCCGAGCGACGATGAAATTCTGGCCGCGCGGATCATCGATCGCTCGATTCGACCGCTCTTCCCGGAAGGCTTCAAGAACGAGGTGCAGGTGTTCGTGACGGTCGTTTCGGCCGATCAGGAGCATGGCGCCGACGTGCTTGGTGCGCTTGCGGCGTCGGCGGCGCTGGCGCTCTCGCCGGTGCCGTTCAATGGACCGATCGCGACGGTACGGGTCGGCCGGGTCGAAGGCAAGTGGATTCTGAATCCGACCTTCCACCAGCTCGAGTTCTCCGATCTCGATGTGACGGTAAGCGGCAACGGCGACTCGATCGGTATGGTCGAGGGTGGCTCGCTCGAGGTGTCCGAGGAGGACGTGATCGAAGCGCTCAAGGTGGCCCAGAAGGGGATCCGTGAGCTGCGTGGTCACATCGAGACGCTGGTGGCCAAAGAGGGTAAGCCCAAGATGGCCTGGACCCGGACCGAGCCGGACGCGGCGCTGATCAAGCGGGTTCGCGCCTTGGCCGAGAAGGACATGGCCAAGGCGATCAATCACAAGGACAAGGCGGGCCGGGCCGGGCAGGTACGGGCTATTCGTGAGGCCGCTGCGGCGACCCTCGCCGTCGAGTTCCCGGATATGATCAAGGACGCCGCCGCCGAGCTCGACGAGATCGAGTACCGGGTCATGCGTGGCCAGGTGCTCGACAAGGGTGAGCGGATCGACGGACGCGACCTGGAAACGGTCCGCCCGATCTCGATCGAGGCCGGCCTCTTGCCGCGCACCCACGGCTCCGCGCTGTTCACCCGCGGTGAGACGCAGGCGCTGGTTGCGGTCACGCTGGGCACCTCCGACGACGAGCAGCGGATCGACTCGATCAATGTGGCGGGTGAGTCGACCAAATCGTTCATGCTGCACTACAACTTCCCGCCGTACTCGACCGGTGAAGTGCGGCCGATTCGCGGTACCAGCCGTCGCGAGGTTGGGCATGGTGCCTTGGCCGAACGTGCGCTGCAGGCGGTGCTTCCGGGCTTCGATGCCTTTCCGTACACGCTGCGGGTGGTTTCCGAGATCCTCGAGTCCAACGGGTCGTCCTCGATGGCTACGGTCTGCGGCAGCTCGCTGGCGCTGATGGATGCCGGTGTGCCGCTCAAGGCGCCGTGCGCGGGTGTTGCGATGGGCCTGATCACCGACGGCAAGCGGGTGGCGGTGCTGACCGACATTCTCGGCACCGAGGATCACCTGGGCGACATGGACTTCAAGGTGGCCGG
>CAZUES010000055.1:0-20411 GCA_964619465.1 uncultured Gemmatimonas sp.
GGGATTGCCTTCTCGGTGCTCTGGGGCACCATTTTCCCGGTCTTGTCGGAAGCGGTGCGCGACGTCAAGATCTCGGTCGGGCCGCCCTTCTTCAATCGTGTCAACGTCCCGCTCGGCCTGATGCTCCTGTTGCTGACCGGGATCGGTCCGCTGATTGCCTGGCGCAAGACGTCGATTCCCAACCTGAAGCGGCAGTTCGCGGTCCCGGTTGGCAGCGCTCTCGTCGCTGTGGTGGTGCTGCTGGCGACCGGAATGCGCGAGTTCTATGCACTCGTAGCGCTGGTGATTGCCGCTTTTGTGCTCGGCACTGTGGCGCAGGAGTTCGTCCGCGGCACTCGGGCGCGCCGGCGGCTCTATGACGAGTCGTTGCCCGTCGCGGTCAGCCGCCTGGTGGGCAGGAACCGCCGTCGCTATGGCGGCTACCTCGTCCACGTCGCCATCGTAGTGTACTTCGTGGCGTTTACGGGCGGCGCCTTCAAGGTTACCCGGGAAGCGACGCTCAGGGTCGGCGAGTCGATGGAAATGCGGAGCCCCTTCGGCGCGGTCTATCGCCTGACTCACCTGGGTGTTTCCCAGTACGATGCGCTCAACCGCCAGGTCTCGGCCGCCACACTGGAAGTCCGCCGCGACGGCCAGCGGATCGGGACAGTGGTGTCGGAGAAGCGCCAGCACGTCGACAGCTTCGGCAACCCGACCTTCCAGCCGTCGACCGAGGTTGGCATTCTGCCCAGCATCCGGGAGGATCTGTACGTCGTGTTCGCCGGTACGGTCGATTTCACCGAGCGAGCCTCCTTTGCCATCACCATCAACCCGTTGGTGTGGTGGGTCTGGTTCGGCGGCATTCTGCTGGTCATCGGCGGGCTGATCACGCTCTGGCCGGGCGGGCCGGGCATGGCTCCACAGGTGACACGCGTCCGTTCGTCCGGGGCTTCGGAGCCCGCCCCCGAGCCGGTGAACGTATGAACGACATGATCGGCCGCCGCCGCCTCCTCGGCCTGCTCGCGGCAGGGGCCGGCCTGCTGGCCCGGCGGATCGAAGCGCAGGAGACGCGGCCCGGTGCGGCCGATCCGCTGTCGCGTCCGGGTGTGGTCGGTGCGCCGCGTCGCGTGGTCGACTCGGTCCAGAACGACCCGCAGGTGGTCGGTGTCGAGCGGCGGCTTCGCTGCCCCTGTCCGTGCGGCCTCGATGTCTTTACCTGTCGAACCACCGATTTCTCCTGCACCTATTCGCCAGCTCGGCACGATGAAGTGGTGGCCTTGTTCCGGGAAGGCAAGACGCCGGAAGAAGTGATCGCGGCCTTCGTCGACCGGTACGGCGAAGAAGCGCTGATGGCGCCCAAGCCGGAAGGCTTCGGGATCGTCGGGTATCTGTTGCCGGGCGCCGCCATCCTGACCGGCGCCAGTTTGCTCGGCTGGTACATTCTGCGCCGATCCCGGCTCCGCGCGGCCGCAGCCGAGATGGCCGCGTCCACCGCAGCCGCGCCTGTTCCGGTACCGGACCTCCCGACCGCCGACGCTCGCGAGGCGGCCGAGGATGTGGCCCGGCTCCAACGTGCTCTCCGCGATCTCGAGACGTGATGCTGGAACTCGCCGCCATCATCATGCTCGCTCTGGTGCTCATCGGCATGGTGATGTCACCGTTGCTGCGCAAGACGTCGGACCCGGACGACTTCGACGAACCACTCCCGCTCGAAGAAACCCGACGGGGCCAGGCCCTGCTTGCCATCAAGGACCTGGATTTCGATCACGCCACCGGGAAGATCTCGGAGGACGATTACCTCGCGATGAAGGGCCGGTTTACCGCCGATGCGCTCGCCGCGCTTCGTCAGGAGCCGGCCGACTCCGCCGACCCCGCCGAGCAGCTGATCGCGGCCCGGCGGGCGGCGCTGGAGAGCGGCGGGCCGGTGGCGGTGTGCCCGGCTTGCGGCCCGCGGCCCGAGCCGGACGCCCGATACTGTTCCGGTTGCGGTGGGTCGCTCGATGCCCCGACCGCCTGCCCAAGCTGCGCATCGCCGCTGCCCGCAGGGGCCCGCTTCTGCGCCGCTTGCGGGACCCGAGCCGCTGCTGCATGACCGGTGGCGCGGCATTCGCGCCTTCACGCCGTACCGCCCGCCGCGCATAACCAGACCCTCAACGCATCTCCAGCCGGATCGCGCCGTTCATGATGCCGTGCTCGCCCCGGACCACCCAATTGGCCCCCGACAGGTACGCATTGGCGGCGTTGACATCTTCGACGGCATTGCCGACGGGGTCGTCGTTGGTTGAGAAGAAGGCAAAGAGCGACTTGAGAATGCGGATGTAGATCGGCGCCCGCTGAAAAATCTTCCCGCCGGGGCCGGTCACCGGTTTCCCGCCGGTGTTGTCGCCGTAGACCAGTCGAACCGATTCGAACAGCGCGTTGGCCCGATTCTGGTCGATCTTGATCTGGCAGGCGCCATCGTCATCCTCCACGACGAACACCCTGAGGGCTTGCCCGGGTTGCTGCGCCTGGTAGTTGTTGAGCTGGGCCTGGCTCATCAGCATGACGCTGCCCGACCACTCGGTGCCGTTTTGATCGAAGGCGTAGGGCCCTCCGGCGTGTTCACCGGCACACTGGTAGCTGGTCAGGGCATTTTCGGAACCCGCCTTGCCCAGGACGTGCACTTCGAACTCGGGTGAGCCCTTGAACCATCCTTCGAAGGTGTCGACAAACTTCGCCCGTGTCATGAACAGGCCCTGAGTGCCGACGGTGCCACCACCCATCACGCCACCTGTCCCGCCGCCGCCTCCCGAGCCGATCATATCATCGCAGACAACCAGGCACGAATTGGCAAAGGGACGATCGAAATCCAACTCGGCTCGACCCAGCATCAGCACCGGCGTGTCCGGTGGTGTCGTCGGGCTGAGGCGGTGGCGCCGCCCGGTCAGATCGAAAGCGATCGGGGCATCATGGTCGAGTTCGGCGGTGGCGACGAGGACATCCTCACCTCCAGCCCACCTGGCGCGATGCTCGGGCACCGGAAAATAGACCTCGATGGCCGGGCCGTCCGCGAGCCGTTCGGTCAGCCCGACCTCGGCGCTGCCGTGCGGGCCGACCAGCTGGGCCCGGGCGCGCGGTGCTCGCGTCAGAAAACCCTGCAGGCTGATCTTGCCCTCAGGGAGCGGTGAGATGTGCAGCTCCTGCAGCACGGTCCGACGGAACTCGGGGTCGCGCATTGCGACGGCTACCTGCTCGGCAAGCCATTCGTGGCGTTCGCGGAGTCGGGCGAGGTCGGGCGGGCCGGCGGGTGGCCTTGCTACTTGCTCCGCATCGGGCTGGGTCGGGTAGCTCGTCTGCCTGTCACTGCAGGCGGCAAGGCTGAGGAGCAGCGCGGCAGCGAGCCCCGTTTGGCGGTACGACATGGTTCCCCCTTGCTAGTGGTGACCGGCCCGCACCCGGCGGGTCGGGATCACACACTAGGAAGGGGTGCGAAGGAGGCGTGAAGCGAGAAAACGCAATGCGGCGCGAAAGCGCGCGGGTCAGACTTCCAGAGCCTCGAGACGTTTGAGGCTGCGTTGCAGCGGGATGATGGTGGCTGCGGCGCAGAGCAGAAAAACTTTGCCAAGCACGAACCAGAGTTCGAGGGGCAGATCGTCCTCGCCCCCGCCCATCTGGTACTGGCGCAGATGCTCGGCCACCGGCCGGGCCTCGATGGCGATGATGCCCGCCAGCAGCAGGATTGACGTCATCATGAAGACCAGGCCGCCGAAACTGGTGGGAATCTGCGCCGCGTTCTCGGTATCGAACTGCGGATAGAGGACGCCCAGCGAGAGCGCCAGGGCGCCGGCGGCCATGGTGAAGCAGGCAATCGTCACCACCGAGAGGAACATCATGAACGGCGAGGCGCGAAGGATCTCGTTGGTCACGACCGTGATGGTCAGCGCCACGATCAGCAGCGGAGCGGTGCCGACCCAGTACTTACTCCACAACATGGCGCGCAGGTCGAGCGGACTCGACTTGAGCAGCCAGAGCTGACGGCCTTCCAGCGACACCGACGGAAAGATGAAACGGGCCGCGATGGCCGCCAGCACGAAGCCGGCGAGCCCCTGGTTGAGAAAGACGACCAGGGTGACCAGGATGTACGGCACCCGCTCACCGGTATAGAGCGGGAGGGCGCGGATGTTGAAGACGTACACCACCAGCAGCACACCGAGCAGGATCAGCTGGCTCCACTGGGTGGTATCACGGAAGAAGACCCGCAGGTCCTTGAGCACGAACTCGCGCTTGGTCACCGGCAGGAAGCCGAGCAGCCGCGACACGATCCGTTGCCAGGTTTGCCCCGCGGCGTAGCTGTCCGCGCCTTCCTGAGCCTTCGAGAAGCCCTTGGGATAGAGGCGGCTGTGCAGGGCCGCGCCGAGGACGATGAACGATCCGGCGGTGGTCCAGAGCAGGATCAGCGGCAGCGGGTCGGCCACGCGGCCGAGCCAGTTCATCATCGCGTTGGCGGCCCATTCGCTGGGCATCAGCGGATGGCTGGGCGCCTGCAGCTCCGCCACGAAATCGACCAGATTCCGGAACCCTTCGGGCCGGGACAGCTGCTCCGGGCGCAGGAACCGAAGCACCAGGACGACACCGCCGACCGCGCCGATCGCCACCAGGGTCAGCAGGTCGCGTGCGCGCCGAGCGGGGAAGACATTGACGAGCAGCAGCGTGATGGTCGATCCGACCACGGTGGGGAGCAGAAAGTAGGGAATCAGCGCGCCCAGCGCGGCAATCGGAAAGAGGAGCCCGCCGTCGTAGACCACGCCGTACGCCGTCAGGATCGGCACCAGCAGCAGGGCCACCATCCAGGACGAATGGATCAGCGTCTCGATCAGCTTGGCCAGGTAGAGCCGAGCCCAGTCGACCGGCGCCGAGACCAGCGTGTCGAGGTCTTTGGCCAGGAAGAACGTGGAAAGGGCCGTGACGAGATTGGACAGCAGCAGGATGGCGGAGAACGCGAGCAACAGCATGCTCAGAATCTTGCCGGCCAGCAGTCCGCCGATTTCGGGGGTCGTGCCGAGGTAGCGGAGCACCCGGTAGAAAATCGCGAAAGCCCCGGCCCAGAACCCCCCGCCGATGATGAGCAGGAGCAGGACGCGCCAGGTCGAGTCGCTCCGGCCCTTGACCATCCGCGCCCGAACGCTGCGCCACTTTGGCTCGAGGATCCGGACGACGCCGGCGCCCCGCTCTACCTTATCGGTCGAGGACTGCACTCAGCTCTCGCTCTCCCAGTCCACCGGTGAGTTTGAGGAAGATGTCCTCCAGGCTCGCCGAGCCCGATGCGGTTTGCTCGCGAATCTCGGCCATGGTCCCTGCCGCGGTGATCTTCCCTCCGAATACGATGCCGATCCGGTCGCACATGATTTCCGCGACCTCGAGCGTGTGGGTGCTCATCAGTACCGTGCCGCCGCGCTCGACGAAGCCGCGGAACAGATCCTTGAGGAGTCGGGCGCTCTTCGGGTCGAGGCCGATCATTGGCTCGTCGACCACGATCACGTCGGGGCGATGGACCATCGCGCTCGAGATGATCAGCTTCTGACGCATGCCGTGGCTGTACGATTCGGTCAATTCGTGCTTCCAGGGAGCCAGCTCGAACAGCTCGAGCAGTTCGTCGAGCCGATGCTCGACCTCCGGGCCTGATTGCCCGTAGAGCCCCGCGACGAAGCGCAGAAACTCCGCACCGGTCAACTTGTCATACACGAAGGGACGGTCGGGAATGAACCCGAGCCGTTGCTTGGCCTGCATCGGTTGGCTGACGATGTCGAACCCCGCCACCGTTATCGTGCCCGAGGTCGGCCGCAGGATCCCGGCAATCATCCGCATCGTCGTCGTCTTGCCGGCCCCGTTCGGGCCCAGCAAGCCGTACAACGTGCCGGACGGGATCTCGAGCGTGATCCCGTCGACCGCGGTGAACTTGCCGTACTGCTTGGTCAGATTCGAAAGCTGTATCATGGCTGAGAGCCCGAAGGAATCGGTTCGAGAATAGCGCTGCCGACGAGAGGCACCAGGTCGACGGCGCGACCGTATCCTCCGGACACGATGCGCAGCAGCGCCGCCGAGGCCGGGAACTGGCCGAAGGTCGGGTCCGTTGCTACCCACGCATCGTCCAGCCGGACTTCGGTCCAGGTATGGCCGTAGGTGGCGCCGTCCACCACGGCGATGCCGCCCACGACGCGCGCGGTGAGCCCGCGGGCGCGCAACAGCTCCGCATAGAGCGAGGCGATTCCCTCGGCGTTGCCGCGGCGGTCCGCCAGGACCCGCTCCGCGGCTTTCGGTGCCGCGGGCGAGGGATCCCGGCGAATCTCACGGTAGACCCACTCGATCAGTCCCGCGGCCGCCGCGCGGCCCTTTGTGTCCGGAACAATCGTTGCCGCTACCTCGGCAACCGCGGGTGCTACGGGGCGGAGCTGGGCTGCGGGGTCCAGGAAGCCTCGTCGTGCGGAATCGGCCCGGGTGGTGTGGCGGCCGATGTCGATCCGATCGTTGGCGGACGTTTGCCGGCCCCCGGTCAGCCACGTGGTGCGGGGTGCCGCGTCCGTCCCGGTGGTGCGGACCCGATACCCTGCGCTATCCGACCGCGGCAGGCGGAGGCCGGCTTCGAGCAGGCTCTTCATTGCCGGGATGCGCCGCCGATCGGCTACGTGCTGTACCAGCTCCGCATGATAGTTGACATTGACCAGTTCGAAGGCCGATCGGGTCAGGCGGATCCCCAGCGGCGTTTCGCTCTCCACCAGGTTGCCGTTGGCGTCCACCCAGAGGGCTTCCGGCGCGCCGCTCGCGGCATGCTCGAGTCGCCACGCGGTGACGGTGTCATAGCGGGCGGGGCGCCACAACCGTCCTCGCGTCTCGATGGCACTGTCCGCCAGGACGAACGACGATTCCGCCGTCGCCGCGATCTCGAGCCGGCTGATGGTTCCGGTCGTCAGGTCCAGCACGTTGGTGGCCCCCGATTGGCCCACGCTGAGCCGTCTGGCAAAGGCCAGGCGATAGGGCAGGATCTCGGGCAGTGCCACGTCTCCCGCCACGCGGAGCGTCCACTCTCCGATGGCTCCGTCCCGTCCGTCCTGCTGGGCCAGGCGGAGCAGCGTGTCTCCCTCGACCCGGCCGCGAAGTTCCTCGAACTGCCCGCCGCCGGTGACGCTGCGGACGAAGTTGACCAGACGCAAGCTGCGCGAAAGGGCGATGTCGGTACGGCGGGTCATCCGTCGTACCGAGTTGCCCTCCGTCGGAACGTCGAGGGCCAGAACCTGGGTAATGCGGAATCCAGCCGCTGTGGTGTCGATGGTGATACTGGCGTATCCGACTTGGAGATCCCCGGCCTTGGCCGTGTAGAAAAAGGCGTCCGGGTTGAGCCTGACGGTGGCTTCCGCGATGGTTTCCGATTCCGTCTTGCCGAATTCCCGGCGCGCCAGCCAGGCGAGCGAGGCGGCCCACGCGAGCAGCATCACTTGTGCAGCCGTGCGCCGATTGAATGCGCCGAGCTTCACAGGCCTGCTACCTCGCGCGCTTTGCGGTGCATCGTCATCGCTATCTCCTGCTGTCCGAGCCGATCATGGAGCCGGCCCAGCAGCGTGAATCCTCGCGGATCGGCGGGGTGTACCTCGACGGCCCACTCCAGCAGCTCCTCAGCCTCGGCGAGTTCGCCGTTGGTGAGCAGTGCCTCGGCCAGGTACAACGCACACTCCGAGTCTCGAGGTGCCAGGGAACGGGCTTCCCGAAGCACCAGAATCGCCTCGGCCACTCCCCCGAGTCGAAGCCGGGTTGCGCCAAGGTAACGATAGGCAGGCCAATGGCTTGCGTCATTCCGGATGGCCTCTCGGAAATCCGCTTCCGCTGCCTGCGGTCGTCCCGATTGTGCATGGAGTGCGCCACGCCGCACCAGAATCGGGGCTGCCTTGCGAGTGAGCCCGAGCAACTCGCCCAGTTGCTCCAGGGCCAGATCAACTTCGCCCGCCTCCGCCAGCAGCTCTGCCAGCGCCAGCCGCGGCTCGATGGTGTCCGGTTTTGCGGCCACGAACTGCTCGAGCGCCGCAATCGCGTCGAGACGGCGACCCCGGCGGCCGAGATCCCGGGCGCGCTCGACCACCTGATCCTCGAGCGGCAGGTCCGGATTGGAAATCGTCGGAAGCCGCTGTTCCGGAATGTCCCGCCCGAACGGGCGGATGGCGGCGATACTGTCGATAGGGGCGGCGGGGAGGTCGCCCTCCTGGTCGAGCGGATCGAAGCCCTCGAGGACGCCCGGATCGGCCTCTCCGTTGCGAGAGTTATGGAGGCGTCCCATCGGTTACTCCGTGGCGTGCATCAGGGGCGGTGCCGAAGCAAAGAAGTCCCGGTAGAATCCGGCTTGATACTGGTCGACCAGCGATTCGATCCGGTCGTGTTTGGGCGCGGCGACGATCAACCCGGCATGATGGCGCTTCGAGAGGCGCCAGGCAACCTCGGGAGCGTCATAGTTCGAGAGATCAGGCCACTCCTGCTTGGCAAGCGAGAGGACCAGACCGGCATAATGCTTCCGGAACGGCATCACGAGATACGGTTCGCTGGCCTCCCGGCATTCGAGCTTGGCCCACTCGTTCCAGAGGTTGATCCCGGTGGCGCACTCCACCATGTCGACGATGTGGGCGCCGCCGACCCGGGCGGATGTTTCCAGGAAGTAGAACTGACCGTCCTGACCCCGGATGAACTCGGTATGCGAAACACCCTGCTTGAGGCCGAGCGCCTTGAGGAGCTGCTGATTGAAGGTGAGGAGCGAACGCTCCTCGCGGCTCCGCCGTCGCAAGGTCCGGGACGAGAAGACACGCCCTTGGTGCGCAGCTTCCAGCGGCGGTGTCCCGTACTGACTGGCCAGGGCGAAGCGGACCCGATGATCCGCCACGATCGAATCGACGTGGAAGACATCACCCGGGATGAACTGCTCCAGCAGAAAGAACGACTGCTCGTCGCCGAGGGTGTCGAGCACCGGCCACAATTCCTCGGCCGACTCGATCTTCCGGATCCCGATCGCCGCGGCCATGAAACGCGGCTTGAGGACGTAAGGCCCCGTGTGGGTCTGCAGGAAGGCCTTGATCTCGTCGTAGTTGATGACCGGCACGAAGGGCGGGATGGCCAGGCCGGCGCTGGTCGCCTTCGTACGCATGGCGAGCTTGTCCCGGAAGTACCGCGCCGTGGTATCTCCCATTCCGGGTACCCGGAGATGTTCGCGCAGTGTGGCCGCCTTCTCGACGTCGAAGTCGTCGAGGGCGACGATCCGGTCGATCTTGACGGTCCGGGCCAGCCAGCTCACCGCCTTGATGACATCGGCCATGTCCCAGCGATTGTTGACATCCGGCATGTAGTAGGTCTCATCGATGGCTTCGCGCGGCCAGTCGGCCTGCTCCAGGCTCTTCGATGTCAGCAGCAGGACGCGGGCGCCCAGGCGCTTCGCGGCGATCAGAAACGCATCGCCTTTGCGATAGCTTGCCAGGCACAGGGCGGTGAGAGGACGATGCATGGGCGCTCCGGGTGGAGACACGGCGAGATACTCTCGCGAACCTTAGTCGGATGCCGCGGTCCTTCAAAGCGCGCTGGCGGCTTCTATCGGGCCGACGCGGTTGACCCGGGATTCAATGATCCGGCAGGATTGAAGGCGACCGGGTTTCGGGCTATGTTCAGGGGCTATGGCGCAAGAATTTCTGAAGGTCCGCGGTGCGCGCGAGCACAATCTCAAGAACATCTCCGTTTCGATTCCCCGCAACCAGCTGACAGTCATCACCGGCCTGTCCGGATCGGGGAAATCGTCGCTGGCTTTCGATACGATCTACGCCGAGGGGCAGCGGCGCTATGTCGAATCGCTGTCGGCCTATGCGCGACAGTTTCTCGGCCTGATGGAAAAGCCCGATGTCGATGCCATCGAGGGGCTCTCCCCGGCTATTTCGATCGAGCAGAAGTCGACCGGCAACAACCCGCGGTCCACGGTCGGCACGGTCACCGAGATCTACGACTATATGCGCCTGCTCTGGGCCCGTGCCGGGGTGCCGCATTGTCCCAATGACGGGTCGCCGGTAACCCGGTCGAGCGCCAGTCAGATCACCGAAGCCGTGCTGGGGTGGCCCGAGGGGACTCGGATCGAAGTGCTCGGCCCGATCGTGCGGGGCCGGAAGGGTGAGTTCCGCGAGCTGTTCGACGACCTGGCCAAGCGCGGCTTCGTCCGAGTCCGGGTCGATGGTACCGTCTATGAACTCGGGGCCGTGCCCAAGCTCAACCGGCGACAGAACCACGATGTGGCGGTCGTGGTGGACCGTCTGGTGGTGCGGGAACAGGACCGGAGCCGCCTGGCCGATTCGGTCGAAACGGCGCTCAAGGCGGCCGACGGGATCGTCGAGTTCGTCCGCTATGGTAAGGGCGCCTCCGAGGGAGAGTCCGTGCTCTTCTCCGAGCGGTTTGCCTGCCCCAAATGCGGCCTCTCGATGCCCGAACTCGAACCGCGCCAGTTCTCTTTCAACTCGCCCTACGGGGTCTGTCCCGATTGTCATGGACTCGGCACCCGGCGGGAAGCCGTTTCCGAGCTGGTACTGGGTGACCCGTCGATCTCGATTCTCGAGGGAGTGGTGCTGCCCTGGGGAGAACCAAGCGGCTACCTGCGCAAGTCCATTCTGCCGACCCTGGCCAAAGCGTTCAAATTCGATCTCCACACCTCGTGGAAGGCGCTCCCCGCGTCCGCCAAGGACATGCTGCTCCATGGCGTGTCGAACAAGACGTTCAAGTTCCGGATGGAAGGCGGCAAGTTCAAAGGGGAGTATGAGACGGGCTGGGAGGGCATCCTCAAGAACGTCGAACGCCGCTTCTACGAGACGCAGAGCGATGCGATGCGGCAGCAGCTCGGCGAGTTCATGGTGGAAATGCCTTGCCGGACCTGCCAGGGACGCCGTCTCAAGCCCGAGAGCCTGGCAGTCCTGCTCCATGGTAAGAGCATCGGTGAGGTGGTCGACTATGCCGTCGACGATGCCTTGGCTTTCTTCGATCGGATTCCGGTCGGACGAGGCCGCGCCGGAGCGATCGATCCGGAAATCGGCGGACCGATTCTCAAGGAAGTCCACGATCGCCTCTCCTTCCTGCGCGACGTCGGCCTCGAATACCTGACGCTCGGCCGCGGGGCGGGGAGTCTATCGGGCGGGGAAGCCCAGCGAATCCGTCTCGCGACCCAGATCGGTTCGCGCCTGGTGGGGGTGCTCTACATCCTCGACGAGCCGAGTATCGGACTCCATCAGCGGGACAACGACCGTCTGCTCGGCACGCTGCGCGAGCTGCGCGACCTCGGCAATACGGTCATCGTAGTCGAGCACGACGAGGACACCATTCGCGCCGCCGATTACGTGGTCGACTTAGGGCCCAGGGCGGGGCGCTTCGGCGGCGAGGTCGTGGTGGCCGGCAACGTCGAAGATGTAGAGCGCCATCCCGACTCGCTGACCGGTCGCTACCTACGCGGCGAGCTGCGCATCCCGGTGCCTGCGACCCGGCGGCCGGCGGTTCCTTCTCGGAAGCTGCGTATCGTCGGCGCCCGCGCCAACAATCTCAAGAACCTGACGGTCGAGATTCCGCTCGGCGTCTTTGCCGCGGTGACCGGCGTCTCGGGGTCGGGCAAGTCGACTCTGATCACCGACATCCTGTACCAGTCGCTGGCGCGGCAGTTCTACCGCGCCAAGGTCGTCCCGGGCGCGCACAAGACCATCGACGGCCTGCAGCACCTCGACAAAGTCATCGACATCGACCAGAGCCCGATCGGCCGGACCCCGCGGTCGAATCCGGCCACCTATACGGGACTCTTCACGCCGATCCGGGAACTCTTTGCCCAGCTTCCGGAAGCCAAGATCCGGGGCTACGGTCCGGGCCGCTTCTCCTTCAACGTCAAGGGCGGCCGCTGCGAGTCGTGCGAAGGTGACGGGCTGGTCAAGATCGAGATGCATTTCCTGCCCGATGTGTACGTGGCGTGCGAGGTCTGCAAGGGCCGCCGCTACAATCGGGAAACGCTCGAAGTGCGTTATCGGGGCCGCAGCATTGCCGATGTGCTCGAACTCACGGTGGCCGATGGGCTCGAGTTCTTCAGTGCGCAGGGCCGGATCCGCGACAAGCTCGAACTGCTCAACGATGTCGGTTTGGGGTATCTCCATCTGGGCCAGTCGGCCACGACATTGTCCGGCGGCGAAGCGCAGCGGGTCAAGCTGGCTACCGAACTGTCCAAGCGCGACACCGGGCGCACCCTCTACATTCTCGACGAGCCGACCACGGGGCTCCATTTCGAAGATGTCCGGCTCCTGCTCGACGTGTTGCATCGGCTGGTCGACAAGGGCAACAGCGTCCTGGTCATCGAGCACAATCTCGACGTCATCAAAACGGCGGATTGGATCATCGACATGGGGCCCGAAGGCGGCGCCAAGGGCGGACGGGTGATAGCGACCGGGACGCCCGAGGCCGTGGCCGAGATTCCGGAGAGCCATACCGGCCACTTCTTGCGCCGGCTCCTTACAGCGAGCTAGGCTTGGACAGTAGCGGGAACCACCCTCGGCCGAACCTCTGAGGTCTTCTGTGGATAGACGACTCGTCCTGACGATTTCGCTGCTGTCGATGCCGGGCCTGATGGCCGCGCAACGGACCGACCAGCGAGCCGATCCGTCGATGGTCACCATCGAGCGGATTTACGGGAGCGCGGATTTTCAACCCGAACGGTTCGGTCCGACCCGATGGCTCGGCGATGGCTCGTCGTATACCACGCTCGAGGCCAGCGCCGGGGGCGCCGGCCGAGACATCGTGCGCTACGATACCCAAAGCGGCGCGCGCGAGGTGCTGATTCCCGCCTCGCGCCTGGTGCCCCCCGGCGCCAGCGCGCCGCTCACCATCGATGACTACCACTGGGGCCCGGGCCAGCGGAAACTGCTCGTCTACACCAACTCGAAGCAGGTCTGGCGTCTCAATACCCGCGGCGACTACTGGGTGCTCGACCGCGCGTCGGGTCGGCTCAGCAAGCTGGGCGGCGATGCCGAGCCCTCGACGCTGATGTACGCCAAGTTCGATCCGGCCGGCGAGCGGGTCGGCTACGTCCGCAACAACAATATCTATGTCGAAGACATTGCCACCGGAGCGACTACGCAGCTGACCCACGACGGCAGCCGGACGGTCATCAACGGCAATTTCGATTGGGTCTATGAGGAGGAGTTGTCGCTGCACGACGGCTGGCGATGGAGTCCCGACGGGACCCGGATTGCCTACTGGCAGCTCGAGGCCGACCGGGTCCGCGATTTCATGATGTATCGGACCACCGATTCACTCTACTCCTCGATGGTTCCGGTGCAATATCCCAAGGCCGGGGAAGACAACTCCGCGGTGCGCATCGGCGTGGTGCTTGCGACCGGCGGAGCCACCCGCTGGCTCGAGATCGAGGGCGATCCGCGCAACATCTACCTGGCCCGGATGGAATGGGCCGCCTCGAGCGATGAACTGGTGGTTCAGCGGCTCAACCGGCTGCAGAACCGGCTCGACCTCCTGATGGCCGACGCCAGAAGCGGCGTGGTGCGCACCATTCTGACCGAGCAGGATTCAGCCTGGGTCGAAGTCGTCGATGACCTGGTCTGGCTCGACGGCGGCAAGTCGTTCACCTGGGTCAGCGAACGGGACGGATGGACCAAGGCCTACGTCGTGTCGCGCGATGGTCGCCAGGTGCGCCCGATTACGCCAGGTGCGTATGATGTGATAGGTATCCGCGCCGTCGATGAGCGGGGCGGCTGGCTCTACTTCATCGCGTCGCCGGACCATCCGACCCAGCGCTATCTCTATCGTGCCCGTCTCGACGGCAAAGGCAAGCTGGAGCGGGTGTCGCCCGCGGGGCAGCAGGGAACCCACGCCTACAACCTCTCTCCCGATGCTCGCTGGGCCATTCATACCTATTCCAGGTTCGGTACGCCGCCGGTCATGGCCCTGGTGCGGTTGCCCGAGCACAAGAACGTGCGCACCGTGGTGACCAATGCGCGGCTGGCTGCGCAGGTCGATGCGCTCCGTCGCGGGCAGGCCTCGTTCGAGCGGATCGACATCGGGGGCGGCGTCGAGCTGGATGCCTGGATCATGCGCCCGCCCGGGTTCGATTCCACCCGGCGCTATCCGGTGCTGTTCTCGATTTACGGCGGGCCGGGGTCGCAGACGGTGCTCGACAGCTGGGGTGGGCCGGGCTATCTCTGGCATCTGAATCTGACCCAGCGCGGCGTGGTGGTCGCCAGCGTCGACAACCGGGGAAGCGGAGCGCGCGGCCGTGACTGGCGCAAGATCGTCTACGGCCGGCTCGGCGTGGTCGAGACGCAGGATCAGGCTGCCGCAGCCCGGGCCTTTGCCAAGAAATCGTGGGTCGACCCCGCGAGGATCGGGATTTTCGGTTGGAGCTACGGCGGGTTCATGAGCTTGAACGGCCTGTTCCAGGCGCCGGACGTGTATTCGACGGCCGTCTCGGTTGCTCCGGTAACGCACTGGAAGTATTACGATACCATTTATACCGAGCGCTACAACGGGCTGCCCCAGCAGAACCCCGAGGGCTATGACGCGGGGTCACCTTTATCCTATGTAGACCGGATGAAGGGCAACCTGCTGCTGGTTCACGGCACCGGCGACGACAACGTGCACTACCAGAACACCGAATCGCTGATCGATGCGCTGGTGGCGGCCAACAAACAGTTTCGCCTGATGTCCTACCCCAATCGCAACCACTCGATTTCCGGGGGATCGACCACGGTTCACTTGAGGACCATGATCTCGGACTATCTGGTCGAGAAACTGACGCCGGCGGAACCCCCGCCGGCTCGGCCCTAGGTTCAGAGTCCTTGCGCGGTGCGGCGTGCCAGGTGAAACATTCTGCAACGTCGGGCCGTACGCAGGGCAAGTCGTCGTCCGTTCCGGTCGAGCCGCAGTGGGAGGGTCCGACAGTACGCCGAAACCAGAGTGAGGCTCCATAGCGATGGCCAACCCGGATATTGTCATCCCGGTCTTCGGGATGATCACTGGAATCCTGACCACCGGGGCTCTTGCCTGGGGTATGGTGCGGATTTTTCAGGGCCCGGTTGGACAGGCCATGGCGCGCCGGATCCAAGGGCGGAGTGCAGGCCCGGCGGATCCGGAACTTCTCAACGAAATCGACGACCTGCGACTTCAGGTTGATCAGATGCAGGGCCGTCTGACGGAAGCCGAGGAGCGCCTCGATTTCAGCGAACGTCTGCTGTCTCAGCGGTCCTCGGCGGACCAAGGGCGATCCTGAGATCGGCAGGGAACCCCGAGCGGTCTCGTGTCTCGACAGCGGGAGGAATGATGGAAGGGATCCTGGCAATCTTGCTCATTTTCGGCGGTGGCACGCTCGGTGTGCTGTCGTACAGCCCGATCGGAAAGGCAATTGCAGCCAGGATTCGTGGTGACCAGCAGCCGCCGGAGGCAGATCCGGCGGTGCTGGAAGAGCTCGACCGAGTGAGGCAGGAGCTGGCGGAACTTGCGGAACGAGTAGATTTCGCAGAGCGGATGATAGCCAACCGCGGTGACGCCCCTCGCCCACAGATTCCGGAGGCCAGATGATGACTCAGGTCGTGGTGCAGATACCGGATCCTCCGCCCCTTCCGCCCCTTCCGCCGGAGTTTGTCATGGGAGGACCGCCGGAAATAGTCGTCATCGCGGGCGTGTCGATCGTCGGTATCATCGTGGCGGGCATCGTGTTCGGCCCGCTGCTTCGGGCCTACGCACGCCGGATCGAGGGCAAGGGGGCCGATGCGCAGCTTGCGGCTGATGTCGATCACCTTCGAGCCCGGGTGGCCGAGCTGGAGTCGGTCCAGCATCGAGTGGCGGAACTCGAAGAGCGGGTCGACTTCTCGGAGCGGCTCCTGACCCGGGGCCGTGAGTCGCAGCCCATCGATCGGGCGCCGGGTTGAGATGTCCTGGTTCCGTCAACATTTCGGGATGGACGTGATCGACCTGGCGATTCACGCGGTCATGACCGGGCTTCTCGCGGCCGGTGCCTCCGAGCTGTTCCGTGGCCCGGCTGAGGACGTCATGATCGTCTCGGTTTTGGCCGGTTCGCTGCTGCTCTTCTCGTGGCGTCGGCAGCGTGCCCTCGCCCGGCAGGGGCGGACTCCGGAGGGTCTGACGTCGGGGCAGATGGCCGCCGTCCGGATCGAGGAATTGGAGCAGCGGGTTGCCGGTCTCGAGGCCGCCGAAACACGCTTGCTGGAACTGGAGGAGCGGCTCGACTTCACCGAGCGCCTCCTGGCACGAACCGCCGAGCAGGCGGTGCTGGCCCCGGTCAGGGACGACCGGCGGGAGTAAGCCGGCGCCTCGCGGACCGGAGTACATTTCTTGCCCGACCTGAAATGAAGGAGTGCCGCGCATGGTAACGAAGGAGGATCTGCAGACGTTTCTCGAACGACTGGAAGGCGCGTCGGTCGAGGTGCGCGAAGTGGAGTCCGGGCTGTGGATCATCCGGTCCCAGCATGGGTCGGAGGTCGTCGTGACGTATTCCCCGCCGGTGGTGATTCTCCGGCTTCGGGTTATGGAAGAACCCGCGGAATCCGATCGTCGAAGCGGTCTGTTCCGACAATTGCTCGAGCTGAATGCCCGCGATCTGGTCCACGGGTCGTATGGCATCGAAGGTGATCACGTCGTGCTGACGGATGCGCTCGAGCTGGAGAATCTCGACTTTTCGGAGTTCGAGGCGAGCTTCGACTCGCTCACGTTGGCCCTGTCATCGCATCTGAGCGCTCTGGCGCCGTACCGCGAAAGGTAAGCCGCGAATGGGTATCTTCGAACGTTTTTCGACCATGCTGCGGTCGAACATCAACGACCTCATCAATCGGGCCGAGAATCCCGAGAAGATGTTGAATCAGTTGATTCTGGACATGAAGACGCAGCTGGCCAAGGCCAAGCAGGAAGCGGCCGGCGCCATCGCGGACGAGAAGAAGCTGCAGGCCGACGCCGAGGCGCTCAAGAAGCAGGCGGAGGACTGGGAACGTCGCGCCATGCTGGCGGTGCAGGAGGGGCGCGACGACCTCGCCAAGCAGGCGCTGATGCGCTACAACGAAGCGCTGCAAGGTGCGCAGCAGCTCCACGAAACCTGGGTCAAGCATCGGGCCGATACCGAGAACCTGAAGCTCCAGCTCCGTCAGCTTCACGACAAGATCGAGGAAGCCAAGCGGAAGAAGAACATCCTGGTGGCCCGCGCCAAGCGCGCCGAGGCGCAGCAGCGGATCCAGCAGACGATGTCGGGGATGTCGGACAAGAGCGCGTTCGAGTCCTTCGAGCGGATGACGGAAAAGATCGAGTCGATCGAGCGGAAGGCCCTCGCGGCCGCCGAGCTGCAGCAGGAGTTCGAGGGCGACGATCTGACCCAGCAGTTCAAGCAGCTCGAGTACCACGGCTCGTCCGATCAGCAGCTGGTCGAACTCAAGGCCAAGATGGGTCTGCTCAAGGGTGGCAGCAGCGAAGAGGCCAAGAAACTCGGCCGTGGCGAGGCTGTCGTCGACGATCCGGAAGTCCTCGAGGACGACGGTCGGTAGCGGTCGTCAGCAAAATCGAATAGGGCCATTCGGCCCTATTCGCGACTGGCGCACGGTTGCTGCCTTGACCGCCGCTCGTTATCGAATACAGTTCTGTATACGAATGTGGCCCGAGTCGGAGATTCCGGCTCGGTTGCCCCCGTTCTAAACCCGTGAACCACATATGGATACCCCCCGCTACCTGATCATTGCCGACGGCAACTTTCACCCCCTGGAATCCAAAACCGCCAACTCCGTCATCCGGTACCATCCCTCCCGGGTGGTTGCCGTGCTCGACCGGCAGACGGCGGGGAAAACCGTTCAGGACGTGCTCGGGTTTGGCGGCGCAACGCCGATCGTCGGGTCGATCGATGAAGGACTGGCTTTCAAGCCGACGGCCGTGCTGATCGGTATTGCGCCTGCGGGCGGGCGCTTGCCGGACGAGTGGAAGGGGTGGCTGGTCAAATCGCTCGATGCGGGGGCCGATCTCGTCAGCGGATTGCACACCTTCCTGTCCGATGATCCCGATCTCTCGGCGCAGGCCCAGCGGCTCGGCCGGTCCATCTATGATGCGCGGAAGGCGCCGGCCAATCTGCCGATCGCGGCGGGCGAGGCTCGGCTGGTCGATCCTTTCGTCGTGCTCACGGTGGGGACCGATTGCAACGTCGGCAAGATGACGGCGCAGTTGCAGCTGGTCGACGGTCTCAAGAACCGCGGCTTGCGTACCAAGTTTGTCGCGACGGGTCAGACCGGCATCTTCATCGAGGGGTGGGGCACGGCAGTCGACGCCGTGGTTGCCGACTTCATTGCCGGGGCAGCGGAAGACCTGGTGCTCCGCGGCGCCAAGGACGCGGACATCGTGCTGGTCGAAGGTCAGGGCAGCATCAATCATCCCGGCTATTCGGGGGTGACGCTTGGTCTGCTGCACGGCTCCTGCCCCGATGCCCTGATTCTTTGCCACCAGGCAACCCGGACGCACATCGGCGAGTACCGGACCACGCCGTGGCTCAAGATTCCGCCTCTGTCGCGCTATGTCGAGCTCTATGAGATGCTCGGGTCGGCGGTGCACCCGACCAAGGTTGTGGGCATCTGTCTCAACACCTATGACTTGAGCGAAGCCGACGCCCTGAAGGCGTGTCAGGAGGCCAGCGCGGAAACCGGCTTGCCCGTGACCGATCCGGTCCGGTTCGATCCGGCACCGCTGCTCAATGCGCTGGAGCGTGAGCGGGAGAACTATCTGGAGCGCCGGGCGCGCTGAGGTAGAGCGTGGAGGAGTTGAAGGGCGTGGCGCACGGGTGCGCCACGCCCTTCGTCGTTATGCGGCGATCTCCAGGTCCGCAGCCAGCTCTCGCCACGCTGCCACGGTATCGCCGAGGCCTCGGGCCTCGACCGAGACCAGGTCCAAATGCGAGGGGTAGTACCGCTCGTCTGAATCGTCGCGGCTTTGCTCCCGAACCAGCGCGTCGGCAATGTGGACCTGGATTGCGAGCCCGTTCGGGTCCGGATCGAGGTCGGGTCGGTGGTGATAACGCACCGCGGCGATAATCGGCCAGGGCAGTCCCCAGAGCCCGAGGGCATAGGCGCCCAGGCTTGCGTGGGTGGTGCCGAGCACGGCCAGTTCGGCGTCGTGCATCCCACTGTTGTGCTCGCTTGCGTAGGCGATGACCGCGTCGTACCGGTCCGGACTCCGGGTGGCAAGCAGGAGCCGGCCGACGTCGTGGAGCAGGCCGGCGGAAAACGCCGCTTCGGCGTCGGCGCGGTTCGGTACGAAGCGCCGTGCCAGTGCGCCGACGGCAATGGCGTGGGCCTGTTCCCGTTTCGGGTCGAAGGCCATCGGCAGTGCCAGGTCTTCGATCGACCGGAAGACGCCGTGCATCATCGCGAGCGATTGGATCAGACGGCTGCCGAGCAAGCTGACCGCCCAGTCGATGCTGACGACCTCTCGGCTCGGTCCGAAGAACGACGAGTTAACCAGCTGCAGCACTTTGGCGGCGAGGGAGGCGTCACGCTCGACCACGGCGGCAACTTCGGCGACTGTGACATCGTCCCGGGTCAGCAGGTCCGTCAGCAGGCGATAGACCGCCGGCACCGTGGGCAGGGTTTCCGCGCTTCCGACGATTGCTTCGAGCACGGGATCGGTGACGAGGTCGCGGAGCGAGCAGGCCCGATCGAGGACCGCCCTGAGCCGGGCGGGCTCACAGGGCTTGGGCAGCAGTTGATGGGCTACCCGGGTTGCGAGCAGGGCGTTCCGGTGGTCCGCCGGGTCCGCTAAAACGACTCGTACCGTACCGGGCCATTGCTCAGCTATTGCTGACAGGAACGCGGTGCCGTCCATTTCGGCCATCCGCATGTCACTGACCACGATGTCGAAGGAGAGGCGATTGCACTCGAGCAGGGCATCGGTGGGACTTTCGATGAAGACGGCTTCCCAATCGTCGCGGCTCTGGAAGGTCTGACGCAGTCCGTCCCGCGCCCGCGGATCGTCATCGACTACCAGGATGCGTCTCACGACACCTCCGAAGATTGGGAGTCTCTACTCTCACGTCGTGCCGCAGCTGCATTTTCGTTTCGAACCACGAATCGCTCCCCTCCTGGGTTCGCGACGGGCCGTTGGATTGCCCGTTCGCCACATCCAGTGGGAGTATCGGCACAACTCCCCTTCAAGTTGAGCTGCCGTTCTGTGTCGGTCGACGTCGGTCCTGCAGGGCTACGGTGTGCTGGTCGGCGTGTTGCTCCGATCCGGTCGATTGGGCATTGTTGCCCCGCCGAATGATTGTGATTCCCGCAGATCGGGGTCGAGACGCAGGCTATACCCGACGCCTCGAACCGTCTCGATGTGCGGATTGGCGACGATGCTCCGGAGTTTCCGGCGCAACTTGCTGACGT
>CAZUES010000056.1:0-19453 GCA_964619465.1 uncultured Gemmatimonas sp.
AATCCGGCGCTCTAACCGATTGAGCTACAACCACCACGTTGTGGAGCCCGAAAAAGTATGCGCGTAACCGCCTCATGGTCAACCCCTTAGGGCATTCGGAACCGCAACCCTCTCCCAAACCTCGATCCCGGGCCTGGAACTTGCCAAACCACGGCACCATGGAAAGTTATTTGACAGTCATGATCGGCCCAAAAAAGAGCCTGTTTCAGCCATGAATCGGCTGGAAATCGATCGGACTGAAGCTTTCTAAATAGCGACAAAAACAAGAGATACGAAGTGATAGATCAACCGGATTCTCGTAAGAAATCCGGCGCAGTGCGGCGAAAGTAACTCACAAAAAGTCGTACACTTGGAGGACGCATATGCAGTGGCGTTCAGCCCGTCTTTGGGGTAGCGTGGTTCCTTTGCTTGTCGCGACGATCGTGGCAGGCTGCAGCCAGGACGGGCCTACCGGCCCCCGGATCGCGAGTCTGTCGATCGCATCCCCCAACCCACAGTCCGGCGCAATCGGGGGCCTGCTCCCTCAACCGCTGACAGTGCGGGTACTCGACCAGCGCCAGGAGCCGATCTCAGGCGCCGTGGTCACCTTCGCCGTGACCGCCGGCAACGGCACCCTGGGCGCCTCCAGCGACACCAGCGACGCCGACGGCTACGCACAGGTCACCTTCCGGGTCGGTTCCTCGGTAGGAGCCCAGACGGTCGCCGCATCCCTGCCCGGCCAGAACCCGATTTCGTTCCTCGTGAACGCGACATCGGCCCCGGCCAGCCTGGTCCAGATCGTCGAGGGCGACGCACAAAGCGCCCAGGTCGGCAGCGAACTGACCGAGCAACTGGTCGCTCGCGTCACCGACGCATTCGGCAATCCCAAGGTCGGTGTTCCGCTGTCCTTTACCGTCACCAGCGGCGGCGGCACGGTGTCCGCAGCAACCGTACTGACCGACCAGGAAGGCCTGGGCAAGGTCCGCTGGACCTTGGGTATCGTGGCGGGCACTCAGCTCGTCAGCGCCTCGACGGGCGCCATTCCACCCGTCAGCTTCAGCGCCACCGGAAACCCGGATTCGCCCTCACAGATCGTCGTGGTGAGCGGGGCCAACCAGGTCAACGATCCCGGCGCCGCGCTGCAAGATTCGATCGTGGTTCGCGTCGTCGACCGCTTCGGTAACGGGGTCGGCGGTGTCTCCGTCACCTGGACACCAGCGCAAGGAGCCGGCACGGTCAGCCCGCAGAGTTCCGTGACCAACGCAACCGGCCGCGCGGCAACCCGCTGGACCCTGAGCGGCGCGGGCGGGCCCAAGACGGTTCAGGCTTCCGCCGGAGCTGGCGTGACCGGCTCGGTCTCGGCCAGTGCCTTCATCGCCTTTGCCACCATCTCCGGCGCCGGCAACAGCACCTGCGGCATCGACGAAGGCGGCGTGCTGTACTGCTGGGGCTTCAACGGTGACGGACAGCTCGGCATCGGTGTCGATGCGGCAGGCGCCGGTCCGACCTACTCTGTACCGCAGGCCGTGGCGCCGGTCACCAACCAGACCTTCAAGTCGCTCAACGGCGGGCGATTCCACAACTGCGCCGTGACCTTCTCGCACAACGGCTACTGCTGGGGCGCCAATTCGAATGGTCAGCTGGGCGTTGGCAGCAATACCCGCTCCGAAAATGTGGCGACGCTGGTCAGCAATGCGGTGCCCTTCGCCACGATCTCGGCCGGTCGGATCCACAGCTGCGGCATCTCCATTGGTGGCCGTGCCTACTGCTGGGGCGACAACGAGCGCGGCCAGCTGGGCGGCAGCATCGATACCGTGGCCAATACCTTTGTACCGTCCAGTGAGCCGGTCGAAGTCGGCACGATCTCCGACGGCGGCTATCACGCGATGTACCCCGGCCAGAGTGTGCTGGACTTCCAGTCGATTACGGCCGGCGGCGTCCATGCCTGCGGCGTGAATCGCGCCGGCATCGCGTTCTGCTGGGGCCTGGGCCGCGAAGGCCAGCGCGGCGACGGCAGCAACTCCCTGAGCCGATCCATCCCCACCGTACCCGTTCTGAGTGCGGCGGCGTTCGACTCGATCGCGGCCGGCTATGCGCACACCTGCGCCCGGACCACCAGCGGCGCCGTGCATTGCTGGGGCGACAACAGCGCCGGACAGCTGGGCAACGGCGGCAACGCCAACAGCAACGTCCCGCTCGTTGCCGGCGGCGGCCTGCTCTTCAACTCGATCACCGCAGGCTACAGCCACACCTGCGGCCTGGCGGCCGGCGGCACCGCCTTCTGCTGGGGCAACAACGGCCGAGGCCAGCTGGGCAACGGCTCGACCGCGAGCCAGAACCTCCCGGTAGCCGTTGCGGGCGGCTTGTCGTTCGTCAATATCTCGGCCGGTGACTTCCACACCTGTGGTATCACCGCCGAAGGTACCGCCTACTGCTGGGGCGACAACGAGTACGGTTCGCTGGGCGTCGGAAACCTGGCGCACCGCTCGGTACCGACACGGGTTCTCTTCCAGCGCTGAAAAGGCAAACGGAGCTGATCGGGGCCGGGGACACCCGGCCTCGCTCAGTTACCGGCCCCATGTCGCAGACCCCGCTTCCCCGCATCCACGACGACGTCTCGCACCTACTCGAGGCGCTGTCTTCACAGCTCGTCATCGTCGACCGAGACGGACAGATCATTGCCGCCAACCGCGCCTGGCGGAACAGCACCAGAATCAACGACTACCTGACGGCGTTCCAGCTGGTGGCGCACCCTGATCTGATGCTGCTCGGCGCCGTCCGCGAGGGCGTGGCATCGGTGCGGGAGCGGAGCGTTCCGGAGTTCGTCATCGAGTTCCCCATCGTTACCGGGAACGAGCAACGCTGGTACCTGCTCCGCGCCGCACCGCTCGGGACGCCGGATGCGGAGCAAGTGCTGATTGCCCACGTCGACATCACCGATCGGACCCGGGCGGTTCGGCTCTCGGCGCTGCAGCACGACATCCTGTCGCTCACCGTCGCGGACATGCCGCTCCGAACCACGCTCGACCGCCTGGCAACCGCACTCGAAGCCGATACGCTCGGTGCGCACTGTGCCGTCGTCACCATCGGCGCGGACGGCTCCGTCGGCAACCTAGGCGCGGCGCCATCGCTGGCCGCGGGGCTCGCGGACCTGCTGGAAGGGGTCCGGTCGGAAACCCTGCTGCACTTCGTCGACAGCCCCGCCGTAGCCGATCTGACGCAACTGCCGAACACGGAATGGATCGAGGCGGCCGTGGCCCATGGCTACGGCAACATCGCCACCACGCCGATCCGCTCGCGCAGCGGGGTCGAGCTCGGCGTGCTGATGTTCCTCTATCCGCCGAGCACCACCCCTGCCCCGAACGCGCGAGCCGTGCTTGCGGTCGGGGCCTCGCTGGCGGCGGCCGCGATCGAACGGTCCCGGACCGTCCGGGCTCTCCGAGAACGGGACTCTCGACTCAATTCGGTGTTCGTCCTGCAGCCCGATGCCGTCTTTACCCTCGATCAGGCGGGCGCCATCGTGACCGGCAACCCGGCTGCCGAGCAACTGCTCGGAGAAGCCTCCGGTGACTTTGCCGGAAACCGCTTCGAAGACCTGGTGGCCGAACCGGAACGGATCACCTTCCGCCGCCACCTCGACAAGGCGCTGACCGGATACCCTCAGCGCTTTACCCTGTCGCTGGACCGGCCGGCCGGACCTCGCATCGACGCCGACACGACGCTGGTGCCGCTCCGCACCGACGGCGGAACGGGCAGCGTCTACCTCGTCGCCAAGGACATCACCGAGCAGCTGGCGGCAGCCGAACGCCTGGCCCGGAACAACCGCCAGCTGCGCCAGTCGGCCAAGCTCGAGGCGGTCGGACGACTGACCGGCGGCATTGCGCACGACTTCAACAATCTGCTCACCGCCATTCGCGGTTATGCGGACCTGCTGCTCGCCAACGCCTCGGTATCCGGCAGCGCACGCGAAGACGTCCAGGAAATCGCCCGCGCCACGACCCGGGCCACCAGCTTGACCCGCCAGGTGCTGAGCTTCAGCCGCCATCAAGGCAGCCAGCGCAGGGCCATCGACCTGAACGGCGTGGTCGAAGAATGCCGCAGCATGCTGAGCCGGCTGGTGCGCGCCGATGTCGACCTGACCGTGGACCCCTGCGCCGGCGCCGCCTGGATCCAGGCCGATCCGGTCCAGATGCACCAGACCGTGATCAACCTCGCGGTCAACGCGCACGACGCCATGCCGCGCGGCGGCCGCCTCAGTATCGGGGTCGGCCAGTACCGAGCCGGCGACCCGCGACCGGCGCTGGTTCCGCTCGAGCGGCGAGACTATGTGACGCTCACGGTACGCGACACCGGTGAGGGCATGGATCTCGAAACACAGGCCCACATCTTCGAGCCGTTCTTCACCACCAAGCCCGAGGGGCACGGCACCGGGCTCGGCCTGTCGACCGTCTACGAAATCGTCCAGCAGTGCGGTGGCAGAATCGGCTTTTCGAGCACACCGGGCGCAGGCACCGTCTTCGAGATCTACTTTCCCGCGACCTCTGCGCCCGGCGTTCACCACGGCGTACCAGCCGGGGCCGCCCCGCTCCCCACACCGACCGGCGCCGAGACCATTCTGCTGGTCGAAGACGACGAGTCGGTGCGGATGATGATCGCGCGCCTCCTGGGTGCGAGCGGCTACACCGTCCTGGAGGCCCGCCACGGAGCGGACGCGCTCCTGATCAGCGAGGAACACCCGGATCAGATCCAGCTGCTGCTGACCGACGTCGTGATGCCGGAAATGAACGGCGTCCGCCTGGTCGAGTTGATCCGGGAACAGCGCCCCGACATCGGCGTGGTCCTGATTTCGGGATATGCCCGCGAGGAGATCGACCGGAAAGGCCGCCCGATTCCACACCTGACCTTCCTCCAGAAGCCCTTTACCAGCAACGACTTGACTCGGGCCGTCCGGCGCGTCCTCGATCGCGCCCCGGCCTGACGACCTCCCGGTGTGCAACCCGGGACCCCAGACGCATCTCCCCTTCTGTCCGCGCAGGCATTAGCCTCTTCCCGGTCAGGAGCCAACTCGATTCAGATGACGGAATACGTCGCCGAGCTTTACCTCCAATACCATGCCTCCCTGGTGCGGATGCTGTACCGCCGCACGGGAGACCGGGACCGCGCCGAGGAATTGGCGCAGGAGGTGTTTGCCCGCGCGGTAGCCGCACCACCGCGCAACCCGCGGCCGTGGCTCTTTGCGGTGGCGCTCAATCTGGTGCGGGAAGAAGGGCGCCGCGCCGTGCGCCAGGGGCGGCGACTGGAGCTCTATCGCGACGAACAACCGACCAGCGCCCCGATGCCGGACGAGGAACTGCTCCGCGAAGAAATGGTGAGCAAAGTCCGGGAGGCGCTTGCTACGCTGTCCGAGCGGGACCGCGAAGCCCTGTTGCTGCAGGCGGAAGGGTTCAGCTACGACGAAATCGCCGAGGCGACGGGACTGGCCCGTGGCGCGGTGGGCACCACGCTCTCACGAGCCCGACGCCGACTGGTCGAGAGTTATCGGGAAGGGGAAGGAAGGCACCATGTCGCATCTTGACGAGGGAACTCTCCACGCCCTGCTCGACGGCGAGATCCCCTCGGCCGAGCTGCCCGCGGTCGAGCAGCATCTGGCCCATTGCCGCGAGTGCCAGGCACGAATGGAGGAAGCGCGAGCCTTCCGGAACGAGGCATTCGGGCTGATCGAATCGCTCGACGAATCGGAGCCGATCGAGTCGGCCACGGTCGCGGCAGGCTCCTCGCTGATGTTCGATGCGCCGGCAGCCGAATTCGCGGCGTACGAAGCGCCGACACCGGATTACGGCGCCCCTGCTGCGAAGCGAGCGGATCCGGAATCCGAGCGCCGGGGATCCGAGCGCTCCGACGGCCGCAAGACCCGGCGCGACCGCCCATTCCCCCGCTGGGCACGGCCCCTGGCCTGGGCGGCCACGATCGTCCTCGCGGTAGGTATCGGATATTCCTGGCGGGGGCGCGACAATCCGGACGGTGCCGGGGTATCGGCCGCATCGGAGCAAGCGACAGACGCCCGTTCATTTGCCGTCCACGCCGACTCAGCCCCCGAGCGCACTGCCGACGCTATCACGCCGGCCGCGCCGGCCGCCAGACCCCGAGAGGCATCGTCTGCGCAGGAGAGTCCGCCGGCCACCAGCCGCGCAGCAGCGCCCGCGGAAGATCGGTCCGTTCCCCGGCAGGAAGCTGCACCGCAGGCCACGGTCTCAGCGCAAGCTGCGGATCGCGAGGCCGCCAAGGCGGCTCCCGCCCCAGCTCCGAAGGTTTCGGCGTCTCCATCCCTCGATCGGATGGCGGCCGCCCGGAGGCGGACCGACGATACGACGCGACTCCTCCCGATCGAGCGGCCGATTGCGTTGTCGGAAGTCGTTACCGCGGGATTCGCCCCACGAACGCCCTCGATTTCCGCCGACTCGGCCATTCGGATGCTCGGCGGGTCGATTCGGCTGATCGACGGATGGAACCCGGATCGGTACGAACTGATGGACTCGACTGTGCGCGTCGTCTATCAGACGTCGTACGGAGAGGTGACCCTCGAACAGTGGCGGACCGAACGGGCCGTCGGCCATCAGTTGATCACACCGCCCGAGGCTCCAGCCGACTCCGTCGCGGCCTGGCGGAGTCGGATCAGGTAAGGCGGCCGAGCGGCAGCCGGTAAAAAGCAAGCGGCCCGAGTCCCTGAGCAGTGCTCGGGAACTTGGGCCGCGAACTTTTGGGGCGGACTACAGGTTCTCGACCATTGCCTGCGCAAACTCGCTGGTCTTGAGCAGGGTGGCGCCTTCCATCAGCCGATGGAAGTCGTAGGTGACCCGCTTCTGCGCGATGGTCTTGTCGAGCGACGCGATGATGAGATCCGCCGCTTCGGTCCAGCCCAGGTACCGAAGCATCATCTCGCCCGAGAGGATGACCGAGCCCGGGTTGACCTTGTCCTGATTGGCATACTTGGGCGCCGTCCCGTGGGTTGCCTCGAAAATGGCATGTCCGGTGACATAGTTGATGTTGGCGCCCGGTGCGATCCCGATACCGCCGACCTGCGCGGCAAGGGCATCCGAGATGTAGTCGCCGTTCAGATTGAGCGTGGCAATCACGTCGTACTCCGCCGGCCGCGTCAGGATCTGCTGCAGAAACGCATCGGCAATCACATCCTTGACCACGATGCCGCCGGGCAGCTCGAGCCACGGACCGCCATCGAGTTCCTTGCCGCCATACTCCTGGCGGGCCAGCTCATAACCCCAGTCCCGGAAGCCACCTTCGGTGAACTTCATGATGTTCCCCTTATGCACCAGGGTCACACTCTTCCGGCCGTTGGCAATGGCGTAATCGATCGCGGAGCGCACCAGGCGCTTGGTGCCCTCTTCCGACACCGGCTTGATGCCGAGCGAGCTGGTTTCCGGGAAACGGATGTTCTTGACGCCCAGATCCTTGATCAGAAAATCCCGGAGCTTGACGACTTCGGCGGACCCGGCCTTGTATTCGATGCCGGCGTAGATGTCCTCCGTATTCTCGCGGAAGATCACCATGTCGACATCCTGCGGCCGTTTGACCGGCGACGGTACGCCTTCGAACCAGCGCACCGGACGCAGGCAGGCATAGAGATCGAGCTGCTGACGGAGCGCCACGTTGAGGGAACGGATGCCGCCGCCCACCGGCGTCGTCAGTGGTCCCTTGATGGCCACCAAGCGCTCGCGAATGACGGACAGCGTCTCTTCCGGCAGCCAGTTGTCGACCTGGTTCTTGGCCTTTTCGCCGGCCAGGACTTCGACCCAGGCAATCCGCCGCTTGGTGCCGTACGCCTTGGCCACGGCCTGATCGAAGACGTACTGCGAGGCCTTCCAGATGTCGGGGCCGGTGCCGTCGCCTTCGATGAACGGAATGATCGGGTCATTCGGGACGACGAGACGGCCGTCGGCCCCCATGGTGATCGAGGTCCCGGCGCTCACTGACGCACCGCCGCGAGGTTGATGGTGATCTCGACCTCGTCGCCCAGGATATTGCTGCCTTCGGCGACACGATTCCAACGGACCCCATAGTCCAGCCGGTTGATCGTGGTCGACGCGGAGAACCCGATCCGCTGCTTCTGCGGCTCGGCCGGTCCGGTGACCCCGTTATAAGTGCCCTTGAGCACCACGGGCTTGGTTACGCCGCGCATGGTCAAGTCACCGGTGACGGTCAGGTCGGAGCCCGACAGATCGACCTTGGTGCTCTTGAACGTAATGGTCGGGAAACTGTCCGCCGCAAAGAAATCCGGAGAGCGCAGGTGCTTGTCCCGGTTTTCGTTCTTGGTATCGATGCTCGCGGTCTGCACGGTCACCTCGACCGATCCGGACGACAGCTGAGCAGGATCGGCGGTCAACCCGCCGTTCCAGGAGCCGAAGGTTCCCGAGACACGGGAGAGGATATGACGAACCCGAAAGGTGAGTTCCGAGTGGCTGACGTCGATCTTCCAACTGACCGCCGCCGAGTGCGCAGGCGCCGAAACCGGGGCCGGTCCACTCGCCACCGCGGCGACCAACAGCGCTGACAACATCATACTTCGCTTCTCCAGGAAGGTTAAGGACGTTCGATAGGCACTCGAACCGAATTACCCCACTCGGTCCAGGAGCCGTCATAATTTCGTACCACGGGATAACCCAGTAAGTAAGTCAAGACGAACCAGGTATGCGAGGACCGCTCGCCGATCCGGCAGTAGACGATGACATCGTCGTCCGGGGCAAAACGGTGCTCCCCTTCATAAATAGCCCGGAGCGCCTCGGCCGATTTGAAAGTGAAGGTTTCCGGATCGACCGCGCGAGCCCAGGGGACATTGACCGCCCCCGGAATATGCCCGCCGCGCAGCGCTCCCTCGTTGGGATAATCGGGCATGTGCATCCGCTCACCGCGGAACTCTTCCGGGCTGCGAACGTCGACCAGTCGGCGACCCGCCTGGAGGTGTACCAGCACGTCATCGCGAAAGGCGCGGATTACGGGATCGCGGCGGTCTCCGACCTGGATGTCGCCGGCCGGACGAACCGGCGCGGCCGTCTCGAGCGGACGTCCCTCCGCTACCCACAGCTGGCGCCCGCCGTCCATGATTCGGATGTTCTCGAGGCCAAAGAGACGAAAGACCCAGAAGGTGTAGGTGGCCCACCAGTTGTTCCGATCGCCGTAGAGGACGATGGTATCGTCGGCGCGAATGCCCTTGGCACGCAAGAGTTCTTGCAGCTGCCCCGAGTCGAGATAGTCGCGCACCAGCTGATCGTTGAGTTCGCTGACCCAATCGATTTTGACGGCGCCCGGAATGTGGCCGGTGTCGTAGAGCAGCAGATCTTCATTCGATTCGACCGGGACCACCCTGGGGTCGTCGAGATGCTCGGCCACCCACTCGGTACTGACGAGCACCTCGGGATTGGCGTAGCCCCGGCTCTGGATAGCAGATTTTGTTGCCATTCCGTGTCCCCCAGTCGCAGCAAATACGACTTATTTTGTCGGAGTGTCAAGGAGCCGAGCCGGCGATCGGTCAGCTCCCGCCGAGCAGGTCATCGAGCACCCGATCGACGACCTCCTTGGCCTTGCCTTCAACCACAGTTCGGAGCACGTCCGCCGCCTCCATGCCGAGATTCTCCGGATGCAGGCGATCCCGATCGAAGCGCACGATCTGACCGAGAAAGATCATGCCCTGGGCCCCCTCGATCCCTTCCAGCCCCTCGAATGCCTCAGCCACTGGCTCTGGCTCGGATTCAGCCACAGCGTCCTCGAAACGCGGCACCGAGGCCGCCCATGGCTCGGCTGGCTCCGCGGCTTCGGTCGGCGGAACCGGCACGACGGCGAACAGCCGGCACTGCAACCCCGGCGACTCCTCCTTGGCCGCCAGAACCAGCGGAACCGGTTCGGCCAGCAGGCCCTTCTCTTCTATGAACTCCGCCACCTCGGGCGGCACCGCGCAGCGGGCCACCAGGCGATCGCTGAGGAAGGTCCCGAGTCCGATCATTCCCTCGGGTACCCGGTCATCCTCAATCCGCCGTACCACGATCGGGATCGGCCGGTCGGTCGTTGCCAATACCAAGTCGGTCATACCTGGCAATGTAAACAGGTTCCGGACAGGTTGACGCGCTTCCATCCTCGTCTACAATGGGGGGCCATGCTGCCCCTCCGACCCCCCATCGGGCCCATCGAGCATCGTGTCACCGCGACGGCGGTTGCGCTGGTGCTGGGCATCGGTACGGCAGCGGCGGCGCTCGCCGTGGTGGCCTCTCCCCTGTTCGACCTCGACCGTTTCACCGTCCCCAAGGAAACGGCGCTGCTCGGTTCGGCACTGCTCGCAGGGGTGCTGATCCTCTCCCGGATCCATCAGGTCCGGCTGGGCGTGGTCGACCTGACACTCGCGGCGGTGGTCGCGACAAGCGCGCTTTCCGCCCTGCTGGCGACCAACCATTGGCTGGCGGCTCGGAGCTTCGGGGTCATCGCGGGGGGCGCCACGGTGTTCTGGGCCAGCCGATTCGTCGCGGTCCAGATCGGGCGCCGCTTCCTGCTGGGCCTGGTGCTCCTGGCCGTCATCGCGGCGACGCTGACCGGGCTGGCGCAGGCCTACGGCTGGTCGTCTCCGCTCTGGGCCCAGACCCGCGCGCCGGGGGGCACGCTCGGCAATCGCAACTTTCTTGCGCACCTTGCAGTCATCGGTATTCCGCTGGCGGGGTGGCTGCTGTTTCGGGCCCGCGCCTGGCCCGGTGTTACCGTGGCGCTGCTCGGCCTCGTAGCACTGCCCGCCGTGATCGTGCTCTCACGGTCGCGCGCCGCCTGGGTGGGAATGGCCGCCGTGGCGCTCGCAGCCGGCCTGACCCGACTGATGGGCGGGCGCGACGTGCCATCGGCCCCTTGGCCTCGCCTCCGCCTGGGCCTGATCGCGGCAGCGGTCGGCGTGGTTGCTGCGCTGGTACTGCCCAACCGGCTGGATTGGCGGAGCGAGTCGCCTTATCGCGACTCGCTCCGGAGTGTCCTCAACCATCGCGAAGGGTCGGGTCGCGGCCGCCTGATACAATATGAGAACTCGCTCTCGCTGCTCCGGGCAGATCCCCTATTCGGTGTCGGCCCGGGCAACTGGATCGTGGCCTATCCGCTGGTGACAACCCCGGGCGACCCGTCCTTTGCCGGCAACGATCCGATCCCGACCAATCCGTGGCCGTCGAGCGACTGGATTGCCCTGTTGACTGAGCGCGGCCTGCTGGGCGCCCTGGCCTGGCTGGCGTTTCTGGGCACGGCGGCGCTGGTGCTGCTCAGGCGGGCCCGCGATGCGGAGCAGCGGCTGGCCAGCGTGGCGGCCATGGGCACGATGGCCGCCGCCGCCAGCCAGGGTGCCTTCGATGCCGTGCTGCTGCTGGCGACGCCAACGCTGGTGACCATGATCACGCTCGGTGCGCTGACACCCGAGACGCGGGACATCAGGATGGCAGCCATCGCCGGTAGGCGCGGACGCCTGCTGGCAGGCTTCATCGTCGTGATGGGCCTCCTGACCGCGAAGAGCGTGGGACAGCTCACGGCCATCGAGCACGCCGGGACGGGCTACCCGGTAACGGCAATGCGCGAGGCGTTGCGCTATGACCCGGGCAACTATCGTCTGCACCTCTTCGTGGCCGGCCGGACCCGCTGCGACATAGCCCTGCCGCATGCGCGCCGGGCCGCGGCCCTGCTGCCCAACCACACCCGGCCCAGGCAGCTGCTCGACCGCTGCCAATAGCTGCGGACGCTAGGTCCGCCGCCTGGGCGACTCCTCGCCCTGCTGCTCGGCTTGCGCCCGCTGGCGCCGCCAGGCCCGCCGCTCGGTCGCGCCTTTACCGGCGGAGGCCGACGACTTGCCCCCCGTCTCGAGTTCGCGGCTGTCACCGTCGGCT
Organism: uncultured Gemmatimonas sp.; assembly: GCA_964619465.1. GTDB lineage: Bacteria > Gemmatimonadota > Gemmatimonadetes > Gemmatimonadales > GWC2-71-9 > SHZU01. The sequence goes on from CAZUES010000056.1 coordinate 11,889, forward strand.
TGCGGCGACGGACGCGGCTCCGAGGTGTGCTTGCTGGCCTTCCCGGCCGGGGTCCGACGAACCTTGGCCGGTGCGCGGCGTGTCTGGCGGCTTGGCATGTCTTCTCCTCGTTCAAAGGTCTCTGCCCACTGACTCAAACGGACAAGCGGGCGACAACGGCACGATTCCAGATCGTGACGCCATCGCCCGCATCCTCTGGCCGCGACCTCCGACCATCAACCGGACTGTTTCAGACTACCCGACGATTCGCCTCCATGCAAGCGCGAAAACCGATCATCCGAACCACCCGTCAGGCCGGTCCGGTTTCGATCGGGGTGTCGCTCCGACCGCCCCACTCGGTCCACGATCCGTCGTACACAGCGTAATCCCGATGCCCCGCCACCTCGAGCCCCAATGCCAGCGCAGCCGCCGAAACACCCGAACCGCAGCTGGCAATGACCGGCTTGGCCAGATCGATGCCGACCGCCTCGAACCGGGCCCGCAACTCGACCGGCGGGAGAACCCGCCCTTCCGAATCCACTACCTGCGCAAACGGCAGATTCCGGGCGCCGGGAATATGCCCGCCGGCCAGCCCCGGACGCGGCTCCGGCTCGCGCCCTTCGAACCGTGCTGCGGACCTGGCGTCGACCAGGCCGAGCGAGGAGTCGCCGATGGCGGAACGAACCTGGTCGATGGAGCGGACCAGGCGGGGCTGCCATGTGGCGCGGAAGCCGGTTGGCGGCAGCGTTGCTTCGCCGGATTGCTCGGGCCGCCCTTCGGCCCGCCAGCGCGCCATCCCGCCGTCCAGCACCGCCACACGCTCGTGGCCCAGGACTCGGAAATGCCACCATGCTCTGGGCGCGCTCAGGTTGACCCCGGAGCCGTCGTAGACCACCACGGCGTCGTCGTTGCTGACGCCCAAGGCCGCGATCCGCTCGGCCGCAGCCGCGGGTTCCGGAAGCATGTGCGGCAGCGGCGACGAGGCATCAGACATGGCTTCGAGATCCCAGAACAGCGCGCCGGGAATGTGGCCGGCGCGATACTCCCTCTCTGGGTCGCGATTCATCTGGGGCAGATACCAGGAGGCGTCGAGCACCACCAGACCTGGTTGGCCGAGATGCTCTGCCAACCATTCGGTGGGTACCAGGGGAACGGGAAGCATGATGGTCATCGACGGCCTTCCGGATAAATTGCGGAATGACTGAATCTGCTGGGCCACCATGCCGATCGACAAGCTGATCCGCCGTTTTCAGGCAGCCGATCGCGACACCCGCCTCGAGGCGCTACTCGACGCGTCCCGCAAGTTGCCGCCGGTGCCGGACCATCTGAACGCGGCAGCGGACCGGGAGGCCCACCGGGTCACCGAATGCCAGACGCCAGTATTCCTGTGGCTCGAACGGGACGGCGACGCGCTCCGCATTCACGCCGACATACCCCGCGAATCGCCCACGGTGCGCGGATTCGTGGCGCTGCTGGTCCGGGAACTCGACGGCGGCCCGATTGCGGCCGCCCGCGATCTGCCCGCCGACCTGCTGCACCTGCTCGGCCTGGACGACGCGCTGGGCATGCTGCGCACACAGGGACTTGCTGCGGTGGTTCAGCGGATTCGCCGGGCCGCCGCGCACCTGGAGTAGACCGGCACCGAGCCGTGCCTAACGATGGGACAGCTCGAACCGCTTCATGAAGTCGACCAGCGCGGCGACGCTCTCTCTGGGGCAGGCGTTATAGAGACTGGCCCGCATCCCGCCGGCCAGCCGGTGCCCTTTGAGCCCGACCAGACCGTTCCGCTCGGCTTCGAGGCAGAAGGCGGCCTCCTCGGCCTCGGTGCGCGCCCTGAAGCAGACGTTCATGACCGACCGATGCTCAGGTACCGCCGTTCCTCGGAACACCTCGCTCTGATCCAGAAAATCGTAGAGCAGCCGCGCCTTGTCGGCGTTCCACTCCGCCATGGCCGCCAATCCGCCCGTTTCCCGAATCCAGGCCAGCACCTGTCCGACCAGGTAGATCGCCATGGTGGGCGGCGTGTTGTAGAGCGAGTTGGCTTTGACGTAGGTCCGGTACTGCAGCATGGTCGGTAGCGTCTCCGGCGCCCGGTCGGCCAGGTCCTCGCGCAAGATCACCATCACGATGCCCGAGGGGCCCAGGTTTTTCTGCGCACCGGCATAGACCAGCCCGTACCTGGCCAGATCGATCGGGCGACTGAACATGTCGCTCGAGGTATCCGCCACCAGCACCGCGCCGTCCGGAATCGCGGGCTCGGCTAACCACTGGGTACCGTGGATGGTGTTATTGGTCGTCAGATGCACATAGACCGGGTTCGACGAATAGCGGAGTTCGCTCGCGGGAGGGATGGCGGCATAGTTCGTCGCTTTACCGGAAAGAGCGACATGCACCGATCCGAATTTGTGAGCCTCCTCCAGCGCCTTCTCCGACCAGACCCCGGTCACCAGGAAATCGGCCGTCCGCCCCGCTTGCAGCAGGTTCATCGGCACCATGGCAAACTGCTGCGACGCGCCGCCCTGGATGAACAGGATGCGATAGTTGTCGGGAATGCCCGCCAGCCGACGCGCCTCGGCCTCGGCGTCCGCGAGGATCTTCTCGAACAGTCTGCCCCGGTGGCTGTGCTCCATGATGCCGACGCCGGAATTGCCGATGTTCCAGATATCCTGCTGCGCCTTTCGCAGCACGGGCTCGGGCAACACGCCCGGCCCGGCATTGAAGTTGTGAATCCGATCGGACAGCATACGGCAGGGACTCAGTCGAGACTGTGAACGAAGAGACCGCTCTTGAGCTTGGGCTCGAACCAGGTGGTCTTGGGCGGCATGATGCCGCCGCCATCGGCGACGGTCATGACCTGGTCGATCCGCACCGGATGCAGCAGGAAGGCAATCGCGGCCTGTCCCCCGTCGACCAGCCGCTCGAGTTCGCGAGCCCCGCGGATGCCGCCCACGAAATCGATTCGGGCGTCGGTCCGGATCTCGCCGATGGCGAGGATCGGTGCCAAAACTCGATCATAGAGCAACTCGGCATCGAGCGATTTGATCGGATCGAGCTCGTTGATGGTACCGGGGTCGATGGCCAGCCGATACCACTGGCCCGGCAGGTAGACCCCGATGACGCCGGGTCCAGTATCCGGCGCGGCCCCGACTAGTGCGAACGAGCCGAGCGCGGCCAACTCGGCTCGCACGGTATCGACCGGCTTGCCCCCCAGATCGCGGACCACCCGATTGTAGGGCATGATCGAAAGCTGAGCAGCGGGAAACAAGACCGCGAGAAACCAGTTGTATTCCTCGAGCCCGCTGTGACGCGGATTGCCGGCACGCCGTTCGGTGCCGGCACGCCAAGCTCCGGCCGACCGATGATGACCGTCGGCCACGTAGGCGGCCGGCACCCGGCGGAACGCGTCGAGATAGGGGTCCGCATTCCGAATCATCCAGACCCGATGGCGCACGCCGTCGTCCGAGGTGAAATCGTAGAGCGGCAAGCTCCGCATCACGTCCGCATTGAGCCGATCCAGATAGGGCTGTCCCTCGTAGGTCAAAAAGACCGGCTCCGCGTGCGTATTGGTCACCAGCACGTGGCGGGTCCGGTCGTCTTCCTTGTCGGGGCGGGTGCGCTCGTGCTTCCTGATGACGTCCTGCTCGTAGTCGTCGACGTGGACGCATCCGACCACGCCGACCTGCGACCGGCCGCCCATCGTCAGTTCATAGACATAGAGCGACGGATCCCGGTCCTGCAGCAGGGTTCCGTCACTCATGAAGGCTTTGAGATTGTCGCGCGCCTTGAGATAGACGCGCTCATCGTAGGATAACACCTCTGCCGGCACGTCGATGTCGGACCGGCAGATGTGCAGAAAGCTGAACGGATTTCCTTTGGCCAGCTGGGTCGCCTCCGCCCGATCGATAACGTCGTAGGGCGGCGCGGCGACCCGGGCGGCAACGGCGGGGTCAGGCCGCCACGCACGGAACGGTTTGAGACGAATCGGTCACTCCCGGACCCCAAGGCCCCTGGATCAAGCGAACATTGTCCTCGAACCGTGCATCCTAGCGGGCGGCCTTTTCCTCCGTCAAGGGCGACTGCCGCGGGTAAACACCACGTTCCGAACTCGACCACCCGAAACCCGAAAACCGGTCACCTTGCCGCCGACCTTGAGAAACCGGATCGTCCCGGGGCGTTGCGCCTGGAACGCGTCCGGATAGAGGGGGCGCATCGGGAAGGTGCCGTGCTTGAACGTCCGGACCACCAGGCCGCTGTCGCCCTGCTCGATCCGATAGCTCACCCGGAGTTCATCGCTCCAGTAGTCGCCGACGTATTGCGCCAGGGCCGCGCGATTCGGCTCGAAGGCCGGCATCCGCACCAGTGAGTCGGCCAGCTTGCCGTTGTCCAGGACTCTGAGCGCCACCGGCGCCCCGCCGGCCGGCCCGACGAAGGCCCCTTCCAAACTACCCATCCGGATCCGGGAATCATCGATCGCGTTCACCGGAAAGCCGGGACCCCAAGGGCCAACGGTCACGAGCTTCCCCTCCCGAACCCGGAACACGGTCGCCAGGTCTGAGCGCGAGGATCGATAGGCGCCCGCAATGGCCTCGGCGCGCGCTCCCGTCAGCTCACCCGGCTTGCGATCCGGTACCGGATCGAGCTTACCGGCCAGCACGATGTCCGCCACACCACGCGAGTAGTTGCCTGGCGAGGCCGCCGCGAAGTTGCATGCCACCGCCACATCCAATCCGTGCGCCGGGAACCGGACCACGTCGGCACGATAGCCGGCATCGGCGCCGCCGTGCCCGAAGACCGGGGTTCCGCGGTACGTCCCCACCGAAATGCCGTAGCCGTAGTTGATCGAGCGGCCGTCGTTCAGCACGCCGGACGTTTCCGCTTCGCGCAGTAGCGGCTTACCCAGCACCGTTCCGGTTTCAAAGTTGTGCTGCCACTTGAGCAGGTCTTCGACCGTGGTAAAGAGGCTGGTGGCGCCGTGCGTGTCGAACTGGGGAATGCTCACCTTCCAGGCCCCGTCGACCTCCTGGTAGGCAGACGTGCGCCCGGGCACGACGAAGGTATGGTCGTCGTGCACGTGGGTCCGGGTCATCCCGAGCGGCTTGAAAATGCGCTCCTCGGAAAGATCACGGAGCGACTTGCCCGACAAGCGCTGGGCGATCACGGCCAGCAGCGTGTAGCCGCCGTTACTGTAGCTGTACTCGTCGCCCGGATTGAAGTTGAGCGCCTTCTGCCGGACCAGGATGTCCATCACGTCGTCATTGGTGAACAGGTCGGCCGGATAGCGCCACCCGGCGTAGCCCAGCAGTTCCCAGTGATCGCGGACGCCGGCGGTGTGATACATCAGCTGACGAACGGTGTATTTCGGATGCTCGGCGGGCAACTCCGGAATGTGCTTCCGGACATCGTCGTCGAGCGACAACTTGCCCTCCTGCGCCAATGACGCCACGGCCAGGGCGGCAAACTGCTTCGAGACCGACGCCACATGGAAAATCGACTGCGGGGTGATGGGCGTACCCTGCTGCAGGTCGGCCATGCCGTAGCCGCGAAGGTAGGCCGGCTTACCGCCCAGGCCGACGCCGACCGCGCAGCCGGGCCGGTTGGTCCCGTCGAACCGGGCAAAGACGCTGTCGATCTGCCGGATCTGCGCCGGCGTGAGCGACTGGGCCGCAACCGGCGCTGCACCGAGCACGGCGGGGAGGAGGAACGACAGAAGTCGTCGAGTCATGGTTACCCTGAAATGTTAACGGGAATCGTGGCGCAGAATGGCGCCGTGCTTCATCACGAATTGGACACCCCGAAGCGCCGAGACGTTGACTAGCGGGTTGCCGTCGACCGCAATCAGGTCCGCCAGCAGACCGGGCTTGATCCGTCCCCGGTCCGGCAAGCCCAGAATGTCGGCGTTACCGCTGGTCGCCGCCTTGAGCGCGGCGGCCGGCGCCATGCCATAGTCGACCAGGAGCTCCAGCTCGCGGACATTGTCGCCGTGCCGGAATACGCCGACGTCGCTGCCGTTGCAGATCGCCACCCCGGCGTCGAGCGCGGCGCGCAGACTGGCACGCTTCAGCACCAGGGCTTCGGGTTCCGGATCGACCCCTTTGCGCCAGCCGCGATACTGCTGGATCGCGTGTCCGGCCGACACCGTCGGACAGAGCGCCACACCCCGCTCGGCCATCAGCCGGAATACCTCGGGAGTGCCACCGTCGCCGTGCTCGATGGTCCGGGCACCCGCCAGCGTTGCCCGCCGCATCCCTTCGGCCGTGGAGGCATGGACGACGACGGACCGGCCGCTGCTGGCCGCCGTCTCGACGATACGGGTCAGCTCCGCCAGCGAATAGGTGGGACGCGCTTCACCGGCAGGCCCCCAGCGATAGTCGCCGTAGACCTTGATCCAGTCGGCGCCGTTGCCGATCTGGCGTCGCACCACCCTGGTCAGTTCTTCCTGATCCGCCTCCTCCGCACCTTGCGGCACCCGCCAGCGGGGATCGAAGCCCGTCGGTGCGTAGCTGCCGGTGGCAATCAACCCGCGGGTCGTGGTCAGAATGCGCGGACCGACGATGATGCCCTGCTCGACGGCCTGGCGCAGCCCGACATCCGCCTCATCGGCCCCTTCAGTGCCGAGATCGCGTACCGTGGTCCATCCGGCAAGCACGGTACTTCGCGCATGGTTGGTGGCGCGGGCAACTCTGAGCGCGAGCGCCTCCCGCAGCACCTGGTCATTCCAGGGGGTTTCATCGTACGGGTGCAGCAGCAGGTGCGAATGCGCTTCGATCAACCCGGGGAGCAGGGTCAGGCCCGGCAGCTTGACGACGGTAGCGCCCCCGGGCACCGAGCCCGCAGGACGGATCCAGCGAATCCGCCCCCCCTCGACGCCGACGACCACGCCGGATCGGAGGGAATCGCCATCGAACAGGGCTGCCGGCTCGAGCACCACCAGCGAATCGGACGCTCCTGCTCCCGGCCGTCCAGCCTGAGCAAGGGCGGTCTGCGCCGCCACCAGCAACAACGACGCTCCGAACAGTCTGCCGGCTACCGTTGCCCACACGCGCATCGTTGCTCAAGTCTGGGGGAAGAGGTAACGTTAGCTCGGTTTGCCCTGCCACCCAAGACCACCGCGCTCACCAATATGTCAGAATCACTCCGGGCCCTAGCCCGCACCCGCTGGCGCGTCGCAATCGGGCTCACCGCCCTGATGATGCTGATCTACTTCGGCTTCATCCTCCTGGTGGCCTTCGACCCGTCCCTGATGGCCCGGCTGCTCGCCCCTGGACTCAGCCTCGGCATAGCCATCGGCGCCTTCGTGATCGTCGCCGCCTGGCTCCTGACCCTCGGATACGTCCGCTGGGCCAACCGCCGCTACGACCCGGAACTGGCCCGGCTCCGTAAGGAGGCCGGACGATGAGCCAGGAACCTGTCGCCACGGCCATCGGGCAGACCAATCCGGTCGCCATCGGCTTCTTCCTGGCCTTCATCTCGCTGACCCTGGGCATCACCTACTGGGCGGCGCGGCGGACCAAGACGACCGAACAGTTCTTTGCGGCGGGGCGCTCGATCAGCGCGGGCCAGAACGGCTGGGCCCTGGCCGGCGACTA
>CAZUES010000057.1:0-18639 GCA_964619465.1 uncultured Gemmatimonas sp.
CCTTCGTTGTCCTTGGGCCGACGGTAAAACGCGCAGAACTTGCAGTCGGCGACGCAGACGTTGGTGTAGTTGATGTTGCGATCGACGATGTAGGTCACGACGTCATCGGCGTGATGCCGATATCGCTCGGCATCGGCCAGCCGGCCGAGTTCGAGCAACGGGGCCTGTTCGTAGAGCTCGAGATAATTCTTGAACTCGGCTGAAGTGCGATCGACCATCATCGCAGACATCCTTTCGCGCCGGCAACCCGCATCGGATCAGGCCGCACTGATGAACGAGAGCGAGCCATCCGGAACCAGTCCGTCCTGTGCCAGTCGACGGAAAAAGTCGGTGAGGCCCGCCAGATGGCGGTACGACAGGGCGTAGTCCAGGTCGCCGAGATAGTCCCGGGTTACCCGGCGATCCACGCCGGTTGCCGACGAGGCCAGGTCGGCCAGTTCGTCGAGCCGGGTAAGACCCCACGCGCGCGACGCCAACAGGCTCTCATGGACCCGTTGCACCGCGCCGCGATCCGCTTCCCGCCGCGCAGCCCAGACGGCAAAGACGAACGGCAATCCGGTCCAGTCCTTCCAGGCCTGGCCCAGGTCGGTCATATAGGGATAGCGACCCTGATTGGCGAGCATCAGGCAGGCGTCACCGATGACCAGGACGGCCTCATGCGGGAAGCCCGCCAGGACGTCGAGGTCGTTCGGCTCGGCACGCACCGTCGCGAACTTGGGCCGCACCCGCCAGCGGTGGCGACAGAGGACGTCGAGCAACAGGGACGACGTTCGCGATGACGCGGTACGCAGAACGGTGGCGCCGTCGAGCTCGTGCACCGGTCGACGGCTGAACAGCGCGACGCTGCGCACCGGGCCATCGCAGCTGATAGCCAGGTCGGGAAGCAGATGATACGCCGCCGCATCCCGGGCATACTCGACCGCCGAAATGACACTGACCTGCAATTCCGCCGCGGCCAGCAAATCGTTGAGTTCGGCCGCGGTGCCGGACACGAGATCGGCATCGATCGGCACAACGCCGCGATCGATCCCGGTATAAATCGGATAGCAGTTGATCCAGGGAATCCGTCCCAACCGGATCCGCGACCGCGCCGACGTCAGAGGAAGCTCAGTCATGATGCCTACGCGGCGTTGGTTACCGGCTGACCGGCAGGAACCGGGAGGTCGTCGAACACCTCACGCACCGGGCGGTACAGGCTGTCTCGCTCGACGGGGTGCTTCCCCGCTCCGCGAATCAGCTCGACCAGCCCGTGATACGGCAAGTGCATCTGCGTCTGCGCCCCGGCTTCGTGATAGACACGCTCATAGACGACGGTGCCTTCGACGTCGTCGCAGCCGAAATCGAGTACCACCTGCGACATGAAGGGCGTCACCATCGGCCAGTGCGTCTTGATGTGGTCGATGTTGTCGAAATAGAGCCGAGCGACCGCGATGTTCTTGAGATCTTCGTAACCGGTCGTTGCCGAACCGACCCGATCGAGCTCTTCGCCCAAGTCGTTGTGATCGGGGTGATAGGCAAGCGGGATGAAGGTGAAGAACCCGCCCGTTTCCTCCTGGAGGTCGCGCAACATTCCCAGGTGCTCGACCCGATCGGCGGCCGTCTCGACATGACCGTACAGCATGGTGCAGTTGGAGCGGATGCCCAGCCGATGGGCGGCCCGATGCACTTCGACCCACTCTCCGCCGGTCAGCTTGCGTTCGGCAATCGAGGCCCGCACGGCTGTGCTGAAGACTTCGGCGCCGCCCCCGGGCATGGTATCGAGGCCCGCCTCCTTGAGGCGCACCAGCACGTCATCGATCGAGGTCTTTTCGATTCGCGCCAGGTGCGCAATCTCGACCGCGGTCAGGCCCTTGATGTGCACTTCGGGGTGCCGCTCTTTGAGCCCTCGGAACATCTCGGCGTAGTACTCGAGCCGAAGCTTGGGGTGAAGGCCCCCGACGATGTGAAACTCGCGCGTCGGCGGCACGGTCGGCTGGGCAGCCTCGTGATAAACCTCTTCGAGAGTCCGGGTATAGGCCCCGTCTTCTTTCGGCAGCCGCGCAAAGGAACAGAAGACGCAGGTCTTGCGCAGAATACAGACGTTGGTGGGGTTGATGTGCTGATTGGCCGAGAAGAAGACCCGATCGCCGTTCTTGCGACGATTGGCCCAATCGGCCAGCGCACCCAGGCTCAGGATGTCGCTCGTGTCGTAAAGGACTATCCCATCGGCGGGCGTAAGCCGTTGGCCGGCAAAGACCTTCTCGGCGATGGGCCGGAGCGCCGGATCGCGGAACCGGGCTGGGTTGGGGGCATCGGCCATGCTATCTCCTGTCACCAAAAACACTTAGGCGGCGCAGCCGGTAATCTAGCTACGCCGCCAACCCAGGGGGAGTTCGCAGCCCGCTACTCGCGAAGGGCGCTAACCGCCAGGGTCACATTATGTCCGCCAAACCCGAAGGAGTTGGAAATCGCGACATCGATCGGGCGCTCGACCATGATATTGGGCGCCGAAAACAGATCGCAGTCCGGATCGGCGTCGGTCTGGTTGATCGTAGGCGGGATCTTCCCGGTGGTCGCCGCAAGGAGGGCCACGCCGAACTCCACCGCCCCAGCCGCACCGAGGAGGTGACCGGTCATGGACTTCGAGGACCCGAAGACCAGCTGCCGGGCATGATCGCCGAACACCTGCTTCACGGCGGATGTCTCGGCCACGTCGCCGAGTGGCGTGGAGGTGCCATGCGCGTTGACGTAGCCGACCCGGGTCGGATCGATAGCGTTTTCCGCCAGGCACAGCTGCATGGCACGCCGGGCCCCTTCGCCATCGGGCGCCGGGGCTGTCATGTGGTGCGCATCCCCGCTCAAACCGTAGCCGAGCACCTCGCCGAGGATGGTCGCACCCCGTTTGACGGCGTGATCCAGGCTTTCGAGCACGACCATGGCGCTGCCGTCGCCAAGCACGAAACCGTCCCGGCCGCGATCGAACGGCCGGCTGGCCTGCTCCGGAGCATCGTTCCGGGTGGAGAGGGCCTTCATATTCTGGAAGCCGGCGATGGCCAGCCCGGTGATGGCCGCCTCCGAACCGCCGGCCACGATGCAGTCGGCTCGCCCGATGCGGATCTGATCGTAGGCTTCACCGATGGCATGGGCCGACGACGCGCAGGCCGAAACCGTCGCGAAATTGGGCCCTTTGAGCCCATAGCGGATCGACACGATGCCGGCCGCGATGTCCGGAATGAACATCGGCACAAAAAACGGGGAGACCCGATCCGGCCCCTTTTCCAGGTAGGTCAGGCACTGCTCCTCGAAGGTCATCATGCCGCCGATGCCGCTGCCGATGATGACGCCGCTCCGCAGCGGATCCGGGAACTTGCCCTCGAGCCCAGCCTGCGTCACCGCCTGGTGGGCCGCGGCCAGCGCCAGCTGCAGGAAAAGGTCGTAGCGCCGCGCCTCTTTCCGGTCCATGTACAGCAGCGGATCGAAGCCTTTTACTTCACAGGCAAAACGCACCTGCAAGCGGCTCGGATCGAACTTGGCGATCGGCGCGGCCCCGGACTTCCCGGCCAGCAAGTTGTCCCAGCTTTGCTCAGTCGAGAGGCCCACCGGCGTGAGCATGCCCAAGCCGGTGACCACCACACGGGTCGACTCCGCCACCTATTTGTTCCCCAGCTTCTCCCGGAGATACCGCAGGGCATCGCCGACCGTCTTGAGCTTCTCGGCTTCTTCGTCGGGAATGTCGATGTCGAATTCCTTCTCGAACGCCATGACCAGCTCGACGGTGTCGAGCGAATCCGCGCCGAGATCTTCCATGAAGCTCGCCGTTTCGGTGAGCTTTTCGCGTTCGACGCCCAACTCTTCGGCGATGATGTCCTTGACCTTTTCTTCCATGTCGCTCATGTCATCCTCAGAGTTAAATGACCATGCCCCCGTCGACCACCAGGACCTGCCCGGTCACATAACGGGCGAGATCGGAGGCGAGGAAGAGCACCGCACCGGCGATATCGGCGGGTTGCCCTAACCGACCCAACGCGATTTGGGATAATAACGCGGCTTGCGCCTCTGCTGGCAAGGCAGCCGTCATGTCCGTCTCGACGAACCCCGGCGCCACGCAATTCACCAGCACGCCACGGCTGGCGTACTCCTTGGCCACCGACTTGGAAAAGCCAATCAGCCCCGCCTTGCTGGCGGCATAGTTGGCCTGGCCCTTGTTGCCGGTAAGGCCGACCACACTGGTGATATTGATGATCCGACCGGCCCGGCGCTTCATCATGCCCTTGATGACCGCTTTGGTGGTATGGAAGGCGCCTTTGAGATTGGCGTCGAGTACCTGATCCCACTCAGTCTCGCTCAAGCGCAGCAGCAGATTGTCACGGGTCAGTCCGGCATTGTTGACCAGAATCGAAATCGGTCCGAGTGCCTGTTCTGCCTGTGCAATGGCCGCATCGACCTGCGCCGCATCGGCGACATCGCACCCGACGCCGACGGTCCCGTCTCCGAGCGTTGCCGCGACGGATGCCGCCTGCTCCGCATTGCGTCCGACCACGGCGACTTTGGCACCGGCGCTGCGCAGCGTCCGCGCCAGCTCCAGGCCGATGCCTCGGGTGCTGCCGGTGACGAACGCCACCTGACCGGTCAGATCGATACTGAGACTCATGAGAGGAATTTCTCCACTTCCGCTGCCGTACCAAGGGTCAGGCATTGCGCACCGGGGACGATTCGCTTCACCAGTCCGCTCAACACGGTGCCCGGACCGAGCTCGACGAAACGGACACTCGCCGCGAGTCCGGCCAGCGCCTGAGCCGACTCGACCCACCGCACCGGGGCGGTCAGTTGCTCGATCAGCAGGCGGCGCGCATCGGCAGCCGTCGACACCGGCGCCGCCACGGCATTGGCGACGATCGGAAAGGCCGGCTCCGCAAACCGCACCTCTGCGAGCGCGGCAACAAGGCCTTCGACAGCCGGCGCCATCAACGGCGAATGAAAGGCGCCGCTCACGTTGAGCGGCAGGACACGCTTCGCGCCCGCCGACTTGATCGCCACTCCCGCCAGCGCCACCGCCGACGAGTCGCCGGAGATGACCGTCTGTTCGGGAGCGTTCAGGTTCGCGGCAACGACGATTCCATCACCTGCGGATGAGGCCTCCGCGCACAACGCCTGTACCTGGGCACCCTCCATGCCGAGCACCACAGCCATGGTCCCGGGACGGGCCAGCCCAGCCTGGTGCATCAGCTCTCCCCGGCTGCGTACCAGACGTGTAGCATCGACCGCGCTCAATGCGCCGGCCGCGTGATACGCGCTGTACTCGCCCAGGCTGTGACCAGCGGCACCGACGATCGGCCCAAGGCGCTCACCCACAACCGCCAGCACCGCCGCCGAATGCGCCAGGATGGCCGGCTGGGTGTTCCGGGTCTCGAGCAACTCGCTTTCCGGCCCATCCCACATGATCCGGGTCAGCGGTATCTCGAGGGCATCCTCGATTTCCTGCAGCACGGCGCGGGCTTGGGGAAACCGCTCGGCCAGATCCCGGGCCATAGCGATCTTCTGCGCACCTTGCCCGGGAAAGATCAGGACGTCGGCTACCATCGGACCACCACGGCTCCCCAGGTAAATCCAGCGCCAAAGCTCACCAGTAACGCCACCATGCCCGGCTTGAGCCGGCCCTCCTGCTCCGCCTGGACCAATGCGAGTGGAATCGACCCGGCCGAGGTGTTGCCGTAGCGGTCGATGTTGATCATCACCTTGTCGAGGGGAACGCCCGCCTCACCGGCCGTGGCCTGAATGATCCGGATATTCGCTTGATGCGGAACGAGCAGATCGATGTCTTCGGCCCGGACACCGGCCTTGCCGAGCGCCTGGTGGCAGGCCTGCGCCATCCGGCGTACGGCGACTTTGAACACCTCACGGCCCGCCATGCGAATGGTGTAAAGCCCCTCGCGTACGCCGGCCTCCGACGGCGGCTTCGACGAGCCGCCTTCCGGAATGTAGAGCAGGTCGGCCAGCGACCCGTCCGCACCAAGCGCCGTTGCCAGAATGCCCCGATCGTCGGTCGCCGGCACCAGAACCGCCGCACCTGCTCCGTCGCCGAAAAGGACGGCGGTGTTACGGTCTGAGAGGTTGGTGATCGACCAGAGACGGTCTCCACCGAGCGCCAGAATCTTCTGACTGGCACCGCTTGCGATCAGCCCTTCCGCCACCGTCAGGGAATAGAGCCAGCCCGGACACGCGGCCACCACGTCGAACGCCGCCGCGGTTCCGCCCCCGAGCTTCGCCTGGATCTCGCAGGCGGCCGACGGGAGCCGGCGATCCGGCGTGCAGGTTCCACAGGCGATGGTGTCGATGGCCGTGAAGGGCAGCCCGGCCTGTTCCAGCGCAGCCCGAGAGGCTTCGACGAACAGGTCCGACATGTCGCGGTGCGCAGGAAGGCGCCGTCGCTCGCGGATGCCGGTCCGTTCGACGATCCACTCGTCGCTGGTATCCAGGGTCCGTTCGAGATCGGCGTTGGTGACCACCTCGACCGGCGCCGCGGCGCCGATCCCGGCGATCCGGGCGATCGGAGTGCGCATCTAGGCCTGGCCCAACGCCTCGTGACCGGCGAACTCGAGTCCGATATGCTGGTTCAGTCCGCGTTCGACCGCGTGGACCGCGACCCGAATCGCGTTCATGATGGCATTGGAGTTGGAGCTTCCGTGGCAGATGATGGAGAGCCCTTTGACACCGAGCAGCGGGGCGCCTCCGTACTGGGAGTAGTCGAGCGACCGGAAGGCTCGCTGCGCAGCCGGTTGCTCCCAGAGGCCTTCGCTGTCGGCCAAGTGGCGGATCAGGCCGAGCACCGACTCGTAGAACTTGAGGACCACGTTGCCGACGAAGCCGTCGCAGACCACCACGTCGACCCGGCCACGCTTGGCGTGCCCGCCCAGGATATCACGCCCTTCGATATTGCCCAGGTAGCTGAATCCGGTGGCTTGCTTGAGGAGCTCGTGCGCCTCTTTGATGATGGCCGTGCCCTTCCCCTCTTCTTCACCGACGTTGAGGAGGCCGACCGTCGGCGAGCGGCGATTCAGCACGTCACGCATGTAGATCGAGCCGAGCGTGGCAAACCCGAGCAGTTCTCGTGCGGAGCAATCAAGATTGGCGCCGGCATCGAGCATCAGAACGGGGCCATCGACGCTGGGCAGCAGCGTACCGACGGTGGCCCGTTCGACTCCGGGATGGAGGCCGAGCACGATGGTCGACGCCGCCAGCATCGCACCGGTATTCCCGGCGGAAACGAAGGCATCATTGTGACCGGCCGCCTGAAGACCCAAGCCGACCACGATGCTGCTCTTCCGCTTCTTGCGCACGGCTTCGAGCGGCTTTTCGCCCATGCCGACCACTTCCGGCGCTTCGACGACCAGGAGTCGCGTCCGGTCAACCCCGGGATGACTGGCCAGGGCCGCTTCGATCTGCTCGGTCGGCCCGACCAGCTGCACCGTGAAGGTGGGCGGCAGTTCCGCCAACGCGCGAACCGCGCCCTCGACTTCCGTCAACGGCGCCTGGTCGCTGCCCATCGCGTCGACGGCGACGCGAACCACCTCCGTCAATCCTCGACCGGGAGACGCTTCTTACCGGCGTAGTAGCCGCATGATCCGCAGACCCGATGCGGGAGACGCGGCGAGCCACACCGGGTGCACGCCTGCAACGCCGTGGAGGCGGCGGAATGATGACTGCGGCGCATCCGCTTGCGCGACTTCGAGGTTTTTCTCTTCGGTACCGCCATGGGACTCCCCTAGGATGACACGGGCCCGCACCCACAGGGGCCCTGGTTCAAATCTGCTCCACAGTGCGGGCAAAGCCCCGCACAATCCTCGCGACACAGCGGATACGCCGTCAGCACGAGTGCCAACTCCTCGCGGATCGCCTCCGACACGTCCACGTGCGTTACCGGCTCCTGGATCCGATAGACCGTCGGATCGTCCTCCAGGTCGGGATTGGTCGAGAACAGCGCCTCGATCGGCGTATCGACCCTCTGGACGAACTCCGTCAGGCAGCGGCGGCAGGTCACCTTGACCTCGCCCCCGACCTGACCCCGCCACCGATAGTCGTCCCGACCCGTGACCTCGAGTCGACCGGAAACCGACAACGGACCGTCAAACTCGAGCTCCAGGCCTTCCCAGAGCGGGGCAGTCGGCGCAATCGCGCCGACCGTGTCGACCGGGCCCCGGTGGATCTCCCGAACATCGATTCGGAGCATAGCCCTCAAAGCTATTCCAGGCGCGGGGTTACAGCAAGCCGAGCCGGAGGCCAACCCGCCTCCCTACCCCCAGAGCCCGGCGCGCTCGGATTCAGGGAAGAAGAAGGCGATTTCCCGGGCCGCATTGTCGTCGCTATCCGAGCCATGGACCGCATTCTTGCCCTTCGATTCGGCATACAGCTTCCGAATGGTTCCCTCGGCCGCCTCGGCCGGGTCGGTCGCGCCGATGGCAGCGCGGAACGCCGCCACCGCATCGTCGCCCTCGAGCGCCATCGGAAAGCAGGGACCGCTGCTCATGAATTCGACCAGCTCGGCGTAGAACGGCCGGCCCCGGTGGACCTCATAGAACGCCTCGGCCTGCGCCCTCGACAACCGCACCAGGCGCCCTGCCCTGACGGTAAAGCCGCGCTGCTCCAGGTTGGCCACGATGTTGCCAAGATTGCCCCGGGCGACGGCGTCCGGCTTCACGATTCCCAGCGTCTGACGACCTGCCATGTCTTCTCCCTGACGATAATGCGGTAGATGGCCGGACTTATCGCCCGGCCGTGCCACCCAGCTTTTCACTGACCAGGCGAACCACGTCGACCGGACGCTCCATCACGCCAATCCCGGCCGCCTTGAATGCTTCGATCTTCTCGGCCGCGGTGCCCGACGAGCCCGACACGATGGCGCCGGCATGACCCATCCGGCGTCCCGGCGGCGCCGTCTGCCCCGCAATGAAGCCGATGACCGGCTTGGTCACCTTTTCCTTGACGAAGGCCGCCGCCTGCTGCTCATCGGTTCCGCCGATCTCACCCATCATCACGATCAGGTCGGTGTCCGGATCGTCCTGGAAGGCGCCCAGCACATCGATGAAGTTGGTACCGATGATCGGATCGCCGCCGATGCCGACGCAGGTGCTCTGCCCGATCTTGTTCTTGGTGAGCTGATTGACGACTTCGTAGGTCAGGGTGCCGCTTCGCGACACGAGACCGACTCGACCCGGCGCGCAGATCTGTCCGGGAATGATGCCGACCTTGGCAACGCCCGGTGTGATCAGGCCGGGACAGTTGGGGCCGATCAGACGCGCGCCTCGCTCGCGGACGAACGGCATGATTCGCGTCATATCGAGGACGGGGACGCCCTCGGTGATGCAGACGATCAGCTTGATTCCGGCATCGGCCGCCTCGGCAATGGCCCCTGCGGCCATCATCGGCGGCACGTAGATCACCGAAGTATTGGCGCCGGCGTCACGAACCGCTTCCGCGACCGTATTGAAAACCGGAACGGAGCCTTCGAACGTCTGGCCGCCTTTGCCCGGCGTTACACCGGCAACGACGTTGGTTCCGTAGGCCAGCATCTGCTTGCTGTGAAACGAACCGTCGCGTCCGGTAATGCCCTGGACGACGAGCCGGGTGGCTTGGTTGACGAAGATGCTCATCGAGCCTCCTGCGCGAGCGCCACGGCCTGCTTGACGGCTTCATCCATATCGTTGAGCGCCGTCATGCCGGCGCCGGTCAGAATCTGCACGGCCTCTCGCTCATTGGTGCCGGTGAGACGAATCACGATCGGCACATTGACCGCAAACTGTTTGGTCGCCGTAACGATTCCGTTGGCCACGTCATCGGTCCGGGTAATGCCGCCGAAAATATTGAAGAGAATGACTTTGACGGCCGGATCGCTGGTGATGATGCGCAGCGCGTTGACGACTTTTTCCGGATTGGAACTGCCGCCGATGTCGAGGAAGTTGGCCGGTTCGCCGCCGTAGTACTTGACCAGGTCCATCGTCGCCATGGCCAGTCCCGCGCCGTTGACGACGCAGCCGACATTGCCGTCGAGCTTGATGAAGGTCAGGTTGGCCTGGCGCGCCACCACTTCGCTCGGCTCCTCGGCGCTCTCGTCACGCAGTGCCGCCAGGTCGGGACGCCGGTCGAGTTCGTTGTCGTCGATCGATACCTTCGCATCGAGCGCCAGCACCTGTCCGTCCGGCGTAGTGACCAGCGGATTGATTTCCGCGAGCGACGCGCCGGACTGCATGAACACCTGATAGAGCTGTTCGATGATTCGGGCGGCGGCACGGACCTGCTTGAAGTCGGAGTAGAGCGAGAGGGCCAGCGAGAGCGATTGATGCGGGAGCACCCCGTAGCGAGGATCGATGGCGAGGCGCTGGATTTTTTCCGGCGTTTGCGCCGCCACTTCCTCGATATCGATGCCGCCGGCCGAACTCACCATGAACAGCGGCCGCTGGCTTTCCCGGTCGAGAATCAAACCGACATAGCTCTCGGACGCGATCTCGGCGGCCGGGACGACGAGCACCCGTTCGACTACCAAGCCTTTGATCGTCATACCGAGGATCTTTTCGGCATGGGCCCGCGCTTCGGCGGCACCTTTAGCGAGCTTGACGCCGCCCGCTTTGCCTCGGCCGCCGGCATGGACCTGCGCCTTGACGACGACCGTTCCACCCAATCGTTCTGCAATAGCCGCGACTTCGTCCGGCGTCGTCGCGACGCCTCCGTCGGGCATCGGAATGCCGGCCGCCCTGAATAGCTCGCGACCCTGATATTCGTGAAGGTTCACGTTCCGCTCATCTCATCTGACAAAATGGACCGTCGGAGGTCGAGCCCGGAGGGCCCAACATGCGGCCCAAAAGTAGCCTCTCGGGTAAGCCTAAACAATGCCGAGACTTACGGCGTAGCCTGGGGGCTGCGACCGGCCCGGATCAGCTCCCGGAGCGCGGCAAACGCCCGGCCGAATTCCTGGAGGTCGCCCCGGATCAGGGCGGCATCGGCCCGCTCCAGCCAGTAACGGGCCCGATCGAGCCGGGCCCCGGGATCGCTGCCCAACGCGTCCGGCCCCAACTCGCCGCGCAGGTTACGCCACGCCTCGTCATAGGTCCGCTGCCCTCCGAGCCGCTGCGCCATGGCGACGTTGACGAGCACGATGCCACCGCGGGCATCGGGGCCTAACGCGTAGCCGGGTTGATACGCCACCAGCGTATCGGCCATTGCCCCGAACCGGATCGCTGAAAACGTCAGCTCCGAACCTGCCGCACGGACCGAGTCGCGAAGCTGCTGAAAAAACGGGAATCGTTCCCAGCGCGCCTGGAGGTCTCGTGGTGCGCCGACGGCCAAGGCGCTGTCGACACTCAGGAACGCCGCTGCCCCATTCGAGTCGGGCAGTTGGAGCAAGCCCGCCAGGCGTTGTCCGTCGCTGCGCACCAAGGGGATGAGAAAAGGGTGGTCGACCGTTCCCAGCATCTGCGGAGTGAACAGCGGATACGGCTCCCGAGGGCCGAAAGCAACCGAGACATTGAGCCAGGCCGGACCGGACAGGACATGGGCCTGCGCAGCGGCGGCAAGCGGCGGAACCCCGATCAGCGCACCCAGCGCTGATGACAGCTGGTCGGCCGATTCGACCAGCGGAGCCGCGACCCGGGCCCAGGCCTCCGCCAACGGGTCGGCGTCGCGGCGGAGATGCACCCGAGCCTGGCCTCCGCGGGCGCGGACCACACCCACGAACCCGGCCTTGAGATAGCCGACCTGGCCGGTCCGCCAGCGCACCAGGCGACTGATCGGGAACCGTGGTACGGCAAGGTAGCCGTCGGCCACCCAGAACAGGTCTCCCTCGATCAGCACGGCCCGAGGACTTTCCCATTCGGCAAAGGGAGCCACGCCCGCGAGCCGAACCAGCGGATCGAGATTCCAGGCCACCCGATCCGACGATGCGGCGCCAAGCATGGCGCCGGTCTGCAGCGACCACGCCAGGGCCAGGCGTCGCGGCGCGCTGGAAAGGGCTACCCCCGACGCCTGGGGCGACACCACGAATGCCGGCGCCCCGGGCCGCACGTCGAACCGGGCCAGGGTCTCGAGCGCATAGACCCCCGGCGTGAATCCATCGGTCGCGGGGCGGAGCGATACCAGGCCACCGGTCGGACCAATCTGATCGTCCGGTACGGCTACCAGTTCCGGATCAGCCCCGGCGCGGGTTCGGATCACGATCCAGGCAGGCCTGGTAGTGTCGGCCAGGGCAACAGCCCCGGGCCACACTCCGACGGCCCCTCCCGTGTCCGCGCGAGCCAGGTGCATCAGCGCTGCCTGATCCCAGAGCGATGGCGGGGTGGTCGGAATCCGGGTCGGCCGAAAAGGAGACAGGCGCACCCCGACGGCCACGGAGTCGACCCGCCGCAGGGCCTGAAGCTCGGCGGCGGCCAACGGCGTATCGGTGCTCCTGGAGCGCACCAGGATGCTCCCACCGAGCACGGCGAGGGCCAGGCCGACCCAGCCGCCGACGGCCACGATGACACGGAGACGGACGGCCCACAGGAGGCTGAGCAGGGCCGTCAGAATTGCCAGCCCGCTGATGACCTGGCTTACCGTGGTTCGCAGCAGGAACTCCGCCGGCCCCATCCGGGCGCTTTCGACGGCGGCGAGCCTCAAGGGTTCGAGCGCATAGCCCCAGGCAATCAGCAGGGCTGCCAGGACGAGCAGCGAGGCCAACTGGCGGCGAGCCTCGGGCACCAGCCGGATCCGACGGACTTCCAGGCGCAGCACTCCACCCACAGTGGCCAGAAGAACGACCCCGACCAGCGCGGGAATCACCAATGCCACGGCCCTGGTATAAAGGAGTTCCCAGAGCGGCAGCTCGACGGCAAAAACGCCCAGATCGACGCCGAGCAGCGGATCGACGGCCCCCAGCGTGAGATCCTGGCCGTTGAGCAGGATGATGTGAACCCACTGCCCCGTCCCGCCGCCCACGGCAACACCGATGATGACGCCGAGCGCGGCAGCCAGCTGATATAAAAGGCGTTCCGACAGGTGGGCGAAGGGACGCGGCACCGCCCCCTGCTGCTTCACGATGGACCGGGCGATCCACGCAAAATGTCCCGCAAACCAGGTAATCGCGACCGCGAGCCCCACGAGTTCGAGGCCGGCGCGGTACAGGGCAAACCGGGTACCGATCAAGGCCGCGGCTTCCGAAACGCCGGCTTCCCAGAGGCGCTCAGTGGCAAACACCGCCATCCAGCGCCCCAGCACCAGCACGACGACGGCAATCACACCGGCCCACACCAGGCGGCGTCGACCGGACGGCATCGAGCTTACCCCTCGACCCCTCGTAACCGCAGCCAGCCGCGCATCTCATCCTCGTAGCGGTCGCGCGACGCTTCACTGGTAGCTTCGAAGCGCATCACCAGCACCGGCTGCGTGTTCGAAGCGCGCAGCAGAGCCCATCCATCGGGGTAGGCGATCCGTACCCCGTCGATGGTATTGACCTGATAGAGCGATCCGAAATGCGCCGCGGCCTGCTCCACCACGCCGAACTTGACGTCGTCCGGGCAATCGACCCGAATCTCCGGCGTCGCGAACGTAGTCGGCAGGTCCGCAAGGTGCCGGTGCAGCCCGGGCGCACCGGCGGCCACGATTTCGAGCAGGCGGGCCGCGGCAAAGAGCGCGTCGTCGAAGCCGAGGTAGTCGCCGCCGAAGAAAATGTGGCCGCTCATTTCGCCCGCGAGCGGTGCGGCGAGTTCCTTCATCCGCGCTTTGATGAGCGAGTGGCCGGTCTTCCACATTTCCGGCTGGGCGCCGGCCTCACGCAACGCTTGGGGCAGCATCTCGGAACATTTGACATCAAAGATGATCGGGACGCCCCGGCCAAAGCGACGCACGGCATCGCGGCCGAGCACGACCAGGAGCTGATCGCCGTAGATGATGGTGCCGTGCTCATCGACCGCGCCGATCCGATCGCCGTCGCCGTCGAAGGCAACCCCCAGCTCCGCACCGGTCCGCCGTACCGCCACGATGAGATCTTCGAGATTCTCGGGCACGGTCGGGTCGGGGTGATGGTTGGGAAAGGTGCCGTCGGACTCACAGAAGAGCGGCGTGACCTCGCAGCCAAGCGCCGTCAGCACCTTTTCGGCAATCAGACTGGCGACGCCATTGCCGCAATCGACCACGACCTTGACCGGCCGCGCCAGCGTATGGCGACTCACGATGGCGTGGGCGTACGCTTCGAGCACGGAGCCGTCCACCCGCTCGGCGCCCTGCCCTGTTTTCCACGTCTCGGCCATGATGACATCGTAGAGATCGAGAATGGCATCGCCGTGAACCGATTCGCCGGCAAGGACCATCTTGAACCCATTGAACTCGGGCGGATTGTGGGATCCGGTAACCTGGAGGCCGCCATCCGCCTTGAGATGATGCACCGCGTAGTAGAGTGCGGGGGTCGGCACCGTGCCGATATCGATGGCGGTGCCTCCGGCATCGACGATACCGGCGCGGACGTTGCGAGCCAGCTCGTCTCCCGACGGCCGGTTGTCACGCCCGACGGCGATGACCGGCGCCCGACCCAGTCTGGCCCAACCGGCCGACGCAAAGGCGCGACCGAGGGCACGCGCCAATTCCGGAGTCAGCTCGCGGCCGACGAGACCGCGAACGTCATACTGGCGAAAGATATTCTTGGGTATCTGCATGGAAGGCGCTCACCGCCGCGGTAACAGGTCGTGCGGAGGTTCCTGCGTGGGGCGGGCATGGTACCCGCCCCACACGACCTCCGCTATTTGGTGATGCGATCCAATGCCGTACCGGCGAACGACTTGGCGCTCGCTTCCGAACTCTGGATGATCGAGCGAGGCAGCACGCCAAAGAACAGGACCAGGGCAACCCCGACGGCCACCGTCCACCGCACCGGGGCCGGCAACCTGACGTGATCGTGCTGATCGGTCGTAACCGGCGACTTCATATAGATCGCCCGCACGACGGGAAGGTAATACCCGACCGACACGATGCTGGTCAGCACCAGGATGATGGCCAGGAAGTACTGGTGCTCCGCCACGACGGCGGACAGGATGGCCCACTTCCCGATGAAGCCGAACGTCCCGGGAAACCCGAGCAGCGAGAACATCGCCACGCTCAGCGCGAAGGCCACACCGGGTCGCTGCGCAGCGAGGCCGGCGATCGAGTCGAGCGTCACGTCCCGCTCGCCGCCTCGTCCCAGCACGCTCAAGATACCGAAGGTGACCAGGCTGGTGACCACATAGGCGGCGAGGTACAGCAAGGTGGCGCTCGCACCGGCCTGGCTGCCGGTCCAGACGGCCGCGAGGATGTAGCCGGCGTGCGCGATGGAGCTGTAGGCCAGCATTCGCTTGAGCGACCGCTGGGCGAGCGCAACCAGGTTCCCCAGAATCATCGACGCCGCCGCCAGCCCGCCGACCAGCGGCTGCCAGCTGCCGATTTCCGTTCCGAAGCCCACCATCAGGAGGCGGACCAGCGCAATGAATGCCGCAGCCTTGACCGCCGTCGCCATGTACGCAGTGACCGGCGTTGGGGCGCCATCATAGACATCCGGCGCCCACATGTGGAACGGTACCGAGGCCACCTTGAAGCCCATGCCGACCAGGGCCAAGGCAATCCCGATCGCAGCAAGCGGAGTCACACCGTGGGTGGCGACGCTGGCGCCGATCGCGGTCAGCGCGGTCGATCCGGTTGCCCCGTAGATCAGCGCGATGCCGTAGAGCAGAAAGGCCGACGCGATGGCACCAACCAGGAAGTACTTGAGACCCGACTCGGCCGACACCACGCTGCGCCGGTTGAAGGCGGCGAGTACGTAGACGGGAATCGACATCACTTCGAGGCCCAGGAAGAAGACGATCAGATCTTCCGCGCCGGCGAGGAACATCATGCCCGCCGTGGCCATCATCAGAAGCGCGTAGTACTCCGGCGCAATCAGCGATTCACGCTCGTTATAGTCGAGCGAAAGCAGGATCGTTCCCGCGCTGGCGACGAGGATGACCACCAGAGCCGCAAAGCGATAGCCGTCGAGCGCGATCATGTGCGGGGCGCCGATCGGCGTGGCACCCGACTGCCAGAGCGCAGCGAGCGCTGCCAGCGCCGCAACGATTCCGGCCAGCGAGATCCAGCCGGCAAGCCGGGAATCCGCAGTCGTCTTATGACGCCAGGCATTGACGAGCAGGACCACCAGACTTGCCGCAATGACGACGAGTTCCGGCAACAGCGCCAGCATCACGCCGGCGGGAGTCGCGAGGTCGAGGCCGTTCATCGGTTCACGCTCCCCACGGTAATCGGCTGCGCGCCATCGATCGGGGCGCCGCCCTTGGCGCGCATGATGTACTGCTTGGCCGCCGGCTCCATCCGGTCGAGCACCGGCTTGGGATAGAGCCCCATCCAGATGATCCCGATGATGAGCGGAGCCAGGACCAGCAGTTCCCGCCGATCCAGATCGCGGATGGTCTGATTGACCGGTTTGTCGAGCGGATTGAAGATCATCCGCTGCAGAGCCCAGAGCAGATAGGCCGCAGCAAAGATGACGCCCGTCGTCGCGAGACCAGTAGCAATCGGAAAGGCCTTGAAGGAGCCAAGCAACACCAGGAACTCGCCCACGAAGCCGTTGAGCCCAGGCAGCCCGATCGACGCCAGCGCCACGATGGTCAGCAGAATGCTGAAGATCGGGACCACTTTCGCGATGCCGCCGTAATCGTTGATCTCGCGGGTGTGCCGGCGCTCGTACAACATACCGATTAGGAAGAAGAGCGCGCCGGTCGAGAAGCCGTGACCGATCATGACCATCAGCGCACCTTGCACACCCTGCACCGACGCCGCCCAGATCCCGAGCATCACGAAGCCGAGGTGACTGACCGACGAGTACGCCACCAGCTTCTTGATATCGGGTTGCACCATGGCGACGAGGGCACCATAGATGATCCCGATGACCGCCAGCGCCACCACCGTCGACGTGACGAAGTCACTGAAGGCCACGCTCGGGAAGAACGGAATCGCGAACCGCAGGAATCCGTAGGTTCCCATCTTGAGGAGGACGCTGGCCAGGATGACCGACCCGGCCGTCGGGGCCTCGACGTGCGCATCCGGCAGCCAGGTATGGAACGGGAAGATCGGCACCTTGATGGCAAAGGCCAGGAAGAATGCCAGGAAGAGCAGCGGCGCTGCCCGGGTCATCCCCGCCCCGGTCGAGTACTGCAGCAGATGGAAGTACGAGAACGAAACCGTGCCGCTGGAGACGGCCGCGATCCGGACCATCACGATGATCGCCACCAGCATGAGCAGCGAGCCTGCCATGGTGTAGATGAAGAACTTGAGCGTCGCGTAGAGCCGGTTCTTGCCGCCCCAGATGCCGATCAGGAAGTACATCGGGATCAGCATGACTTCCCAGAACACATAGAACAGGAACATGTCGGTGGCGATGAAGACACCAATCATTCCCGTCGTCAGGATCAGGAGGAGCGCATAGTACGCCGGTTCACGCTGCGTGATGTAATTGTAGCTGCCCAGCACGCAGAGCGGCATCAGCAGCGTGCTGAGCAGCACCATCATGAGCGAGATACCGTCGATCCCGACGGCGTACGAGATGCCCCACTGCGGAATCCAGGAGATGGTCGACATCAGCTCCATGGTTCCGGTGCTGGTGTCGACCGACCACCAGAGCCCGACGGAGAGGATGAATTCCACCACGGTCGCCACCAGGGCGAGCCGCTTGGCCACCGCGGGCGAACTCAGGAAAACGGGGATGGCAGCCAGCGCCGGAACCAGCAGCAGCGCGTGCAGGATCCACCCGTTGTACCCGATCGAGTCGAGAAAGTTTTCCATGGCGCGGCCTTACCGGTTCACGGCGTGGAGGAGCCAGACGGCGCCGACCACGAAGACGAGGACGTAGAAGCCGAGTTGCCCGGTCTGCAACCGGCTGCCCAGCCAGCCGATCCCGCGGGCTAACCCGCCGGAACCGTTGACTCCCAGGCCGTCGATGACGCCCTGGTCGAAAAACTTCCAGAGGATATAGCGCGACCCGCCGACCAGCGGCCGGACGATGAGCGACTGATAGATCTCGTCGATGTAATATTTATTGAAGAGCACCTTGGCAAAGCCGACTTCTTCCGGCGCTTCCTTTGCAACCGGAATCGGCTTGGCCAGCGTGGTCCGGTATCCCGCATACAGCCCCGCGACGGCAATCGCGATGGCAAGGCCGATCAGGATGTACTCGGTCGCGCCGTGCGGATGCTGTGCCTGCATAAATACGGCCGCCGGAGCGAGGACCGGTTCGAGCCAGGTCTCGAGCAGGTGATGCGGACCGGTGGGCCAGAAGCTCGGCAGGTTGAGCACACCGCCGATGACCGCCAGCACGCCGAGCACGACCAGCGGACCGGTCATCACGGCCGGCGCCTCGTGCAGATGCTCGCGCTCCTTGGCGCCGGTGCGGTTGTCGCCCAGGAACGTCATGGCGACGAGACGCATCATGTAGAAGGCGGTCAGCAGCGCAGCAATCGCCCCCATCGCCCAGAAGACGTAGTAGATCGGACTCTCGGCCGCGCGGCCAAAGGCGGTCGCGAGGATCTCGTCCTTGGAGAAGAATCCCGAGAAGGGCGGCACGCCGGCAATCGCCAGGGTGGAAAGCAGCATCAGGATGAAGGTGGCCGGCATGTACTTCTTGAG
>CAZUES010000058.1:0-18467 GCA_964619465.1 uncultured Gemmatimonas sp.
GCGATGGCGGCTTTCAGATGACCAATCAGGAACTTGCGACCGTGGTACAAGAGGGGGTTCGAAACCTTCGCATTGCCGTCATCAACAACGGATACCTGGGCATGGTGCGGCAGTGGCAGCAGCTCTTCCACGATCGGCGGTATTCGGGGACGCCGCTGTCCGGGCCGGATTTTTCTGCCCTGGCCCGCTCGTACGGGCTCGAGGCGCTGGCAGTCGAGCAGACTGCGGACCTTGCGGCTGCCCTGGATCGGGTCAACCGTAGCGACGGCAGCGTGCTGATCGACTTCCGGGTCGAGCGCGAAGCCAATGTATTCCCGATGGTGCCTCCGGGGGCCGCCATCGATGCCATGATCGACCCAGCGATGGAGGCGGTGCCATGAAAACTCCGTCCAAGCGGACCTACCTGGTCAGCGTGGGTGGCGGCTTGCTCGGTCTCGAGCGAGTCATCGGTCTCTTGCGTCGCCGTCGGGTGGCAGTCGAGGGGTTTGCCGTTCATCCCGCGGAACGGCTCGAGCGAAGCCGCCTGATGCTGACGATCACCAGTGCCAATCACGATCAAGTCCGGCGCCAGCTGGCCCGGCTGGTCGACGTTCTTTCTCAAACGGATATCGAGGAGACTCTCCATGACGAAGCCGCGTGAAGCAACCGGGCCGACACTATTCTACGATCACGACGCCGACCTGGCTCGCCTGCGCGGGCGCCGGGTGGCGGTGATCGGATTCGGCAGCCAGGGACATGCGCATGCGCAGAACCTGGCCGACAGCGGCGTCGAAGTCGTGGTCGGCCTCCGGCCGGGATCGCCGCGCTGGGACCTGGCGCGATCGGCCGGGCTCGAGGTCGCGACCACGGCGGATGCGACGCGGTCGGCGTCGATCGTGATGGTGCTGGTTCCGGACCCGGATCAGCGCGCGCTCTATGAGCGGGAGATCGAGCCACACCTGCGGCCGGGCCAGACGCTGATGTTTGCGCACGGATTCAGCATCCGGTTCGGTGAGATCCATGTACCGGAGGGCGTCGACGTGAGCCTGGTGGCGCCCAAGTGTCCGGGACATCGGCTGCGCGAGCTGTTCGTCGGCGACGAGGGTGTGCCCGCTCTGGTCGCGGTCGAAGCCGACGCATCCGGCCATGCTTTGGATGACGCGCTGGCATATGCCAAAGCCATCGGGTGCACCCGGGCCGGCGTGTTGCTGACCACCTTTGCCGAGGAAGCGGAAACGGACCTGTTTGGTGAGCAGGCGGTCCTCTGCGGCGGCGTGACCGCACTGGTCCAGGCGGGGTTCGACACGTTGGTCGAGGCCGGCTATCAGCCGGAGGTCGCGTACTTCGAGTGTCTGCATGAGCTCAAGCTGATCGTCGATCTGATGTATCGGGGCGGACTCGGCCTGATGCGGTACTCCGTCTCGGATACGGCCGAGTATGGCGATTACGTGGCCGGCCCCAGGGTGGTCGACGAACGGACTCGCGAAACGATGCGGACTATCCTGGCCGAAGTGCAGAGCGGGCAGTTCAGTCGCGAGTGGCTGGCGGAGCACCGGGCTGGTCGGACGCGGCTGCTCGCCGAGCGGCGTCGCCAGAGTGAGCACCAGATCGAAGTGGTTGGAGCGCGGCTTCGCCAGATGATGCGGTTTCTGAGTGCTGGTTCTTCATCCCGTCCGGTCGGAGCGGTGGCCTGATCGTCGACAATCAGTTCGACTTCGCTCGCGAGGGGACGACGTGACCTTGATTGATCCGGGGCCTCCATCGTGGCCGCGCCGTCGGGGCGGCTCATGATGGATGGCCTCCGGGTCACAAGTTTGCGCTCGTGGTGGCGCTGCCGTAGCCGCCTGCCGGGTCCGGCGCGTCCAAGTCGACTTGGTTCGTCTCCGGGATGAACCGGGTTGCCACGAGCCCGATCCCGATCGCGACCGCCATGTAGGCCGAGATGGCGAGGGAGGTGCCGGTCAACTGGAAGAGAGCGACGGAGATCATCGGCACGAAGGCGCCGCCAACCAGCGAGCCGAACTGATACGCCAACGACGTGCCGGTGTATCGGATTCGGGTGGGGAACAGTTCGGACAGTAAGGCGGCGATCGGTGCGTAGGAGGCGGCGACCGGCACCGCCAGCACGGCGAGGCCCAGGCCCATCAGGATCGGGTTCCTGGTATCGAGCAGCAGGAAGAGTGGAAAGGCCCAGAGCAGCCCGCCGATCAGTCCCCAGATGCAGACTCGGCGGCGCCCCCAGCGGTCCGACCATGCCGCGAAGAAGAGACAGGTTACGAACCAGACGCTGGCCGCAATCAGCACCAGCGTGATCATGGTGCTGCGCGCCATGCCCAGCTTGCTGACGCCGTACGAAAGCACGTAGGCAATCAGGATGTAGCCCATCATGGTGTTGCTCGACAGGACCAGCCCCCCGGCAACCACCTGACGCCAGTGCATCCGAATGATCTCGACCAAGGGTGCCCGCTCGCGGGGTGGTGCCTTGGCGCGTGCCTCGAGGAAGACCGGCGTCTCCTCCAGTCGGAACCGGATGACCAGGCCGATAATTACGAGCAGCGCGCTGAGCAGGAACGGGATCCGCCATCCCCAGCGGAGAAACTCCGCTTCCGGCACCCACGCCACCACGGCGAGGAACGAGAGGTTGGCCAGGATCAGGCCGGCGGGAACGCCGATCTGGACAAAGCCGCCGTAGAAGCCGCGCCGATGGGGCGGGGCGTACTCGACCACCATCAGCACCGCGCCACCCCATTCACCGCCGACGCCGATGCCCTGCAGGACTCGAAGCACCACGAGCAGAATGGGGGCCCAGATCCCGATCTGCGCGTAGGTCGGCAGCAGGCCGATCAGTACGGTGGCGACGCCCATCGTGAGCAGGCAGAGCACCAGCATCTGCTTGCGCCCGATCCGGTCGCCGTAGTGTCCGATGATGATGCCGCCAAGCGGCCGCGCAATGAATCCGACGGCAAAGGTCGAGAACGCCGCCAGCGTACCGGCAAACTCCGAGGCGTTCGGGAAAAACAGCGGCCCGAATACCAGCGCCGCCGCCGACGCATAGATGAAGAAGTCGTACCACTCGAAGGTGGTGCCGATGAAGCTTGCCGCGACGACCTGGCGCACCTGGCGGGCGCGATCGGTCGCGGCCGTGTGATCGGATGGCATGAGATCCCGGGGTCGGGTGGACCCACTAAGATCACCCGCCGGCGGCCCCCGTCAATCGGGGCGGATCGGCCCGAGTATGGCGCGCAGGGTCTTGAGTCCTCGGCCGATCTGGTTCTCGACGGTCTTGGCAGAGAGACCCAGGCGCGAGGCAATCTCCGCGTAGCTGAGTCCTTCCCGCCAGCGGAGCAGCATGATCTCACGCCGCCGCTCGGGCAGCTGATCCAGCGCCTGCATCAGCTGGCTTCCCCGGTCGAGACTGCCCGAGTCGCTCAGGCTTCCGGAAATCCGTTCGACTTCGGCGTGTTCGGTTTCGACCACTTCCCGTTCGAGCCAGCGGTACTCGAGGCGAAGGCGCTTCTGCCGGTCGAGCGCGCGATTGCGGACGGCTTTGGCCAGATAGCCGCCCAGGTGATCGCGAATCTCGATGGTGTCGCGATCACGCCAGAGACGGAAGAACACATCCTGGACCACCTCCGCCGCCGTGTCGGGGCAACCGACCACGCGGTGGGCCACGGCGCGGAGGCGGGCGTCGTGGATCCGGACGATCTCGTCGAATGCGGTCCGGTCGGAGTCATGCAAACGCTGTAGCAAGCTGTCCTCGCTCACCTGGCTGTCATGGCGGGGGTGGTGGCTTCCGAGACGAACGCCGCCACGGCCGCGCCGATGGCACGGGTTCCCAACGGCGCCGTCGACGGGTCGACCAGATCGGCGGGCAACAGCCCGGCGTTCCAAGCCCGCTCGACCGCGTGTTCGATGGCGTCCGCCTCGTTGTCGAGACCAAGGCCATGCCGGAGCAGCATGGCTGCGGACAGGATCGCGCCGTAGGGGTTGGCAAGATCGCGACCGGCGATAGTCGGTGCGGAGCCGTGAATCGGTTCGAAGAGCCCCGGTGTACTCGGCGCACCAAGCGATGCCGACGGGAGCAATCCGATCGATCCGGCCAGCATCGCGGCCTCGTCGGTCAGGATGTCGCCGAAGAGGTTCTCCGTCAGGATCACGTCGAATGCCGCCGGGTTCCGAATCAGGTGCATGGCGCAGGCATCGACCAGCACGTGTTCGAGCGAAAGGTCCGGGAACTCGTCGGCCATGACCCGCGTCACCGTTTCGCGCCAGAGTCGGGAGGTCTCGAGCACGTTGGCTTTGTCGACCGATGCAATCCGTCCCCGGCGGCTTCGCGCCAGTTCACCCGCTCGGCGCGCAACCCGTTCGATCTCGGCGGTCGAGTATCGGCAGACGTCGATCGCTTCCTCGCCGCCCTCGCCGGGGCCGCGGGATTTGTCGCCGAAGTACATCCCGCCGGTCAGCTCGCGCACCACGACCAGATCGACTCCGCGGACCACCTCGGCGCGGAGAGTCGATCGGTCGCTCAGGCAATCGGCCACGCGGACGGGGCGCAGGTTGGCATAGACGCCGAGCCCTTTCCGGAGCGCCAGCAGCCCCTGCTCAGGGCGGACCACTGCGGCGGGATGATCCCATTGTGGTCCGCCGACGGCGCCGAGCAGGACGGCGTCCGATGCGCGACAAGCGGCAAGTGTGGAGTCGGGCAGGGCCGTGCCGGTGGCGTCGATGGCTGCGCCGCCGATCAGGGCGCTCTCATACGAGAAGCGATGCCCGAACTGCTCGGCAACTGCCGTAAGGACTCGGACTGCTTCCGCGGTCACGTCCGGGCCGATGCCGTCGCCGGGCAGCGTGACGATGCTGATATTCATGCGTACTGTTCCTCGAATGCCTTGATCGCCGCTTCGTGTTGCAGCAGAAAGCCCAGTTCATCGACGCCTTCGATCAGGCAGAATCGGGCGAACGGGTCGATGGCAAATCCGGTCGACCAGGTTCCGACGCGAAGCTGCCGAGCCGGCAGGTCGATGGTCAGCTCTGTGTCGGGCGCCTGCTCCAGGGCCTGGGCCAGCATAGCCCAGTCGTCGCCGCCTATGGCAATGGGCAGCAGTCCGTTCTTCATGGCATTCGAACGGAAGATGTCTCCGAACGACGGGGCGACGATGGCGCGGATGCCGAAATCGGTGAGCGCCCAGGGAGCGTGCTCACGAGACGAGCCGCAGCCGAAGTTGCGTCCCGCCACGAGAATCGGCCGAGAAGCAGCATCCGGCAGGTTGAGCGGGAAACCGGGTTTCGGGGCGCCGTCGGCCTGATTGCGCCAGTCGGCAAACAGGTGCGCACTAAGGCCGTCTCGCGTCGTTGCCTTGAGGAACCGGGCGGGAATGATCTGGTCGGTGTCCACATCATCGGCGGCCAGCAGCATTGCCTGGCCGGTCCAGGGTCGGCTCCAACGAGTCATGTGGACCTCCCTTCCAGCAGCGTCCGCGGATCGGTGACCCGACCGGTGACCGCGGCCGCCGCAGCCGTTGCCGGGCTGGCGAGAAATGTCCGACTGCCGCGCCCCTGCCGGCCTTCGAAATTCCGGTTGCTGGTGCTGACGGCGTACTGGCCGGGCTCGAGCATGTCGCCATTCATCGCGATGCACATGGAGCAGCCCGGCTCCCGCCACTCGGCGCCGGCCCCGATGAATGTCTCATGGAGGCCCTCCGCTTCGGCCGCGCGCTTCACTTCCTGCGAACCTGGCACGACCAGCATCCGGACTCCGCTGGCCACTGATCGGCCGCGCACCAGGCGGGCCGCATCGCGCAGGTCGTCGATTCGCGAGTTGGTGCAACTGCCGACGAAGACCACGTCGACCGGGTGGCCCAGCAGCGGCCGGCCGGGCTCGAGCGCCATGTAACGCAGCGCCTGGGACACGGCTTGCCTGTCGGCGTGATTGGGCAGCTGGGCCGGTTCGGGAATGGGCCGATCGATCGGCATGGCCATGGCCGGGGTGGTCCCGTAGGTGATCATCGGCGCGAGGCGAGCGGCATCGATCGTGACCGAGCGGTCCCAGCGTGCGCCGGCGTCGCTCGGCAGAGTGCGCCATCGAGCCAGGGCGGCATCCCAGGCCGCGCCCCTGGGGGCTGCCGGGCGTCCTGCCAGGTATTCGAAGGTCACGTCGTCCGGAGCAACCAGACCGGCCCGAGCCCCGGCTTCGATCGACATGTTGCAGAGGGTCAGTCGCTGGTCGACCGTCAGAGCCTCGACCGCTCGGCCGCGATACTCGAAGACGTGCCCGGCCCCACCGGCCACGCCGACCTGCGCTATCACGGCCAGGATGACATCCTTGGCGGACACGCCGGGGGGGAGGGAGCCTTCGATGCGGACTTCCATGAAGCGCGGCTGGCGCTGCAGCAGGCACTGCGTTGCCAGGACGTGCGACACCTCGGAGGTTCCGATCCCGAAGGCGAGCGCCCCCAGTGCCCCGTGCGTACTGGTATGACTGTCGCCGCAGACGATGGTCATCCCCGGCTGCGTGAAGCCCTGCTCGGGGCCGATCACATGCACGATGCCCTGCTGGCCATGGCCCTGGCCGTAGAGGCGGATGCCATACTCCCGGCAGTTGGCGGTAAGGCGGTCGACCTGGGCTCTGGCCGCCAGGTCAGCGATCGGCAGGGTTCCGGCATGCGTACCAGGCAGGGTCGGAATTGAATGGTCGGCTGTTGCGACTGTCCGGTCCGGCCGGCGCACCGGCAAGCCGCGGGCTGCCAGGGCGGAGAACGCCTGGGGCGAGGTCACTTCATGGATCAGATGCAGGTCGACGTACAGCACCGCCGGGGTATCGTCCCGTTCGGGGACCACGACATGCGCATCCCAGATCTTCTCCGCCAGCGTGCGAGGGCCCTGCTGCGTCGGCTCAGCGGGCATGCGTGGCCACCGCTTCGGCAGATTCGACGCTCGTGGTGGCGACCAGATCGCGCAGGTCGCGATCCGAGACGGTGCGCTTGGTGTCGGCCACGGCTTTGAAGCGCGGGAAGACCTGATCGAGCGCCTGGTCGTCGAGGACCACGCCGAGCCGTTCCAGGCGGGCGCGCAGGGCGTGGCGGCCCGAGTGTTTACCCAGAACAATGGACTCCCGATCAAAGCCGACGCTTTCCCGAGTCATGATCTCGTAGGTCGCCCGGTGCCGGAGTACGCCGGCCTGATGAATTCCCGATTGATGCGCAAAGGCGTTGCGGCCGACGACCGCCTTGTTGGGCGGAACCTGGATCCGGGTCCGTCGCTCGACCAGCCGCGAGGCGCGAACCAGTTCTCGTGCCTCGATGCGGGTGTCGAGGCGGAGCCGGTCCTGCCGAGTGCGCAGCGCCATGACGACCTCCTCGAGCGCGGCGTTGCCGGCGCGTTCGCCGATGCCGTTGATGGTGCATTCCGCTTGTCGCGCACCGGCGCGGATGCCGGCAATCGTGTTGGCCACCGCGAGGCCCAGGTCATCGTGACAATGGACCGAGACGGTCACGCCGGCGGACGAGTACCGCTCGACCACCGCGCCGATCAGGGTGCCGTACTCGTCCGGGGTGGCGTATCCGACGGTGTCGGGGATGTTGAGGATCGTTGCCCCGGCGGCAACCGCTTGGTCGAGGATGGCAAACATGAAGCCCCGGTCGGACCGTGTCGCGTCTTCCGGGGAGAACTGGATCTCCGGAACCTGGTTCCTGGCGTAGCGCACGATCGACGCGACTCGCGCAAGCGCGTCCGATCGGGTCATGCGGAGCTTGTGCTCGAGATGGATGTCGGAAGTTGCCAGAAAGGTGTGGATTCTGGGGCGCGCCGCGGGTTGCAGCGCCAGCGCAGCCCGATCGACATCCGACTCGATGGCCCGGGCCATGCCGCAGACCGTCGGGCCCTGGGCTCGGAATGAGGTGGCGATGGTCTTGATTGCCTGCCACTCCGCCTGGGAGGCGGCAGGGAAGCCGGCCTCGATGATGTCGACACCGAGCCGAGCCAGTTGGCGCGCAACGGCAAGCTTGGATTCCGGCAGCAAGGTGCAGCCCGGAGCCTGTTCGCCGTCACGCAGGGTGGTGTCGAAGATCTGGACGACCGGAACCGGAGGCTCAGCCGGCATGATCATCTCCCGCGCCGTCGGCTTGCCAATGGAACGGGGCCGGTTTGTCGGAGGATGTCGAGTCGCCCGACACAGCCCGCCCGCCCACGGCCTGGGCAAATCGATCGACGGCTGCGGTGGCCGCGTTGGGGGCAAAGACCGCCGTCAGACGGGCCGGGCGACCGGGCGTAAGGGTCAGGTGCTCGAGTCGGAGCGGGCTTTCGCCAAGGAAATCGGCGGTCCGGCGGAGGGCGGACGGCAACTCTTCCACGAGCAGATTGACGGTGTGGCGCATGACCCTTTTCAGCCTCACGATGCGAGCAATGAAAAAAGGCCCCTTCCATCGGAAGGAGCCTCGCGTCGTGGTGCGTTGCCCCTGTCCGGATCATCTCGGAGGGGCAGGGGTTTGATGGTGCGCTAAACCCAGCCCGTCCCGATAACGACGAGAAGAATGACCGCAAGGAGGAGCCCTGCGGCCAGTCCGACGACGCTAATAAGTCGGGCGGAGCGAGTAAGCGTGTTCACCATATCAGTATACTAGACGACCGAACCGGGGGGCTACCCCCACTTCCTCCGGTCCAGCCGCTCCGTTGGGGCTCCGCGTCCTGGCAATCCCGCAATCCGATCCGACCCCGGGGCGGGGGTGTCGTCCCGCGCGGAGAGGAGAGATCTTTTAGCGACCCCGCGCCGTCGGGCTGGTCGCGGGGCTGACTCCCGAATCAAGGATTTCCTATGTCTGCCGGTTGTACCCTGTCCCGCTGGTCGAATGTCCCGCTCGAGCAGGTCACCCCTCAAATTGACCGCAAGCTCATTACCGGTGATCGGATCATGCTGGCCCAAGTCTTCTTGAAGAAGGGCTCCATCGTTCCGAAACATCAGCACGAGAACGAGCAATTCACCTACATCGTCGAGGGGGCACTCCGCTTCTTCCTGGGTGAGGATGGCGCCGAGTCGGTCGTGGTCGGTGCGGGAGAGGTGCTGCACATTCCGTCGATGGTGTGGCACCGCGCGGAAGCACTGGAAGACACGTTGGACATGGACATCTTCTCGCCACCTCGGCAGGACTGGCTCAACCATACTGACAGCTACTTCCATGCGGAGCCGGGGAAGGGCTGAGCAGCCATGGCTATGATGCTCAGGGCTCTCGTCCTGATGGTGATTGCGGTGCCACTCGAGGCTCAAGCACCGGCGGCGGGGCGCTGGTATCGCGGTAACACCCACGCGCATACCCTCAACACCGATGGCGACAGTCCGCCCGATGTGGTGGTCCGCTGGTATCGTGATCATGGCTATCATTTCACCTTCATCACCGATCACGAATTCATTACCGATGTGGCGCCACTCGAGGCGTTGTTCGGGGCGGCGGAACGGTTTCTCGTCATATCCGGGCAGGAAATTACGCAGCGGGTTGCCGATCCCACTCATCCCGACAAGCTGCGTCAGGCCCACGTCAACGCTCTGGGTGTTACCCGAGTCATCCGACCGCTGGGCGAGCGCAACATTGCCTCGGGGACGACGATTGCCGCGACCTACGAGCACCATCTGCACGCGATTCGTGCTGCCGGCGGCGTGGCTCAGGTCAACCATCCCAATTTCCGCTGGTCCGTTCCGCTTGGCGAGCTGATCGGACTCCCCGATTCCACCCTGCTCGAGGTCTGGAACGGACATCCGCTGGTCAACAACCTGGGCGGCGGCGACAGCGCAGGGCGCACCATGCCCTCGGCCGAAGCGTTGTGGG
The DNA here is from genome assembly GCA_964619465.1 of uncultured Gemmatimonas sp. Taxonomy (GTDB): domain Bacteria; phylum Gemmatimonadota; class Gemmatimonadetes; order Gemmatimonadales; family GWC2-71-9; genus SHZU01. The sequence goes on from CAZUES010000058.1 coordinate 9,795, forward strand.
ATTCACTGCTGACGCGCGGCAAGCAGATCTGGGGCGTGGCCGACGATGACAGCCACAGCTTCCGACCCGAGCACGCCGAAAATGCCGACCTGGCGCGTCCGGGGCGAGGCTGGGTCATGGTGCGAGCCGACACCCTCACTGCCTCGGCCATTCTGGATGCGCTCCGCCGGGGCGACTTCTACGGTTCGACCGGTGTAACCCTGCGTGACTACCAGGTTGAGGATGGTGAGATTCGCATCGACGTCCTGCCGTCCAGTGATCGACGTTACCGGACCGAGTTCATCGGGTCGGGGGGGCGGGTTCTCTCCGCCGTAGACGGTGTCACGGCCCGATATCGAATCAGCAGCAGTGATGGATATGTTCGCGCCCGGGTGACGGATTCGAGCGGCAGGCGTGCCTGGACGCAACCGGTTCGCGTGCGCCGCTGAGCAGTGCCTTCCGTTTGGCGCCCTATGATGCGGTCGGTATGCCCCGTGTCACGACGTCGACGCCGATACCGTTCGGATCGCGAATCACGAAGTGACGGTCCCCCCACTCCTCGGTCCGTAGGGCCACTTCGATCGGAACGTCGAGCGACGATAGCCGCGCATGCTGCGCGTCGACGTCCTCGACGTCGATGGTGATCCACATGCCACGGCCCAAATAGGCGCCCCGGAACGGTTCCGCCTGCGTCGGGAGATTCGGTTTGAGGAAGCCGAGTTCGCCGCCGCCCAACTCGAGTAGAACGAACCATTCGCTGTCGAAGAGCACGGTACAGCCGAACAGTTTGACGTAAAAGTCGCGAGATTCAGTCACCAGATCGGTGGTTACGCCGGTCCAGAGTTTCATCGGAATTCGCTCCTCAGTCAGGTACTTCCCTGAATCTACTCGAAGGGCGTCTGCTGTGCGCTTGGCAGGCATCACACCTGTTCCGGGTCGTGGTGGGCGGCGTGGAGATCGAGGCTTACCAGCCGTTCCGGGTTACCGTCCGGGTGATGTGTGCGAGATGGTGTTGGCCGTGCCAAGCATAGATGCCTAGCGTACGTGCCAGATCGGTCGGCCCGGAATCCGGGTGAATGAATCGCCTCTGCCAGTCCTGACCTGCCATCGATCGAAGCAGGACGGTCCATCGGGCGTGAAGCGCCTCCAGCAGGGCGAGGCTGTCTTCAATCGGCGTACGCGCATCGGGCAGCTCTGCCCAGCGTTCTTCGTGGTATGGCTTGATCGTCGGTTCGTTCTCGGTCAGCGCCAGCTTGAATCGGACATAGCTGTTGATATGGCTGTCGGCCAGATGATGAACCACCTGCCGCAACGTCCAACCGTCCGGACGGTATGGCGTGTCGAGTTGTCGGTCATCCAGGCCCAGAGCCGCTTGGCGCACGGCAGAAGGGAGTGTTGCGACCTGGTCGATCCAGGCGCTGCGTTGCTCGTCCGAGGCCTCGCCGGTGTGTTGGAAACGGCCGATGGGGTAGCGCAAGTCGTTCACAGATTCGGACCTTTCCGGAGTTTGGGGGAATACTGCGTCGACAGAAGATAGGTCTGAGCCGCCATTGGTGTCGCTCCGGGCGCCGCCGGTTGTCGGGGGGCCGTATTTCTACGGTTAACCGGACCCGCGTGTTCCCCTATCTTGGCCGGTGTACCCGAGCGAAACCCTGTGAACCGACTATCCGAGGATCTTGTGAAGACACCGGCTGCTTCGTACGCCAGGCACGCCATGCTTGGCCTTACCCTGCTGGTTTTTGGCTGTAGCGACAGCGACCCGATCGGCCCGGATGATCCGAGCGAGTTGACCAGCTGCAGCACCGATATTTCTCAGGGCGACAGCTTCGTCGAGCTCTGTGCCATCGACGTCCCCGTGCGCCATGTTCGGATCGAGAACCTCCGCGCTCCGGCCACTCACGCTTCGGCCCAGATCGTGTTCGGCTTCCAGGCGCCGCCGGCCGGCGCGAATGAGCCGCTCGCCGCCGGGCAGTTCCGAGTCCTGTTCTATGGGGGCGGGGTTCCGGCTCCCGCCGCGCTGGTGCAGGCCAGCTTCGGCACGGTCGACGCAGCGCTCGATGGCGCCGCGGCGTTCATCAACGCCGGCGCCACCGTCTGCTTCGATCTCCATGACGGCTCTGCCACGTCGGCCCCCGCGTCCGTGCTCTGGGTCGACGGCCAGCGCGGCGCCAACTGTGGCAATCGCAGCACCCTGACGGCGGCCTCGGCGTTTGCTGCGCGTGCTCAGTGGCAGGGGGCGACCGGCGCCGTTGCGAAGCAAGCTAAGGCGTACTTCAGGCAGTCTGCGAGTGGCGCAACCTCGCCCAAGGTGACGCTGTCGGCGGAGCCGGCGCTCGAGGCATCGGCCATTGCGGCGGCCACGTCGTGCAGCGCAGCCTGGGCGACCAATACCGACTGGCAGCAGCTGTGCACGCCGGCCGCGGGTACCGTCCGTCACGTCCGTCTCGAGGGTGTCGAGGCGACCGCCAACAACAGCTATTTCTACACGGTGCTCGGCCAGGATGCCAACCCGACCGGTAATCCGGCGTTGTCGGCGGGCAAGCTGATCGTCACCGGTGGGCGCTCGAACTCGGGTTCGTCGTGGAGCTGGTTCCGATTCAACACCGGATCGACCACCCAGTACAGCTACACAGCGGGTGGAAACGCCCTCTATACGGCCGGACCGTCGACCATCTGCTTCGACACCGGCGCCAACTCCAATGGTACGGCCCGACTCGTCTTCTGGGCCACGGGCGCCAACGGGGCGAATTGCGCCGACGTGGCCACGCTCACGCTGGAACGCGCGCTGTACGACAGCAGCACCGATCCGACCACGGCGGCGATCTGGGATGTACCGTACGTGACGGGCAAGCTCAACTTCCTCAAGACCAGCAACCCCAATGTGACCGTCGGCAACGTGGTGGTTTCCACCGAGCCCGCGGCGCTGTAGATCGATCAGTTCCGGCGCGGTTCGCCGGTACTCAATCAAAACAGGCCCCGTCGCAAGGCGGGGCCTGTTTGCTTGCTGCCGAAGGAAGGCACTCCTTCATGGTATTGTCGTTCACGATCTTGCAGTCGGGCTCGATTATCCGGCTGCGCTCGATCGTTCCAGCTCGAAGATCTCCCAATGGCGGTAGTTGAGCGTCCACGGCTGCGCAGGTGACCAGATGGTCACATCGTCCGATGACGGATAACAGAACGCATCCCAGTACGCCACGAACACGCGCCACGGACAGACGACCGCGAGCTCGGTCGACCATGAGACGATCACCGGAGTCTCCGCGGCGATGCCGAGTTGCTCGAGCGCTCGTGCCGCTGCGGAAGGGTCGGGGGCATCGGCCGCGATGACGGCATCATACCCGCCTGCCGGCTTCGGCTTCCCGCGCCGCTCGGCTTCGGATGCGATGGCCAGTGCAGCCGGCACGGTCAGGGGCCGGATGCTGTCCAGGACGTCCGGAGGTAACACGTCATGGGTCGCCCTCGTCCACCGGCCGATGAGCGGAAAGTCGCTCAAGGATCCGAAGTCACCCGGCGTCAGCTCGTACATGGGCGACTACGAGTCAGTGAGGGCAGATGCAACCCCCACGCGCATAGCTTTGCGGGCTGGGACGGCTATCGCGAGCAGAACCGTCAGAATAGTGAAACATGACACAGTTGCCAGCACTGGTAGGCTGGCAGGGCTAGTCCCATATAGCGTACTGCGGATTGCCATCGCCAAGAGGAAACTGCCGACAAGTCCCCAAGCGAGTCCAGCAAAAGCAAACTGAAGGCCTTGTTTCACAATCATCAACAAGACGTCCCTTGGCGTCGCTCCGAGTGCCAAACGAATACTGATTTCCTTTCGCCGGCTTGCCGTTGCAAACGATACAGATCCATAGATTCCAATTCCAGCAAGGATCAGTCCGGCGAGCGCAAGTCCGGATACCGCCGTGGCGTATGTCCGAACGCCGCTGATAGACGAAGCCAATCGACGGTTGACAGACTGGGTCCAGAGAAACTTCCCCGGCAGCAGGTCGCGAAGCGTGCGTCGCACGTCGACGATTGCCTTGTCAATGTTGCCGGTCGTCCGTGTGTAAAACTTGATCGACTTTCCTGGGAACTGTCCCAACGACGTGTAGACGATTGCCTGGTATTCATCGAGGAGTTGACCTGACGCTTTGTTATCGGCTGCGACACCGACGATGGTCAGAACCGGACCCTCACCCTCGACCCCGCCAAGCTTGAGCGCGCGCCCGATGGGACTCCTGCCGGGCCACCAAGCCCTTGCCGCGCTCTCGGAAACGATGGCAACTGCCGGAGCCGATCTGTCGTCGGACTGCAGGAACGAACGCCCACCAGCAATACGAACTCCAAGAATCTCGAAGTACTCCGGATTAACGGCGAGACTGGCGTCGACCCGCCCCGTTCGGCCGGCCGAATCACCTATGATCAGAACTGTCTCAATCCCAGATCGCATCTGAGAGTCCTCCGCGTTGGACTCCAGCGCGACGCCAGAACTCTGTACCGCCTCTGTAATATCGATACCGATCCGATTGATCAGGCTGAAAGTCGAGTCTGGCGTGCTTGGTGGAAGGGAGACACCGCCCTCGATAATCCGCTGGTAGGCAAAGCCCACATCAAAGCGCTGCAGAGTAAGCAGAGTCTGGCCAAGCAATCCGCCAACACCAAGCAGCACAACCGCACAGCCCACCTGGAATACGACGAACAACCCCTGGTTGCGACTGAGCCGCTTGCCGCCGGAGGCAGTTCGACCGCCTGCCAAAAGAGCATCGCGAATCTCGATGCGCCTCAAGTGCCTGATCGGCGCCAGGTTCGCAATGAGGCTCGTCACGATCGAAAGCGCCATAACAACCGCAACGACCCTGATATCTATCCGCAGGTCCATGCCTGCCGGGAGGCTGCCGCCAAGCATTTGACTGGATGCAACTCCATGCTCGATCCATCCGACGACAAATGTCGCCGCTACCGACCCGATAAGGGTACCGACGACGCTAATCAGGACTGATTCTGCGACCATCGTTCTAGCGATTCGGCTAAACGGTGCCCCAAGGGCCAGTCGAACAGCGACCTCTCGCTCGCGGGTACTGCCCCGCACGAGGAGAACGCCCGCTAGGTTGGCGCAAGAGAGGAGGAGCATCGCCAATGCAACCAGGCCAAGCACCAGGTCGAGAGACCCAATCCTCCTCTCGTATTGGCTCCGCAAATCTCGAACATCGCCGACCGAGTCAGATGCAAGGTTGGGCGCCGTTCGGACCGCAAGCGCGAGTTCTTGACGCCCTCGCTCTAAAGATCCAACATCGGGCGCCCTGCCAAGGACCGAAAGGATCTGAGCCTGTCGAAAGTCGACAAGCGGAGCCCGATCTTCATTGATTCGAAAGAAGGCCTCGAGAGGTATCCAATACTGTGCTCCTCGGTCGAACCGGAACCCGTGCGGCATTACTCCAACTACGGTGTAAGAGACGTCGACGAATCGCAGTTGTTGCGATACCACGTCGCGCCGGCCACCAAAAGCAGACATCCAAAGTTCATGCCCAATGAGTGCAACCGGTGGGGCTCCCGGCTGATCGTCCTCGGCATCGAGAAGCCGTCCCAACACCGGCTGAATGCCAAGCGTCGGGAGTAGGCTGCCTGATACAGCGCGACCAGAAATTGTCTGGCCGCTTTCGTCGTCCAATTCTCCAAACGTTCCTGTGTGAGCCGACAAGGTACCCAGGCTTCGAACGCCAAGACGCCAGGCATCGAAAGATGTGTATGATGTAAGGCACCCGAACACACAATTCCCGGAGGGCGGTCGCTGTCCAACGGCAACCAACGTAGCTGCGTCGCGATACGGTAAGGCCCTGAAACGAACTGCGTCGATGAAACTAAATGCTGATGCAGTAGCCGCCGCTCCCAGCGCGACCGCAAGCACAGCGAAAGCGAACGATCCTATGTCACGCCGCGACGTTCGAGCTACAATCACCAGATTCTGCAGCAGCCTAGCCATGGTCGCTCCTCCAGCCGCCCGAACGCTTCGGTGTCGATCTCGATTAGACAATGACATCTACAATTAGGTTCAATCCGGCCCCCATAGCTCTCAGAGGCCAGGCGAACTCCTACCGTTTGGCGCATGTGGACAGTCCTAGGCCACGCGCAGCCAAGTGCTTGGCGACACCCGTTGCAGGCAGGTTGATGCCGTAGGCGTGGGAGCAGTTAGCGTGAACCCAGCACGAGTGGTGTGCTGGGAGGTGTGCTACCGGGCGTTGCAGTTAAGGTCGAGGACCAGATTGCCTTCGGCCTGAGGCGGATTGTTGTAGTTGCGGAAGCGGAGCGACTGTCCGTTGATGGCGTAGGTCCGGTCGTCCGTGTCGTCGTCCTTGCCGGCCCACACCAGCGCCCGGTCGGTCGAATAGGCGTAGTAGTACAATCGGGGGTTGTCGGTATGGATGGGCGTGCTCCCGTTCAGGAGCCTCGTCCGCACCCCGGCACCGATGGCGTACCAATAGTAGGTGTCCCAGGTCTCCGTGTTCGGTGGCCGAACCCGAACGGCCACCTGGAGTTCGCGGTCGCAGGTGTTGTTGACGATCAAACCGAGCGTCGATGCAGTGTTGCCGAATGACGCGGGCGGCGGCGGGACGGGGGCCGGAGGCGGCTGCACGGCACGACGAGGCTCGTTGGACTCGACCGCGGCCATGCCCAGCACCACCACACCGCCGATGATGCCGAGCGTGGTGAGATTGCTCTCGAAGGAGCGGAAGCGCTCGTTCGCGGACGTCCGGGCAAATCGCGCGTTCGACCCGTCTTCATTGATCGTCAGCCGTCCGGTGACCCAGTAGTTGTTCGAGCGGACGAATTGACCGTTGAAGGATGTGGTCATATCTACTTCGAACGCTCTCGCACTTGGGTCGTACCGCCAGTTCCGAACGTCGGTCACCAGATCCTGTCCGCCGCCGAACCCATCCATCAACCGGCGCCCCATTCGCCGGGCTGCCTCACGGGTAAAGCGATCGTGGGCGGCGTGGAGCTCCTGGGCCCGGCGCTGTTCCTCTTCCCGGAGGCGCTGTTCCTCCGCCCGGCGTTCCTCCTCGGCGCGGCGCTGCGCGTCGGCCCGGCGTGCCTCCTCGAGCTGCTGCTCCTGGGCGCGAAGTAACGCGAGCTGCTGGCGTTGCAGCTCGGCTGCGTTGCGATCCGTGCACCCGACCGCCAGAAGCAGGAGGAGTGCATATGGTCCGCGGCACCTGGACATGAATGGCCCTCCGGACAGCGGGCGATGGATCGACGAATATACGTCCCGAGGAACGACGAGCAAGATCTCCACCCTCCGCCGCCGGTTAGGTTGCCCGCGCGGGGCTGTGCCTCACCGGAGGCACTCTCGGTGGCTTCAGGTAGGTACGAAACAGGCCCCCGTCACCGACGAGGGCCTGTCGATACGCAGCAAGAAGGCGGGTTATTCCTTCTTCGTATTGTCGTCCACGATCTCGTAGTCGGCCTCGACCACGTCCTCCTGTCCGGGAGGCGTGCCCGCGCCAGGCTGCGCCTCTCCGGCGGGGCCTTCGGTGGTCTGGCTCGCGCTCTGGTAGAGCGACGCCCCGGCAGCCGCGTAAGCGCTGTTGAGCGCGTCGAGCGTCGTCTTGATCTCGGCCGGGTCGCCGGTCTTGAGGGCGGCCTTACCGGCCTCGAGGCTCTGGTCGAGCGAACTCTTGACCTCGGGGCTCAGCCGATCGACCCACTCCGCCGAGTCCTTCTCGACCTTGTAAACCAGGCCGTCGAGCTGATTCCGCGACTCGATGGCTTCGCGCCGCTCCTTGTCGGCGGCCGCGTTGGCTTCCGCCGTCTTGACCATCTTGTCGATCTCGGTGTCGCTCAGGCCGCTCGACGCTTCGATCCGGATCTTCTGCTCCTTGCCGGTCGTCTTGTCCTTGGCCGACACGTGGAGGATGCCGTTGGCGTCGATATCGAAGGTGACTTCGATCTGCGGCATGCCCCGCGGTGCCGGCGGAATCCCGGTGAGCTGGAACTTGCCGATGGTGCGGTTGTCGCTCGCCATCTGGCGCTCGCCCTGGAGCACGTGGATCTCGACCGTGGTCTGGGTGTCTTCGGCCGTCGAGAACACTTCCGACTTCTTGGTCGGGATGGTCGTGTTCCGCGGGATCAGCACCGTGGTCACCCCACCCAGCGTCTCGATGCCCAGCGAGAGCGGCGTGACGTCGAGCAGCAGGACGTCCTTGACCTCGCCACCCAGCACGCCGCCCTGGATCGCAGCACCGATGGCCACGACCTCGTCCGGGTTGACCGAACGGTTGGGCTCTTTGCCGAAGAAGTCCTTCACGATCTGCTGGATCTTCGGGATCCGGGTCGAGCCGCCGACCAGGAGCACCTCGTCGATGTCCTTCGGTTCGAGTCCAGCGTCCTTGAGCGCCTGCTGCATCGGCGGAATGGTTCGCTGAATCAGGCTGTCCACCAGCTGCTCGAACTTGGCCCGCGTCAGGCTCATGTTGAGATGCTTGGGCCCCGACTGGTCCGCCGTGATGAACGGCAGGTTGATGTCGGTCTGCTGGGTGCTCGACAACTCCATCTTGGCCTTCTCCGCAGCTTCCTTGAGCCGCTGGAGTGCCATGGCATCCTTGGAGAGGTCGATGCCCTGATCCTTCTTGAATTCGGTGACCAGCCAGTCGATCAGCACCTGGTCGAAGTCGTCGCCGCCCAGGTGGGTGTCGCCGTTGGTGCTCTTTACTT
>CAZUES010000059.1:0-16774 GCA_964619465.1 uncultured Gemmatimonas sp.
ATGCGGGTCCAGTTCCACATGGATCCCGACGGCAAGATCGCCAGCCTGACGCTGCCAATCGAGCCCGCCATCAAACCGGTGAGCTACACCAAAGCGAAGTAGCTCGAATCATCGCCCGGGGGCGAAGCCGGAACCGCCCCCACCCGTCTCGGCAAAACCCCTTCGCCGAGGCGGGCAACCCGGCTAAGATGCGTGGGTTAGACCCCAATCGCATTCATCCCGAGTCCGACGCTCCTATGGCATCACCAATCGATATTTTCCTCCCCGCCGACCAGGCCGAGGGCACCACTAATACGGTCGGCAAGTGGTTCAAGGCCGCCGGCGACAGCGTCAAAGCCGATGAACCGCTGCTCGAGATCACCACCGACAAGGTGACGGTCGAGATTGCCGCTCCAAGCGACGGCGTCCTGGTCGAGATCCTCAAAGCCGAGGGCGACACGGTCGAGCCGGGAGAGCCGCTGGGACGGATCGGACCGGCGGGGGCGGCGGCTGCCGAGCCGGCAGACGCGCCGGCCGCCACGACCAATACCGCCGAGACCGCCGCACCCCGCCCGAGGGCGCCTGGTGCGGACAGCGGGCAGGCAGCCGAGTTGAGCCCGGCCGTGCGCCGGCTCATCAAGGAATACGACCTCGATGCCGCCGCCATCACGGGCAGCGGACGCGGCGGCCGGATTACCGTCGAAGACGTCGAGCGGGCCCGCGATGGCGGTGCCGCCAGCTCCGGCGGGCGTCGGATTCCGCACACGCCGATGCGCAAGAGCATTGCGCACCACATGGCGCAGAGCATGGCCACGGCGCCGCACGTCACCTCGGTCTTCGAAGTCGACCTGTCGGCCGTGATTGCGCATCGGAACGCCAACAAGGCCGACTTCGAGTCGCGCGGCACCAAGCTGACCTTCACCGCCTACTTCGTTCGGGCTACGGCAGCTGCGCTTCAGGCGGTCGCCGAAGTCAACAGCCGCTGGCACGACGATGCGCTCGAACTCTTCGACGACTGCAACGTCGGGGTCGGCACCGCGCTCGAAACCGGCGGATTGATCGTCCCGGTCATCATGCAGGCGCAGACGCTCGACCTGGAGCAGACCGCCGAGCGGTTGCAGGATCTGACGTCCCGCGCACGCGCCGGCACGCTCACGCCCAAGGACGTGCAAGGCGGCACCTTTACCATCTCGAACCACGGTGTGAGCGGCAGCCTGGTGGCGACCCCGATCGTGATCAATCAGCCGCAGTCCGCCATCCTTGGTATCGGCAAGCTGGAGAATCGCGTCGTGGCCGATCCGAACGGCGTGCCGGTAGTCAGGCCGCGGATGTATGTCACACTGACCATCGACCACCGCGTGCTGGATGGGTTCCAGGCCAACGCCTTCCTGACCAGGTGGGTGGAGACGATCGAAAGCTGGGCATAACGAAGCACCGGAAAAGACGATGCCCGTTCCCGCCACGGCAAGCGGGAACGGGCATGGTCACATCAGGGCCACCCAGCTATTCCACCTTGTACCGGACTTTGACGCTGGCGTACTCGGTCTGATAGACGTTTCTCCGTCCTTGGATGCCGGCAGGTGTGGTGGAGAATCCGCCGGCCAGGTTGAGTTTCCACCCGCCACCGGCGTCGAATATCTGGCCGACCGAGCGGGTATTGGTGGTCTCGGCCGCACTGAACGTCTTCGAGACGATGGTCTGGCCGTCGTTGATCACCTCCAGCCGATAGGTCGGGTTGCCGGATTGCTTGGGGATCGAGATCTGCGCCGCGACGAACGCACCGCCCGGCGTAGCCTCCTCCGCCACCAAGAAGCTGCCGCTCAACCAATCATCGATACTGATCGTGGCGGTGCCGGTGGCAACGATCTGGACGATGGTGCCCGCCACGACCGAGAGGACTTCGACCCTGACCTGATCACTCCCGGTCCCCGACCCGTCTGCCTTTGCGGTATACCGGACCGTCTGCTCTTCGAGCGGCGTGTTCTGCGTCAGGTCGATACTGCCGCGGTTTCCGAAATGGGAGTAGCGATACATGAACCCGGGACCGTCGTAGGCCGGCTCGACGGTCACGGCCAGATTGACGGCGCCACCGATCGGCAGCGTGTCGTTTTCCGGCGTCAGCCTGGCCTGGTAGTTCACCTTCACCTCGACGAAGCCTTTCGCCTCGCCCCGCTCGAGCGTGTAGGTTTTTTCTTCTTCGCTGGTTCCCTCGAATCCGAATGCGGCCGGCTTGAAGGTCCGCACCCACCGGGTAACCTCCTCGGACAACTTGACGACGACATCGTCGACCCGCGGAGGCGGATGGTCGAAGGTGGACCGCGCCGTGTAGGTGGCGTTGAGTGCGCTGCTCGTCGTCAGTGTCCCGAAGGCCGCGGAAGACTCCCATTCGATCTTGTAATGACTCGGAATGACGACCGGCTGCCCCTGCTTATCGTTGGATTGGAGTTCTATCGCGGCAGTCGCTCCGGGACCGATCACTGTGCTCCACGGCGAAAGATCGTAGGTCAGCATTAGATCCGCGTCGATATCGGCCTTGACGGTAACGATGCGCTGGGGCTCGGTCGACCCCGGCGCCAGGGACTCGGGATTCAGCAGCACGTCGACGGAAACGTCATCGATCTTACCAGTCAGCTGGTCCAGCACAGCCACCGTGGCGGTGTATTGCGCGTTGTCCCTCGTGACCCACTCGCCCCCGGTGACGCTGATGGCGCCGTTCTGGCCCGAGGTACGCCAGCGGTAACGGAGCGGAAGGGTTGGCGTGCTGGGAACCGACATGCCGTCGCCGCTCGGGGTAAGCGCGGCGTGAAAGACGACCGAGCGATGGGTGTGATTAACGCTCGCCGAGGAGGGGGTCATCGTCACGGTCGGATCCTGGACTCCGGGCCCGATGTCACTGAAGCTCGTGGTCTTGCCGGACATGACGTTGGCCGCGGTATCGACTGCGAAATCCGTCAACGTGCTCCACTGACCGCCGCTCAGATGGAGCAGCGCCAGGTCGCCACTCATAACCCACTTGGGCAGCTTGGCGGGGTCATACTTGATCCTGACCGTGACCGGCTGACTGAAGGTGGTGCCGCTTGGTCCGAAGGAATACATCGGACCCAAGGTCTGGAATTCCTCAGGCAGCGCCTGACTCGGCTGAGCCAGCGGCGTCGCCGTGATGATGGTCTGGCCCGCCAACGCGCCGGCGGGAATCACGATCTCGACGGCCCCGTCCGCGGCCGTCACCGTTCCCCCGGTCGACCCGACCACGGCCCCGGCGGCGACGGTGACTTGCACCGTTCCCGACTGACCTTCGCTGGTGGCTGTGATCGTCGCTGTCCCGACTGCGACGGCAGTGACCAGGCCGCTGCCGTTGACCGTGGCCACGGCTCCCACGCTGGTCGACCAGGTCACGGTCCGACCGGTGAGCGCATTACCGGCCGCGTCTCTGACGGTCGCGGTCAGGGTCTGGGTCTGGTCGGGGACCAGGGTGATCGGGCCGGGCGCGACCGCAACACTGGCCACGGCAGCAGGGGGTGGTGGCGGCGGCGGTACCGGGGGAGGCGACGGCGGGTTGGGGGTGGTCCCGCCCCCGCAGGCCGAGAGGAAGGCGCTGGCCGCCAGGGCCAGGGTCGTAACCAGAGCATCAGGGCGACGCATGTTGTCCTCGCAGAAGAGACGAACGCCCCGAATCCGGCCGGGGCCTACTCCTCTCACGCGCAGGACATTTCCGAACTGGCTCAGCCCCCGGGATCGGGTTCGGGCCACGCGCTTCTTTCAAAACGCTCCCGACGACGCAACCCCCGGATCGCCACCCGGTGTCCAACAGGGCGACCCGGCGATCGAGGAGCCGCATGCGAGTTTCGGTACCTATTTTCTGCTGCCTGCAACTGCTGGGAGCCGGCGCAGTCATCGGCCAGCCCGCGATCCGGATGGTGACCGATCAGGCCGACGCGGCGCTCGCCATCCTCGAGGCAAGGCAATCCGGCCTCGCCCCCAGCGAAGCGCAATGGCAGGCGCTGTTCGACTCGGAGGGTTACCGTCGCCTGAGCGCCCGTGAAGCGGCGATGGGGCGCGCCTTTTCCGATAGCGCGTTCGCAGCGTTCCTCGGCAAGAACTCGCTCGCTCCGCATGCCGCCGCGCTGCGTCAAACCGTGGACGCATGGGAGCGCGCCGACCTGATCGGGGCCTATGAACGCGCCACTCGCTACCTGCCGCGAGGAACGATCATAGGCGGATCGGTCTACCTGCTGATCAAGCCGCAGCCCAACAGCTTCGTGTTCGAACCCAGGACCAATCCGGCCATCATGTTGTTCGTCGACCCCGCCGTATCACGGGACAAGCTCGAGAATACCATTGCCCACGAACTCCATCATCTGGGATATGCCCAGGCCTGTCCGCCAGTAACGGCCGATCTCTCGACACCGGCCGGTCGGCTGGCGCCCTGGCTCGGCGCGTTTGGAGAAGGGGTGGCCATGCTGGCTGCTGCTGGGGATCCCAACATCCATCCGCATCGTGCGAGCGATTCGAGCGAACGAGCTGCCTGGGACGCCGATCTGCGGAACATCGGAACCGCGTTCGCGGACCTGGAGCGGTTCTTCCTCGATGTGTTGGACGAACGGATCGTCGATCCGGACTCGATCCGGACGGCGGCGATGGGGTTCTTTGGCGTGCAGGGACCGTGGTATACGGTGGGGTGGTTGATGGCCAGGACTATCGAGATTGCCTACGGCCGCGCGGCAGTCGTATCAGCGCTCTGCCAACCCGCCAACCTGCTCCGCGAGTATGAGCGAGCAGCCACAAGTGATAGGGGTCCCGCACTGCCCCGCTGGTCCAGCACCGTCATATCACGGTTACCGGGCAACGGCTGACGTATCGGCGGGTCGAATCAGATCGGCTTGAAGTGCTCGAACGGCTGATGGCAGGCGTGGCAGACGTGGATCGCCTTGCAGGCGGTCGAGCCGAACTCGCTTTCGCGGTGGGTGTCCTTCGAACCACAATACGGGCAGGCGACGGTACGAGTCGGCCCTCCCAGCGGCACCAGCTCGAGCCCGCCGGGACCAACCGGCCCGGGCGGCGCGATCCCATAGCTGCGCAACTTTTCCCGGGCCTCCGCCGTGATCCAATCGGTGGTCCATGGGGGCGTAAATACCGTCTTGACAGTCACGTCCTCGAAGCCGTGGCGCTCGAGCGCTTCGGCGATGTCGTGCTCGATGACCTTGGTAGCCGGGCAACCCGAGTAGGTCGGCGTGACGAGTACGGTGACCCGACTGCCGTCGACCTCGGCGGAGCGGACGATGCCGAGTTCGACCACATCGATGACGGGAACCTCGGGATCCTTGACCTCGTGCAGGATCTCGAAGACCCGTTCGACCTCGGCCGACCGGATCGCTACCATGTCGCTCCCGGATGCGACCGGGCCACGATCTGCATCTCGGCCAGCAACCGGCCGAGCGACTCGGTGTGGCGACCTTTCCGCCCTCCCGTCATCCGCATCGGACCCTCGGGCACGGTCAACCGCGCGCGGCGCAACACCTCATCGACCGTGGCACGCCATTCCTGCTCCAGCGACGGTTGCTCGGCAAGGCCCAGCTCGGCCCGGGCCGCCTGGTCGACCTCGTCGGTCGCGAACATCTCGCCGGTCCAGGGCCAGAGCGCATCGACCGCTTCCTGCGCACGACGGTGGCTCTCCTCGGTACCGTCGCCCAGGCGCACCACCCACTCCCCGGCGTGGCGGAGGTGATAGCGGTTTTCCTTCTGGGCCTTGGCGGCAATCCCGGCCAGCTCTTCGTGGTTGGCCTGCTTGAGCCCCTCGAAATGGAAATGGGTCCAGGCCGAGAAGAAGAGCTGGCGCACCATAGTAAAAGCAAAGTCGCCGCGGGGCAGCTCGACCAGTTGCAGATTGCGGAACTGGGTCTCGTCACGCCAGTAGGCCAGCGCATCCGCGTCACGACCCTGCCCTTCGACCCGGCCGGCCAGGTCGAAAAACAACTGTGCCGCCCCGGTCAGGTCGAGCGCGATATTGGTGATCGCGATGTCCTCTTCCAGGATCGGACCATGCCCGCACCACTCGGCATTGCGGTGACCCAGGATCAGGCGGTCGTCGCCCAGGCGGAGCAGGAACTCGAAGAGAGGCGCCGACACGTCAGACGCCCCGCACGCCGCGAGGGATCTTATAGAACTGCGGATGACGATATGCCTTGTCGTTGCCCGGATCGAAGAACGGCCCGGCATCGCTCGGCGCGGAGGCGACGATCGCCTGGCTGGGCACGACCCAGAGGCTGACCGCTTCGCCACGACGGGTGTACACGTCGCGCGCATTCTGTAACGCGATCTCGGCGTCGGGCGCGTGGACGCTGCCCGCGTGTTCGTGCGGCTTACCGCTGGGCGGCTGGGTGAAGACTTCCCAGAGCGGCCATTCCTTCCGATCAGTCGATTCCGTCGCCATATCTCCTCGTAACGTTAGGCGGCTTGCGTGGCGCTCTGCTGCTTGGCCGCATAGGCCGTCGCCGCGTCGCGCACCCACTGCCCGTCCTCGTGCGCCTTCCGACGCGCCGCGATCCGTTCCCGATTGCAGGGCCCGTTGCCGGACAGGACCTGCTTGAACTCCTCCCAGTCGATCGGACCGGTCAGCCAGTCACCCGAGGCTTCGTCGAAGCGCAACTCGGGATCGGGAATGGTCAGATCGATCGCCTTGGCCTGCGGGATGGTCAGGTTGATGAACCGCTGGCGCAGCTCGTCGTTGCCCTTCTGCTTTACCTTCCAGCGCAGCAGGTCGCCGCTGTTGGGCGAATCCTTGTCGTGCGGCCCGAACATCATCAGCGACGGCCACCACCAGCGGTTGACCGAGTCCTGCACCATCGCCTTCTGCGCAGGGGTGCCTCGCGCGAGGGTGGCGCAGATCTCGTAGCCCTGCCGTTTGTGGAAGTTCTCTTCCTTGCAGATCCGCACCATGGCGCGGGCATACGGTCCGTACGACGCGTGTGCCAGCATGGTCTGATTGACGATGGCGGCGCCGTCGACGAACCAGCCGATCACGCCCATGTCGGCCCAGCTCAGGGTCGGATAATTGAAGATGCTGGAGTACTTGGCGGTGCCGTAGAGGTACTGCTCGATCAGCTCGTCGCGCGAAGTGCCGAGTGTCTCGGTGCCGCAATAGATATAGAGGCCGTGGCCAGCTTCGTCCTGGACCTTGGCCAGCAGCGACATCTTGCGCCGGAGGCTGGGCGCCCGGGTGATCCAGTTACCCTCGGGCAGCATCCCGACCACTTCGGAGTGGGCGTGCTGGGACATCATCCGGGTCAGCTGCCGGCGGTACTTCTCCGGCATCCAGTCCTTGGGCTCGATCGTCTCGCCCGCATCGATCCGGGCGTCGAACTCGGCCTGCTTGACCGGATCTTCGGTGATCGTCTTATCGGCGGCCATGGGCATCCTCCCGGTCGACGGAACCTAACAAACGTTAGTGTAAACCTAGCACTTTTTCGTCCGGCTGTCCAAGGCGGCCCTGGTGCGGCCCCTGTCCCGAGGGGCCGGTTCTCGATGCCACCTAACCTGCGAGCGAAGTCCAAGCAGGCCGTCGGGCCGGCCCAGCCGCTCCGAGGCATCAGTAAAACCCGTATCACAAGCGGAGATTCGTGGACAGTATAGCCAAGCGACCGACAGCAGAGTTCGACGTCGCCAGAAACGACGTGATGGGCGAGTCGAAACGCAGAGTCGCTCCGCATTTGCCCTGATCAAACTTGCTTGCGGGCAGATCGTCCGGCGCACTATACTTGCCGCTCACGGTGGTACTGCCTCTGAGAAAGCAGGTCGTGTGAGCATCGGCCGGCATCGGGCCTATCTCAGGCCTCTCGACGACTCGACCGAGGAACCGACTGACGCAGAACTCCTTCTCCGGATCCGGGAAGGCAGCGAAGCTGCGCTCGACCTCCTGATGGACCGTTACTGGAGCGAACTCCATGCGTATCTCGACCGGATCCTGCTGCACTCCGATCTTGCCGAGGACCTGGTCCAGGAAACCTTCGTCCGCGTCTGGGCTCGGAGGGAGAGCTGGCAAGCCGAAGGCTCGCTCCGCGGACTCCTCTATCAGATCGGCAGGCGCCTCGCCTTCGACGAGCGCAAACGCCGTCGTCGCTCCGCCGCGCGGTTGCTGCCGTGGCACGCCAGCTCGTCGAGTCCGACTCCCGCGGACATGCTCGACCGAAGCGAGCTCGAGATCGCCGTCCAGCGGGCCATCGCCGCCCTTCCCGAACGGCGCCGGCTGGCCTTCCTGATGGCACGCTGGGAAGGTCTGTCCCATCGCGAGATTGCCGCAGCGCTCGGGATCTCAGTGCAAACCGTCGCCAACCAGCTGACCTCCGCGCTCGCCGAACTCCGTTCGGCTCTTCGCCCATTCCTGGGCACCCGATAGTACCTTTTCGCGCTGATGGCGTGTTCCCATCGCTGACCGGTCGTTTACTCTCCTCTGATATCCCATGATTCGGGATGACGGGCGGCCGATGATCTCGAGTGGACCTTCCATGGACGATTTGATCCGGCGCCATTTTCTCGGCTCGTTGAGCGACGTCGAAGCGGAACGACTCCGAGTCTGGTGCAGATCCAACCCGGAGCACGAGGCGCGGTTTCAAGAGTTCGCCCGACTCTGGCAGCTCACCGGCGCGGATGGGGCGCGGGGACGCGCTCGCCCGACCGGCTCGCTGGCCGCCGTGCTGACCGAAGCGGGCCAACGCCGGGAACGTGCCGAGCCCACAGCGGGACGAGCGCTCAGACGCTTGGGCAGCATCGCGGCTGTGGCAGCAGCCGCTCTGACGCTCCTCCTGGGTGGCTGGCTACTCGGCCGGCGGGTGACGCCCGCGCCCATGCTGGCTGCGGCCGAATTCAGCACGGGAGAGCGGGAAACGGTCACCGTCACCCTCAACGACGGAAGCTTCGTACGGTTGGCTCCCAAGAGCAGACTGGCGGTCACTCCGGCGCCAGGTACGCGTAACGTGTGGCTCGAGGGCCGAGCCTATTTCGCGGTGGCAAAGGATCCCGACCGACCCTTCCGCGTCCTGACCCGAGCCGGCAACGCCACGGCGCTTGGCACCCGCTTCGAGGCGCATGTCGACCAGGAAGATCTCCGCCTTGCCGTGGTCGAAGGCCGAGTCGCGCTGGTGGCCGGCGGCAACCAGGTCGAGGTCGGTGCGGGTGAAGTGAGCCAAACCCGTAAGGGGGCACCGCCATCGGTCATCAGGGTGGCGGATATCTACGCCATGCTCGACTGGCCGCGCGGCCTGTTGGTGTTCCAGGCCACGCCACTCATTCAAGTCGCGGAGGAGCTCGAACGGCATTTTCGTATCCAAGTCCGGCTGGCGAGTCCTGCGCTCGCCGACCGAATGGTCACCGCCTGGTTTGAAGAGGAGAAGCTCGAGGTCGTACTCACCACCATTTGCCGGGTGACCCAAACATCGTGCTCCCTGCGAGGCGATACCGTCACACTCGCCCCATAGTCGTTCGAGGCCGGTCGAGACCCCGGCGCCACTGGTTGGGGAGCGATGCGGCTCCAGCCCGTTGGGGCTAGATAGTAGTTCTTTCCATCCGCGGCGTGTAAACCGCACTTGCATTCCCGACCGCGAGGCGGCTTGGCTCGCGACAGTCATGTCCATCCCCTTGGTGAGGAGGGTGCGATGCATCCCCCGAATGGGCTCTTCGCAGTACTCGTGGCCAGCCTGATGGCCGCCCCCGCAGTGACGGCCCAAGTTCCCAAGCCAGCGGACAGCGTGCAGAGCTTGTCCGTCGTCGCGCCTGCTGGCGCGCTCCTGGTCCGTCCGGCCCAGCTCACCATCGGTGAGGTGGCGTTGTCCCGGGCGCTCAACGAACTCCGGCACACCTCGGGCGTGCCTATCGCGTTCAGCGACAACCTGCTGCCCGCCAACGTCCGGCGTTCCTGTTCCTGCGCCGACCTGACCGTGGGAGCCGCCCTCGCTCGGCTGCTCCGGGGAACCGGCCTCCGCTATGTGGTCGTCGAGACGCAGGTGCTGATCGAACCAGCCGCGCGCACCAGCCCGCAGGGCGACGAAGCGCATCCGGACAAAGTTCAGCTGGCCAACCTGCGGACGGAGGAGCCCTCCACGACGGATGAGATGGCGACTGGCAGGGACTCCTCGCTGCCGCAGCGGATCATCACGGGTGCCGTGGTGGACGAACGAGGCCGGGGAATCGCAGGCGCAGTCGTGGCCGTGGTAGGGACCACACTCCAAACGGCGACCGATGGCGCGGGCCGCTTCAGACTCGAAGGTTCCATAGGCCCGGACGCCAGGCTCCAAGTGAGGGCAATCGGGTTTCGGCCGGTCGTGCAACCGGTACCCGCTGCCACTGCCGAGGTTCGGGTGACGCTGGCGGAAGTGCCGGTCAACCTCGAGGAGTTGGTGGTCACCGGAACACCGGTGGCTGTGCAGAAGCGTGAAGTGGGCAACTCTGTGTCCACAGTGGCCGCGGCGGACTTTCAGGACATCGCGCCCGCGCGCGACCTCACCAACCTGCTCAACGGCAAGGCGCCCGGGGTGTCGGTGGTGCCCGGAACCGGGACCGTGGGAGCCGGCCCTCGCATCACAATCCGCGGACAGGGATCGCTCTCCCTGAGCGACCAGCCGCTGCTCTACGTGGACGGCGTGCGCGTCAATAACGACGTGGCGACCGGTCCCAAGAGTCAGGGCTACGGTTCCGGCGTCATCTCCCGGCTCAACGACTTCAGTCCCGATCAGATCGAGAGCATTCAGGTAATCAAGGGCCCCGCCGCCGCAACGCTCTACGGGACTGAAGCGGCAAACGGCGTCATTCAGATCATCACGAAGCGAGGGAGCGAAGGGCGCGTCCAGTACGATTTCCTGGCGCGCGGCGGCTTCCAGTGGTTCATGGACGCCCATGGCCGCCTCGAACCGAACTACTACGTGGACACGGACGGCTCGCTCAAGTTCCAGGATCTGTACGCCGAGCAGGAAGCTCGAGGCGATCCGCTCTTCAAGACCGGACACATCCAATCCTATCAGGCCACAATCAGCGGTGGCACTCCCGCACTCAAGTATCTCCTGAGTTCCGTGCTCGACCGCGACGATGGCATCGATAGCCGCAACAAGCTGAGCCGGTATACGGTCCGGGCCAACCTCGGCATCACGCCCAACGAGAAGTTCGGCGCCACCGCTTCGCTCGGGTTCGTACGGGGCCGTACCGACCTGGCGGACGACATCGGGTACGGCATGCTGCTCAACACCGTCGCCGGCTTCCCCGCGCTCAAGGACGGGCCGTCCCGCGGTTTTCTGTTCGTCACACCCGAAGTCGCGCGACTGTACCAGCAGTGGCAAACCATCAACCGATTCACCGGCAGCGTCAACATCCAGCACCGGCCGGCGTCCTGGTTCACCCACCGGCTCATCGCCGGCCTCGATCAGACCCAGGAACAGAATTTCACTTATCTGCCGAACAATCCGATCCTGATCGACTTCACCTCGCCGATCCAGGCGCTGGGCAACAAGACGTCCGCCAGCAACGCGGTGACCTACATCACCGCCGACTATGCCGCGACCGCCACGGCCAGGGTAAGTGACCGGCTGACCCTCGCCACCTCGGTTGGTGGGCAGATCTATCGGCGGCAAAATCAGCTCATCGCCGCCACGGGCGAGCAGTTTCCGGCGCCGCGGGTCACCGATCTCTCCGCCACAGCCATTACGCGCAGTAGCGACAATTTCCTCCTGAACACCACCGTGGGGAGCTACATCCAAGAGCAGATCTCCTGGCGCGACCGGCTCTACGTGACCGGGGCCGTCCGGGTCGACAACAATTCGGCCTTCGGCTCGGAAATCCAGTTGGTGGCGTATCCCAAGCTGAGCGCGAGCTGGGTGCTGAGCGACGAATCGTTCTTCAACGTAGGCTGGATCAACGCGCTCCGGCTGCGCGCGGCGTTCGGCGAATCGGGCCAGCAGCCCCAGACCTTCGCTGCGCTCCGAAGCTACCAGGCGGTTACGATCGGCGGCGGCCAGTCGGGGGTTACACCGCAGTTCGTCGGAAACCCCGACCTCAAGCCCGAGCGTGGCCAGGAGATCGAAGCAGGATTCGAGGCCGGACTCATCGACAATCGAATCGGCGTCGATGTGACCTTCTACAGGAAGAAGACCAAGGATGCGATCCTCCAGCGAGTGCTCGCGCCCTCGCACGGGTTTCCGGGTAACCAGTTTGTCAACATCGGTGCGCTGCAGAACCAGGGCTTCGAAGCCGCCCTGCGGATCTCCGCGATCAGTTCGGAACGCACCCGGCTGGATCTCGGACTCAATTGGTCGCGCAATGACAACACGATCCTCGACCTGGGCGAACTCGGCAACACCATCGTCGTGCCGAGCAATATGGACACCCCGGCAATCGTGCTTCACCATCAAGTCGGGCTGCCGGCCGGTTCGTGGTTCGGTCGGAAGGTGGTCAGCGCCCGGCTCGACGCCGACGGCGTGGCGCAGGACATTCTCTGTGATGCCGGGTCGCCCGGCGGCATGCCCAGCGGAGCGGGTGTGGCGTGCGAGCAGGCGCCCAACGTGTTCCTGGGACGATCAGAGCCCCGCGACATCGGCTCGTTCAACGCCACCCTGACGATCTTCAAACATCTGACGCTTTACGGCCTGCTCGATTTCCGCCTCGGAGCTTTTCACGGCGACAACGACCGCGTTCTCCGCTGCGGCTTCTTCCAGACCTGCCGCGACGCCCACTTCCCGAACGAGCTCGACCCCGCGACCGTAGCCGAGTTCCAGTCGGACCTTCTAGTCACCTCGTATGCGGTTCAGCCTGCCAGCTTCGCAAAACTTCGTGAGATCTCGGCGACGCTCATGTTCCCCGACCGATGGGCGCGCGCCCTCGGCACGACGGCCGCCGCGATCACCCTGTCAGCCCGGAATCTCCATACCTGGACCAACTGGACCTCGCTCGATCCGGAAACGGTGTGGGTCACCAACCAGTTCGACAAGAGCCAGCAGACCTTCACGCCGCAGCTGACGCAGATCGTCGCGTCCGTCAAGCTCACCTTCTAGCGCCATCGATAGGGACCGACCATGCCGAACGATACGCGACTACAGAGGGCCGGACGACGAGCTGCCCTCCTCGGGCTCGCCCTGCTGGCGACAGGATGTCTCAACGACCTGCTGGAATTCAACGCCGGCGACCGGGTGGACTCCGGGACCCTCGACGGCCCGGAGAACGCGGCGCTCCTGGTGCGAAGCGCCGTCGGCGATTTCGAGTGCGCGTTCGGCCAGTACATCGTGACGACCGGCCAGGCATCCGACGAGCTCGACAACGCCAATCTGATCAGCGCCGAGGCATTCGAGCTCGACCGCCGGAACATTACGTCGGCGCGGACGCACTACGCGCTGTTCGGCTGTGCGACCACGGAAGGTCTCCTGATGCCGATTCAGACCGCCCGCTTCGCCGCCGACAACATCCTGTCGAAACTAGACGGTTGGAGCGACAACGAGGTCGACCCGAGCGACCCCAGCGCCCGGATCAGGATGATCGCCAGAGCGGCGGCGTTCGGCGGTTACAGCTATACACTGCTCGGCGAATCGTTCTGCTCGGCCGCGGTGGAGGGCGGTCCGGAACTCTCACAGGACGCCATCCTGACGATCGCCGAAACCAGATTCGCCCGGGCAATCGAAGCGGCGAATCTGGCGGGCGATGCCGCACTGCTCGATCTGGCCCGTGCGGGACGCGCCCGAGTGCGCCTCGATCTCGGCAAGACGGCTGAGGCCCTGGCAGATGCCGAGCAAGTGACGGCGGGGTTCGAATATTTGGCCGCGATGTCCGCTGCAGCGCCTCGGGCGCGGAATCCGATTTTCCAGGTGAACGTGGCGACCAGGAGCGTGACGGTCGGGCCGACCTACCTGGGACTCACGTTTGCAGGGGTAGCCGACAGCCGCGTACGGGTCGACGATACCGGCGATACCGGCTCGGACAACATCACCCCGCTTCGGATCCAGCGGAAATACACGGCCGTGGATCAGTCGATCCGGATAGCGAGCGCAACCGAAGCAGCGCTCATCATCGCCGAGGTGGCAGGTGGCCAGCGAGCCGTCGACATCATCAACTCGCTCCACGACCGCGTGGGACTGCCGCATTTCTCCAGCGCCGACCCGGCGGCGATTCGTGCCCAAGTCCTCGAAGAGCGGTCGCGGGAACTCTTCCTCGAATCGCATCGTTTCCACGATATCAAGCGGCTCAATCTTCCGCTCGCGCCTCCCGCGGGAACCTCGTACGGGCCCAAGGGCGGCGTGTACGGTGACATGCGATGTTTCCCCTTGCCGGACGTGGAGCGGGACAACAACCCCAATATCTGAGCGCGGGGCACCCTTACGATCTCAGCAACCTGGCCGGCAGTGACCATGTACGGCGGAGCCAGCAGAACATGGTCATGCAGGCCGGAGATTTCGAGAGTCCCCGCGACCCTTGCGCTCCACCGACTCATGAGCGACTAGTTGATCATAGTCTGCCGGCATAGGCCACGACGTGCGGAGCCACACGGGCAGCCGGTGGGATCTGTCGCACCCCTGGAGATACCATGAGTCGTTCATGCGCTTGCGGAATCCTCATGTGCTTTGCCGCAATCGGTTGCGGCGCGGGCTCGCTCCCCACTCCGCAGAACTCTCAGGGTGAGACTGTTCCTATCGCTACATTCGCATCCTCCACTCAGACAGGCTTCGACCTGGCAGGAACAATCACTCGCGGGGCCGGGATCGGCCTCGATGACGCTCGGATCGCGCTGCTCGATCGCAAGGGCGGACGGGTCATCATCATCGACACGAGCGGGCGGGTTACGGGACCGTTCGGCAAGTCGGGATATGGCGACGGAGAGTTCAGATACGCCCAGTTACTCGTCCGGGCCGACTCGGGAATGGCCGTCTTCGACGGGCTTAGAACGGTCTTTGTCCGCTTCGACGCCCGTGGCCGCATACGAAAGGACTTACCGCAGTTCGACGCGGTCGGCATCCCGGAGTGGGGCGCGTTCACCGGCATGGCTCAGCTCTCGGACGGCAGCTGGGTTTATTCGGTGTCCGGATTGCCCGACGCGGGCCGCACGCAGCAGGCGCTCTACCATCGTTCAGCGGGAACGACCAGACTGATCGCGGCGACACCGGCAGGACCGAGCCGTCTGCTCCGCTTCGACTGTGGCGCCAGACTCAGCGGCCAGTCCCCCGTCTTCTGGCCGACACTCCGCTGGGCCGCCGTCGCAAACAAAGTCGTCTATGCTGCGACGGACGCCGACCGGGTCGTCATCTGGGACGCGGACACGCGTGACTCCATCGTCATCACGGGGGAGGCGTCGCCCCGGCGGCCGAACGAGGAGGCCGGACTGGCTGTTACCGACAGCGTGGGTATTCAGACATTGTCCCAGCGATGTACCATGACGAAAGAAGACGTACTCCGCCAACGTGGAATGGCCGAGCGAATGCCGGTGATACGATCCGTCGGACTGTCCCCGGACGGAACCGTATGGGTTGCTCTCACGACGCTTCCCGATGAGCCCTCCTTCATTCGGATCCATCGCCAGACGGCAACGGACACTCTCGTCGGCAGCGCCTTCCCCGACCTATTCCTGACGCCGACTCGCTTCCTTACCGAGGCAACCGACACCACCGGACATACGACCCTGACCGTTTGGGAAGTGCGAGCCCCAACCACCGCAGCCGGTACACCATGACCATGCGTCCGGCGGGCTACTCGGGCACACCCCTGGCCAAGAAACTGGGCATCGCCGCAGGGACGCGCCTGCTCGTCAAAGCCGCTCCCGACGGATACAGAGATTGGCTCGAGCCGCTACCCGCAGACGTCGTCTTCCAGAAGACGTTGTCCAAGACGACTGATATCGTGCATCTGTTCGTGATGCGACGAACCGTGCTGGCCCGCGAACTGGCGGCGCTGCGTACCAGGATGCACAGCAACGGCGTGATCTGGGTATCGTGGCCCAAGAAGACCGCAAAAGTGCCGACAGATATCACCGAGGATGTCATTCGCGCGGTCGCGCTCCCGCTCGGCCTCGTGGACATCAAGGTCTGCGCAGTGAACGACGTATGGTCGGGTCTCAAGCTGATGATCCGTAAGGAACTGCGGCCGAAATAACCTTGCTGCCGAGCCTGTGTGGATCGAAAACTGGCATTGGCCTAGGCCAGATTCGCAGCTGGCCGACCTTCCGCTCGTACTACTCTTGCCGTCCTTCCACCGGCGCCCTATAATCGCGAATCAAGACTCCCCTCGCGAAGGGGCGGCCCGCAGAGCACTGCGCGCGACGCCCCGATGCTTACCAAGCCGCGTTCATCGGCACGGAGGAATTTGCGATGACGATTCGAACATTGCGACAGCGCGTCTTGGAAACGACGCTGGTACTGGCAACCGCCGGCTGCTTTTGGCCGGATTCGGATGACGACTACCGATTCCTGGGCGAGCGATTGGAGCGACTGGTGCCCAGCGCCGACGATGTCGTGCTGCAGAGCTCGGTCTCGCTTCCCAAGCAGGAGGTAATCCTTCGAGAACCGGCACGATGGCGGCTGCGCTGGGAAGAGGCTCATCTCAACAGAACGGTGGTGCCTCCCCTCCCGGCCATCGACTTCGACCGAGACATGGTCGTGCTCATCGCCGCCGGCACACAGTCCAGCCTGACCGTTCGTGTCGTAGTCGACAGTGCCGTCGTGCGATCCGAGGGCATGGTGGTGTACGCCGCCATCGTCAGCCCGGGATGTATCGGCATCGGAATCGGGTCGCCGGCGGTTGCTGTCCGCTTCCCGCGCCACGACGTCGAAGCAGCCTTCCA
>CAZUES010000060.1:0-15506 GCA_964619465.1 uncultured Gemmatimonas sp.
TCGATGTGCGGATTGGCGACGATGCTCCGGAGTTTCCGGCGCAACTTGCTGACGTGTACATCCACCACGTTGCTCTCGGGGTCGAACTGATGGCTCCAGACCTGCTCGATCAGACGGGATCGTCGGATCACATGCCCGGGATGGAGCATGAAGTACTCGAGCATCCTGAACTCGAGCGCCGTCAGCGTGAGCTCGAGACCATTGGCCGTTACCCGGTGGCGCAGGCGGTCGACCTTGAGCGGTCCAAGCTGCAGCGAGTCGAGCCGGTCCGAGCTGTGCCGGCGTTGCAGCGCGCGGATCCGTGACAGCAGTTCGTCGACTCGAAACGGTTTGGTCAGATAGTCGTCGGCGCCTGCATCGAGTCCCTGCACGATTGCCTCATGCGCCTCCGGCGGAGCGAACAGCAGGATCGGGGCGTTGCATCCCTCACGGCGGAGGGCCCGGATCGTGTCGGCGCCGGTGCCATGCTCCAGATCTGCGTCGATCATGAGGACATCGTAGTCGGCTTGTTCGAGGAGACTCGTGACGTCGCGATGGCTGCGCGCCACGTCAACCAGGTACCCACCATCACTCAACTCGCGCGTGAGTCCGGCCATCAAAGGCAGATTCGATTCGGCGAGCAAAAGTTTCATGACGACCGCCATTCGCTTTGAGAGAATGGTGCGTTGCTCGATGCGCAGGATGTTTGCGGTGACTGGATCAGAATGTATGAAAACCGTCATGGTAGTCAACCTGTTAATGCGTGAAAACAATCATTTTGGGATCACGTTTCGCGGTGATGCTTTTTTGCAACAGGGCCGAATGGCCCTACTGCACCATTGCAAGAGAGGTTAGAAAACCTCACGTCGATTCCAGGTTTCATCTAGTTTTAGATCAATCTTTAGTTCAGGTCCGCAATCCGACGTTCCACGTCTGCGACATCATGCGATGCGCTGAGGCGCGCGAAGACCGACCCCGCTGCCTCATAACTGGCCTTGGCTTCCGCCAGACGGCTGGTGGCCGCGAGCAGGTCACCCAGTTCGCGGTGAGCTTCACCGTCCGTCAGCGGTGTCTGACTCCGGTCAGCCATCGCAACCGCCGCTTTGAGAAACGACTCGGCCGAGTCGAAGCGGTGGAGCGAGGCGTGAATGCGGCCGAGGATTCGACACGCGCCTGCCATGTCGACCAGCGTGCCGGTCTGGAGAAAGACTGCGTAGGCACCGGTTGCGTCTTCCAACGCGCGCTCGAACGCTCCTTCGGCATGGAGGAGCTCGGCGCGGTTGAGACGACAGAGGCCCGCCAGGCGACCGTCGCCGGTCCGCTCGGCGGCCGCCAGCCCTTCGCTGAAATGGTGATGAGCCGCTTCGGCGTGGCCACGGTCCGAGGCGATCATTGCCAGATTGTGATGGACCATTGCCAATCCGGCGGTGTCTTCATGACGAGACAGGCAGTCGAGTGCCCTCGTGTAATGGGCTTCCGCATCGTCCCAACGTCCCTGAATGCTTGCGATGATTCCCAGATTCTGTTCGATCCTGCCTGCGAGATCATCCGGTATATCCGCGATGGCCAGCGCCTCGAGAAAACTCTCCGCCGCGTGCTCGAGATCACCCATTTCGAGCTGAATGCATCCGATGGTGTTGCTCGTCTCGACCCGTAGCCTGTTCTGATCGGTGCGGAGGGCGCACTCGCGGCTCCGTTCGGCGAGGTTGCGCGCATCGCCCGGATAGCCCGCCCGGAAGCGGAGCTCCGCCAATCGGCGCAAGGCGTCCGCCTCGACTGCGGCGTTGCCTTCTTCATGGGCCCGCTCCGCCGCACGGGCAAACTGTTCCGCCGCGCGTTCGAATCGTCCGGCGGCAACCAGGTTGAGTCCGTCGTCGACCATCGCTGACGCGGGCTCCGCCTTCCAGGGCGCAGCGGCTGCAAGCTCGGCTGAATCGAAGCGGTCGATCATTATCTCTCCCCTCGTATGCAGCCCGACCCGGTGATACGGAGGCGTCTGCTGCCATCTGTTACTCGGGCAACGCGGATGCCGCTCGCTCAATTTTGGTTCGATGCGATGATGACTAGGGCCATTCGGCCCTAGTGGGCGCGCCTGATGGCGCAGGTTCATGAAGATCCGATGATGCTATCGCCATAGATGAAAACGTGATGATGCAAGCATCACGAAAAAGTCCGAATACGGTCGTCGCGAATTGCTGGCGCCCATGCAAACTTCGTCGCGCCGGGACTGTCATCTCCGCGTGTTTGAAGCCTAGCTAGCTGTGCATGATCGGGGGCGCAGCGACTGCCTGCCGGCGTTGCCCACCTGGGAGCAGAAGTCCGGCCCCGGATCTGGCACACCCGTTGCGCCTAGTGTCATCGATGCGCCGCCATCTCGGTGGGCACGGTGACTGCCGACCTGATCCGCTGTGGGGGCGCCGGGTTGGTGTGGTTCTGGACTTCGTCAGGAGGTATCTGTGCGCTCGAAACGATGGATTGGGCTGATGGCTCTCGTCTTTGCCCTGGGCAGCGGAAGTGTCGCTTCAGCTCAGAACTCTGCCAACGCGAGCGTCACGGCCAGTGTGCAGCAGCCGATCACGGTCACTGCGACGTCCGACCTGGAGTTCGGGCTGGTCTTTCCCGGTCTCGATCGGACCATTGCCGTGACGGATGCCGGTGCCGCGAGCTTTACGGTGCAGGGGCAGCAGAGCAGTAACATCAACATCACGTTCACACTGCCGACCAACATTACGAGTGGCGGCAACAATCTGCCGATCGCGAGCTGGCAGGGGCGACACAACGACGCCAACAGTGCCGCGTCCGGGACGGACTTCGTTCCCTCTGCGGTTGCCACGTCGACGTCGATACCCGCCGGCGGCTTCCTCTACGTCTTTGTCGGCGCCACCGCGCAGCCGGCAGTGTCGCAGGCGGCCGGAACCTATTCGGGAACGATGACGATGACCGTGGTGTACTTCTGACAATGCGGTGCCTTGGTCTCGCTGCCCTGCTTGGCTCAATGCTGCCTGCTGTACTTGCCGCGCAGGCCGTGTTGATTGCGCCGCAGGCCGTAGTGGTCGATCGTGGTCAGCGGGCCGGTACCTTCACCGTCGTCAACATCGGCGAAGATCGTGTGGAAGTCGACCTTTCGACGTTGTATGGAGTGCCGGTGACGGACTCTCTCGGGAACTTGCTGCTCGATACCCGAACCCCCGTCGGCGACTCGACGCCGTCCGCGGCTCAGTGGATCGAGATGTTCCCCCGCCGCTTTGCCCTGGATCCCGGTGCGCGGCGAACGGTGCGGCTCCTGGTGCGTCCTCCCGACGGCATCCCCGATCGGGAATACTGGGCCCGCCTCGTCGTGGCATCACGGACGGTGCCGCGCGCGATGCCGGTTGCCGCGGTCGAGGCGGTCAATGTGGCGATTACGCTGGAGGTGCGGAGCGTTTTTCCATTTCTCTTTCGGAAGGGCGCCGTCGCGACGGCGCTCGAGCTCGGTGAGCCGACTGCGATTCGGGGCGCCGACTCGATCACTGTTCGGGTTCCGCTGATGCGCCACGGCAACGCCGCCTGGGTCGGCACGCTTCGGGCAACCGTGGAGGACAAGGCCGGCCGGGTAGTTCGCGAAACCGAGCTGCCGCTCGGTGTCTATCACACGCTGCACCCGCGCCTGGTGATGTCGGCCGCCGACCTTCCGGATCGTGATTATCTGGTCCGGATCGAAGCAATCGGCCGACGCAGCGACCTTCCGGCCTCCTTCGTCCTGCCGACGGCACCGGTCCGACGGGTGGTGGAGTTGCGGTGACGATCGTGGCGAGGACTCGACGCGCGTGCCTCGCCGCAGCCGTTGCGCTGTTCACCCCGAATCAGCTGGGTGCGCAGGTGACCCGCCGGGCCGATCTCGACCTGGGTACGGTGATTTCCGGAACCACCACCAGCGTCGGTCCGGCCGAAGCTGGCGCCGCCAGCTGGCGGATCCACTTTACCCTCCTGGCAGTGCTGCCGTCGTTCGATCTCACGTTGCCGTCGCAGCTCGGCCGGGTCGGCGGGGGCGCCACCATGCCGATTTCGTTCTGCGCAACCTGCGGTCTCTATCGGAACAACAACACGACGCCCGGCGGAACCACCTTCAATCCCAACTCGGCAGTCGGCCTCGGCATCATCTCCCTGGGCACCAACATCTACGTCTGGGTCGGTGGCTCCGTATCACCCCCGCTCAGCCAGATGGCCGGCAGCTATACCGGCACGATTGTCCTGACCCTTTACGGCGTCACGCTCTAGCGGAACCCGTCATGGGTGCGCCGAGTCGTCATGGGGTACGGTGGGGCCTGGGGTGGCTGGTACTGGTCGCTGCCTGCGGAGGTCACCGCCCGGTCTCGATGCCGATGGCCGTTCCCATTCCGGGCGAGGCGGTTGTGGCCAGTCCCGGCGACCCCGTTCTGGTCGAGGTCCGGCTCGGAACCGTGGCCGCCACGACGGTCGAGGCGCACACCATCCGAGACACCCTCTACCTTCCGGTTGCTTCGGTCTTCGATCTGCTGGAGGTTCGCCGCCCGATCAGCAGGGCTTACCAGACGCTCGACGACCTGGCGCGGGTGCTCGAAACCCCGCTCAGCTTCGACGAATCACAGTCGCTGGTGCGGGTCACTCCATCTGCCCAGCTGCCGATCGTCCGCCGCCTGCTTCGTACTGCGGCCCGGCAGCGGCTGCGCGACTCGGCGATGGCGCAGCCGGTTGCCGCTGCCGCCGAACTTCCGGGCTGGAGCGGCATTGCACTGGACTACGATGTTCACACCACCGGCCGCACGCTACTCGACCATACCACCTATCGACTGGGCCTGGCCAGCGCCGCGCTCGGCGGGGTCGCGGTCAGCCGTGTTCGCGGTAACAGCGGCAGCGAAGCATCGGTCGATCTGGAGTGGTATCGGACCTGGCCGGAAAGCCGCTGGCTCACCGGTTTCCGCCTGGGCGACGTCGCAACCCAGAGTCTGCGGACCGAGCAGGTCCGCGGCATTTCGTTGACCAACCGGCCACCCTTTCGTCCGCTCCTCCTCGAGGCCTTACCGTTTACCGGGTCGCTCCCGCCGGGATGGAGCGTCGATGCGTTTCGTTCGGGACGCCTGATCGGATTCGATTCGGCCGGGGCGGGGGGGCGGTATCGGATCATGGTACCCGTGCATTACGGGGAGAACCCGATCGATCTGATTGCTTACGGACCGAACGGCGAGATCCGCGACCTCAGCCAGAGCTTCCGGGCCGTTCCGATGCTGCTGCGTTCGGGGGCAACCGAGTATGCCGTCGCCGCCGGCCAATGCCAGGACATGCCCTGCCGATGGCTTGCTAACGCGGACGTTGCGGTCGGACTGACGTCACGGCTTTCCGCCCGGGCCGGTCTCACGGTGCGCGCAGACGACAGCGTCCGCAGCTGGCGACCATACGGAACTGTGACTGCCGCTCCCAGCAATGCGCTCGGTCTCGACTTCGAGCATCTGACCGGATTGCTGACTCGCGCGGCTGCCCGGTACGAACCGAGTGTGCATCGGGCGCTTACGCTGGATCTGCTCGACTTTGCCGGCGGTTTGGGAACCCGTCGGGAGTGGCGGCTCCACGGGCGGGTCGGGTCGCGGGGGCGGGGTACCGTCGGCGCCGAAGCCATGGTCAGCCGCGCCATGGGCGACTCCGGAGCAACCACGGTGGTACGGGCCGCCGTGGCGGTGCCTCTCCCGCACCTGCACGTCCGGCCCTTCGTCCGCGTGGCCTGGGGTTCGCTTGGCGCGGATCAGTCGGCCTTCGGCCTCGAAGGGACGGTCCTGCCGGCGGCGGGATGGCCCGCAGCACTGCGGCGGCTTTGGCTTCGCGCCGACGCCGAGGTGGCCATGGAGGGCGGGCTGCGCCGCTCGAGTGTTGCCGCGATGACCGGCGTCGGCACGCTCGGGCGGCTGGAAACCATGGTAACCTGGGAGCGGAACCGGTCCGGCCCCGTATTCTCCGTAGGGCTGGTGACGCAGCTATCCCAGCTTCGTTACGCGGTGCGCGGCATCGCCGATCCGGCGGCCTCGGGCCGGATGGATCAGGTGGCGGGCGGGTCGGCCGTGTGGGATCGGAAGGGGGGGCGGGTGATGTGGTCTGCGGAGCCGGCGATCGAGCGTGCCGGGTTGGCGGGCGTGGTCTTTCTCGACCTCGATGGTAACGGGTCGCGAAGCTCCGACGAGCCGGTTCTGTCCGGGACTCGCATCTTTGCCGCGGGGCGGGCGCTGATAACCGACCGTGCCGGACGCTTCGAACTCTGGGGCGTACAACCGTTCGAGCCGATTCACCTGGCCGTCGACAGCGCCAGCCTGGCAGACCCCCGCTGGATGCCCGATCGTGCCCGGCAAGCGGTCATTCCCCGGCCGGGCGAGGTGGTCAGCATCCAGGTTCCCATCGTGGTCGGCGCCATCCTGGAAGGTCGGATGGAGTGGATCGGGGATGCGGTCGGTACGCTGTCCGGTGGCGTGGAATTGGTGCTCGAGCACGTGGCTACCGGCAGCAGGCAGCAGATCGAACCCTTCTCCGACGGGTCATTCTATCAGATGGGCCTCCGTCCCGGGCGCTATCGGCTCTTTCTCGACGGCGCGGTCGCTTCGACGCTCGGGCTGGCTGCGGATCCGGTCACCTTCGACCTGGCTGCCGAGACTGGCGCCGGCCCATCCCAACTGGTCGTGATTGCCTTACGATCCCGCGAGGACGCGGTGGCCATCCGCCGCTGATGGCTGCGTCGGACTGCGTTCGGATTATCCGCGGCTGCCGAGCACGCGGAGCGCATTGGCGATGACGGCGATGTCGATCGCTTCCTGGAGCAGCGCACCAACCGTTGGGGTGATCTGTCCCGCGGCCGCAAATCCCATGGCCACCAGCGACAACCCCAATCCTGCCCCGATGCTCTGCCGGGTGATGCGCATGGTGCGTCTGGCGATGGTAATGGCTTCGGGTATCCGACGCAGGTCGTCCGTCAATAAGACCACGTCGGCAGCCTCGGCGCTCAAGCCTCGGGTCTCGGTCGCGATCGCGATGCCGACCTGCGCGGCGGCCAGGGCCGGTGCATCGTTGGCCCCGTCACCCACCATCAGCACCTGGTGCCCGTGCTGCTGCAGCGCTCCGATGCGCGCCAATTTGTCCTCCGGGAGGAGGTCGCCCTCCGCCTCGTGAATGCCGAGCTCCCGAGCCAGGGCCGAAACGTTGGCGGCGCGGTCGCCCGAGAGCAACAGGGTGCGCCGAATCCCGGCCGCCGCGAGGTCGTGCATCATCACGCGGGCGTGGGGTCTGGTCCGGTCGGCATAGTGAACCATCCCGGCCGCACAGCCGTCGATGACGACGTAGGCTCGAAGGCCCGGGTCGCCATCGTATGGCCCGAACGCGGCGGCGGCCTCCGGCTCACAGCGGCGGATCATCTTTTGCGCACCGACTGTAACGGTGTGCCTGCCGACTTGGCCCGTTACGCCGCCGCCCGGCGTTTCGAGGATCCCGGTCGCTTCGGGTAAACCGCCAAGTTCCTGGACCGCGGCGCTGCAGAGGGAGCGGGCCAGCAGGTGTCCCGAGCCTTGCTCGACGGCGCCGGCGAGCCGGAGGATCTCGGCTGCGGAAAACGGCGGGAGCGCCGTGACGCGTTCGACCTGTGGCTTTCCTTCGGTCAAGGTGCCCGTTTTGTCGAACACGGCGGTATCGACCGTGGCGAGCCGTTCGAGCGCTCCGCCGTGGCGGACGATGATCTGACGCCGAGCTGAGCGGTTGATCCCGCCCAGCATTGCCACCGGTGCGGCCAGGATCAGCGGGCACGGTGTTGCCACCACCAGGACGGCCAGCACGCGTAGCGGATCGCCCGAGAGCAGGTACGCGGCGGCACATACCACCAGGGTCAAGGGCGTGAACCAGGCGGCAGCGCGGTCGGCCAGGCGCTGAATTGGCGCCTTGCTGGTTTCTGCGGTGCGCACCAGCTCGACGATGCGGTGATAGTGGCTTGCTTCGGCCGGGGCCGTTACCTCGATCGTCACCGGGCTTTCACGGGCAATCGATCCGCTCAGCACCGGCGTGCCCGGTTCGGCGTCGACCGGAGCTGCTTCACCCGTGATGGTGGAGACGTCGAAGCTGCCGCGCCCGTCGCGTACCATTCCATTACAAGGCACCATCTCGCCCGGACGGACCAGGATCAGGTCGCCGGTGGCAATCGCTCCGACCGGCCGATCCTCGACCACTCCGTCTCGGATCAGGTGCGCGGTCCGCGGCGCCATGGCCTCGAGCGTGGCTACTGCCCGTGATGCGCGCCGAGCGGCGCCGTCCTCGAGCGCCTCGCCGCCGGTCTGCATGATTACGATGACCAACCCCGCCAGGGGCTCGCCCAGCACCACCGCGGTGACCAGCGCCAGTGATGCCACCAGGTCGGCGGCAAACCGGCCTCGGAGCGCTCCGCGGACGGTGCCGAGAACGATCGGAGCGCCGAGTCCCACCAGGCCGGCCATCCAGATGAGGTGTCGAAGCTCGGCGCCGGAACCGAAATAGGGGGCAAGGAAACCGGCAGCCAGGCACACCGCTGCCGCCAGCGGATGGGCCGCCGTGCGTGCGAACATGCCGAGTCTCACTCCTCCGCCGGCCGAAGGCTGAACCCTACGCCGCGGACGGTCACGATCTGCGGATCGGCGGCATGCTTGAGGAGTTTACGGCGCAGATTGCCGACGTGGACGTCGACCACGTTGCTTTCCGGGTCGAAGTGCATGTCCCAGACCTTCTCGAGCAGCGTGGTTCGCCGCACCACCTCGCCGGGGTGCAGCATGAAGTACTCGAACAGCTGAAACTCTTTCGCGGTCAGGTCGATTCGTTTGCCGTCCGCGCTGGCGTGATGCTTGAGCCGATCGATTTCGAACGGACCTACCCGGATCACGTCCAGCCGCTCGGCGCCGCCCCGGCGGTGCAGCGCGCGGAGTCGGGCGAGCAGTTCGTCGAAGCGGAAGGGTTTGGTCAGATAGTCATCCGCACCGGCGTCGAGTCCCCGGACGATGTCTTCTCCGGCATCGCGAGAGGTCAGCATCAGGATCGGCGTGCTCCGTCCCTCGCGGCGCAACTCCTGGGCGATCTGAAACCCGTTCTTCTTGGGCAGCATGACATCGAGCAGGATGACGTCGTAGTCGTAGACGTGCGCCAGCATGGTGGCCTCGTCGCCGTCGGGCGCCACATCGACGACGTACCCCTCTTCCTTGAGGCCCTGTTCGATGAACCCGGCAACTTTGCGATCGTCTTCGACGAGTAGGACTTTCATAAGCGCGCTGACATCGGAGGTTGGCTTGAGTGGATCAGGGTCGGTGGTCGGACACGCCCGGCAAGCGAAGCACGAAGCGGCCGCCGGGCTGCGGAATGACCCAGAGGTCGCCGCCGAGCAGGCGGGCCAGCCGTCGTGAGAGGGCCAGACCGAGGCCATGGCCCGGGTCGGAGCCATCCATGGCCCCCGCGCGATAATAGATATCGAAGATATGCTCTTCCATGTCCGCGGGAACGCCGGGGCCTTCGTCCAGGATTTCGAACTCGACATCGGTCGGTCCGACGGCGGCCGTAACGGTAATCCGGCTGCCGTTTGGTGCGTATCGGACGGCGTTGGTCAGCACGTTCACGAAGATCTGCTCGACCCGGTGCGCATCGGTCCGGCAGAGCACCGAGGTTGCCGGCGGAAAACCGGTGAGCGTCACCTGTCGTTCGGTGGCCGCGGGGGTGACCCGCTGCATCGCCGAGCGGACCAGTGCTGCGCAGTCGACGTCCCGGATCATCGGCTTGAGGCGGTCTTCGTCGAGCCGGTTGAGATCCAGCAGGTCGTTGATCAGGGCCACCGCATGTTCGGCCGCTTCCAGGATCTCGATCGAGCCGCGCGGCACCGTGGCGGGATCCTTCTTGCGCACCATCAGTTCCGCCCAGCCGTAGACCGCGGCGAGAGCGTTGCGCAGCTCGTGGTTGATCATCGCGAAGAAACGCTCGCGGCTGCGATGCAGCTGCTGCACCTCTTCGAGCAGTCGAATGGTGCGCTCGTGCAGCTGCGCATTCTCGACCGCCGATGCGACGATCGACGCGAGCAGCAGGGCAATGTGAACGTCTTCGTCGCTGAATTCGGCGGCGCCGTGCTTTTCCGTCAGGTAGAGGTCGCCGACGATGCCGGCGCGGCCCACGATCGGAACGCCCAGGAAGGAGCGCATCGGCGGATGATTGGGTGGAAACCCGACCGCCGAGGCGTGCTGCCGGAGATCGGGAAGGCGGATGACCTGGCCCTCCCGAATCACCAGCCCCAATACACCGTGTCCCACCGGCGGCGCGCCGATCCGGGCATGCTCTTCGTCGGTGAGCCCGGCCGTGGTAAACGACTTGAGGGTGCGGTGATCCGGGTTGAGAAGGCCCACCGCGGCGTATTTGGCCTGGAGCAGGTCGCGCGCCAGCTCAGCGATGCGGGGCAGAGCCGTTTCCAGGCTGAGTTCACCCACCAGTTCCGGAGTGGCCCGGACCAATTGTTCGATACGATCGTTGCGGTCACTGCTCGGAGCCATGCGCCCTATCTTAGCGCATCTCGCGCCGTCTCGACAGACGGAATGCCGCTGTGAGACGTTCCTTGGAATGGCCTCGTCGTGCATTCATCAATTCTTCACGATCGAGTGTCTACCTTGCCATTCGAACGAACGGTGAGGGGTTGGTGCTCGGAGACCGGATTCTGGTAGCGAGCGATGATTCGGAGGAGGGTCGCTATGCGGTCGTGGTCGCGGAACGGCTGCGGTCGGCGCACGCCGCGCCATTGGCCCTCCTTCGCGTCGGCGAACACACGCCTGCCGGGCTCCGGGATGAATCGGCAACGGCGGGGTTGGCCGGTTGGCTCGAAGCGCAGCCCCGGTCCCTCACCTCATGGGTGGCGCATGGTGTACCAGGTGTCGAGATCAGCCGGTTTGCCGACCGGCATCGGGCCACGCTGATCGTTCTGGGGCGCCGGGATCGACGAGGACGGCGGCCGGCCTCGCTCGGCGAGACGTCCGATGCGGTGGTTCGGCGCACCGGGATTCCGGTCCTTTCGGTCCCGAGTGGCGGCTGGCCCTTTCGTCACGGCCTGGTGGCCCTCGACGAAACGCCCCGTGCGCATCAGGTTCTCGATCTGGCGGTGCACTGGGGCCGGGAAATCGATCTGCCTCTCACCGGGGTCACGGTGGCTCGAACCGCCCCGGTCGCGCTCGGAGACCGGGCGTGGGCGTCGAATGGTGCAGGTACGACCTCCGCAGGAGAGGTCCCGCCGCTCCGGATCGTGCTGCGCAGCGGGAGCCCGGTGGTCGAGATCCTGGACCAGGTCGACGCCATGGAAACGGATGTGCTCGTCATCGGCTATCGGCGGGGAGGGCCGCCCAAAGTGGTCGAACCGACCGAGACGGCGCGAAGTCTGTTGCTGGCCGCGCCGTGCGCGGTGCTCACGGTGCCGTTGTAAACGGTCCGGCCGGTCGCCTGGCTGGACCTTCAGTGGAGGCAACGCCCATGATTCGCAACGTCGGTACCATTGATCGCGGCATTCGCCTGGTCATCGGGGTTCTCATTCTTGGGCTTTATGGCGCCCTCGAACCGCCATGGCGCTACGTTACCCTGCTCGGCCTGATTCCGGTCGGGACGGCATTGACGGGTAACTGTCCGATGTACACGCTGTTCGGAATCAATACCTGTAAAACCGGTGGTTCTTCGGGTCCATCCAAGTAATCGAGCCCGCGCGGCGCGGAAGAGAGGACACGATGACAATGCAATCGGTGGTGATTTCACTCGACGGCTCGCCCTTTGCCGAGGCGGCGCTGCCGGTGGCGGTACGTCTGGCGCGCGAGGCGGGGGCTCGGCTGACCCTGCTTCGGGTCCATGAGCTTGCCACGGTGTTCGGGCCGATCGAAGGAGCCCCGATGGTGGGAGTGCCGGACCAGGAACAGGTCCGCGAGGATGAGCGCGCCTATCTGACCGGAGTGGCCCGGTCCCTGGGTACGGTTGGTGGGCATGCTGTGGCTTCTCGCCTGATCGAGGGCGTGGTGGGCGACGCCCTGGTCGAGGAACTCGATCGGATTCGGCCGGACGTATTCGTGATGTCGACCCATGGCCGCGGGGCGCTGGCTCGAGCCTGGCTCGGCAGCGTGGCCGATCACGTGATCCGTCGCACCATCGCGCCGGTGCTGCTGGTCCGTCCGAAGGATGGCAAACCGGTCCTGCCCGACGAGGCGCCCTTCGATCGATGCCTGGTGCCGCTCGACCAGTCGGTGGCGTCCGAGGCGATTCTGGCGCCGCTGGTGCCGTTTGCGCTGGTGACCCAGGCCCATGTCACGCTGCTCCACGTCAATGAACCCAGCCTCGGGATCGCGGGGTCGATGCCGCCCTACCCGATCGTCTTTTCCGACGAGGAAATGGCGGCGCGGCAGGCGGTGTCGGAGCGCTATCTCGAACAGGTGGCCGAACGGCTGCGGAGCCAGGGGCTGCGAGTCGCCACCAAGTGCGTCATCGGCGTCTCCGCCGTACCGTCGATCCTCGACGAACTCGACACCGGCGCCTACGATTTCGTAGCCATGACGACTCAGGGGGCGACCGGCTTCCGTCGCCTGCTGCTTGGAAGCGTTGCCGGGGAGATCATTCGTGGGGCCGGGGTGCCGGTGCTGATGGCGCGTCCGACGGAATCGGCCGACTGACGAACTGCCGAAAAACGATTCAGCCTCGAGGGGTGCCGCGGAACCGACCGCCGGCACCCCTCGATTATTTGACGGAGGCCCGATCGGCGCTCTAAGCTTGGGGCTATGGATATTCCTGTAATCGACTGGGTTGCCGAGCTGCTGGGGACCGAGCGGGGCCACATGGTCCGCAAAGTCCTCCAGTTGGCCGTATTGCTGCTCCTCGGCTGGGCCGGTACCGGCCTGGTCCGACTGATTGCCCGTCGGATCGAGCTCGCCGCCGACGACGGCGATGCCACGGTACTCTCGGCCGGCGAAAAGCGGGGGCAGACCATTGCCCAGCTGGTGCGCAGCGTCGGCAGGGCGGTCGTCCTGGTGGCCGTGCTCCTGTCCAGTCTCAATCTGTTCATCGATATCCGGCCACTGCTCGCCGGGGTCGGCATCTTGAGTCTCGCGGTGTCCTTCGGTGCGCAAAGCCTGGTCAAGGATCTGATTTCCGGGTTCTTCATCCTGCTCGAGAATCAGTTCGTCGTCGGCGACGGCGTCCGGATTGGAGAACACAGCGGCACGGTCGAGCAGGTCTCGCTCCGGGCGGTGCGACTCCGCGATCTGCACGGCGCGCTCCATATCATACCGAACGGCTCGATCCCCTGGGTCATCAACACCAGCCGAGGCTGGTCTCGCGCGGTGGTCGACATTCCGGTCAGCTATGGAACCGATGTCGATCACGCCCTGGCGGTGGTCCGGGACGAGTTGACCAAGTTCCGGGCCGATTCCGCGTGGAAGGCCCGTTTCGATGGCGGCTCGGAGGTGGTCGGGATTGACCGGTTCGGAGACAACGGCATCGTGATCCGCACGTTGATCCGTACCGTACCCGGTTCGGAGGGGCCGGCCTTCCGGGAGTTCTCGCGGCGTCTCAAGTACCGGCTCGACGCCGAAGGGATCCAGATCCCTGCCGCCCAGCGTACCATCCTGATGCAGCCCCCGCACACGGCACGGCCCGAATCCGCTGATCCGCTCAACGACGGCGACCCGCTCGACGAGAGCTGACCTCGCGCTCGTCCCCGGTCGGCCTGTTCCTCGTCGGGATGGATTGCTAGCTTCCCGCCTCTCGTGTGGCCGGGATCCGGAGCCAGGGCGGAGGAATAGACTTGGGGCTGTCACTCTTCAATACGTTGACTCGTCGGGTCGAGCCGTTCGTGCCGGGGGCGCCGCCTCGTGTGACGCTCTATTCCTGCGGGCCCACCGTCTATAACTACGCCCATATCGGGAACTTCCGGACCTTTCTGTTCGTCGACCTGTTGCGCCGTTGGCTCGAGGCCAGCGGGTACCAGGTCTTTCACATCATGAATCTCACCGATGTGGACGACAAGATCATCCGGGTTGCCGGCGAGCAGGGCGTTGGCATCGATCAGCTGGTTGCTCCATATGTGACTGCGTTCTATGAGGACCGGGACTTTCTCCGGATCGTTCCGGCCCATGCCTATCCGCGCGCCACGGCCTTCGTGCCGTCGATGGTTCGGCTGGTGTCGGGCCTCCTCCGCAACGGGACGGCCTATCGGGGTGAGGACGGGTCGGTCTATTTCGGGATCGATCGCTTTCCGGCCTACGGGCGACTGTCCCAGCTCGACCGGCGCGAACTGAAGGCCGGGGCCAGCGGGCGGGTCAACTCGGACGAATACACTAAGGACAATGCCCAGGATTTCGT
The DNA here is from genome assembly GCA_964619465.1 of uncultured Gemmatimonas sp. Lineage (GTDB taxonomy): Bacteria > Gemmatimonadota > Gemmatimonadetes > Gemmatimonadales > GWC2-71-9 > SHZU01. The sequence continues at coordinate 14,341 of CAZUES010000060.1, forward strand.
GCTCTGGAAGGCGGCCAAGCCGGAGGACGAGCGGGTCGGGGCGGCGTGGGATGCTCCCTTCGGGCGGGGGCGCCCCGGCTGGCATCTCGAATGCTCGGCCATGGCGCTCGAGCTGGTGAGCCACCGCTATGGCGAGCAGGTGCTCGACATCCATACCGGGGGTGTGGATCTGATCTTTCCTCACCACGAAGATGAGATTGCGCAGAGTTGCGCCTTTACCGGCGAGGATCTCTTTGCCCGCTACTGGCTCCATGGAGAGTTTCTCAATGTCCGTGGCGCCAAGATGTCCAAGCGGTTCGGCAACATCACGACACCGCGGGATCTGCACGAGGATGGAGTCGAGGCCGCAGCCATTCGCCTGCTGATCTATCAGACCCATTACCGGCAGCAACTCGACCTGACCGACGATGCCCTTGCCGCGGCCCGGGAAGGATCCAGACGGTTGGGCGAGTTTGCCGACCGTCTGGAGCGGGCCGGTCAGGGGAAGGGCGGGGCCGATTCGCCCTGGACCCAGCCGAGCCAGGCGCTCGAGGCCAATCTGACTGCCGCGCTCGACGACGATCTCAACGCGCCGGAAGCGATTGGCTTCGTTTTCGAGTTTGTCCGCGAAGCCAATCGATTGCTCGACGAGGGGGTGCTCCCGACGGCCGGGGCCAAGCAGGCCTGGGATCTGGTCGACCGGGTTCTGGCCATTGCCCACCGCGCCCAGGCCCGGGCGGAGATTCCGGCGTCAGCCATCGATGAGGATGACACTCCCTTGGCGCCAAGTGGTCCGAGTGAGGCCGGGGAGCGGCTTCGCTGGGCGTCGCGCTGGGCCGTCCGGCGCCGGATTGCCAAAGGGGTGAAGGACTTTGCCGAGGCGGATCGGATTCGCCAGTTGCTCACGGCGGAACGGTTCGAAATTCGGGACCGGCGGGACGGCAGCGCCGAACTGATCGACCGTGGTTCGGGGGGGTGAGTCGGCGTTTCTTTGGGGGTCGATTTGGGGCTTGGGCGGGCCCGGTTGGGCGGCGGGAGCGGGTTTCCGGTTGCGCCGGTTCGTCGGCTGTTGACGATTGCGCTAAGTCAAGGTAAAATAAGGGTCTGTCAACTTTCTGCGGACTTATGGTAAGTCCGCTGGCGTAGCTCAATTGGCAGAGCAGCTGATTTGTAATCAGCAGGTTAAG
>CAZUES010000061.1:0-15037 GCA_964619465.1 uncultured Gemmatimonas sp.
GGCCGTCCGGATGGCCGTGCTCTATCTCCTCGCCGGCGGGTCGCCCGACTGGCGGAGTCAGGCAGCAGACGACCGATGAATGCACTCTTGATTGCCGGTGGTCGCGTGATCGACCCCTCCCGCGGCACCGACGGCGTGGCCGACGTGTACATCCTCGATGGCCGGATCGAAGCGGTGGGCCGCAACATTGCCGTTGCCGATGGCACCCCGCGGATCGACGCGACCAACAAGGTCGTGGCTCCGGGATTCATCGACGTGCACGTGCACCTGCGCGAGCCGGGGCAGGAGCACATGGAGACGATTGCCACCGGTACCCTGTCTGCCGTCGCCGGTGGATTTACCGGTGTCTGCGCCATGCCCAACACCGATCCGGTCATCGACAACCAGGCCGCAGTCGGATTCGTGGTCCGGCAGGCGCTCCAGGCCGGCCGGGCTCGGGTCTATCCGATCGGCTGCGTCTCCCTGGGGCAGAACGGCCAGCAGCTGGCCGAGTTTGGTGACATGATCGGCGCCGGCGCCGTGGCGGTGAGCGACGACGGCAGGCCGGTGGTTTCGAGTCAGCTGATGCGGACGGCGCTCGAGTATGCCAAAGTGTTCGGCATTCCCGTGGCCGATCACTGCGAGGATCATACGCTGGCGCAGGGCGGCGCCATGCACGAGGGCGAAGTCGCCACCCGGCTCGGCCTCAAGGGCATTCCCTCGGCGGCCGAAGAAATCATGGTGGCCCGGGATATCATCCTTGCGGAGCTGACGGGTGGGCACATTCATCTCTGCCACATGTCGACCCGGGGGTCGGTCGACCTGATCCGTCGCGCCAAGGAAAAGGGCCTCAACGTTACCGCCGAGGCCACCCCGCACCATTTCAGCCTGACGCACCGCTGCTGTGAAGGGTACGACACCAACGCCAAGATGAATCCGCCACTGCGGGAAGATCCCGACGTCGAAGCGATCCGCCAGGCGCTGCGCGACGGCACCATCGACTGTATCGCGACCGATCACGCCCCGCACCACTACGATGCCAAGCAGCGAGAGTTCGACCAGGCGCCGAACGGCATCGTCGGGCTCGAAACGGCGCTGGCGGTCGGGCTCCGCGAACTGGTGACCCCCGGGCTCTTGTCGCTGCCGGATCTGGTGGCCCGGATGAGCACGGTCCCGGCCCGGGTCTTCAAACTCCCGGGAGGGACGCTGGCCGTCGGAGCGCCGGCCGACGTCGTCATCTTCGACCCGGGACGGCAGTGGATCGTTCGGGCAGAGGATTTGCATTCCAAGAGCACCAATAGCCCCTATCTTGGTGAGAGCTTCACGGGGCAGGCCGAGGTGACGGTGGTAGGGGGCCGGGTCGTCTTTGATCGCGACCGGAAGGCCACTGCGCCATGACCTCGTAACACGTTGCCTTGACGGGACTTAGTTAGACCGTCACAGGCTTGGGGAACCGGGGACACGCTGGGAGACACTCAGGATGACCGATTTTGAGCGCCAGGACTTGAGCGAGGTCGAGTCGCTCCTCGCGTCGCGGCAGCAGCTGACCGGCTGGCTCGAAAAGATCGACGCCGCAGGAAGCAAGACTCCGCCCGCCGTGCGGCAGCGCGTCCGGACCGACTACGAGGCCCGGCTGGCCCAGGTGGTCGAGAGCCTTGGGGGGCATTCCGACGTCATTGCCAGCACCCTCGAAGGACTGCGGAGTCAGGCCCGGGAATACCAGGCGTTCCGGAGCGAGGAAGAGGAAACCCTCGCCGAGGCCGAGTTGCGCCATTCGGTGGGCGAATACAGTGAAGCGGAGTGGCAGCGGGTCGCCGATGATTGCGGCGGCAAGATTGCCGGCCTCAACGAGGAACTCGACCGGCTGTCCGGCGAGATCGGTCGGCTGGAGGAAGTGTTGAGCCAGATCGTCCCGGCTCCGCCCCCCGAACCGGAACCGGTTCTCGAGCCGATTGCGCTGGCTCCGGAGCCGGAACCGGTGGCTGAGGTCGAAGTCCCCGTGGTTCTGAGCCTGGAAGAGGAAACGCCCGAGGTGGCTGTATCGGAAGCTCCGGCTTCCTCCAGCGCGGCGCCGATCGAACTGCCCGAAGCACCGCGCTTCGTGCCCCGTGGCGGCCTCAAGCCGCGGGAGTCGGGTCCGACCCGCTCGATTCCGTTTCCGGCCCATTCAGCTGCCAAGGAGCCCCTGGCGCCGCCGCCGGCCTCGCCGGTGGACGAGTTGACCTTTCTCAAGTCGATGACGCTCGATCCGCGGAACGCGGCGGGGCAGGCGACTACGACGGTGCCCGAGGTCCGCGGGCCTGATCGCCCGGCGCCCACCTCGGCTAAGACCCTCAAGTGTGGCGAGTGTGGCTCGCTCAACCGGCCGACGGAGTGGTACTGCGAGCGCTGCGGGGCCGAACTCGCCGCAGTGTGAGCCGACGGGGCAGGGCGACAAATCAAAGAGGGGCCGGCAAATGCCGGCCCCTCTTTCGTTACCTTGGCTGGTTGCGCTCAGGCGCTGGCAGCGGCGGCGTTCTTGGCCTTGGCCAGCCGGCTCTTGTGGCGAGCGGCGGCGTTGGGGTGGATCAGCCGCTTCTGGCCGGCCCGATCGAGCAGCTTCTCGGCGGCGGCGACGGTCTCGGTGCGGCTGGCCGTGTCGGTGGCCTTCCGGGCGTTCTTGAGCGCGGTCCGGAGCTGGCTCCGCTTCTGGCGGTTGGCAGCAGTACGGGTCTTGGTCTGACGCAACCGCTTCTTGGCGGACTTGATCCTCGGCATCGCTTCCCTCGATGATTCGGCAATTCGGCCCCGACGACAGTCGGGTGACAGCCTTAAAACCTAACTGATCATCGACTTGAAGTGCAAGGGTCGGGCTGATCAGGGTGAGATTACTGCCCCCGCGGTTTGCAGAGCAGGGGGTTCGCCCCGACATTGGGGCGGTCGCAGCGCCGACCTGGGGTACTCGAGATCGGTCTCTACCGGAAACAGGCTCATTCGAATGGTAACGGCAACCAACCTGACCCGCGTCTTTGGCGATCGAGTCGTGGTCGACCAGCTGTCGCTCGAACTGGGCGAAGGGCAGCTGTGCGCGCTGCTCGGTCCGAACGGGGCGGGCAAGACCACCACGATTCGGATGCTGCTCGGCCTGATCGGAGTCAGTTCAGGAACGGCGCGGGTCGCGGGAGTACCGATACCCGGCGGACCGGAGGAGCTGAGCCGGCTGCGGGCCTCCACCGGGCTCCTGACCGAAACACCGGGGCTCTACGATCGCCTTTCGGCGTTCGAGAATCTGAGCCTGTTCGGGCAACTGTACGGGCTCGGTGGTCAACGGCTGGCGGAGACCATCGAGCGGCACCTGACGGCGATGAACCTGTGGGACCGCCGGGATGATCTGGTGGCGACCTACAGCAAGGGGATGAAACAGCGCCTGGCGCTGGTCCGCGCCATCTTCCACGATCCTGCGGTGATCTTTCTCGATGAACCGACCTCGGGGCTCGATCCGCAGTCTGCTCGCGACGTGCGTCTGCTGATCGGTTCGCTCAAACAGGCGGGCCGGACCATCGTCGTCTGCACCCACAACCTGGCCGAAGCGGCGCAGCTGGCGGACGTCGTCGCCATCATTCACGGCCGTCTGCTGGCGTTCGGTTCGCCGGAGTCGCTTGGCGGCCGGGGCGAAACCGAACGGATCACCATCGAGGTCGACGGCGACCCCCGTCGCGCCGCGGCGGTGCTCGCTGCGCTGCCGTTCGGGGTGCAATCCACCGTCGAGGAGCGGGGAGTCGTGGTACTGCTGGCGGGGCATCCGGTGCCGCCGCTGATCGAGGCGCTGGTCCGAGCCGGGGTCGGAGTGCGTGCCGTCGTGCCGAGCCGCCGGACTCTCGAGGATGTCTACCTGTCGACCATCGGAGCGGCCCAATGAAGCCGGCGCTGGCTCTCTTCCTGCGCAAAGAGCTCCGGGATATCCGCAGCAACGCCCAGGTCTGGGTCGGATACCTGATCCTGCCGCTGATCGGCGTCGGTATCCCGGTGGTGTTCCTGGCGCTGGTGCCGCTCGATCCCGCGATGCCGGGCATCGACCCGGATTTCGTGGCCCTGTTCCGTTTCGCCACCCTCGACCCGGCGCTTGCGGGTTTTCCGGAAGGGGAGCGGGTTATCCGGCTCCTGGTCCGCGAGGTCGGCGTGTTCTTCCTCTTCATGCCGGTGATCCTGTCGAGCATGGGGGCAGCCATGTCGATCGCCGCGGATAAACAGCAGCGGACGCTCGAGCCGATTCTTGCGACGCCGGTGGCGGATCGGGAGTTCCTGCTGGCTAAGCTGCTGGCGGCGGCCGTGCCGGGCACGCTCGTCACCTGGGCAGCAGGCCTCCTGTTCGCGCTCGGTGCGATGATCGTGTCGACCGTCCGGCTCGGGCACCCGGTTTTTCCCGGCCTCCCGTTCGTGGTGGCGCTGGTGCTCCTAGTACCACTTGCCGGCGGGATCGCCGCGCTGATCGGGATGCGGGCGTCGATGCGGGCCGCTGACGTGCAGGCCGCGGCACAGATGGCGGGCCTCTGGGTGGTCCCCGCGGCCATCATTCTGATCGGTCTCATTGGCCGCCCGGCGCTCCGGAGCGTGCCGTTTGCCCTCATTGCGCTCGTGCTCTTCGGGCTTGTGTTCTGGCGGCTTTTCGTCGGTACGCTCAAGCGCTTCGACCGCGAGGAGATCCTGGTCCGCTGGCGCCGGTAGCCGCGGAGCTCGAAACCGGAGGTTCCCGAGTCCCGCCTCAGGGTGCCATCCATGCGGACGGGTGGGGGCTTTCCCCGGCCGCCGTTTCCCGGTAGAGTCTTCCATCCCTTCACCGAGCATCCATGATGCGCTCTCTCACGCTCGCGACGCTGGCTCTGGCCGGCCTCACCGCCGTCCTCGATGCGCAGCAGCCGGGCATCGACGCTCTTCTTCGGCAGATCGATGCCGGCCACGCCCGCTCCAGCGATATCGCCCGCCGGATCTGGGGCTTCGCGGAAGTCGGCTACCAGGAGACGAAGAGCAGTGCCCTCCTGCAGGAGCAGCTGCGCGCCGCCGGATTCCGAATCGAGGCTGGCGTCGCGGGTATACCTACCGCCTTCGTGGCGAGTTGGGGCAGCGGCGGGCCGGTGATCGGGATCCTGGGCGAGTACGACGCGCTGCCCGGGCTGTCACAGGATTCCGTGCCGGAGCGAAAGATCCTGCTCGACGGGGGCCCGGGACACGGCTGCGGACATCATCTCTTCGGCGTGGCATCGGCCGCCTCGGCCATCGCGGTCAAGGACTGGCTGCAGCAGCACGGCAAGAGCGGCACGATCCGCTTCTATGGTACGCCGGCCGAGGAGGGCGGGGGCGCCAAGGTCTACATGGTGCGCGCCGGGCTGTTCCGCGACGTGGATGCCGTCGTGGCGTGGCATCCCGGCGACGCCAACCGCGTGATGCGTTCCACCACGCTCGCCAACATTTCGGCCAAGTTCCGCTTCCGCGGTGTGAGCGCGCATGCGGCCATTGCACCGGACCAGGGCCGTTCGGCACTCGACGGCGTCGAGGCGATGAACGCGATGGTCAACCTGCTCCGCGAGCACATCCCGAGCGAGGCGCGGATCCACTACATCATCAGCGCCGGTGGCCGCGCACCGAACGTGGTGCCCGATTTTGCCGAGTCGTACTACTATGCCCGGCACAGCGACATGCGGGTGCTCGAGGGAATCTGGGAGCGCATCCTCGCGACTGCCAACGGTGCGGCGCTGGGCACCGGAACCACGATGGAGGTCGAGCTGATGAACTCGGTCTACAACGTGCTGCCCAATCAGTATCTGTCGGACGTGGCCGAGCAGGCGCTCCAGCGCGTGGGCGGCTACCGGTACACGCCCGATGAGCAGGCGTTCGCTGCCTCGATCGGGAAGACGCTCGCCGGGGCACCATCCGATCCCGCCCGGATCGCGGGAGCGATTCTTCCGGCCGATTCGGGCGTGTCGAACGGCTCCACCGACGTGGGCGACGTGAGCTGGGTGGTGCCCACGGTGCAGGTCAACACGGCGACGTGGGTGCCGGGGACACCGGCGCATACCTGGCAGGCGGTGGCCGCGGGTGGAACGTCGATCGGGATGAAGGGGATGGACCTGGCGGCCAAGGCCATGGCACTGACTGCGGTCGAGTTGTTCGGCAATCCGGCGCACCTCGCCAAGGCGCGTGCGGAGCACGACGAGCGCCTGGGAGGGTACCGGTACGCCAGCAAGGTCGGTGATCGCGACCCGCCGCTCGACTATCGGAAATAGACCGGCTGCGGGCCTTTGCCGAGGCCTGGCCGGATGAGCAATTTGTGCAGCAAGCTGCTGCACAATTGCGGCGGTTCCACCTCTGCTACCCTAATGGACAAAATTTAGGAGCCGCGAGGAACGGGACTGGTATCTTCGCAAAACCGCCGGGCACAACTGGTCTCGCAATATCCTGGTGATGTGGTGCCCGCTCGCGAAGTCGTAGGCGTATTTCGAACGGTGTTCGGGCTGGGAGCCTCAGATAAGTCCAGCTCAGCGACCGGCAACGAGTTCGCCGTCCTTCACGATGACCACGCCGTCGGCGATGACGGTGGCCTGGGGGATGAAGAGCAGGGTTTCCAGGTGGCCGGGTACCCGGTTCCGGCCGCCCGACTCCCAGTTATCCCCGAACGACACCCGTACGATCCCGGCGCCGTAGCCGTAGTATGGCATGAACCCCGACGGGAGTACCGCGGGCAGCGCGGGGTTGGTTCCGATCACGAACTCGCTCGGTACTGCTTTGTCGCCAGCGCGGCTCTGCCATGACGCCACCAGCCCGTCGCCGTCGCGGGCGGAGACCAGGCGGGTGACGCGGTTGCCGGCAAAGGTGGCGTCGAGGATCGGCCCCCTGGTATCGAAGCTGGCGTACCCGATGGCGCGGCCTTCGACGTCGGTCAAGGCGGTGGTGCGGAAGACGCTGGCGGGCAACTCCTCTTCGCGATCGCGGACGGTGTGCGCGTCGGCCACCTTGGCTCGGCTGATGTCGCCGGTATTGCGGTGAACCCAGGCGTCAGCCGGAATCCTGAAGCTGAGGTTAGTGCCGTTGGGAGCCGTGATTCTGACCGTTTTGCCGCGGACGGCCCGATCGATGGCGGCCATGCGTGCGTCGAGATCCGCAGGCGGTATCGCCATGGCGGCGACATAGAGGGAGTCGATCAGTCCGACGTCCGACCGGTCCGGCGGCAGGAACCAATGGAAGTGAATCGAGCGGACCTTCGATTGCTCGACCAGGCGCTCGAAGGGCCGATCGGCCAGGGTCGAGGTCGGGGTCGGGAGCCAGATCGCGACATCGGCGCCGGCAAAGGCCGCCGCCCAAGCGGAATCGCGGCGGCCGCGCTGGAGGGTCTGGACCTCCGGGGCGAGGCGTTCGATCTGCGCCGCCTCCGCCTCGGTCGGTGCACTCAACTCGGCCGAAATCACCCCACCGGCGGCGGCGACGGCGCGCCGAAACGCGGGCGCGGCACCCCGGTCACTTCCCTGATCCCAGAAGAGCAGCACTCGTTCGCCCGGGGCCAATCGCAGGTTCCGGGTCACGATCAGGGTGGTCACCGCATCCCAGTCCACCTGGGATGCCGGCGGCGTCTGAGCCTGGCTCGGCGTGGCGAGGACGGTGGCAAGAAACAGGGTGGGGACGAGAGAGCGGCGCATCGTCGAGTCGGGGTCGGGGTGTCGCAAGTTCGCGCCCGGGTTGGTTTGGCGCCAGATCCGGTCGTGTCGGGCCCGGCCCCTTCGCCTGGGCGGGGGAGCCGACCATATTGGACCCCAGCTTTCGACGAACGTCGTCGAGTCGGTTTTCCTGCTTGTTTTGGTGTTCATGACCACTGTCGGCCCGGGCCTGCCTGAGGCGCCTGCTCCCACTGCCACGCTCGACGTCGAGCCCGGATTGCCGGGGCCCGATTCGGGGTTCGTGGTCGAGCTGGATGCGTTTACGGGGCCCCTGGATCTATTGCTGCACCTCCTCCGGGAGGAGCGGCTCGATATCGCGGACATTCCGATTGCCCGCATTGCGGATCAGTTCCTCCGCGCCATCCACCAGCTCGGTCTCAATCAAGCGGCCGACTACCTCGACATGGCGAGCCGGTTGGTTCGCCTCAAAGCCCAGATGCTGCTCCCGCGCGGCGCTGATGGGGAGGAGTGGGAGGATCCGCGGGCGGAACTGGTGCGGCGTCTGCTCGAGTATCAGCAGATCAAGGAAATCGCCTTGTGGATGGGCGATGCCGCCGAGCGGCGCGCAGCGAAATTCGTGCGTGGCTATCTGCCGCCTCCGCCGGAACTCCCTCCGCAGCCGCTGACGCTCGACCTGATGGACTTGCTGACCGCCGTGGAGCGGGTCATCGCGGGTATTCTCCATCCGGTGCTCCATCGCGTGGTGGCCCGTCCGCTCAATGTCGAGGGGGCCACGCTCCGGATCGAAACGCTGCTGGCCGAGCGGTCGAGCATCAGCTGGGCCGACGCGGTCGGTCCGCATCCGACCATCGCCGAGGTGTTGTCGACCCTGCTCGCGATTCTCGAATTGGCGCGCCGCGGCGCGGCCTTCGTCTTTCAACAACAGGCCTATGGGCCGGTGGTGATTTCCCGTGAACGACCTGAATCAGCTGATTGAAGCCGCCTTGTTTGCGGCGTCCCGTCCGGTCACGGTCGAGGAACTGCAGACCCTCGATCCGGAAGCCGGCTTGCCCGAGATCCGTCAGGCGCTGGAGCAGCTTCGGGAGCACTACGATTTCGACGGACATGGCGTGGAACTGGTCGAACTGGCCGGCGGCTTCCAGGTCGTGACCCGCGCGGCGTACGCCGCCGCCATCGAGCGAGCGCAGCTGGCGTCAAAGCCGTCGCGTCTTTCAGCCGCGATGCTCGAAACCCTGGCCACGATTGCCTACCGTCAGCCGGTCGGCCGCGCCGAAATCGAAGAGATCCGCGGAGTCAGCGCGGCGGGCGTATTGCGGACCTTGCAGGAGCGGGGCTTGATCGAGGTGGTCGGACGGAGCGAGGCGCTCGGTCGGCCGCTGCTGTACGGGACCACGCCGCTCTTCCTCGAGTTGCTGGGCATGTCGGATCTTGCCAACCTGCCGCGCGTGGATGAACTCTCCATCGCCCTGCAGCCGGCCAAGGTGGAGAACGATCGGGACGAGGAAGCCGTCGCCTACGTCGAAGCCGAATCATGACCGTGATGCGGCTGCAGCGGGCGTTGGCCCGTGCCGGCATCGCCTCTCGGCGTCAGGCCGAGGTGTTGATCGAGGCCGGGGCGGTCAGCGTCGATGGCGCGATTGCCACGCTCGGCACCAAGGTCGATCCCGATCTCCAGAAGATCGTCATCAAAGGCAAGCGAGTTCGCCAGCTGGCCACCCGCTGGCTGGTGCTGAACAAACCGCTCGGCATCGTGACGACTGCTGCGGACGAGGAAGGGCGCCAGACCGTCTTCGATCTGATTCCTGACCACAAGGGCCTGACCTACGTCGGGCGGCTCGACGTGATGACGACCGGGCTGCTGCTGCTGACGACCGATGGCGATGCGGTACACCGGCTGACTCATCCGCGATATCGGATCCCCCGTCGCTACACCGTTCTGGTACACGGCAACAGCACCGAGGCGTTTACCAAGGCCACCGCCGGCCGCGTGGTGGTCGATGGTCGTCCGGTCGTCCCCTTGAACGTCCGGGTCCAGGCGGGGCGTGCGGGTCGTACCTTGATCGACGTCACCCTGGCCGAGGGTCGCAATGCCGTGGTGCGGAAATGGGTGGGCGAAATGGGCGGCAAAGTGGAAAGGCTGGCCCGGCTCTCCTATGGTCCGATCCGCCTGGGCGATCTCAAACCCGGCGAATGGCGCCCCCTTACGCCGCCTGAAATCAAAGCGCTGTATCGGGCCATCGACCTGCCGGCGCCCTAACGTTCCGACTTCGGTCGTACAAGGAAAGCCATGACCGCTCCCGCTGCCCCCGCGAATCCCCATGCCGAGGTACTGCGTCGCGCCCTGGATGAAGTCGGTCGGCGCATCGTGGGACAGCGTCAGATGGTCGAACGCCTCGCGGTCGGTCTGTTGACCGGTGGGCATGTCCTGCTCGAGGGCGTGCCCGGGCTCGCCAAGACCCTCGCAGTCAAGACGCTGGCCGAAACGTTCAAAGCCAGCTTTTCGCGGATCCAGTTTACCCCGGACCTGCTCCCGGCCGACATCGTTGGCACCATGATCTTCGATCCGAAGACGCAGGAGTTTCGGCCCAAACAGGGGCCGCTCTTTGCCAACATCGTCCTGGCCGACGAAATCAACCGTGCGCCGGCCAAGGTCCAGTCGGCGCTGCTCGAGGCAATGCAGGAACACCAGGTGTCGATCGGTGGGCAGACCTATCTGCTTCCCGAGCCGTTTCTGGTACTCGCCACGCAGAACCCGATCGAGAACGAGGGCACCTATCCCTTGCCCGAGGCGCAGCTCGATCGCTTTCTGCTCAAGATCCGGGTGGGGTATCCGACCCGGTCCGAAGAGCGGGAAATCCTGCAGCGAATGAGCGGTGGCGATACGATTCCGGTTGCGCCGGTACTCGATCCTGCCACGGTCATCGAACTCCGTCGACTCACGCTGCACGCGCATCTCGATCCGCGGCTGGCCGACTACATCGTGGACCTGGTGCGTGCCACTCGGGAACCGGACACGGTCGGTCTCGCCAATTTGGTTCCGCTGATTGCCTTCGGAGCGTCGCCGCGCGCCTCGATTGCGCTGGCCCAGGCTGCGCGGGCCCATGCCGTGCTGCAGGGTCGGGGGTACGTAACGCCGCAGGACATCCAGGCGCTTGCCGCGGATGTCCTGCGCCATCGGATCGTCCTCTCGTTCGAGGCCGAGGCCGAAGACGTGACCAGCGATGCGATCGTCGAACAGGTACTTGCGCGGGTGCCGGTGCCGTGACCGTTCGGGTCTCCCCCGAGCTGCTCAAGCAGGTCAAAGGGATCGCGATTCGCACCCGGGGCGTGATCGATACGCTCTTTGCCGGCGAATCGCGATCGGTCTTTCGCGGACAGGGGATGGAGTTCGCGGAGGTGCGCGCCTACGAGCAGGGCGACGACTACCGTGCCATCGACTGGAACGTCTCCGCTCGGCTCGGATCTCCCTTCATCAAGACGTTTACCGAAGAACGGGAACTCACGCTGCTGCTGGTGGTCGACCAGTCCGGATCGACCCGAGTGGGCGAGCCGGTCGCTCGCGGTATCCGCGCCGTGGAGATCGCGGCGGTACTGGCGCTGGCCGGGGTACGGGAGCAGGATCGCGTCGGCGCACTGCTCTTTACCGACCGGGTCGAGCACGTCGTTCGCCCGTCGAAGGGGCGGCGGCATGCGCTGCGTCTGATTCGCGACCTGCTGGCCTTTCGCCCCGAACACCAGGGCACCGACATCGCGAGCGCGGTGCTCTACGCGTCGAAAGTGCTGCCCCATCGCGGCGTGGTCATCCTGATCTCGGATTTTCTGGGCGGCAACTGGGACGGACCGCTCAAACGGCTGGCCGGGCGTCACGATGTAACCGCCGTGACGGTCGACGACGCCCGTGAGGTCACCCCTCCCGGCGACGGCTGGTTCGAGTTTGCCGACGCCGAGTCGGGGGCGCGGCACCTGGTCGATCTGTCCGATCGCGCGGCCCAGGCCCGATGGACCGAGGCTGCGCAGGGCCGACTGGCCGAGCGAAACCAGCGGCTGCGGTCGGCCGGGGTCCGGCACGTGGCCATCGATGTCGCGGAAGACTACGCCCCGATCCTGCGCCGGGCTTTTGCGCCCAGGCGGCGGGGACGGCGATGATCCTCCTGCTTGGCGCGCTGTTGGCGCTGCAGCCTTCCCGCGCCCCGACCGTGGGCGACACCGTCTGGGTCACCTCCACGGTCCGGCTTGCTCCGGATCAGATCCTGCGGCCGCAGTCGTGGGTTCTCGGTGATCTTGGCCAGGTGCTCGGTCCGCCGGTGGTCGACTTTTCTCGCGATAGTGCCACGGTGCGCTACCCGGTGGCATTCTGGTATGCCGGAACCCATTCCGTCTCGATTCCCGGCCCGATCGTAGTGAATCCCGCCGGTCGTTCGGACACGCTGCGGGCCAGGGAAGTGGTCGTGACGGTACGGAGTGTGTTGCCCGAGGGTCGGGTGGACACCATCGCGCCGCGTCCCGCAGCCGGACTGCTGGAGCAGCATGAGCGCTCGGTCTTGCCTGTCGTCGTACTCGGTCTGCTTGTTGCGCTGGTCGGGATGCCGGTGGGCTGGTCGGTGGCGCGCCGCCGCCGGCCGCGCACCATGCCGCCCGTTGCAATTCCCGCCGGCCCGTTGCCGGTCGACCGGTTCGATCGCTGGCAGCGGTCGGGCGAGGTGCGCGTGGCGCTGGACGGCTGGGCCCATCTGGTCGAGCGGACTCGGCCGGCAGATCCCGACGCGGCCGCGGCCCGGGCGGACTTGCTGAACGAACTCGACCGGATTGCCTTCCGTCCCGACGCCCCGCCCACCGACGTCGACGAGCTGATTCTGCGGGCCAGGCGTTGGGTCGCGGAGGGCGGATGACCTTCGCACGGCCGCTCTTCCTGCTGTTCCTGGCGTTGATCCCGCTCTGGCTCTGGTGGCGGCATCGGCGCCCGCCGCCGGCGTTAAGAATCGCCGACGGGCATGTGGCGCGCCGGGCCGCTCGGGCTTCCTGGATTGCGCACCTGCCGGTGGCGGCCCGGGCGCTGGCGCTCGCTTCGCTCATCGTGGCCGCGGCCGGTCCCCGGTTCCCGGGCGATCGGACCACGGTCAAGCGGGAAGGCATCTCGATCGTGATTACGATCGACGTGTCGAGCAGCATGCTGGCTGAAGATTTTGCGCCGTCCAATCGGCTGGAGGTGGCCAAGCAGCAGGCCATCGGCTTCATTCGCGGCCGCGATTCGGATCGGATCGGCCTGGTGGCGTTTGCCGGTGAGGCGCTGACCCAGGTTCCCATCACGCTCGACTATCCTGTCCTCGAACAGGCGGTACTCGATCTGCGGATCGGCACGCTGGACGATGGCACCGCGATCGGCAGCGGCCTGGCAACGGCGGTCAATCGGCTTCGGCGGGTCGAAAGCCCTTCCAAGGTGGTGCTGCTGCTGACCGACGGCGAAAACAACCGCGGCGCCATCGATCCCCGGACGGCGGCCGAGGCGGCGCGGGCGATGGGAGTACGGGTCTACACCATCGGGGTCGGTACGGATGGAGAAGCCCGGATTCCGACGGGACGAGGCCTGACGGGCTACCGCTACGAAATGCTGCCGGTCCGGATCGATGAAGCGTTGCTGACCGACATCGCTACGCAAACCGGCGGGCGATACTTCCGAGCCAAGGACAGCGACGCGCTGAACCGGATCTTTGCCCAGATCGACGCACTGGAGCGCAACCAGGTCGAGATGGTGCGCTATCGCTCTCTCGACGAAAGTACCGGTCCCTTCCTGATCTTCGCGCTCGGTGCGCTGATGCTCGAGCTGGTCGCGGCGGCCACCGTGGCGCGGAGGGTCGGATGATGCTCGATACGCCGCTGTTCGGATGGCTTGCGCCGGTGTTCGGCCTGATCATCCTTGCCATTGCATGGTGGGCCCGAGGCCGGCGAGTCCGGGCGGCGGCGGCCTGGTCCGGTGCGCAGGCGGCGCTGGCCGGTCGGGGTCGGCTGGGTCTCGCGGCCGTGGCGCTCGGTGCGCTTCTGATCGGCTTCGGGATTGCGGGGCCGCGGTGGGGCCGGATGGAAAGCTCGACCGAGACGCGAGCCCTGAACGTGGTGATTGCCATTGATATCAGCCGTTCGATGCTGGCGGAGGACGCGGCGCCCAATCGGCTGGGGCATGCGGTGAGAGAAAGCCGCCGCTTGCTTCAGGACGCCAAGGGCGACCGGATGGCGCTGCTGGCCTTTGCCGGGCGCAGCTATATCCTGACGCCGCTGACGCTCGACGACGGTGCGGTCGAGCTGCAGATCGACGCGCTCGATCCTGAAATCGCCAGCGAGGGTGGAACCGCGCTCGCCAGCGTGTTGCGCCAGGGGCGGGAATTGCTCGAGGCCGTTGATCATGGCGGGGCCCGGGCCATGGTTCTGTTCACGGACGGTGAGACCCACGACTCGCTCGCTCCCGTGCGCGACGCGGCCCGGGCGCTGCGTGACGCGGGGGTTACCCTCATCGTGGTCGGCGCCGGCGGGACGGCACCGACCCGGATTCCCCTCCGCGATGATGCCGGGCAGATCCAGAGCTATGTCAAGGACGAGGCGGGCCAGGATGTGCTGAGCAGCCGGCGCGACGACGTGCTGCGGATGGTCGCGGACGCGGCGCGCGGCATCCTGGTGCCGGCCGACTTTCCGGATCAGGCGGGTGCCGTCTGGAAGACGCTTGCCGCGCTAGAGCGGAGTCCGGCGCGCGGGCAGCGTGCCGAGGACATGGTGCCCAAAGCCTGGCTGTTTGCGTTAGGCGCGTTTGCGATCCTGCTGCTCCAGGCTGCCTTGCGGCGGCAGGCGGCGCTGGTGGCGATTGCCTGGCTGGCGGTGCTCGCCTCCGACGCGGCTGCTCAGCGCCCGGCAAGCGGGATGGCCAGACTGCAGGCCCGGGACACGACCCGATCGATCTCGGCGTTTTCGGAGGCAGCCCGCGCGGGTCGAGCCGCCGATACCAGCTGGTACAATGCGGGATCCCTGGCGTTGTTCGCGGGCGATTTCGACGGCGCCCGCTCGTCGCTGGCGGCGGCCGCCGAGTCGCTCGATCCGACCGTCCGGTTCCAGGCGCTCTACAATCTGGGATTGGCCGCCCTCCAAGCCGGGCGGGCCGATTCCGCCAGGCGCGGGGAGTTCGAGCAGCTGGCGGCGCAGCACTTTCGCGAGGCGCTGACGCTGGCGCCGACGTCCTTTGCCACCAAGTGGAATCTCGAACTGGCTTCGCGACGGCAGCCGCCACCCCCTTCATCAAGCCAGCCGCAACCGACCCCGCCGCGGCCCGAGCGGGGAGCCGGAACGCCCACACCCCGTCCGGCCGGGATGACCGCGTCGGAAGCGGAGCAGATCCTGCGATCGGTCGAGCGTGCGGAGCAGTCGGTCCG
>CAZUES010000062.1:0-14480 GCA_964619465.1 uncultured Gemmatimonas sp.
AAGCGAAGCGTCTCGGGGCCACGGGAGGCCATCTCTTCGACCGGAAGACACCCTTCGAAGTACGGCACCTGATCGAATTCGTGCGCCGTGAACTGATCGGCGCCGCCAAGCGCGGTGAGGAACGCCTGGTACTGCTCGGCGGTCATCGGCGCGTTGAGGTAATCGTCTCCGTCACCCTTACCGTAGCGCGACATGGCATAGAGAACATCGTGATCGAGGCTCTCGGCAGAAACGATCGGCGCAATCGCGTCGTAAAACGCCAGCGCGCCGGTGCCCAGCTCCAGCGCAATGGCCGAGGCCAGCGCATCGGAGGTGAGCGGCCCGGTGGCAACGATGCCGGGCCTGGGCAGCTCGGTTGCTTCGCCGGCCACCACCTCGATCTTCGGATGGGCGCGGATCCGGCGGTCGACCTCGCCGGAAAAGATCTCGCGATCGACCACCAGGGCCGAACCACCGGGCACCCGGGCTAGATCGGCGGCAGTAAGCAACAGGCTGCCCAGCGAACGAAGTTCCGCCTTGAGCAGCCCGTGCGCGTTGACCGTCTCGACCGACTTGAAGGAATTACTGCAGACAAGTTCGGCCAGGCGACCCGTCTGGTGCGCAGGTGTCGAAACGGCGGGACGCATCTCATGGAGCGTCACCTCGACGCCCCGCTCGGCCAATGCCCAGGCCGCTTCCGAGCCGGCCAGTCCACCGCCGATGACCGTAGCGCGAAGGCTCATGACCACCCCGCCCGCGCTCGCGCCATCTCGAGTAGCGTCTCGGCCACCGTTTCCGCCCGCTGTCCCGTGACCTCGACTTCGGCGTGCGCCTGGCGATACCAGGGCAGCCGCTCCAGGGCCAGCGCAGCGAGCCGCTCATGGGGGTCGGCACCGGCCAAAAGCGGGCGGGAGCGGTCGCAGGTCAGGCGCAGAGCGGCCTCGGCGGGGTCGACCGCGAGATGGACCACGAAGCCCTGCCCGCCAACCGCGGCGAGGTTGCCGGGTTGCGCTGCCCACCCACCGCCGGGGGTCACGACGTGAGCCGGCAACCGGAGTGCTTCGACCACCGCCCGGTGCTCGCGGACCCGGAAGGCCGGCTCGCCCTCGGATTCGAAGAGTTCCGCGATGGTTTGCCCCGTGGCGCGCTCGAGCAGCGGATCGATGTCGGTCCAATGCGTACCGAGCCGTTCCGCCAGGAGACGCCCCGCCGTCGACTTCCCGGCGCCGGGCAGGCCGATCAAAACCACGTGGACCACGCCAGCCTCACGAATCCGGCGGCGACCAGCGGAGGCCCAGCCCGGCCAGATAGCTCTCCAGATTTCGTTCCAGCTCGCCCATCGAGTCGCCCCCGAACTTTTCCAGCATCGCGTCGGCCAGCACCACCGCCACCATGCTCTCGGCAATGACACCCAGGGCCGGCACGGCGGTGACGTCCGATCGTTCGCTGGCGGCCTGGGCCGGTTTGCCGGTCAGCAGGTCCACCGTAGCAAGCGGACTCATCAGCGTGGCAATCGGCTTCTTGGCGATCCGGACCACCAGCGGTTCTCCCGTCGTGATGCCGCCTTCGAGCCCCCCCGCGCGATTGCTCGCCCGGGTAAACCCGCCGCGGCGATCGACATGGCGCGGCTCGGGCGCGGCAATCGGGTCATGCACCTCGGAGCCGGGGCGCCGGGCAGCTTCGAAGCCCAGCCCGATCTCGACCCCCTTGACCGCCGGAATGGCCATCAGAATGCCCGCCAAGCGGCCATCCAGTTTGCGGTCCCAGGCCACGTGACTGCCGAGCCCGACCGGGAGGCCGGTCACCACCACTTCGACCTCACCGCCGAGCGTGTCGCCGGCTTTTTTGGCGGCGTCGATTTTCGTGATGATGTCCCGTTCCGCGGCCGGGTCGAGCACCCGCACAGGCGAGGCGTCCGCTGCCGCGTTCAGATCCTCGGGCAGACGCTCCGGCGCAGTACAGCGGATCCCGCCGAGCGAGACCACATGACTGCCGACCCGGACCCCGCAGCGATCCAGCAACCGCTTGGCAACGGCTCCCGCAGCCACCCGAGCGACTGTTTCCCGGGCACTGGCACGCTCCAGGATGTCCCTGGCGTCGATCCGATCGTATTTGAGGACGCCGACCAGGTCCGCATGACCGGGACGCGGCCTGGTCACCCGACGACGACGGACCTCGCCGGTGCCCTCCGCAGCCATCACGTCGACCCAATTGTCCCAGTCGCGGTTCGGAATCAGCATCGCAATCGGCGACCCGAGCGTCTGCCCTGCCCTGATCCCGGCCAGAAACTCGATCGCGTCGGCCTCGATCTTCATCCGTGCCCCGCGGCCGTGCCCCTGCATCCGACGGGCAAGGTCGCGGTTGACCCATGCCGTATCCAGCTCGAGCCCGGCCGGCACCCCTTCAACGGTGGCGACGAACGCCTTCCCGTGCGATTCCCCAGCAGTCGAAAAGCGAAAATGCATCCCGGAAAAGTAACCGATCCCGCCAGCGACCGAGGCGGCCGACTTTCGCTGGACCGGAGCGACCCGAAAAAGGTGACCGCCGGACCGTTCAGATGAACGGCCCGGCGGTCGAAAGGGATCGGGACGAGCGAATCCCCTGGAACTATCTCTTAGCGATTACCGACCCTGGTCGTCCACGATGCGCGGCGTGACCAGGATGATCAGATCCTTCCGATTCTCGGTGTTCGACGTGAAGCTGAACAGGCTGCCCAGGAGCGGCAGGCTCGACAGCAGCGGAATCCCGGTCCTGGCGCGGGTTACCGTGGTAACTGTCAGGCCGCCGATAACGGCGGTCTCGCCGTCGGCAACCAGGATTTCGTTCTTGGTGTACTGCTTGTCGATGCTGAAGCCAAGATCTGCGGCCGAGAGCTGCTTCACGGCCGAGCGCTCGGTTTCGATATTGAGCACGATCTGGCGGTTGTTGGTAACGTGCGGCGTGACGTCGAGCTTGATGCCGACTTCCTTCCACTGCACGGTCGCCCTCGCGGGCTGGCCAACGCCACCGATCGAACTCGCATCGACGACACGCACCGGGATTTCCTCACCGACCAGCAAGGTGGCCTTCTTGTTGTCCTTGGTGGTGATGATCGGCTCGGTCTGCACGTCGGTCAGATCGACCCGTTCGAGCGCGTTGAGGAAGCTCGTCAGAGTAAACCCGCCCAGGGCAATCGAGTAGGTCAGATCGAGCGCGGCCGACTGGATCGACGCGTCGGCGTTGCCGATGGCCGAGATCGCGTTGCCACCCAGGTCGACGATGTTGACGCCAGGCGAGTACGGCTCGCCCTCCGGATCGGAGCGCTGGATCAGCCGGTTGTAGAACTGAGTTCCGGAGCCGAGATCGTACTTGAATCCGAGCTGTTCGACGTCGGTCCGGTCGACGAAGATGATCTTGGCCTGGATCGCGATCTGCGCCGGGCGGATATCGAGCCCGGTGACGAAGTCGCGGACGTTAGGCACGGTCGAGCGAGGGCCGGTGATGATCAGCGAGTTGCTGCTGCTGTCGGCAACCACCCGTGAGCGGCCCATCGGCATCACGCTCTTGACGGTCTCCACCATCTCGCCGGCGCTGGCATAGTTGATCTTGACGACGGCGGTCTCGAGCGGCTCGAGGGAGTCGATCGCGGCCAGCGTTTCCGGCGCGTCGACCCGGAGGATGCCGCCATCGACTTCCTGCACCGAGAGCCCGTAGGCGCCGAGGATGGCCTTGAAGGCATCCGGCCAGGGCTTATCCCGAATCTCGGCGGTGACCCGCGCGTCGATGTTCTTGCCCAGAATGATGGAGCGACCGCTGATGGCCTGGAAACCCGAAACGACGTCTTGGATGCTGGCGTTGTCCCAGCTGACGGTGAGTCGGGGCTCCTGCAGCATCACCGCCGGCGAGAAGACCGACGGCGTTGCCACTCGCGACAGGGTGCGTCCGGCCGCCGGGGCGGTGGCCACGGCGGGCCGTACCATAACCTCTTCGACATCCGGCTCGATGACTTCCGCGGCAACCGTACGGCCGACCACGGGAAGCGTCGCGACGGGCGGCAGCGCCGAGGCCATCAGCGACCCGGTCGACCATGCCACGAAGGCCTGGTCGGACCCGAAGGAGACGCGAATTTCGTCGTCGCCGCGGATGACCGTATATGGTTTCATCCGATCCATCACGAGGACGACCCGGACGACTTCGTCGCTGAACTGGCGTACCCGCATCCCGACGACGCCGGCGCGATTGACCCCGTCATACTGATCACGGACGTCGGCCGGCAGCGTGGCGCCCCGAAGGTCGAGGACGATACGCGCCGGATCCGCGAGCGTCATGTCGCTGACCGACACCGCGCCCTGAATCCGAATCGCCAGCTCGGCACCACCTTCGACGGATCGAAGGCTGACCGCGCGGACTTCACCACTCGGCACCAGAGTCCGAGCGCCGGGCAAGCCGCCCAATGTCAACACGGCGGCCGCCATGACCGACCAGGAACTGAACCTCATTTAGTTCTCCTCCTGCTTGCGCAGCGACACGGTCTCCTGACGCTCGGTTCCGAAGTCGTCAATAGTGAAAGTGACATCTTTGGGCCGAACGCTGGTAACCCGCATCCGTCCCAGCCGATCGCCGGGACGGAGATTGTACTTCCGATTGCCCACCTTTTCGCGCATCACGACCACACTGCCGCTGGTCGAACGCGTGTCGTAATAGATCGCGACGAGCACCAGATCGGGCAGCTCAGGCCCGATCCGACTGGTCGCCAGCAGCGACTGGAACGGATCGCGGCTGCCGCCGCCGTACGAGAAGCTTTCGCGCCCGAGCGACTCTTCCTCGGTTGCCGTGGCGGCCTCGGGCGGCGTCTCGGCCGAGTCGACCGCGAGGGCCGAGTCGGCGGCCGACGGAGGGGTCGCGGCCGCGACAGTCGCGGAATCCACCACCGCTACCGTAGCAGGCGTGAGTGCCGCCCGCTTGGCATCGCCATCCTCATCGCCACCGCATGCGGTCAGGGCCAGCGCAAGAACGCTCCCCAGACCGAGCAGGGTCTTAGCGGCCATTGTGGACTCCTTCCGGCGTTACCGCCTGGCCCTTCACGTAGGTCCGAATCTGAAACCGCGCTTCGAGCACCGCGCGGGTGGTATCACCGAGTGCCCGGGCATGCGCAGCTTGAGCCGACGCAACGGTCACGTCGTAGGGCACGATGATCCGGCGCAGGCTGGCGATGTCCGAAAGGAACTCGCCGATCTGGTCATAGCGACCGACCACCGCGAGGTTGTAACTGTAGGTATCGAACGGCGCCGGCCCCGCCACGACGGCCTGCGGCACCACCTGCGCCAGGTCGACACCGCGGATCTTGGCCCGGGTCGAAATGTCGTCCAGCAGGTTGGGCACTTCGTTCCGCTCGGGCACCAGCTGGCGCAGCAGCGAAAGCGTGCTGCGGTTCGACTCGATCCGCGACTTGAGTTCCTCGATCGTGCCGCGAGCCAGATCGCGTTTGACGCTGTCGGTCTGCGCCTCCAGCATGTTGATCGAATCCTGCACCATCTTGACCTGTTCCTGCTTGGCAGGCACGCCCTGGATCCCGATCGCGTTGACCGCCTCACCGGAATAGAAGAGGTAGCCGATCAGGCCGGCGAAAACGACGCCCAGGAGCGGCGCGGCTTTGGGATTGTCGAGTAATGCCATGGCTCAGTCCTCCCGCTGCGCGACGGTGGTGGTTCCGGGAGCGGGCGCTTCGCCCTGACCGGAAGCCCGCGACGGGGCCCTGGGACGCTGATAAGTCGCTCGCAGGACGAAGGCGGTGACCGCCCGCTCCCGCTCGAGTATCGTGTTGGCCGAGATGGCGGTGACTTCGCTCAGGTAAGGCGAATCCTCGAGTTGCCGCAGCAACCGGGTGTAGCCCTGGATGTCGACCGTCCGGCCACTGATCGAGACCTGTACCGGAGGTGCGACGTGACCCGCTGCCGTATCCGCAGGCGCAGGCGCCGCCGCAGCGATCGAGACGGTCTGCACGTCGGTGAGCCAGGTAAACGGAGGAACGGCCCGAGCCACTTCGTCGAGGATCCGCGGCCAGACGTAGCGGTCGCCATCGACGGTGTTGATGGTCCGGATCTGCGCCTGAATCGAATCACGCACCGACTCGAGCCGCCGCTTTTCGCCCAGGAACGCCCGGAACCGCTGATGCTCGGCGCGCGCCTGTTCGAGCTTGGGCTCCAAATCGGCCAGCTCGCTCGAAGTCGTGAGCTGGGCAACTCCGACGTAGCCGAGCCACGCCACACTCGCCGCCAGCGCAGCAAGCCGGTAGGGATCCTTGATCTTCTGACCGGCGCTCTTGAGGCCCGCGAGCACGCCCGCAACGGGCGAGGCCGAGCGAGACCGTTTCGCACCCGGTTTGAGATTGATTGCAATCATGGTCGTCGAACCCTCTCCTCTTCGATCAGGCTGCCTGCCGCAGCGCCAAGCCCACGGGCAGCATGAGCAGCGGGGCGACTTCGTCCACGTTCAACTGATCGAACACTCCATCGGCTACCTGGATTCGTTCGATCGGATTGGCGAGCTGGACCGGCAGCTTGAGCCGATCACCCAGGGTTTTGGCCAGCCCCGGAATGCGCGCGCCACCACCCGAGAGGAAGAGCCGGCTCAATCCGGCCGTCGACCGACTGGAGGTCTGCAAGAAGGCAGCAGCCCGTTCGATACCGACAGCGAGTTCCTCGCCTCGGCTCTGCAGAAACGGGGTCAGGATATCCGAGACTTCGAAACCCTGCAGCAGCTTGGCAGCTTCATCGGACGAGAGGCCACGTTCCCGCTGCAGGTCTTCGCGGAACCGCCGAGTCCCGATCGGCAGATCACGCGTCAGCACCGGGATGCCTTCGTCGAGAATATTTACGTTGGTGACTTCGTGGCCGATGTTGACCAGACCGACCACACCCCGCATCGCATCCGGATAATTGACCTCGAAGGCGTTGTGCAGGGCAAAGGCGTCGACGTCGATGACCGACGGGTCGATCCCGATTTCCTTGAGCAGCGACACCTTGGTCTCGACCAACTCACGCTTGGCCGCGACCAGCAGCACCGACATCTGGAGACCTTCGGATTCCGGATCGAGAATCTGGAAATCGAGTTCGACGTTGTCCATGTCGAACGGCACGTGCTGCTCCGCTTCCCAGCGGATCAGTTCGCGCGCCTCGCCCTCTTTCATCCGATCCATCGGAATCTTCTTGATGATCACGTCGCGGCCGCCAACGGCCGTCACCACATTCTTCGGCTTGATGCCGGCCTCGGCAAAGAGACTGCGGATGGCCTCCGATACGATGCCGGGGTCCATCACTTCGCCCTCGACGATGGCATCATCAACCACGGTTGCCATGGCGACCTTCGAGAGCACCGGCTCGCCGGAGCCATGCGAGATCACCGCGAGCTTGATGAGGCCACTCCCGATATCGAGACCGACCGTGGTTCGGGTCCGGTTAAACAGTGCCATGTCTCGCCCAAGTGGCTAGATGGTTGACGGTCACGCTAGGAATAGTGCAATTTTTTGTCAAGGCGACGACCCGACTGCGCTTTCGCCACTCAACTCTTTGTTGATCAACACCTTAGTGCTACCTGGCACCGCCAGCCCCCGCCCCGATTCATCAGGCGGCAGGGTGCCGCTGGTGTAAACAAGTAAAGTGGTGGCGGGCAACCGTTATGCCAACCGTGGCAGCCCGGTGCGATCCTCCGCATGCCGCCTACTATCCCATTTCTCGACAATGAGTTACGAGTCAGGGGCTTAGCAGCTCCCGGGAGACGACTTCCAGCCACCTTCGGGAAACGCCGCAAAGTCCACTAGCCGTCGCGAACCGCTACTGGTGCGCCTGGACCCACGGGCGGGCAATCCGATAGCGCGCCGGGACCGAATCGCCGGCTTCCCATCGCAACCCGACCAGGAGCGCCTGGCGACTCGCTGCAAGATCTCGCACGGCGAGGTCGCGCTCGACGGCCCTGACCTCGAGCATCCAGACGGTCGGTGAGACCCTGACGAGCCGTCGCTCGATGACCATCCTGGCGTCGACCGAATCACTCGGAAACGGGTGTGTCTCCCCGGGGAACAACGTCGGAGCAACCACGACCCAGTCGTCCTCATACCATCGGGCCAGCTCGCCCTCTGCCGCCCGCCGCACGGTGAGTTCAAGGAACGCCGCGCGACCGGCCCGCAACTCGTCGGCAGCCGCCGGCGCACCGATCCCGACGACGAGTGCCAAGGCGGCCAGGAGACTCAGGGCAACGACGATCACGGTACGTTGACCAGTCGCACGAACAGACCCAGACTGTCCTCGACCCGGGCTACCCTGCCCGGCCCGACCGCGGTCTCTCGCCCGGTGAGCATCCTGATCCGAACATCGATGCCTGCGGCCCCCGCCGCCCCGGCAGCGGCGCCGTCGGCATCGAGTGGCAGCAGCTCGAATCCGCTGCTCGAGAGCGGTCCGACCGCCGGCTGGACCGCACCCCCAGAGGCGAGGCCGACCTGGCCGAGTTGCCAGGCCGCACCGGAGGGATAGGCACGCAGCTCGAGCGGCTCGTAGCTCCTCGCCACGGTCGGTTCCGCCATCGGGCCGGCGTATCCGGACCAGGCGATCCGGTAGCGCCTGCCACTGCTGCCCCCGGGACAGATGTCATTGTCCGGCCCCGCGACCACTGCCACCGGCAACCAGGCGTCGAGCGCGGCCGCCGAGTCTCCGGGGAGGTAGATGAGCAGGCTGTCACGGGCCGCGACGGGCAGACGGACCCGCCACGGTTGGAGCTGAGCCGGGTCGACGATCAGGCTGTCTCCATTGAGTCGACAGATCGCGAGCAACCCGGTCTGGCCTCGATACGCGATCCGCCCCGATCCGGGCAGGGAGAAATCCGGCCCGGCCATGGAATCGATGCCAAGCCCGGCCCATTCCCAACTGACGAGTTTCGCTGCCGCGCGGAGCGATGCGGCGGCTCCG
Organism: uncultured Gemmatimonas sp.; assembly: GCA_964619465.1. Lineage (GTDB taxonomy): Bacteria > Gemmatimonadota > Gemmatimonadetes > Gemmatimonadales > GWC2-71-9 > SHZU01. The sequence continues at coordinate 8,919 of CAZUES010000062.1, forward strand.
GCACGTTCGAGCCGACCACGTCCGACCCGCTCGGTGGTCACCTGAATCCGAATAGCCATGCTGAGCAGCACGGCCGCGACGACCATCGCCACCATCAGTTCGATCAGCGTCACGCCTCGTCTGGTCATCATCGGCAACTCAGGTTGGCCCGCGCCGTGTCGACCAGCACCCGTCCCGCCGCCCGCGCGCGTGCTTCGATGGTCAGCTCGATCAGGACCGAATCGCCCCGTACCGACCAGGCGAGCCCCACGCCATCGGGCGTGTAGTCGGAACCGGACGCCGGCACGAGACAGTTCGGTCGCGTGCTCCGGTAGGCGCGCTCGATCCGGACCACCTCGGCGTCGACCGCCTGGGCCATGGCGGTCCAGCGCCGGCCGACCGTGACGGCATGGGCGGTTTGAACCGATGCTTTGAGGGCCACGATCGATGCGATGGCGAGCATCGCGACCGCAGTGATGACTTCGAGGAGGCTGAAACCGGCGCGTGGCTTGGACATGGGGCCAAGCTGCACCACGGCCCAGCCAGGCCGCTAACCGTTCTGACGCAATCGGGATGGAATTAATGCGGTACGGCGAACTCGACTCAGGCGAGCCCGTAGCGATTGAGCTTATAGAACAGCGTCCGCAAGCTGAGCTGCAGCATCTTGGCCGCTTCCCGCCGAGTCCCGCCGCACGCGGCAAGCGCCCGGAGGATGACCTCGCGCTCGAACGCTTCGACCTGTTCCTTGAGCGGCAGCTCGGTGCCGCCGGGGCGTGTCGAGGACCCGGTGCTCACCAGGACCGGGAAGTCCGAACGGTCGAGCCTGCCGGTGCTGCTCAGCACGGCAGCCCGCTCGACCACCTGCCGGAGTTCGCGCACATTGCCGGGCCAGGAGTACGATGCCAGGGCAGCCATGGCCTGGGGCGTGATGCTGATCGGGCGACCGGTCTTGGCGGCGATCTGCTGGAGGAAATGGGTCACCAGCGCCGGGATATCGTCGCGGCGCTCGCGCAGGGCCGGAATGTCCAGCGTGGTGGTTCCGATTCGCTCGGCCAGGTCGACCTGGAGCAGGCCTTCGTGGACCAGCCGATCGAGGCGCTTCTCGGCGGTGGCCATCAGCCGGACATCGCTCTCGGAGGCCATCACCAACTCGGTGGGGCGGCCGTTGCGGCCATTCCGCGCGCCGAGTCGGCCGACCAGGGAGCGCTGGCTCTCGGGCGAGAGGCCTTCGACCTCTTCGAGCAGCAGCGTGCCGCGACTGGCCGAGCGCCAGACGCTCTGCGGGTCGGAGGGGTTGAGCCCGGCATCATCGGTTCCGAAGAAATCGGGCGTGGCGGGGCAATCGATGGCGACGAAGGCGCCGTCTCCTCGCCGGCTGAAACGGTGCATCGCTCGCGCCAGCAGCGCTTTACCGGTGCCTCGTTCTCCGGTGATCAGGATGGCATGATCGGAGGCCGCCGCTCGCGCCGCCACCTCCAGGATCGAGCGCATCCGGGCATCCTCGGCGATCACCATGGGCTCGAGGCCCTTGGAGCCGATGGTGGCGCGCAGGGTGGCTACTTCGTGTCGGAGCCGGTCGCGCTCTTCGGTCTGGCGGAGCGCGAGGAGCACCTCCTCCGGGAGCGACGGCTTGCGCAGGAAGCCATCCGCGCCTTCGCGGAGGGCTGCACTTGCCAGCGCCGACTCACCGGGACCGCCCGACACCAGCACGACGCCCGTTCCGCCTCCGGCGCGATAGCGGCGGAGAAAGGTGAGGCCGCCGTCGCCGGGAAGGGCTAGGTCGCACAGGATCAGACGGATGCCGCAGGCCTGGGCTTCCAGGAGGGCGGCGTCCGGATCCCGTCGGAACGCGACTTCATACCCCACGTCTTCGAGGTACGGCGCGACCGTATGCTTGAGTGTTTCGTCGGCGTCGAGCAGCAATACCCGCATGGCAGTCCTTAGTCGCGCGCCGTATGTACTAGGAACAGACGATCTGGCCGTCGACGGTGCCTGCAGTACCGCCAACTTGGACGGTGCACTCGTTCAGCATCGACGTAATAGAACTATTACCTACGGTCGCGGTGTACCCGGACGCCGTGGCAGAGATCGATGCCACGTTACCTGTCGAGAACGTATAGTTGGTAGTTGCCTGGAGATCACCAAGTGTGGCGAACGTCGTATGGTCTGCCCAGTACGCTTCCTGCGCTGTCATGATATTCCGAAGATCGGAACGGATCGAAGCCAGTTTGGCTTTATCTTTCGTAGCCGCGAACTTCGGGATCGCGATACCAGCCAGAATCCCGATGATCACCACCACGATCAGGAGTTCGATCAGAGTAAAGCCAGATCGTTTGGTTCTCAGCATACCCTGCCTCCCTCCTTCCGTACACGATGGTGACCAGTGGGTGAAGAACGGGGCGTCCCCCACATTGCGCGGTGGACGCCCGATTCGTCATACCTGCCTTACGAACAAACGATCACGCCGTCGAGCGTGCTGGCCGCGCCGGCACCGACCTGCACGGTGCACTCGTCGATACCAGTGCTGATGGTCGCGTTGTTGAACGTGGCGGTGTAGCCGTTGCTCGCACCCGTGACGCCGCCGGTGTTGCCGGACGAGAGCGTGAAGTTGCTCGCGGCCTGCAGCTGGGCCAACGTGCCGTAGGTGGCGTGATCCGAGAAGTACGCCTCCTGAGCCGTCATGACGTTCCGGAGGTCGGTCCGAACCGAGGCGAGCTTAGCCTTGTCTTTGGTCGCCGCGAACTTCGGAATTGCGATGGCGGCCAAGATGCCGATGATCACAACCACGATCAGCAGCTCGATGAGCGTGAAACCCTTGCGATTGAACATACTTCCTCCGAGTGGGGTACGGTGTTGGGTCTGAACCAAGCGGTGTCGCTCGTCCGGTCCAAATTGAGGAGCAACGTTGGTGCCAGGGGAACCGAACAAACGCAAGTAGTTGCTAAACAACACATTACGAGGTCATTGCACGACCTGATGCAGCCTTTGGCGATCGATTTCTCGTTGGACTTTGCAACCGAAAGGATCGCTCAAGGGTCTATCCCGTCCCCGCCGACAGTTCCCCGGTTCTTGCATCACTGGTTCTGCTTATGACACGGAATAAGGCGGCCGTCATTGGCCTCATCGGATTGTGCCTGGCTTCGACCCTGTCGGGAATGGCCAACCAGTTTGCCCAGGACGACATCGCGGTCATTCGGGAAAACCCGGTAGTCCACACGCTCGCAACCCCCGCGTCGTTCTTCACCGAATCCTATTGGCCGAAGCCTTTCGCTCCAGCCCTGTATCGGCCTCTGGCTACCACCGGCTTCGCGGTTCAGTGGGCGCTGGGCGACGGCAGCCCGGTGGTGTTCCGGGTGGTCAGCACGCTACTGTATGCCGCCGCGGGGCTGGCCGTTTTCGCCTTGGCGAAATTCGTATTGCCTTTCGGAGCTGCGTGGCTCGTTGCGGCGTTTTTCATGGTGCACCCCGTCCATGTCGAGGCCGTGGCCGTGGCGGTCAACCAATCCGAGCTCGTGGTGGGGTGGTTCGCAGCGCTAACCATTCTTCTCTACCTCCGGCTTCGCCAAGAACACCGTCTCTCGTTCGCCCACGGATTGGCACTCTTCAGCCTCTATCTGGCGGCGACGCTGTTCAAAGAGAGCGGACTCGTCATCATCGGATTGATCGTCGCCGCCGAGCTTACCCTCGTTCGCGACCCCCGACCGTTGCGTGCCCGCCTGGGAGAGATCCGTCCGCTAATGCTGGTGATGCTGCTCGGCGCCACGATGTTCTTTGCCATTCGGACCTTCGCCCTGGGCGGCGACCTGGTAGGCACCTTTACCGCAGAGGCGCTCGAGGGCCTGACGATGGGTGGCCGGGCCATGACGATGCTCACGGTCGTCCCCCACTGGTTCCGTCTGCTGCTGTGGCCGGCCCACCTGCAGGCCGACTATTCACCACGTGAAATCGAGGCCGCCCTCACCTGGGACGCCGAGCATACCCAGGGCGCCCTGCTGCTTGTGCTCGCGCTCGGGCTGGCCGTGATCTGCTGGAAGCGCTTCCCCGTGGTGACGTTCGGCCTGATGTGGACGGCGATCGGTATCTTCCCGGTGAGCAACGTGCTCATCCCCACCGGCATCGTGCTGGCCGAGCGCACGCTGTTTCTCCCGAGCATCGGGATGATGCTCGTGGTTGGCGGCCTGGCAGCGCCGGCCATCGAGTGGCTTCGCCGAGCGACAAGGCCGATTCAGATAGCGAGCCTGGTCGCCGTGGGTGCAATCCTCGTAATGGGCACGACCCGGAGCCTCAGCCGACACCTGGTCTGGAAGAATCACTTCAATCTGTGGTACCAGACGGCAATCGATGCTCCGTTGTCGTTCCGGGCCCATCATGCGCTGGCCCAACTGCTGGTCAACGCCGGAGCGCACGAGTGGGCCGAGCAGGAGTACCGCCTCACGGTCGCACTCTATCCGAAACAATGGGGCGCGTCATTCGAGTTTGCCGACAAACTCCGGATTGCCGGCCAATGCGAGGAGGCGGCCACGCTCTACAGCCGAGCGCTCGTGATCCAGCCGGAGCATGACGTCGGACGCGCCAGCCTCATCGCATGCCTGCTGTATCTGGGCCGGTACCAGGAGGCGAGAGACGAAGCGCGAGAAGGGGCGGCCTACTCACTCAGTGCCGCGCAGGCACGCGCCTTCCGGCACTTCCTCCGCATAGCGGACAGCGTCGTCGTGGCCAAGCCGCCTGCCGGAACCGTTCGGCTCACGGTCCCGATGGATCGTCGATAAATGGCGGATAGCGCCTGGTCGCAACCAAGGATCTATCTCGTCCTCGCTGGCCTCGTTCTGCTGGCAACGGCCCGGTCGCTCGGCAACGAGTTCGCCTTCGATGACTTGCCCATCATTCTGAACAACGTGCAGGTCCACGCCGCCTCACCGCCCTGGGTGTATGCGCAGCAGAGCTACTGGCCTTCCCCCGGAGCGGCGTATCGACCTTGGACGATCTGGATGTTTGCGCTCCAGTGGCAGGCGGGCAACGGTGCGCCATGGGTCTTCCACGCAGTGAACGTACTGCTCATGTTGGCCGTGACGTTCACCCTGTACCGTTTGGCGGCCCGGCTCCTGCCTGCGGCGGCGGCCGTCCTGACGGCGGCGCTGTTCGCGGTGCACCCTGTTCACGTCGAGGCGACTGGAAACGTCGTCGGTCAAGCCGAGCTGTGGATGACGCTCTTTGTCCTCCTGGCGTGTCTGATCTATCTCGACGCCCGCCGAGCCGGATCGCTGGGGCCCGGAACCCGCTGGGCCCTCGCCGGCCTCCTCGTGCTGGCTGCGGCATCGAAGGAGCAAGGCATCGTCTTGCCGGGACTCCTCCTCCTCCTCGAGCTCTCGGTGGTCGCTCCTTCGGCCAGGAACCGGAGGGTCGCTGCGGTGGCCCCGACATTTGTCGTGCTCGCGTTAGCGGCCTCCGCGTTTTTCCTCGGCAGGTTCTTGGTCCTGGGCGGCATGGGCGGCGGCCCAGCCATCGCGCGACTTGATACCCTCAGCATTGTGGAACGAATCGGGGTCATGTCTCCGATTATCCTGACCTGGGTTCGCCTGCTGG
>CAZUES010000063.1:0-14114 GCA_964619465.1 uncultured Gemmatimonas sp.
GCCGAATCAGATGGAATCGGCTGGCCGGATCGCTCACCGCCGCATTCCACCCGCCCAGCGTCTCGAACGCGACCGGCATGGTGCGCGGATACATCTGGAGATCGATTACCAGACTGGTAAAACCGCCATCCAGCGCCCGCTTCGCATCGAACCGGGGCGAGTCGATGGCCAGGCAGTCGATGCGCGAAGGCCGCTGCCACGAGTCTCTCGCCTCTCCCGCTACCACATCAGTTCGCGCGACCATGACCCCCGCCCCGGCAAGCGCCGCCCGCCGGACGAAGTCGCGCCGACTCGACCCCGAGGCTCCATCGCGTCGTGTCGTCACGCCGGAAGCTCCTGATGCAGCCACCCCTTGGCCTTGACCCAGTCGCGACGAACCGTCCGGGTGGTGAGCCCCAGAGCAGCGGCGGTCTCTTCCTCCGTCATGCCGCCGAAAAATCGATACTCGACCACCTGACTGAGCCGCGGATTCAGCTTCGCGAGCCGCTCCAGCGCATCGTCCAGAGCAACCAGCACCTCGGCACGATCATCGACGGCCACCTCGACGTCGTCGAGTTCCAGCCGGTTCCAGCCACCCCCGCGCTTGGCCGCATGGACCTTGCGCGCATGATCGATCAGGATCCGCCGCATCACGCGCGAGGCAACCGCGAAGAACTGGGCCCGGTTGATCCAGTCGACCCGGCTCTGATCGACCAGCTTGAGCCAGGCTTCGTGAACCAGCGCATTGGTCGCAAGGGTATGTCCAGGGTTCTCTCGGCCGAGATGCCGGTGGGCAATCCGGCTCAATTCCTCGTAGACCAGAGGTACCAGGGCATCGAGCGCCTCCGGCCGACCGTTTCGGAAGTCGATCAGAAGTGCCGTGACCCGGGCGGCAGGAACGCTATCCATCCCGGGAAGATATCATCGATTCGGCTGATTCCGACCCCAGGCCCGGTCCGCATCACGGGCCAGTACCGGGAAACGAATCCTCACCGAATCCAGCACCCGACGAGCATCCGAAAGATGCCTCGCTGCTTCGTCCATTCGGCCGGACCGCGACAGCACCAGCCCATACCCCAACTTAGCCTCGGCGGTTCTCGGGTCGGACTCGCCGAATCGTTTCCGGTTGAGCTCGAGCCCCCGAGCCAGGGCAGAGTCCGCAGCGGCCAGCCGATCCATTGCCAGCAGGGTCCGGCCCATCCCGACGAGCGCCGGACCCAGACGGCTCTCCGACTGCGGCAAGCCGGCCTCGAACCGCGCGACCACCTTCCGATAGAGCGCCTCCGCTTCCTCCGTATCGCCGCGTTCACGGAGCGCGGCGGCATGTCCCGTCGCTACCAGTGACGTAAAAGGATGCTCTTCACCCAGCATTTTCGCGTACATCGCGACCGCGTCCCGGTAGTACGGTTCAGCGGCCCTGACGTTGCCCTCCCGAAAATAGGTTCCCGCGATTCCGTTCAGGCCGAGCGCAATTCGGCTGTGCTCGGCGCCGAGCAGCTTGCGATTGATCAGCAGCGCCTGCTGATAGGTGGCGCGGGACTCGGCAAAACGTCCACGGTCGAGCAGCGCGTTGGCCAGATTGGTCAGACTGGCGGTGACGTAAGGATGTTCCTCGCCGAAAAGCTGCCGATCGAGCACCAGCGCCCTGCGGAAGAGGCTTTCCGCCTCGGCGAACTTCTGCCGTTCCCGGAGTAACTGGCCCAGATTGTTGAGATGGACGGTGACGCTGGGATGCGCATCTTCGAAGACCATCCGTTTGAGAACGAGCGACTCACGGAACAACGTCTCCGACGAGTCCAGCTGCCCCAGCAGCTGCTTGGCTTGCGCCAGGTTATGGATCGTCTCAGCCAGCTTAGGGTGGGTAGGCCCCAGCACCTCCCGATCGATCGCAATCGCCTGCGTATAGAGCGACTCGGCCGCGGTATAGTCGCCGGACAGCCAGCTTAGCAACCCCAGATTGTTGATGCTCTCGCTCACCGCCGTGGGCACCGCCGGATCGAGGCCTCGACGCACGGCCAGCGCCTCTTCGAAAAGCGGCCGGGCGCCGTCGTAGTTGCCCTGCTCCTGCAACGTGGTGGCCAACGCGTCGAGGCTGGTGGCCAGCGCGGCATCGTGTGTCTGATGCGTACCAAACCCGCTGCGATAGGTCTCCACGGCGGCCCGAAGGACCGGCTCCGCATCGGCGTACTTGCCTTGCCCCAGATACGCCTTCCCGAGCGCCGTCCCGCTCGCGGCAACGGCCGGATGATGCCCGGCAGGCAGCCCGGACCAGAGCGCCACCGATTGTTCCAGCAGTGGCACCGAGCGATCGTACAGGCCGAGATTCGAGTAGACGCGACCGAGCACGGTCAGCATCTCGGCCTGAAGCGCCGGATCGTGCGTCAGCGTGGAGTCCGCCACCCGGCTGCCCCGATCGAGCAACTCCAGAGCGGTTACCTCCCGGCCGCGCTCGGGCGACGGATCGTACGGATCGGACGCCCCGAACACCCCCACCAGAAACTCCTTCACCGCAGCTGCCGTGGTCGCCTCGGACTCCGCTCTGGCACGCAACGATCGGTCACGAACGACCGACCCCGCCATCAGGAGTGCCAGCACCGTGGCGCCGACCACGGCATAGCGATGGCGACCCACGAACTTCCGCGTTCGATAGCCGACCGAGTCCGGCTGCGCCAGGACCGGGCGCCCTTCCTCATATCGCCGCAGATCGTCGAGTAGCTCCGCAGCCGAGCGATACCGCCGCGCCGGATCCTTGCGGAGCGCCTTCAGGATGATGGTGTCGAGATCGCCCCTGAGATGCCGGCGGGCCGCATCGGGGGCGACACCTGCAGTCGTCGCCCCGGTCACCGCCGTCGATGGACGGGGCGGCTCCGTTTCACAGATGATCCGTTCGATGTCACCCAGACCGCGACCTTCGAGCCGGTAGGGGCGCTGGCCCACCAGCAGCTCGAACAGAATCACGCCCAGCGCATAGACGTCGGTGGCCGGGGTAACCCGGTCGCCGCGCACCTGCTCCGGACTGGCGTACTCCGGCGTCATGACCCGCATCCCGGTCCTGGTCAGCGGCGCCAGCTCCCGGCTCTCCTCCTCGTCCAGCAGCTTGGCAATGCCGAAGTCGAGCAGTTTGATCTGCCCGGCAGGCGTAACCAGGATGTTCGAGGGTTTGAGATCCCGATGCACCACCAGCTGCTCGTGGGCATACTGCACGGCTGCCGTAACGTCTCGCATCAGCCGGAGCCGTTCCGAGATCGAAAGGACCGCCTCGACACAATAGCGATCGAGCGGCTTCCCGTCGACGAACTCCATCACGATGTACGGGGTGCCATCGGGCGCGATGCCGCCGTCCAGCAGTCGGGCGATACCGGGATGGTCGAGGGTGGCCAGAATCTGGCGTTCGTGGCGGAACCGCCGGATCATCGGCTCCGAGGCCACCCCGCGCCGCAGCACCTTGATCGCGACCTGTTTCTGGAACTGGTCGTCGTCCCGCTCGGCTAAGAAAACCGCCCCCATCCCGCCCTGCCCCAGCTCCCGCACGATCCGGTAGGGACCGACGCGCGACAGCCCCGCGCCCTCCCTCTCGCCGCTGGCCAGATCGGCCAACAGGGATCCGGCCAGCTCGGCCGGCGAATCAGGCAGACGGGTCGGCTGACCGCAGGCAATCAGGAGGCCTTCGACCGCCGCACGGAGGGCATGGTCCTCCCCGGCGCGCTCGGCCACGTGCGCCAACCGGTCCGACTCGGGCAGGTCGAGCGCCTCGTCGAGCAGGTCTTCGATCTGCTTCCAACGCTCCGGCGAAACCGTCCTCACATATCCCCCCGTTTCCAGAGCCGGACTGGCATGTCCGGTTTGGGCAACTCACTGCGCGTCTGTTGGTGAAGGCCAATATAGAACCTCAGAACAGGACCTGATTTACCCATGTCGCGCCAGACCCTGAAGCAGTTGTGTTACACCGCCGTGTTTGCCCTCCTTGCCACCGCCTGCGGCGAAGGGAGCAGCAATCCCGTCGGCCCCAACCCGAGCCCGGCCAACGGTACCGTGTCGCTCACCAACAATGCGAACACGCCCATCGTCGAAGTGAATATCTCGAGCTGCTCGTCCGATTCCTGGGGCAATAATCGCCTCGACGCCGGGCAGGTGATTCCTCCCGGAGGCAGCCGGACCTGGAGCGTGCCGGCCGGATGCTACGACGTCCGCGCCATGACCGCATCGAAGGCGGGTTCCTGGTGGGATCGGACCGTCAACGCAGGGAACGTCCTGCAGCTGGCCTTGTCGTCGGCGGCCAACGAAATCGCGCTCTCGGCATCGAAGAGTCGCTAGGCGGGACGGGAGGTCGGGCGGCATCCTGCCGCCCCGGCCCCTGACAACATCGGGGAGGCCACTATGTCACAGCGCAACCATCACACCGTTCAGCCAGTCATCTGCGCCGCGGTGATCGGTCCCGTGCCGTCGATGGAACGGCTGGTCAGAGACGAACTCATCGCCCGGCGTACCCACCAACGGCTACTGGCCATTCTCGGCATCCACGGATGGCACCGGAACGAAACCTGGACATCGCCTGTATCTTCCCCTCCATGGAACTCTTTGCCGCGGTCATAACCCTGTTCCTGATCATGGACCCGCTCGGGAACATTCCGATCTTCCTGTCGGTCCTGCAACCGGTCGACCCCGCCAGGCGGCGGGTCATCCTGATCCGGGAAATACTGATCGCCTACGTCGTCCTGCTGGTCTTCTTCTTCCTGGGCGAGCACCTGCTCCGGTTGCTCCACCTGGACCAGGAAACCATCAGCATCGCCGGCGGGATCGTCCTCTTCCTGATTGCACTGCGGATGGTCTTTCCGCCCCAGGGAGGGATGATGGGCGATAACCCCGAGGGTGAGCCGTTCGTCGTGCCGCTGGCCATCCCGCTGATCGCCGGCCCGTCGACCCTGGCGGCCGTCCTGCTGCTGCAGCGATCGGCCCAAGGCTCGACCATCGCCCTGCTGGGCGCCATGACCATTGCCTGGGCGCTGAGCGCCGTGATCCTGCTGTCGTCGACCTTCTTCTATCGGATCCTGCGCGAGCGCGGCCTGATTGCCATGGAGCGCTTGATGGGCATGCTGCTGGTGATGGTGTCGGTGCAGATGGTGATCGGCGGGCTCAAGGCTCTATTGAACCCGTAAGGTTACCCGCCGATCCGCTTCCTGCGGCTCGCGCCGCGCCGGCGCAGCCGACGTCATTACACAACAACGCCCGCAAGCACATCTCGAATGGCGGCGATTTCGTCTTCGTTGACCAGGTGCCCCATCCCGGGATAGAGCCTCATCGTCACATTGCCACCCAGCCGCCGCAACACTTCGGCCGAGTGGCGGACCCGCTCGGCCGGGATGTGCGGATCGATGTCACTGCAGCCCAGAAAGACGGGGGTGCCGTCGAGCGAACCGGGATAGTCGCGCGGCGTTCCATCCGGACCGATCAAACCACCGCTCAGCATCACCACCCCGCCGTACCGCCGTGCCTGCCTGGCGGCAAACTCCCCCGCCAGGCAGGCGCCCTGAGAAAAGCCGAGCAGGACCGTCCGCTCAGCGGGCACATTTGCCGCCGCAATCGAGGCGAGTAGCTGCTCGAGAGCCGCCATGGCCGAGGAAATTCCCGGCTCGTTCTGGTCGATCGGCATCAGAAAGCTGTAGGGGTACCAGGTGCTCCCCGCTGCCTGCGGAGCAAGGTACGCCAAACCCGGTCGATCGATGACCGCCTCCAACGTCAGGATACTCTCGGCGCTGGCACCCCGACCGTGGATCATCACCACCGCGGCTTTGGCCTCAGCGAGCGGCACCCCGGCCGTGCGGACCGGCTGATCCTCGTGTCGGGTTGTCATGACGCGCCTCCCGCGTGGTCTGAAGCAAGCACCTTCGGCTCCCGAAGGGGCTGGAGACCCGCCTCGATCTCCCTGCGACGCGGTTCGAGCCAGGGTGGAAGCACCAGATTCTCACCAAGCGACTCCAACGGTTCGTCGACCGTGAAACCGGGGCCGTCGGTCGCCACTTCGAAGAGGGCGCCGCCCGGCTCCTTGAAGTAGATCGACTTGAACCAGAACCGGTCGATCACCTCGGTGGGCGACCGGCGAGCCTCTGCCACGCGCCGCTGTATCGCGACGTGGGCTTCGTCGTCCGGCACGCGCCAGGCAATATGGTGTACGCTGCCCCGCCCCCAGGAGCCGTGACGCTCATCCGGTCGCTCCGCAAGGTCGAGTACTCGCCCCGAACCGCCCGTACCGATGGCGAAACGCCGCCAGCCGCCTTCGCTCCCGACTTCCCGAAAGCCCAGCCCGCCGGTCAGGAACCGAACCGAAGGCTCCGCCGCCCGGGTGAGCAACCGCACCCCATGCAGACCAAGCACCTGCCGATCGGCCGGCACCGGGCTCTCGGCCCACGGGGTGAACTCGCGGGCGTCGGAGGTTTCCACCAGCGCCAGATGGAGACCGTGCGGATCCTGGAAGGTGACCAGCTGCTCACCGAAGCGGGTCACCGGCCCGCTGACGGTGACACCGGCACGGCCCAACCGCTCGATCCAGTAGGGCAAGCTGTCCTTCGGAATCGCCAGAGCGACTTCAACCGTCTGCCCTGCTCCCGTGACGCCCGGGCCCATATCCGGCCACGGGAAGAAGGTCAGGTCGGTCCCGGCATGCGCCTCGCCATCGGCGTAGAAGAGGTGATAGGTGCCCGGAACGTCCTGATTGACGGATTTCTTGACGAAGCGCATCCCCATCACGCCGACGTAGAAGTCGAGGTTCTCCTGGGGATCTCCCGCAATCACGGTAATGTGATGCAGGCCGGTAACGGTGTCGTTGGTGGTCATGATCTGGCTCCTTCGCTGTCGTAGCGCCGTCAGTATCGCGGCATTATCACAATATAAAGAATCTTAGAACTAAGGCAATATCTGGAACGGTATAGCTTCCCGCTCAGCCGCTATCCGCGCCGATCCGCGCGGCCGCGTAAGTCCCCAGAGTCCGGAGCTTCCCGCTCAAGGCGCGTTGCTCGGTTTCTCCGAGCCCGCGCAAGGCCTGGTCGATTGCCTCGGCATGTTCCGGAAAGACGACCTCGATCAGCCTGGTGCCGGACGTGGTCAGTGCCACGAAGCGGGCTCGCCGATCGTCGGGACAGGGTTGCCGCTCCACCAGGCCTTTGCCTTCGAGCCGATCGACCACATAGGTGATCCCGCCACTCGAAACCAGGATCTTCCGCTGCAGCTCGCCAAGCAGGAGCGGTCCCTTGTGGAACAGCGCTTCGAGCACCCCGAACTCCGGCAGCGTAAGCTCATGACGAGCCACCTGGGCCCGGGCATGCTCCTCGATGGCCCGGTGGGTCCGGGCCAATACGACCCACAGTTTGAGCGCTGTTTGCTGCCGACGCGGCCGGTTCATTTGGGATCGCCTCTTAATTATCTCACAACTAAGATATATAAAAGAATGAGAGCGGGCAAGCCGAGTAGCTTGCCCCACGATCCCTCGTCAGGGACAGGCAGTGTATCACTCGACCTGCAACGGAGTGATTCAGTACCCTATAGCACCCAAAAAGATACTGGATTTCAGACGCTTAGGGTTAAGGTTATTGACAGGTATCGAACTTGCTTCTAACTTGGAATTGTCCAGGGAGAAATCCCTGAGTTTTACCTCCCCCAGGTCTGCGCAAGCACACCTGGGGCTTTTTCTTTTCAGGGGCGTGGCCGGATATGGAAGCCAAGCCATCGGAACGAGCAATCGTATATGTAGACGGTAACAACTGGTACCACTTCTTGAAGCTCAAGAACGTTCCAGGCCTTTTCGGACTCTCGTACGAAAAAATTTCGAAGAAGCTTCTCGGTCCTCGCACATGGCTCGAAACGCGATACTATATAGGTGCGCTGAAGCAGGATTGGAGCCGAAAGCTATACGCCGATCAACGGGCATTTCTCTCACAGTTAGAAAAGGATGACGTTCGCGTCTCCGTTCACCTTGGTCGACTTGAGCGAAGAACGATTGCGAACCCGATGACCGCCGGAATACGTGCGATTATTGAGAATCACCGACAACACCTGCCAAAGGCAGCATTGGACGACCTTACCGCGATGGTGAATGCTCATGCCCACGTCGAAACCTTGAAGGAAAAGGCCGTCGACATCATGCTGGCCAAGGACATGTTAGAGGGGGCGTGGCAAGATCAATATGACGTCGCCTATCTCTTGAGTGCAGACGGCGATTTCACCCCAGTTGTTGAAGCGGCTCGGAGACTGGGCAAAAAGGTCTTTGTCGCCTCACCTGGCTATTCTTCGGAGCTTCAACGAATCGCGAACACATTCATCCCCCTGCAGCCCGAGTGGTTTCAAGACTGTCATCGGTAACTGCAACTGCAACAATCCAAACCGACCCAGCGCCACCGGCCGAGCCCTTCCAGATCAGGGCGTCGTACCGGCGCGTGTCGGCAGGCCGCGCTGCGACCAATCCTGGTATGACCCATCGTAGAGCCGCGCATCGTAGCCGAGAAAGCGCGCGACGAACCAGGTGGCACTGGCACGGTACCCTACCCAGCAATAGGTCACCACCGTATCACCGGGCGCGACCCGGTCCCGGAAGAGACGCTCCAGTTCAGCCCGAGGCTTGAGCACGACATTCCCGTCAGAAAACATCTGTTCCCATTCGAGCTGCCGCGCTCCGGCCAGGTGCCCCGTGCTGGGCATGCCGCTCCGGTTGCCGGTACCGTCGTACTCGCCGTCGGTGCGGGTGTCGATCAGTGCCAGGCCCCGCTGCGACAACCTCGGCTCGATCCAATCGGCCGCGGCGACCAGCGCAGGATTCGGCGTCGAGGTAATCCGACCTCGGTTCGAGGCCACGGGCTCGGTCGAGACCGGGCGGTTTTCCGTGCGCCACCGTTCGAGTCCGCCATCGAGGTAGGCAATCCGGGCGACCCCGAGATATGCGAGCGTGAAGAGGACTCGGGTAGCCATCGGCGCCTGGTGCGCATATACGACCACAGTGGACCCATCGGAAACGCCCAGCGCCTCGAAAACCGCCCTTGCTTGCTCGGCAGAGGGAAGTTCGGTGCCAAGCGACCCTACCCTGACCGCCAGGCTGCCATAATCGAGCTTACGGGCTCCCGGTACGTGGCCCTGGTCGTAATCCGTACCGTGGGCGACGTGGAGGACCACGATGTCGGGACGATCGAGTCGCTCCGCCAGCCAGGCCGTGGTAACCACCAGTTCCTGCCGCGCCGCCTGACCGTGTGCCGAACCGGTCGCGACGCACACCATCAACGCCAAAACGATCGACCGCATCACCGCTCCCTGTGACTCGAGCTTCGATGATAGCCGGGCCGGCAGCGCCGTGCGAGGGCGACAAAAGCGACGCCCCGGGGGGAATGCAACGCCGGCACCCGATCCGGTATCGAACTATCATGACCCCGAAAACAGGACTGAGCACCATGCATCGCATTCTCTGGGTGGCCCTGGCTATCCTCTTGCCGACTAACGCTTTAGCCCAAGTCGTCGGACGCAACGAAAGCACCTTTACGGTGGCCCATCGAATCGGCAACGGCGACTGGGTCCGGATCGCCTCGCCCAACGGAACGATTCGAATCGTGCAGACGTCGGGCGCCGAGGTACAGGTCCGGGCGCACAAGGACGTTCGCAGAGGTTCGATCGAGGACGTGGGCTTCGTGGTCAGACGCGGCAGCGACGGCATCACCGTCTGCGCCGTCTATGAGGATGAGGACGAATGCAGTAACGACGGCACCTATCGGGGTCGCAACCGGCGATCGGGATACAACAGCCCCCAGGTCCGGACCGACTTCACGGTATCGATTCCCGCCAACGCCAGGGTCCGGGCCGGGAGCGGCAATGGTGATGTCAGTATCGAGGGCGCCGGCGCGATGGTGGTGGCCTCGACCGGCAACGGCGACATCGAGATCTCCAATACTCAGGGCCAGGTCGAAGCCCACAGCGGCAATGGTCGAGTCACCATCACCGCCGCCAAAGGCGCGGTCGACGCATCGACCGGTAACGGTGCCATCCGGGTTGCCACGGCGGCCGGTCCGGTCGACGCCAGCACCGGCAACGGCTCCATCGACGTCACCATGGACCGGCTCCAAGGTTCACCGGAGATGCGCTTTACCACCGGCAACGGACGGATCACGATCCGCGTGCCCGACGGATTCGGCGCCGAACTGGTCTCGAGCACCGGCAGCGGCAGGGTAACGGTCGATGTTCCCTTCGAGGCACAGGGTCGGATCCGGAAAACGAGCCTTCGCGGCCGAATCGGCTCCGGCGGCGGGCGCCTGGTCCTCCGGTCCGGTAACGGCAACGTCAACGTGTTGCGGTCCTGAACTCCCCGGGCGGGGGACCGGCCCCGCCCTTGGATTTGCCCTACTCAGCAACCGCTGACTCCGGGATTCCGATCCCGAGGATCCCGAGGCGGCAGTGAGCCATCGAGACGGAGTTCATAGCTGTCCTGGACCTGATTGCCGTCGTACCGGATCGACTGGCGTACGTTGGCCGGCCGGGTTTTGGGGCTGATCAGGCTGTACCAGTTGTTGGTAGACTCGGTATAGACCGGCCCACAGCGTACCAACCGAACTGCAATCCCTTCCTGATAGACCACGCCCAGCAGATGTTCCCCTTTGGGGTGCAGGCCCTGCTCATCGAAAAAGACTGTTTTGACCTGCGCGGCTGTCCCGCTCGCCCGGACCGAGAAGGTACGCCCCGCGTAGACCACGTTGCCGCTCAGCATCATCGGATTGGGATCGCCAAGCGCCGACATGTCGGCCGCCACGGGCGCCTCGGCAGACCAGGCGATCTCGGTCGGCAGGGCGCGAAGAGTCTTCCAGTCGTAGAGCGGGCCGCCGCCCGCGGGCACCAGCACCCCAACCAGAGTCCGGGCCAGCCGCTCGTGCGGAGCAACCGTTGATACCGGCGTGCGCTCCTCCCCAGGTGCGCAACGCTCGGTGTAGTTGGCCAGCTGATTCGGCTGCAGCGGTGGCAGGTCATCGCCGAAGCTGAGCACGTACCCCTCTCCGGGCCGTCCCGGACCGGGCGGCTGGATCGAGAGAAACCCCGCCGATGGTGCACCGGTCAGCCGATACCAGTTGGTGCCGCCACTGCCCGCGCGCATCGGGCAACGGGCCAGCACGGCGGAGATTCCCGCCGTCTCGAGCCCCTGCACGATGGCCGCATCACCCGCGCCACCGGTTGCGTTCCGGATGAACAGGTTCAGCACCATGGTGCGCGCCCCACTCGCGACCACGGCCAGCTTGCTCCCACCCATGGCAGCCACGCCCTGGCGCGCAAAGCAGTCTCCAGTGGGAAGGCAGTTCGCGAGCGCGGTCGGGGGCAGCGGAGCCCAGGTTATCCCGGTCAGCTTCTCGATGCCGCGCCAATCGGTAGGCAGGGCAAAGCCGAGGTACTGTTTGACGACGGCGGCGAGATCGGCAGCCGGCTGAGCGCGGAGATCTTGAACGGAGACCGACAGCAGCAGAGACGCCAGGGCGAGACGTACCAATGACCAGGGCATAGAATCCTCGTCGAGTAGGCGGCCACACCGTTCGGTGCAGTCACGCACAATTGAATACGAGAAACCCGCAGTCCAACCGTCACCCCCAGATCAAACCGCCCGGAAAAACGAAAGCCGGGCAATCCTCTGCCCGGCTCCGCTCTTACCCCACAAGGCGACCCTTACTGGCTGCGCGACCGGTATCCGGGACCACGCACGACCTTGCCCGGCTTGGCGCCGGTATGTACGCCGTCCTTGACCACCGCCACGCCGTTGACGAAAACGTGGTTCATGCCGACGGAGAGCTTGTGCGGATCCTCGAAGGTCGATTGGTCCGCAACGGTGTTGGGATCGAAGACCACCACGTCGGCGTACATACCGGACCGCAGGACACCGCGATCCGGAATTGACAGCCGCGTCGCCACCGCAGACGACATCTTGCGAACCGCGTCCTCGAGACCGAGCACGCCTTCCTCACGCACGTACTTACCCAGGATACGAGTGTAGGTGCCGTAGGTGCGCGGGTGAGCCAAACCGCTCGAAGAATCGGGATCCATACCACCGGCATCGGTCCCGAACTTCATCCAGGGCGCCTGCAGTCCCAACTTGACGTTCTCTTCGCTCATCATGAAATAGATGGTGCCGATGCGCTGGTCTTCCGAAGCCAGCAGATCCATCGCGGCGGTGACCCAATCCGTCTTCATCTCCCTGGCAACTTCCGACAGCCGCTTGCCCGACCACTTCTTGTTCTCGTCCTTACGGAAGCCGAGCACCAGGACGTTTTCCGGCGTCGACAGCTCGCAGAGATTTTCCCAGTCTTTCATCCCCGGCGCCAGGATCTCGGCCCGGATCTTTTCCCGCTCGGCCGGATCACGCAGCCGCTCGTACAGCTTGCCACCTTCCGAAGCCGCCGGCGGCATGCAGGCGGACAGGCCGGTGCCACCAGCGATATACGGATACATGTCGGCCTGGACGTCGAGCCCTGCGCGGCGAGCGGAGTCGATCTTGGCGATCATCAGCGGCATCTTGTAGTGATTCCGCTTGCCGGCCGCCTTGAGATGGTAGATCTCGACCGCCACGCCCGCTTCCTTGCCGATCCGAATCGACTCGTCGATCCCCTCGAGCACCTGGTCCGCCTCGGAGCGCATGTGCGTGATGTAAACGCCGCCGTACGGAGCCATCGCCTTGCTGATCTCGATTAGCTCTTCGGTCGAGGCAAAGTTGCCGGGAGGATAGATCAGCGCCGAGGCAATCCCGAACGCCCCGTCCTCCATGGCCCAGCGGACAGCCTTGCGCATCGAATCGAGCGCCGCAGCATCGGCGGCGCCCATCGCTTCGCCCATGCCGTAAGCCCGGATGGTAGTGGCACCGACGAAGGACCCCACGTTGGCGGAGGGACCGTTGGCGACCATCGCGTCGAGCCAGCGTCCGAAGCCACCTTCGCCCTGGAACGACTCCGAGAGCTTCTGCATGGCGGGGTCGACGATATCGACGCCGGCCAGCGTCTTGGCGTTGGCCGGCGCGTTGGTCGACCCTTCGCCCATGATCTCCGTGGTAATACCCTGCGTCACTTTGCTGACGATGCGTCCGTCGCCGCGGAGTAGCGGACCCCGGGAATGGCTCTGGATGTCGATGAAGCCGGGCGCGACGACCATCCCGCGTGCGTCGAGACGGCTGGCGGCGTTGGCGCCCGCCAGAGCACCGGCCGGAGCGATACGGGCAATCCGCTCGCCTCGAATGGCAACATCACCATAGAACCACGCCGCCCCGGTGCCGTCGACCACTCGGCCACCTTCGATGATCAGATCGTAGTTGCCGCCACGGGTCTCGGCGGGCTTTCCGGGCGGTTGACAGGCCGCGACCGCGAGCAACGCGATCAGGGACGGTACCGCGGAGGTGCGAATGATGGACATCGAACGGCGACTCCGGGGAATTAGGATGACGTGTTGGGATGACGTGGGAGATGACCGGACGGAAATTGCATCCGTATCGGTATCCAATTTACTCCGATACGCTCCCAGCACCACCGCGCCGAGACCCGACGATCATCGAGGGCAGCAAAGCCTACTTCAGCAGCCGAGTCAGCGCCCGATCGAGGGCCGATGCAAAGGCCTGCTTGTCGCGACTGTTCCAGGGCGGCGGGCCTCCGGTGACGACGCCGGCAGTCCGGAACGACTCCATCAGATTGCGGACTGACAGACGTTCCCCGATCGTTTCCTCGGTATGCTCCTCGCCTCTCGGATCCAACACGATGATGCCGCGCGGAACGAGCAGCGCAGCCAGAGGGATGTCCTGCGTCACGACGAGGTCGCCCCGGGCGGCGTGGTCTCCGATGTACTGATCGGCCGCATCGGGACCACCCGGCACCTGCACCGCGGAGATCAGGGGATTCCCGACCGGAGGGTCGAGCCGCTGATTCGCGACGAGAATCGTGGCGAGGTCGAGTCGTCTGGCCGCACGAAACACGACCTCCTTCACATCGCGAGGGGTTGCATCGGCGTCAATCCAGATCGTCAGTCGCGATCCCGCATCGGTCATTCGGGCACCTTTTGATGGGCCTTCCACCTCACGACAGCATTTCGGAATGGCCGGGGCTCGACCGCGCAGGCGCAGCCAAGCGAACGAGCCCAGGAGGGACAACTAG
>CAZUES010000064.1:0-13108 GCA_964619465.1 uncultured Gemmatimonas sp.
GCCGCTCTAGGAGCTAAGCGGCCGCGCCATCCCCCAACCAACATGGGGGCGCGGCCGCGACTCCGGAAGAGGAGCCCGCCCGGCCGCCCGCTGCAAACCCCTGTTAGGCAGCAAGGCTTTAGGGAGACTCAAGACGGCGTTGCTCGAAGCCCTTGGAAGCCCACTGCCCCCCAGAAGTCCTATCCGGATCCCAGCCCCTCGGAATCCACCCAAGTCCACCGCACTGGCAAACGACTCGATATCGCAGCGATGGGGGTAGGTGCGGTGTACCTGTCCCATCACAGGTTGGACAGATATCATGCTCAGGAGGTGAGTTGTACCGAAGGGCCTTAACCCGAGGATAGCGCTTTGCCGCCTGGGCTCGTACAGCGTGCCGAATCTCGAGTTCCGCAACCCGCTTCTTCGCAGCCCACGTCTCGCCGTGGGGAATGAACCAGACTTCGGCGCTTTCGTCCACGGCCATCACGCCCATCCAATCAGCGTAACCGGCATAGAGGCCAGCCTCACGAGCATCCCGTAGCCAAGCGCGGCGACCAAACCGTTCAGGTAAGGTAGCCCGCAGGCGCCAGTAGGCATCGACAACCGCGCCCCACAGCATCCGCATAGTCTCGGAACCCTTGCTGCCTAACTAGTGTATAAACTGCAAAGGCCAGAATACGCATAATCCCCGGTTGCCGCTAGCCTTGCAGTCTAAGCCGATCGGCTCCCTGCTGGTCGAACCGGTTAGACGGTGCTGAGCCGCCGTATAAACCCGGCGTATGTTCCCGGTGCTGGGACCTCGGAGCCCGCGAACCAGCTCCGAACAGCATACCTCACCCTCAAGCACGCCCGATATCTCCTGGGAACCGCGGAGCCGGGGAGGGCATGGCTTCCCGTATCAGCGATTCGGTCGATGAACGGTAACGGCGCGCAGCGCGATCGGCCGGACTACCTCGAGGTACACGCTGTCACGGATCTCCGCCGTTTGGGTAGCGCTCGCGACGTAGTCGATCCATTGTCCCTTGGGCTGTTCCACCGCAGGGAGGTAGAGACGCTGATGGTCGTACGCACCAAACCCGGACTGTGTGTAGAGCTCCCTCGTGGTTATCAACTCCCCTGTGCCATCGACCCGGACCATGATCGCGTTTTCGAGGTGATATCGCCAATGCCGACCGATATGAGGTATACAGACCTCGCGGGCAAAGAGGCATCCGTCCAGTTCTGGCACCTGGTCGATGCGTACACCCGTTTCCTGATATACGAGTTTAGCACCATACTCCGCGCTCAGGTCTACAGTCTGGACGCGAGGAAGTCCTGCCGGGATGTACTCGGTGCCGAATGGGGCCGGCCAGATGATCAGCCCGGCGCCGTCGATCTCCATCTCTGTCCTCGCAAAGATCTCCAGCTCGACTTGCCGGAGGCCGCTCTGGCTGCACATGTCGAGGATGTACGAGTTTCCGAATGCCGTCCTGATGTAGCGAGGCACTGACGGGATCGGCGAGAACATCCCGCGCTTCGGAATCATCGGGCCACATGGTTTGAGGGCATTGAAGTTGATCGGTCCTCCGTGCCACTCCTCCAGATATTCTCGGAGATTCCCGACAGAGATCGCTGCCGTCCTCATCAACGCCGCTGATAGCAGAAGAGCTCTGTCGCGGGAGATCTCGTCGTGAGCCGCGGGCAAGGGGTTCAGGAAGCGGAAGCGGCCGTCCGGGCCAAGGTCCGCTCGGGCAGACCCCGAAACCCAGCTGGGCTCGATGCGGACATACTCGGCGGGCGACGGGTCAGAGACGCCGCAGCCAACCAGAATGGCGAGGCATGTACTGAGGGTGGTGACAGTCCGTCCCAGCATCACGCTAGATCCCCCTCCCAGGCGAATACCCAAGCCGGTAGCCAGACGCTACCAACCAATTATATGCTGCGACGGCAGGTCCGCATCAGCCGGGCCGAGCAGGGCGGGCCCTGTCCGGAAACTGTCCTCGACTGTCCACCAAGCGTCCTCGGATGAGGACAGCTGTCTGGTACGTCCTTTCGCGCCGTGTCTCGCCCTTACCGGAGCAGTGCAGGGGCCTATCGCTCTGTTGCAGGGCCTTATCACAATGCTGCCGCAAGTCATCGGCACATTGCAGGCCATTGTCACTCCGTTGTCGCTCCTTACCAGTCCATTGCTCCCCCTCGACCCGGCATTGTAGCCACTCACCGCTCGAGTGTCGCTGCCCGAGAGGGCGTTGTCACTCCTTATCACTCGGTTGCTGCTGCTCGACGACGCGGTGTCGTCGCTTATCACTGCGATGCCGTCGGTCGAGAACCCATGGTCGCTCCTTACCGGTCCGCTGTCATCCCTTATCACTCGAGGGTTGCTGCTCGAGACTGCGCTGCCAGTGCTCGAGACCGCATAGCATCTGCTTGGCACGCACCTCGCATCTCTGCCCGGCGCCGGCGGTGGCTGCGGCACCGTCCGGTTCGTTCTCGAGCGTCGAGGGCAGTGGCTGCCGCGGCCGGCCAGCTGCCGAGCAGATGGGAAAGGAGTAGTCGTATGCGAACCGATGTGCGTCTCAAGGTCGACATGGCGGTACGGGTGCGCGACTTCCTTCGCGCCAACCCCTTCACGTCCGCCAACGGTCGAGCGGTGACCGCGGCATTCGAGGAGCGGCTTGCCCGCGTCCTGGACCTGATTGCCCGAATCGATCAGGGTGAGATCACCCGCCGCTCGGCCGTTCGTCACAAGCGTGAACTGCGGCAGCAGCTCCGGACCGTGGCGCTGCGCCACCTGGCCAGGGTCGCCACGGCCGCCGCGCGCGAGAAGCCCGAGCTGGCGACCCAGTTCCGCATGCCATTCCGGGCGACCGAACACGAGTTCCGTGCGGCAGCGGGAAACATCGCGCTGCTCACGGTCGCCAACCGGGAGCTCCTCGATCGCTACGGATTGGATGTCGTCATTCCGGATGAGCTGAACCGCGGGCTCGAGCAACTCGACCGGCTGATGATCGAGGTCAATGATGGCCGGATGGTTCACACCGGGGCGCGGATGGAACTCCTGACCCTGAGTTCTGAACTGCTCGGCACCGTCCGTCAGTTCGATGGGATGATGCTGTACCGCTACCGTGACGAGCCCGGCTTACGTGGCAACTGGGCAAGCGCGCGCAACGTGGCCTGGGCGCGCCACACGCCCAAGCCGGAGTCGCCCGCCGCTTGACGGGCGGGACGATGGAAATGTGAAGGGCGGAAGGAAACTCCTTTCGCCCTTCGTCACCTTTCCCCCGGATCACGAAGCTGCAGCCCCGCGCCCGAATGCTCGCGCCGCTTGCTCGGCTCTAGTGCAGCCGTTCTCCGCCCACAATGAAGCGGTACTTCGACTCGGAATTCTTGCCCACCTCGCCCGTCTCCTCGTCGATCCCCCAGATCGTAAGTGTCATGATACCACTGATGCTTTTGCCATCCATGTGCAGGTTGAACTCGAGACCGTACTCGGTGCCCACCTGCTGTCCACCATCCTCCACCGTGAAGGTGTGCTTGGGCCCGATGGAGTGGCCGGAAAAAGTGCCGTCCGAGATGGTGCCGTTGAAGATCAGCCCGGTGTCGCGCCAGGACGACCAGAACGAACCGAGTTCACCATGGAAGACTCTGGGATTCTCGCCGATCATGAGCCAGTCATCTGATGGGGTGAACGGGGGCGGGCAGCATTCGGCGGCCTCCCAGGTGCCGCTGCCTTTGGCGTAGAGCCGAAGCTCGCGCCCGCCGGGTACCGGCACCAGCGCGATCAGCCCGGCGCCGTTCATGCTCCGGAAGAACACGTCGTCCATCTCCTCTGGCTCCGGCGGGTTCGAGTAGAACCCGTCCGCATCGAGGAACGTCGTGATCTTCCAGAACGGCTGGCCGGTGGTCACCCTCGCGGTGTCCACCGCCAGTACCGTCTCACCCGTCGCGGGGAGTAGCGTGGCGATCACCCTGCGGTCCCGCACCACCTCATAGTTGTGCACGCCCCGGATACTGTTGGCCACTTCGGTGGTATCGCCGTCACCCCAGTTCCAGCGGATCCGGTAGCCGCCCTCCGGGGGGTACGGCACTGCGGCGTCGAACGTGACCTCGCTGGCGCCAAACGCAAGCGGGAAATGTTCCGGCACGATCTGGAACGGGACCCACACCAGTCCCTCCCCCATCGGCGCCTTCTGCCGGAGCCGGCCGCCCACGGTTTCGACTCCCGAAATGACGAGATTCTTCGGCTCCCCAACGGGGAGGGCGACCGCGATGGCCTCCGCCTCGATTGGAGTAGCCACGGCCATCACGACCACTTCGCCCGCCTCATCGTGGATTGCCAGTGTCGGTGGATCGTTGTCGGTGGACCGGAGCTGGGCGGTCTCGCTTCGAATCGCGATCGGGCCGCTGGAGTATCGGTGCCAGCCCTCGGTCGGAGTCAGCCGGACTTCCATAGTTGGCGGGATCATCGCTTCGAGCGAAGCGAGCATCCTGTTCCGCGTCTTCCGTTCCGCGCTGTGCTCGGGAAGGGCCAGCGTGGCCCTGAGATCGGACAGATCGCCGGCCACCTCCTCGAACGGCAGCAGGAACGATGAGATCGCCAAGGCGCCGCTCATGGTACGCAGAGGCTGATCGGGCGTGACGGGCACCGACACCGGGTCGTAGCCGCCCACCGTACGCCTGACCTTGATCCGCTTTGTCACCACAGCAGGATGGACGATGTCGAGTGATTCCTCGCTCCCCTCCACTGCATTGCCGAACAGCTCGGCACCTTCCGTCCCACCCGAGGTGAATGCGGTCATCACCGCCTTCGACGAGGACAGGACCATCGATGCAATGAGATTTCGATGCAGGATCTCATCGCGCTCCGCCTTCGGCAGGGGCTGCATTGCAGTGGCGAGCTCGGCCGTGAGCGACCTCAACAGGCCCTTCTGCCTGGCCCAGATCCGCGAGGTCACGGCGACAGGTGCGGCCTCCGCGTAGAACCCCGGTGTCGCGAGCGGCCTGATCTGGCTCACGAAGTCCTGCTCACCGCGCGCGGAGGCAAGTGCGATCAGCGCCGGAATCGCCGACCCGAATCCGTCGGGCGAGGTTGCCGAACCGTGATCGAGCACCGGCCAACTGATTTCCGGAAGACTCACCGGCGGTTGCGGAACCGTGAACGCGATCGGCATCAACCACACCGATCCCATGCGGCCGGTTCGGAGGCCCGCCGCGGTGCCGGGGCCGAGCAGCAGATCGCCATTCAGATGGGCGGTCAACACGGTCACTGATGTCGCGCCGCGCGCGATGGTGGGAAGCACCTCGGTTACGCCTCGTGACGGATCGTGCAGTGTCAGGACGATGTCCTCATTGGCGGCGCGCGTCACCGGCACCTGAACCGTCATCAGTCGCGAGGCGCGGCCTTGTGTCGTGATGATATCGATGATCGGACCGGCAACGCGATAGCCGCTCGGCAGTGCCGGTGCGGTGGCATTGGCGGCGATCGCGACCGAAAGCGCACCGGCGGCAACGAAGCTGCCGGCCGGCACGGTCACCGCGAGTCCCTGCAGCGGGTGCCCCGGTGTCGTGACGTGCAGCGTACCACCGCCCGGGCCGATGTCTACGGTGGTCGTTTCGGTGTCGGGCGTGAGGGTCGCCGTGAAGGTGACCGGGGCGACGGAACCGGTCGTTGCGGTGAGGCGTTGCTCCCCGCTGGCACCCAGCGTCCAGCTCGTGACACGCGCGATCCCGGCCGCATCGGTGGTCGCCGATCCACCGGCGACCGCGCCGCCGCCTGCGGTCACGGCGAACTGCACCACGGCGCCGGCGAAGGGGGCGCCACCCGCGTCCCTGACCAGGACGGCGGGCGGCACAGCCACGGCGGTTCCGGCGGCGGCTTGCTGGGCATCGCCGGTCGATATGGCGATCGAGGCTGCACTCTTCGGCGGTGGCGGGGGAGGTGGAGGCGTGGGCTCCGAACCACCACAGCCGGCGATCGTGGCGATCAGGAATCCGGCGAGGACCCGGACGGGTGCTGGTGCAGGCGGTGTGCGGAGCATGACCCGGTCCCGGTGGTGGTTGCTGCATCCAGACGCGCAGGAACCTGGTGGGGGGGATCATCACCTGTCCATCAGGCGTCCCTCGAGTTTCTCGTGTCGGTAGATGGGCTTCTCGAACCGGGCCTGCAGGTCTGAAGCAGTGCGTTGCGGTCGGTGGCTTTCATCGTGCCACGGTATGCTCGGGTGGATGAAAGAAAACGACGGGCGGAGATGGTGCCTCCCGCCCGTCGTCAGTTTCGATTGCGAAGGCGACCTGCGTCAGACGTCCAGGTTGCTCACGTACCGCGCGTTCTGCTCGATGAACTGGCGCCGCGGTTCGACCTCGTCGCCCATCAGCGACTCGAAGAGCCGCGACGCCTCGACCGCATCCTCCATGGTGACCCGCAGGATGGTTCGCTTCTCGGGGTCCATGGTGGTGTGCCAGAGCTGGTCCGGGTTCATTTCACCGAGACCCTTGTAGCGTTGCACGTTGACGTTGCCCTTGCCGCCTTCCGAGAGCCGCTTGATGTACTCGTCCCGCTCGGCGTCGGCGTAAGCGTAGAACTCTTCTTTGCCTTTGGCCACCCGGTAGAGCGGCGGCTGCGCAATGTAGACGTAGCCGGCATCGATCAGCTCGCCCATCTGCCGGAACAGGAAGGTGAGCAGCAGGGTCCGGATGTGCGCGCCGTCGATGTCGGCGTCGGTCATCAGGATGATCTTGTGATAGCGCGCGTCCTCGATCGAGAAATCGTCGCGCACTCCGGTGCCGATGGCGGTGATCATCGCCCGGATTTCCTCGTTGCCGAGAATCCGGTCGATCCGGGCGCGCTCGACGTTGAGGATCTTGCCGCGGAGCGGGAGAATGGCCTGGAAGGAACGGTTGCGGCCCTGCTTGGCGCTGCCGCCGGCCGAGTCGCCCTCGACGATGTAGATCTCACAGAGCGCCGGGTCGTCGAGCGAGCAGTCGGCCAGCTTGCCGGGCAAGACGGCGCTCTCGAGGCCGGTCTTCTTGCGGACCAGGTCGCGCGCCTTGCGGGCCGCTTCCCGCGCACGGGCGGCGCTGACTGCCTTGTCGATGATGGCCCGGGTGACACCCGGGTGCTCCTCGAGGAAGCTGCCCAGGTGCTCGTTGACCGCCTGCTTGACGATCCCCTCGACTTCGGAGTTGCCCAGCTTGGTCTTGGTCTGTCCCTCGAACTGCGGCTCACGGACCTTGACGTGCAGCACGCAGGTCAGCCCCTCGCGGATGTCTTCGCCGGTCAGGCTGAAGTCTTCCTTCTTGAGGTGCCCGCCCTTCTTCGCGATGTCGTTGACCGTCCGGGTCAGCGCCGAGCGGAAGCCGGTAAGGTGGGTACCACCTTCGTGGGTGTTGATGTTGTTGACGAAGGTGAAGGTGTTCTCGTTGTAGCCGTCCTCGTACTGCAGCGCGAGGTCGACGTCGACGTCGTTGAGCGAGGCCGAGAAGGCGACCGGCTTCGGGTGAACCGGCTTCTTGTTACGGTTGAGCCATTCCACGAACTGGATCAGGCCGCCCTTGGCATAGAAGGTTTCGCTCTGGACCGGATCCTTGCGCTCGTCCTTGAGGGTGATCGTGACACCCTTGTTGAGGAACGCCAGCTGGCGGAGTCGATCGGCCAGGATCTGATAGCTGTACTCCAGCACGGAAAAGATCTCGGGATCCGGCTTGAACGTTACCGTGGTGCCGGTGCCTTTGGCCTTGCCGATTACCTCGAGCTTCTTGACCGTGTGCCCGCGGACGAACGCCATCTGATGGCGCTTGCCGTCGCGGTCGACCGTGACTTCGAGCTGCTCGGAGAGCGCGTTGACCACCGAGACGCCGACGCCGTGCAGACCGCCGGACACCTTGTAGTTGGACTTGTCGAACTTGCCGCCGGCATGCAGTACGGTCAGGGCGAGTTCGACGCCGGGCAGATTCTCGGTCGGATGGATGTCGACCGGAATGCCGCGGCCGTTGTCGCTCACGGTGATCGAGTTGTTGGCGTGAATGGTCACGTCGATGGTGTCGCAGTAGCCGGCCAGCGCTTCGTCGATCGAGTTGTCGACTACCTCGTAGACCAGATGGTGCAACCCGTTCTCACTGGTCGACCCGATGTACATGCCGGGTCGTTTCCGAACCGCCTCGAGGCCCTTGAGAACTTGGATTTTGTCGGCGCCGTAGTCGCCATTGCCGCTGTCGATGTCGGTTGGTTCTTTCGCCATGTCCGCACAGTCGCTGGAAGGAAGGGCGCCCCGTCCGATGGGGCCGGATCGTCGGCCGAATCTGGTGGCCGGCGGGCTGGATTACAGTCGAGCCCATCCGATCCGTAACCCTATGAAATTAATGGGGTCGCCCCCTATTTCAGAGCCCGGGGATGGCCCGATTCGGCCGATGCGGCCCGGCGCGATTACTTTCGACCGACAGGTAGAGACACCCCGTGCGGGGGGCAGGCGCTGCCCGCGTGGCTTTCACATTCTCGTGAGCGATCCGTTATGGAAGAAGCGACCCCCAAGGGCCAGAAATCCGGTCCTCCCGAGTTGATTGCCGATCGGCTTTTCAAGGCGCGGACGGTGATCATCACCGGGGAAATCAATCAGCGCGTGGCCGCCTCCGTCGCCTCGCAGCTCCTGGCCCTCTCGGCGGAGTCGTCCGACGACATCACCGTGTTCGTGAGCAGTCCGGGCGGCCACGTCGAGTCGGGTGACATGATCCACGACATGATCCGGTTCCTGACCCCGCGGGTCCGGATGGTCGGGACCGGCTGGGTCGCCAGCGCCGGCGCCTTGATCTACGTCGCCGTGCCCCGCGAGGACCGCTTCTGCCTCCCCAATACCCGGTTCCTGCTGCACCAGCCCTCGGGCGGCGCGGGCGGCGCGGCCTCGGATATCGAGATCGAAGCCCGGGAAATCATCCGGATGCGCGACCGGCTCAATCGCGTCTTTGCCCGCCAGACCGGGCAGTCGCTCGAACGGATCGAGGACGATACCCATCGGAACTTCTGGCTGACTGCGGAGGAAGCGATCGTCTACGGCCTGGTCGGCCAGATCGTCGAGCGGCAGGATCAGGTCAAGTAGTCCGCGCAGACCGTGACGACGGGCGGCCAGCCGATCGGGTTGGCCGCCCGTTTCCTTTCCAAGGACTCAGGAACGATCTAGCTCGAGTGAGGCGGAGTTGACGCAGTAGCGGAGCCCGGTCGGCTGCGGGCCGTCGGGAAAGAGATGCCCCAGGTGGCTGCCGCACGTGGCGCAGTGGACCTCGACCCGCCGCATCCCCAAGCTCGTGTCGACCTCTTCCTCGACCGCGTCCTTGGTGATGACGTTGCTGAAGCTGGGCCAGCCCGTGCCGGAATCGAACTTGGTGTCCGAGGTGAAGAGCGCGGTACCACAGCCCTTGCACCGGTAGGTGCCCTGGCCATGCTCATCCCAGTAGGCGCCGGTAAAGGCCCGCTCTGTGCCGCGCTCACGCAGGATACGATACTCATCACCTGTCAGCTGCGCACGCCACACTGTCTCGGGTTTGACGACTTTGTCGGTCGGGTCGGCGTTGTCGCTCATGATGCGTCCTCCTCAGGATCGAGTGGAACCGTGGCGCGCGAACCGACCAGGCAGCGGAGCCCCCTGATCTTGCCCGTGCGCCCTTCGTTGAGCCGTTCCAGCAGCCTGGGCGCCATCAGCGACAGCTCGGCCGCCCAGGGAGACGTCCGGACCCGGACCCAGAGAATCCCGTCGGCGGTGACCGCTTCGGCCTGGGCGTTGGCGGCGACCCGGTCGCCCACGATTTCGGCCCAGCGTTCGACGGCGCCGGCCAGGTCGAGCCGCTTGGTGAGCCCGGACTTGCTCAGGTACTGACCGAGCAGTTCGCCGAGTGGCGCCGGATGCTTCCGGGCGGTCATGCGGCCCGCCGCTCGGAGAGCCGAACTACGCGGCCGGCCTCGATCTCGACGATGGGCAGGCCCAGCCCGTCCGGCAGCTCGTCCAGGCGCGGAGCCGAGATGAAGACCTGGCCCCCCGGTCCCCCCAGTCGCGCAGCCAGACGGTTCTGGCGATCCCGATCGAGTTCCGCGAAGACATCGTCGAGCAGCAGAGCGGGGGGCTGTCCGTGCGCAGCTGCCAAGGTATCGCGCTCGCAGAGCTTGAGGGCAATCGCCGCGGTGCGCTGCTGTCCGGTCGAGCCGGCCACCCGGAGCGGATTGCCGTCCAGCTCGAAGATCAGGTCGTCCCGATGCGGCCCCAGACTGGTGGCGCCCATGGCACGGTCACGCGGACGCTGCGCCTGGAGCAGAGGGGCCCAGGCCTCGACCTCCGCCAGCTCGGCACGGCCGCGGTAGCGCATGGTGACCGGCATCGGCTCGCCCAGGTCGGCGCACGCGGCAGTCCATTCCGACGCAAACCGCCCCACCCAGTCGAGCCGTTCGCGGATGACCAGGGCGCCGGAGCGGGCCACCAGCGGATCGAAGGCCCAGGCCGACTCCGGTTCGTTCTGGCGGAGTGCGGCGTTGCGCTGCTCGACCGCCGCCCGGTAGCGGCGGAGTGCCGTAAGGTACGCAGGGCTGGAGAGGGCCAGCACCCGATCGAGGAACTGGCGCCGCTCCGAGGCGCCACCGGCCACCAACCCCACATCCGTCGGCAGAAACGCCACCGCGAGCCAGAGGCCCAAGGCGTCGACCATCCGTTCGGGCACGGCGCCGTCGACCGCAATCCGTTTGCGGCGGCCGGTGGTAGCAAAGCCGGCTTCGATGGTGTGGGGACCCGTCTGCTGCTCCAGATGGAGCCGGCCGTGAAAGGCCGCGGCGCCGTAGCGGACCAGATCCTGGTCGCGGGCGCCGCGGAGGCTCCGAAACAGCACCGGGTAGTAAATCAGTTCGAGCAGGTTGGTCTTGCCATGCCCGTTGGGGCCGAGCAGGACAGCCCCCTCGCCGGGCAGTTCCAGGTCGAGGCGTTCCAGGTTACGAAAATCGGTCGCCTCGACCCGGGTCGCACGCATACTGCGAAGATAGTCGGGTCAGCGCCCCGTGAAGTTGGGGGCGCGCTTGGCCAGAAACGCGGCGGCGCCCTCGGCTGCGTCCTCGGTCGCAAAGAGGCTGCCGAAGTGGGCCGACTCGAGGCTCAGCGCGTCGTCGGTCTGGAGCCCTTCCTGGAGGTTGGCCAACTCGATGCACGAGGCCACCGCCAGCGGCGCATTCGCCAAAATGGCCTTGGCAATCTTCTCGGCCTCGGCCAGCAGCTGATCGGCCGGGTGGACCCGGTTGACCAGGCCGATCCGGTCGGCTTCGCGGGCGTCGATCATGCCGCCGGTGGTGAGCAACTCCAGCGCCCGCCCCTTGCCGACCAGGCGGGCGAGCCGGACCGTGCCGCCGTAGCCTGGGGGAATGCCGAGCTTCACCTCGGGCTGGCCGAACTTGGCGTTTTCGCTGGCAATCCGGATATGGCAGGCCATGGCGAGTTCGCAGCCGCCGCCCAGGGCAAAGCCGTTGACGGCCGCGATGTACGGCTTGCCGCTGGTTTCGATGCTCCGGAAGATGCCCGACCCCTTGGTCGAGAGCCGCCGGGCCGCGACGCCCTTGAGATTCTGGAACTCGCTGATGTCGGCGCCGGCCACGAAAGCCTTCGGCCCGGCGCCGGTGAGGACGGCGGCACGGATGTCGGCCGTCTGGCGAACCAGATCCACGGCCCGCCCCAACTCGTCGATGACCTGGCTGTTCAGGGCGTTGAGCTTATCGGGGCGGTTGATGGTGATGAACGCGATCGCATCGCGTGGCTCGAAGAGCAGGGTCGAGAAAGTGCTCATGGGAGTCATCGTCAGGGTGAAAGGAGGAGTCCGGTTACGTCGGTGCTATCATAGTTTAGCGGCTGCCAGGCCGATTCCCTACACCAGAGACTTTCGCTCCGAGCTGACATGTCTTCGATCCTCACGCTCGACCAGGGTACCACCAGTTCTCGAGCCATGGTGATCCATCAGGATGGCACCGTGCTGGGCCAGGCCCAGTACGAGTTTGCCCAGCATTTTCCGGAGCCCGGCTGGGTCGAGCACGACCCGCGGGATCTCTGGAATACCACCGTCCGCGCGGCGCGGGAAGCGATCCGGGCGGCGGGAGAGCGGCCGGTCGGCATCGGGATCACCAATCAGCGGGAGACCACGGTGCTCTGGGATCGGCGGACCCTGGAGCCGGTGGCGCCGGCCATCGTCTGGCAGGACCGGCGCACCAGTGCGCGTTGTGCGGAGCTGGCAGCTGCGGGGCGCGAGGCCGACATCCGCGACCGGACCGGCCTCGTCCTCGACCCCTACTTCTCGGCCACCAAGCTCGAATGGCTGCTCGCCCGGGGCGATCTCAGGCTGCGCGCCGAGCGGGGGGAGTTGGCGTTCGGAACGGTCGACAGCTGGCTGATTGCCAAGCTGACGGGTGGCGCGCTGCATGCGACCGATCCGACCAATGCGAGCCGCACCCTGCTCTTCAATCTGCGGCATCACGATTGGGATCCCGAGTTGCTCGAGCTGTTTGGGGTGCCCGCTGCGCTGTTGCCTGCGGTCCGTCCATCGAGCGGCGTGCTGGGCGAGACCGTGAGTGAGCTCTTCGGAACCCCGCTGCCGATTGCCGGCATAGCCGGAGATCAGCAGGCTGCGCTCTTCGGACAGGGCTGCGTAGCGCCTGGCATGGCCAAGAACACCTACGGCACCGGCGCCTTTCTGCTGCTCTATGCGGGAAATGAGGTCCCCACGCCGCCGCCGGGTTTGCTGGCCACAGCCGCCTGCAACGCCGAGGGCGGGCTGGGCTACGCGCTCGAGGGCAGCGTCTTCATTGCGGGCGCGGTGATCCAGTGGTTGCGGGACGGTCTGGGCGTGCTTGCCACGGCGCGCGAATCTGCCGACCTGGCGGCATCGGTGGGCGATACGGGGGGCGTCTACTTCGTGCCGGCGTTCGTCGGGTTGGGGTCGCCCTACTGGGAGCCGGAGGCGCGGGGCATCATCACCGGTCTGACGCGGGCGACCGGACGGGCCCATCTGGTGCGCGCGGCGCTCGAATCCATGGCGTACTCCACCCGGGACTTGCTGCGCACCATGCTCGAGGGGACTCGGCTCGAGATCCCGGTGCTTCGGGTCGACGGCGGGGCCGCGGCCAACCCGCGCCTGATGCAGT
>CAZUES010000065.1:0-12128 GCA_964619465.1 uncultured Gemmatimonas sp.
GACGATCGAACCGACCACGCGACGATCTGATAGAAGGACTCCGTCCCATCGACCGTAGTATGCAGATAGACGATGCGGAGGTGGTTGGAGGTGACGGCAAATTCATACTGCACGGCTCGGCGCCCGTTGATGGTCAGATCGGTCGGCCCGGCAATCGGCTGGGCATCTTCCGATTCCTCCAGGATCGACTCGAGGGTCACGCGGCTGTGGTCGACGTAATCGAAATCGTCGGCGTAGTCGCTCTTGGCCTCGGTGAGCACGAGCAGGTAAGCGCCATTTTTCAGATCGGCGACTTCGAGTTCCGCTTCGTCGTGCAGATCCGCATCGACGACCCAGCCGGCGGGCACCGTCAGCTGGCTTTGTTCGTCGGAGGCGACGACGACGGTAGGTTCAGTGGTGACCTTCGGAGTCATGAGTATGCCGGCGATCACGAGGCCGTATGCCAGAACTCCGACCATGATCAGCGCGCCGTTCCACGCCGAGTAGCGGCGATTGGTATCGGCCTCGGGTGCGACGGCGTGATTGATCCGGTTGATGGCTGCTTGCGCGGGTAGCGGGATGATGGGTGCGACGAGCGCCAGGAACCAGTATGGGGCCGGCAGGTTCCACAGCATGCTGAGGACGAAGTAGATCAATGCCAGGACGCCTGCGCCTCTGAGCGGCGTGACGCGCGCGAACTCGCCGTAGTCGCGGACTCGGGTAAACAGCGAGTAGGCAAAGATGATGGAGAAGAACGCGCGGGCAAACGGCCACAGATCTTCACCGGTTCGGGCACGCTCGTGCTGCCATTGCTGGTAGAACCAGTAGAGGAGATAGAATCCGAAGCTGGCCAGCGTGAGAACCGCGAACTTGGTCAACCCTACGGCATGATAGGGCGGGCGCGACGCGGCAGGGGCTGCGCTGAAAGTTTCCAAACGGGATGACCGAGCCGGAGATCTCGGAATATGCGCCACGGCTGGCGGCCACGCCAATCAGCAGCTGCGGAGGCGCCGAAAATCTGAACTCTTGACAGCCGTCCGGTAGTTTGATAACTATCAAACTATGTCCACCGAGTCGCTTCTCTCCAAAGGTCAGTTCGAGCGCATCGCTAAGGCGCTCGCGGACCCGCGCCGATTCGGCCTGCTCGAATCGATCGCGAGCGACGAGACGTATCCATGCCAGCAGCTGTGCCGGGACTTCCCGGTCAGCAAGGCGACCATCTCGCACCACCTGAAAGAGCTCGTTCGGGCGGGATTGGTCGACGCGGAACGCCAGGGCCAGTACCTGAACTACCGGGTCCGGCGCGACGTGCTGGCCGCTTACGGGGCTGAACTACTGCGCCGGACCACACCCGCTCCACTCCAGTCGATCAGCTGAGCCACAGGATAGCGTAAGATGTTGCCAGACAAGCACTTCGTGTCTCTCAATAGTTCGATAGTAATAAAACTGTAATACCCGTAGTCCAGGTTTCGTGTTCAGGGAGTGCTGTCGTGGCCTGGCGTGCCGCGACGCATACCGAGGTAGGTATCACTAAGGGAGCAGGCAAGTCATGAGTTATCAAGCAATTGCGAGAATGCCGGGTTGGGTCGGCGGAACCATCCTCCTTCTCACACTCGGCGGGGGTGGCAGCGCCCTCGCGGCCTGGAAGGTCGCCACGCTCAACGCGTCGGCCGAAGCGGCTGCGAATCAACCGGAGCCGATGGAGCTGGTCGCTGCGGCGCCGGCTGGGACCCGCACCTATCAGCCGACGACCACGGCTATCGGCACGGTGCTGGCGCTGCATTCGGTCACCTTGCGGAACGAGGTGCCCGGCACGGTTCGCCGGGTCACGCTGGCGGCGGGGAAGATCGTCGAGCCCGGTACGGTGCTGGTGGCGCTCGACGTGACGGTCGAAGAGGCGCAGCTCGAGGCGCAGCAAGCGCAGCTGGTACTGGCGCAAACCACCCTCGGCCGGCTGGAACGGTTGCTGGGTACGCGGGCGGTCTCGGCGGAGGAAGTCGACCGGGCGCGCGCCGAGCGCGACGTGGCGCAGGCGGAGATCGCGCGGATCCGGGCCATCATCGAGCGCAAGACGATCCGGGCGCCGTTTCGGGCGCGGACCGGCCTGTCCGACGTGCATCCCGGCCAGTATCTCTCCGAGGGCACGGTGTTGACGACGCTGCAGAGCGTCGGGGACGAGTCGCACGTCGACTTTACCGTGGCCCAGAACGTGGCCGCTCGGCTGCGGAGCGGCGACCCGGTGTTCGTGGTCGCCAACGGAACCGAACCGGTGCGGGCCCGGATCGTGGCGGTCGACTCCCGGGTCGATGCCACCACGCGCAACACCCTGGTCCGGGCTCGACTGAACGGCGACGCGGGGGTGGTCGCGCCGGGCGCTTCGGTGCGGGTTCGCGTCCCGATCGGTCCAGAGACCCAAGCGGTGGCGGTGCCGGTGAGCGCGCTCCGCAAGGGGCCGAGCGGCGACCATGTCTTCGTGATCGTGACCGGCGAGGACGGTAAGGCCCGCGCGCAGGTTCGACAGGTCAAGGCGGGCGAGGTGCTGGGCGACGAGGTGCTGATCCTCGAGGGTGTCTCGGCCGGTGAGCAGGTGGCGGCATCAGGGGCGTTCAAGTTGCGCGAAGGTGTGCTGGTGGTGCTGCAGGGCGCCGCCGCGGCGCCCGCGGACGGGAGCGAGTGATGTCGTCCTCACCGCGTCGCGCGATCACGGATCTCTTCATCAAGCATCCGGTCCTCGCGCTCGTCGTCAATCTGACCCTGGTGCTGGTGGGGTGGCGCGCGCTCGCGTCACTCCCGGTCCAGCAATATCCGCAGATCGAGAGCACCTCCGTGGTGGTCAGCACCGTCTATTACGGAGCAAGCGCAGAGACGGTGCGGGGCTTCATCACCACGCCGATCGAGCGCGCCGTAGCCTCGATCGGCGGCGTGGACTACATCGAGTCCACCAGTCGCGCGGGTGTCAGCACGGTCACGGTGCGGCTCCAGCTCAACTACAGCAGCACCGCGGCGCTGGCCGAGGTCATGGCTCGTCTGCAGCAGGTGCGCTCGGAGCTGCCGCAGGGCGCCGAGCCGCCGGCAGTCGACATCCAGCGGACCGACCGGCCGTACGCGTCGTTTTACATCAGCTTCTCGTCGACCGAGCGCGGCGTCGCCGAGCTGACCGACTGGCTCGGCCGCACGTTGCAACCGCAGCTGGCGACCATCGAGGGCGTCCAGCGGGTCAGCAACACCGAGGGCGGCCGGCCCATCGCGATGCGGGTCTGGATCGATCCGGACCGGCTGGCCGCGAAGAATCTGGCGCCCGGCGACGTCTTTGCCGCGCTCCAGCGGAACAACTACCTGGCCGCGGTGGGGCAGACCAAGGGCAACCTGGTGCAGGTGAGTCTGCTTGCCAATACCGACCTCCGCACCCCAGAGGAGTTCGCCAACCTGATCGTGGCCGAGCGTCAGGGCGCGCTGGTGCGCCTGAGCGACGTGGCGCGGGTGGAGTTGGGCGCGGAAGAAGCGACACTGGTCGCCAAGTACAATGCGCAGGAAGCAGTATACCTGGGTGTCTGGCCGCTCCCCGGTGCCAACGAGATCGATGTAGGCGACCGGCTCACGGCCGAGATGGCGCGGATCGCGCCGACCTTGCCCGGCGACATCCAGATGCATCTGGCCTGGGACGGCACCATGTTCATGCGCGACGCCCTAGGCGAGATCAGCAAGACGCTGATCGAGACCATGCTGATCGTCGCGGTAGTGGTGTTTCTGTTCCTGGGCTCGATCCGCACCACGATCGTACCGCTGGTGGCGATGCCGGTATCGCTGATCGGGGCCGGGATCGTGATGGCTGCGTTCGGCTTCAGCCTCAATCTGCTTACCATCCTCGCGATCGTGCTCTCGGTCGGTCTGGTGGTCGACGACGCCATCGTGGTGGTGGAGAACGTCGAGCGCCATGTGCGCGCGGGCCGGACCCGAATGGAAGCGGCTCTGCTCGGTGCGCGTGAGTTGATTGGGCCGATCATTGCCATGACGGTCACGCTGGCGGCGGTCTATACGCCGATCGCGTTCCAGGGCGGCCTGACGGGATCGCTCTTCCTGGAGTTCGCCATCACCCTGGCGGCCGCCGTGGTGCTGTCGGGTGTCGTGGCCGTGACGCTCTCGCCCATCATGAGCGCGTGGCTGGTGCACCCGCAGGGTAGGGAAGGCCGCCTGACGGTGCTGGTGAACCGCGCCTTCGAGCGGGTCCGGGACGGCTATGCGCGGCTGCTGGACGGCGCGCTCGGTATCCGGTGGGCGATCGCGGCTGGTGCGCTGGTGGTGACGGTCGCGGCTTGGCCGCTCTATCAGTTCTCGCGGAGCGAGCTGGCGCCGGTCGAAGATCAGAGTCACATCAGCCTCTTCTTCGAATCGGCGCCGGACGCGACGCTCGCGGCCACCAACCGCGCCTCGCTCGACGTGGTGCGCGCCATCAACGCGTTCCCCGAGAACCGGTTCATGTGGTCGCTCACCGCCAACTGGGGCGGCTTCGGCGGCTTCGTGGCGAAGGACTGGCGGGAGCGGGACCGCTCGACCGAGGAGATGTACGGCGAGATCTTCGGTGCGGTATCGCAGATTCCCGGGCTCCGGGTTTTCCCGAGGCTCGACCCGCCGCTGCCGACGCCGGGCCAGTACGACGTCGAGCTGGTGCTGCAGAGCGACCTGCCGCCCGAACAGTTCCTCGAGACGGTGAACGCGGTGGTGGGCGCCGGCTGGGCCAGCGGCAAGTTCCTCTATGTCGACACCGACCTCAAGATCGACCTTCCGGAAGCGACCGTCACTATCGATCGCGATCTGGTGGCCGATCTGGGCCTCGATCTCGCGACCGTGGGCCGTGAGCTGGGTACCATGTTGGGCGGTGGCTATGTCAATCGCTTCAACTGGTACGACCGAAGCTACAAGGTCATCCCGCAGCTCGGCGAGGAAGACCGCGCCACGGTCGGTCCGCTGCTCGATCTCAAGATCCGCACGCCGAGCGGAGCGCTGGTGCCGGTGTCGACGTTCACGAAGGTGGAGACGCATCCGGCCCCGCGTACTCTCAACCGCTTCCAGCAACGGAACGCGGTCCGGGTTTTCGGCGGGGTGCAGCCCGGCGTCACGAAGGATGAAGGGTTGCGGGTGCTGGAGCAGGCGGCCGCGGCTGTGGCGCCGCCCGGCATGGGCGTGGACTACGCCGGCGAGTCGCGCCAGATCCGGCTCGAGGGCAGCGCGCTCACGGTGACGCTCGGCTTTGCGGTCATTCTGATCTACCTGGTGCTCGCCGCGCAGTTCCAGAGCTTCCGCGATCCGCTGATCGTGCTGCTGGGCTCGGTGCCGCTCGCGATCTCGGGGGCGCTGATCTTCAGCTTCCTGGATCTCACCACCATCAACATCTACTCGCAGGTCGGGCTGATCACCCTGGTGGGGCTGATCGCGAAGAACGGGATCCTGATCGTGGAGTTCACCAATCGGCTCCGGGATCAGGGTCTCGCCAAGATGGCGGCAGTCCGCGAAGCGACGCTGACCCGATTCCGCCCGGTGCTGATGACCACTGCGGCCACGGTGTTCGGCCACTTCCCGCTGGTGCTGGTGACCGGCCCCGGGTCCGAGGCGCGCAACAGCATCGGGATCGTGCTGGTGGCGGGGATGGCCGTCGGCACGCTGTTCACTCTGTTCGTGGTACCGGTTTTCTACTCGCTGATCGCGGCCGAGCATCGCGCCGTCGTCGAAGAGACGGCGGCGGTAGCTCTCCCGTCGGCTGAAGGGATAGTTCATGCGTAGGAAATGGATGGCAACGCTCACCGGCGCCGTGCTCGCGGCGGCGCCGGGAGCGGCAGATGCGCAAACGCGGCCGCAGACACTGGCGTCGTTACCGTCTGCCCCGGCAGCACGGCTTACGCCGGCACCGGCCGGGATCGATTCGAGTCCGGACGCGCTCGCGTTCTGGCAGATTCTGGGCGACACGACGCTGGCTCGGCTCACCGCCGAGGCCCTGCGTGCGAGCCCGAATGCGCACCAGGCAGAAGCGCGGGTCCGTCAGGCGCGCGCGGCGCGGTCGCACGCGGTGCTGGATCTGGTGCCGGAGGTGACCGTGGCCGGCGGCTACACCCGACAGCGGATCGCGGAGGCGGCGTTTGGGACGGCCGTGCCCGATCGGGGTCTCTGGGACGCCGAGGTGCGGGCGTCGTGGGAAATCGATGTGTTCGGTCGGCTGCGCCGCTCGCTCCGCGGCTACAACGAGCTCTCG
Source organism: uncultured Gemmatimonas sp. (assembly GCA_964619465.1). Classification (GTDB taxonomy): domain Bacteria; phylum Gemmatimonadota; class Gemmatimonadetes; order Gemmatimonadales; family GWC2-71-9; genus SHZU01. The sequence continues at coordinate 6,224 of CAZUES010000065.1, forward strand.
GCCTCCGCGGGCGAGGATCTGCGCGATGTGCACCGGGTGCTGGCTGCTGCGGTGGCCGGCTCGTACTTCGATCTCCGTGGCGCGGAGGACCAGCTCCGGGTAGCGGAGCAGAACGCGGAGAACCAGCGTCGCACGCTGCAGCTCACCCGCGATCGGCTCGAGGCTGGCCGGGGCACGGAGTTCGACACCGAGCGGGCCCGGGCCCAGCTGAGCAGCACCCTCGCAATGATTCCGACGCTGGAGTCACGGGTGGCTGCGGCGCAGCACCGGATCGGCGTGCTGGTGGGCCGCGAGCCGCAGACGGTGATTACGGAGCTGGCAGGAGGCGGCGCGTTGCCGCAGTTGCCGGCGGCGTTGTCGCTGGCCGAGCCGGAAGGGCTGGTCCGCGCCCGGCCGGATGTACAGGCTGCGGAGCGGCGGTTGGCGGCGGAGACCGCATTCGTCGGCGCCGCCAAGGCCGACTATCTCCCGCGGCTCCAGTTGGGTGGCACGGCCGGGTTCACGTCGACCGAGTTCGACGGGCTCACGAAATCCGGCAGCGGCCGGTATGCGGTCGGGCCGGTGATCACGTGGCCGGCCCTCAACCTGGGCCGCGTCAAAGCCGGCGTGGATGCGGCGCGCGCGCTCGAGGCCGAGGCGCGGGCGCGATATCGGCAGACGGTGTTGCTGGCTCGGGAAGAGGTCGAGAGTGGGCTGGTCGCCTATACGAAGGCCCGCGAGCGGCTGGCTTTGCTCGATGAGGCCGCGGGAGCCAGTAGCCGGGCCGCGGAGCTGGCACGACTCCGGTTTGAGGGTGGAGTGGCGGATTTCCTGCAGGTGCTCGATGCGGAGCGGTCGCTGCTGGCCGCGCAGGATCAGCTGGCGCAGGGGCGCACGGAGGCGGTCACCGCCCTGGTGGCGGTATATCGGGCTGTCGGACGGACGATTCGATAGGCGGGGGTTTCTCGTCTCAGGTTGTTGATTGGTTTGGGGACGGTGCTCCGGGGTGAGCAGGAGGAGGCGGGTGGGAGCCGCTTGGCGCTACAGTCGCGCTCAGCTGGGCAGGATCTTGGCCGGGTACCGCGCGACTGGCGCGCTGGCAGCGGCTCCCACCCGCCTCCTCTTGCTCACCCTCGCACCGTCGTCGTACGCCCACCGGAGATACCTGTAACCGAAGCGGCGGAGCCGGGCCGTTCCGCTCATTTTGGCCCCGGGCTTGCTGCGTTAAACTCATCTACCCGAACAACGCTTCATTGCAACCGGGAGGGGCTCGTGGCTTGCCGGAGATCTCTCATTCTGCTCGCCGCCGCCCTGGGCGGATGCAGCAGCAGCGACCCGTCGCCCGATCCCCCGCCGCCCCCTCCGCCCCCTCCGCTCTGCGTGGTATCCACCGTCGCGGTGAGCCCGATGCAGTTCTCCCTCGAGGTGGGCGACACCCGGACGCTCTCGGTTGCGATCACGCAGCAGCAGTGTACGAATATCGTCCCCGCCTGGGCCTCGGAGAACGAAGCCGTCGTGACGGTGTCCGCAGGTGGCGTCGTCACGGCGGTCGGCCCGGGAGCGACCAAGGTGAACGCCACCTTCAACGGCGTTCGGGGCACGGCCGACGTCACGGTGGTTGAGCCGCCGCTCGGCACCTTGTGGCTGCGGAACCGCCTGTACGTGGCGGGCGGCAATGCCGGCTCCGCACCAGCCGGTCAGACGCACGCCGCCTGGGCTGCGTCGCCGACCGATCTCTTCGCCGTCTCCGGTACCTATGTGTATCGCCGTCAGAACGGCACCTGGAGCAGGTACGACGTGAACGCGTTCGGCGTCGCCGCGCTCTGGGGCAACGGACCGAACGATGTCGTCGCGGTCGGTGAGCGGATGCTGCGCTGGAACGGCACCGCCTGGTCGGAACAGACCTCGCCGGTGCCGGAGGCGATGGCAGCCGTCTGGGGTTCGTCGTCCAGCAACATCATCGCGGTGGGCAAGAGCGGCCGGATCCTGCGGTATAACGGCACTGCGTGGTCGCCCATGACCTCGCCGACGGCTGCCGATCTCGTGTCGATCTCGGGCAGCGGCGATGGCTTTGCGGTGGCGGTCAGCGCAGCGGGCGAGCTGCTCCACTTCAACGGTACGGCCTGGAGCCTCGCGACGGCGCCCGGCACGGCGCTGCGAGCGGTGTGGGTTGCGAGCCTGACGTCGGCCGTCGCGGTGGGCGTGAGCGGTGCGGTGGCGCGGTTCGACGGCACGGCGTGGACGGCGCAGGCGGCGCTCACGCAGGAGAACCTGCACGCGGTCTGGGGTGCTTCGGCAAGCGACGTCTACGCAGCCGGCACCGGAGGTGTTGCCTTCCACTTCGACGGGGGCGCATGGTCGCCGGTGCCGCCCACTGTCACCACCAGGTTTCTGGCGTTGACGGGAGCGGGCGGCGTGGTGTACGGCGTGGGCGAAGATTTCATCGTGAGTCTCGCGCCGAGCGGGATGACGCGGGTCGTCTACACGCCGACGCTCGAGGCGGTCTGGGCCGTCGACGGGAACACCGCCTACGCAGTTGGCGCGGGCGGCACCGTGTGGCGGTACAGCTCGGGGGCGTGGCAGCACCTTCCGACGGGCGTTACCCACGATCTGGCCGACGTCTGGGCCGCGTCGGCCAACCAGGTGTATGCGGTGGGCCGTCGGGTGCATGGCGCGGGCCCGGGCGGCTCGTTCGGCGTGGTGCTGCGGTACGACGGCACCACGTGGACCGAGATGGCCACCCCAACGGTAGCTCCGCTAGTGACGCTCTGGGGTTCCTCGGCCGATGCGCTCGTCGCGATCGCGCCAAGTGACGGCATCCTCCGGTTCGACGGGACGAGCTGGACCAAGGTGGGCGGCCCGTTGTCCGGCACGGTCACCTCGCTCTGGGGCACCAGTGCCACCGATTACGTCATGGTCGGCGCGGACGGGTTTGCCGCTCGCTACGATGGCGTTGCCACCGTCACGCCGCTTCCCTCGGCGGGCACGCGGTCGCTGCACGGGCTCTGGGGCAGCGTCCCGAACAACTATTACGCGGTGACCAACAGTAAGGAATTCTACCGCTTCGACGGCACCACCTGGGTCGAGCAGTCGGCCCCGAACAGCGGCGCGGGCGCCGGCGTCTGGGGCAGGGGGCCGTCCGACGTCTACTGGGTCGGCTTCGGCGGCGAGGTCGCGCGCTTCAACGGCACCTCGTGGACCCAGCTCCGCTCGTACGATTCGGAGTATCTCTTCTACGCTGTCCACGGCGCCGGGGACCGAATGTTCGCCGTGGGCTACGCTGGTGCCGTGATGACGACGCCGTAGCTCTCCTGAACTCTTTGCTCTCCGCGCGGCGTTCGGAGCCGCGCGGATCCTCAGGTCGATCTCGGGCAATCGAGACGCCCGTTATGATGATCTAACGTGTTGATTTTTAATGACTAATGAACCACGGATCTTGATCGTCACGGTAGGAACTGGTGCAGGTTCGTTGGAATGTGAGGGGGTGCCGTCATGACGCGGCTGTATATCGATCATGGGATCGAACAACTCGAAGAGATCGTCAGCACCAACCGCGAGAAACGTCCAGTGCTGGCTGAGATCCTCGAGGAGCTGCAGTATCGCCGTTCGCAACGTGCTAAGCAACTGCGCAGAGAAGTTCGCGCCCTTCTCGATGGGGTCGTCCGCCAGGTGCGCCAAACTCGCCCCGAGGACCAAACGGAGCCGCCGATCAAGTAGGTCGGCAAAGAGACACTGACAGAGGGTCGCCGGTGCTCTCGATCGCCGGCGAGGGGCCGAGTCGATTCAGGTCGGCCAGACCAGCCAGGGGCACCGTCGAACTCAGAGACTCCAATGGCAACGTCTTGAGTGGCCGCTCGGTGAGCTGGTCCACCGGCAATCAGGCCATCGCGACGGTGTCGGGCCCGGGCCCCGTCACCGGTGCCGGAGCTGGGTCGACGACTGTGGCCGTTACGTCGGAGAGCCGGCCCGGATCGGCCTCTCTGCAGGTACTGTCCGTACCCGTAGCCTCCATCACCGTGACCCTGAGCCGCGCGACCATCGAGAAGGGCGCGACGACTCAGGCAACGGCCGTGGCGCGGGATGCCGACGGGACGGCGTTTCCGTCGGCGTGGCCGTGACGGTGCTCGGTCGCGTCGCACGGACGGGCGTTAGAATAGCTGCGGACGGTGGCCAAAGCGACCGATAACTAGTAAGCTACGCTCATACCTTGCTACTGAGAGAGGGCTGATGGCACGGGTCCCCGCTTCCTGGCTGCTTCGCATCGTCATCGGGTTGATCCCCCCACTCGTGGCTATGTCCGGCTGCTCCACGGATCCCGACCCGCCTCCGCCCCCGCCGCCCCCCACGGTTGCACAGGTGGTCGTCACGCCGAGCTCGGATACCGTGCTCGTCATGGAGACCCTCTCACTCAGCGTGTCCGTTCGCGACCAGGCAGGGGCTCCCATCACGGGCCGGACCGTGAGCTGGGAGTCCTCCGCGCCAACCGTTGCCGCGGTCGATGCGAACGGGGTGGTTGCCGCCGTATCCCGCGGGGATGCAACCATCTTGGCGCGGGTCGATGGAGTGACGGGTACGGTCGCCCTGACCGTTCGCGATCCGTATCGGCACATCGAGATCGATCGCCGCTTCCCATCCGTGTTCGCGGATGACACGATCCGGCTGGAGATCGTTGCGGTGGACAGCGCCTACGGGCGGCACACCATTTCTCGCGCGATATGGCTGCCTGCGGATCCGCTCGTTGCGCAGGTCGACTCGGCAGGTATCGCCCGAGGGGGTCAGGTCGGCCGCACCTATCTTCGCGCTCGGGTCGGTACGTCGGTGGACAGTACCGAGCTCGCGGTCGTGCCGAAACGGATCCGGGCCAATCGCGAAGTTGCCTATTTCCGTTATCCGGGAGTTCCTGGCGGACCCACGATCGACGAGATCTGGCTCCATGACGGTACCTCGGAACGTCGCATCAGCACCGAGGGACGAAAGCCCAGGTCGTACTCGTGGTCGCCTGACGGCTCGCTGCTGGCGATCGTCTACTGGATCAGCGCCAGCGGTCAATCGCCGCTCACGGAGGTGATCGACGTCGACGCGGGGACGCGACGCTCATTCGCATTGTCGGCGGACTATGTGAGTATTTCACCCGACAACCAGCGACTCGCGCTGCGGTGGTTCGTGAACGGAGCATGGATAGTTACGACCTCGACCCTCGACGGCACGATCCTGCGGCAATTCGACGAAATACCGGGTGAGGTGTTCAATCTGATTTGGGCGCCCGATGGGCGGCGGCTGGCATTCCTTCGGCTGATCACGCCGACCAATGTCGAGCTCTGGTGGATGGATGCCAATCTCGAGTATCCGAAACAGCTCGTATCCAAGACGCTGGTACGGAATCCCGAGTGGTCGCCCGATGGAAAGCACATCGCGTTCGACGACGGCGATCGGGTCTGGCTCGTTGATGCCGAGCTTGGGACGGTGCGTAGCCTCAGCCCGCTCGGGGTACTCGGGAAACCGCGCTGGTCGCCGGCGGGTGATGCGATTCTCTACGGGGTTTATGGCTCCGTTCGCGTCGTTCGGCTCGATGGGTCCTTGATCGGCAATATCCCGACCAACGTCAACTCCCTCGGCGGCGACTTTGGAACGTTCTCGTCGGACGGGACGAAGGTGGCGGTCGCCGGCCGCAAAGACGGTCCACAAGTGATGACTGCCGATCTCGATGGAGGTGCGCAGCATTTCATCGGGCCCGTCAACACATGGTCGCCGTGGTGGAGGCCGTGAGCGCCATTGTTGCTCGTGCGGTGGGTCATGCGGCACGCTTGGGACCCATGGTGGAGCTGGCGTTCGGCCGGACCCAGCGCCACTCCAGTCGTGTCGGTGTTCCAGCGGCAACCGTGTGCTAAGGTTCGGCGATCAGGCCCAGGAAGAGCTGAAGACCCTG
>CAZUES010000066.1:0-11023 GCA_964619465.1 uncultured Gemmatimonas sp.
GCAGCGTCAGGCTGGCGATCTTGCCGTCGGGATCCATGTGGAACTGGACCCGCATCCGGAGGGGGGCGGGCTCGGTCTCGAACACGTCGTAGTGCCAGTGATTGAGTCCGGCGCCTTCGAGGATGCCGTAGGTGAACTGGAGCTTGTCTCCGTTGGCGGTGACGCGGATGTCGCCGTAGCCGGGGTGGCTGTAGGTCCCGGCATAGTCGGCAAGCGGGTGCGACGGCCGGGTGCCGGTCACCTTCGACGCCACCTCACGGCCTCGTGCGGAATCGGCCCGGGCGCGGGCGCGCGCCGCCTGCTCGAGGTAACGACCGCTCCAGTCGATCTGCGAGAGGCCGAGCATCCGGTCGTAGACCATGAACGGGATGAAATCGCGGGTCTGGGTGCCGTTCATGTTGGTCAGCACGATCACGCCGACGGAGTCGTCCGGCAGGAACGACAGCTGCGCCGAGAAACCGTTGATATTGCCGCCGTGCTGGACCAGCTTGCGGCCCCGGTAGGTGCCCACCATGAAGCCCATGCCGTACTGCTGATATCCGACTTCGGCGCCGCCCGCCCCGGGATTCGGCGAGGTCGGCATCACCATGTGGGGAACGTGCATGTCGCGGATCTGCGCCGCGGGAATCAGCTGCTTGCCGTCGAGCTTGCCGCGGTTCATGTGCAGGATCAGGTAGCGGGCCATGTCGGCCGCGCTGGCGTTGATGTTGCCGGCCGGTCCGATGGCGTCGATGTTCTTGAAGGGGATTCGCACTACCGAGTCGTTAGGCATCCGCGCATACCCATAGGAGAAGTCGGGGGACTTGGCCATCTCGGTCACCGAGAAGTCGGCTGTGTTCATGCCGACGGGCTGGAACACCCGCGCCCGGACAACCTCTTCCCAGGGACGGTTCTCGATCTTCCCTGACAAGAGCCCTGCGGTCATGTACATCAGGTTCTGGTACTGCCAGACGCTGCGGAAGTCGTGCGACGGCTCGAGATAGCGCAGCCGGTCGAACATTTCCTGGCGCCCGAAGCCCACCACGCCCCAGAGCGCGTCGTGCCGCGGCAGGCCGGAGCGATGGGTCACCAGATCTCGCGGGGTCATCCGCTCGGTGGCGATCGGATCGTACATCGTGAAATCGGGCAGGTAGCGGCGAACCGGAGTGTCCCAGTCGAACTTGCCATCGCCGGCCTGAGCGGCCATCGCGGTGACGGTGAACGACTTGGTGACCGAGCCGATGGCGAACTTGGTGTTGCCGGTGGCCGGGAGTCGCTGTTCTAGGTCCTTGAAACCGTAACCCTTGAGCAGCACGATCTCGTTGCCCTTGACCACGGCGATTCCGACGCCGGGCACGTTCCAAGCCTTGAGCACCGATTCGATGGCGGCGTCAAAATTCTTGTCGAGGCGGGGCGCGGCCGCCTTCTGGGCGTCGGCGGTCGACACGAGCAGCATGACTGCCCAGGCCGCGCTGACGCGAGTATTCCAACGCATCACAGGACTCCTTGATGGGAATGGGAACCGCCGGTCATGTGGCGGAATTGTACACAGTTTTGTGTCCAGTCGAACCGACCCTACGAGGGCCACCCGGGATGAGTGTCAGCGGTATGTCTCTCGATACGATTTTCTACGGCAATTCGTTGACCCCAATGGCCCTTGGCGGTCGGATGAGCGGGTTGGACATGGCCGATCCCCCGAACGGATCGATGCCCGGGGAATCAGGTTGGGATACCCGACGCAGCGGCCGTGACTGGCGTCGGGTCGATCCGGAGCGGGTGGGTGATGGTCAGGGCAGCGAATCGTGGACGATCTGTCCGTTGAAGACCGTCAGCAGGCAGCGCATCTCCTGGAGATCGGCGGTCGGAACGGTATAGGGATCGCGGTCCCAGACCGCCAGGTCGGCATACTTGCCGACTTCGATCGAGCCGATCTTCCTTTCGAGGAAGAGCTGCGCTGCGGCATCGATGGTGAAGGCCCGCAAGGCATCGCGCACGCCGATAGACTCGGCCGAGTCGAACGGCGCCGGGCCGTAGACGCCGAGCAACGGTTGCCTGGCAACGGCGGCCCAGATCCCGTAGCGGGCAGGGAACGGCGTCACGCTGAAGTCCGAGGAGCCGGCCCAGCGGATACCGCGGTCACGGAAGGTCCGAAACGGATTGAGCCGGGCCGCGCGCGCCGGGCCGAAGTTCCCGGCGTAGGTGTCGCCGATCCACCAGGTGAATGCCGGAGACGGCTCGGGGTAGCCGGCATCGTGGTCGCGCTGCATCGAGGCCATCAGGTCGATGGCGCGATCGGTCGGAATGTTGGCGTGGATGATGCCATGCCTGCGGCCGGCCGCCGGATGCGCGGCGAGCGCAGCTGCGTAGCTGTCCATGGTCCAGTCGATGGCCCGGTCGCCGATGGCATGGACGCTGACGTGGAAGCCGGCTTCGTGATAGCGGGCAATCAGCCCGCGCAACGTGTCGGGATCCATGGTCGGATAGCCGCGATTGCCGCGGTCGATCTGCCGCGATTCCCGGTTCCAATCCTCGTAGAGCCAGGCGGTGCGCGCCCCGCCGCTCCCGTCGATGTAGAGCTTGACGCCTCCTGCAATCAGGCGGTCATCTCCGGTTGATTGATAGGGCTTCGTCATCGCCGCTCGGCGGCTGATCAGTTCATCCGCCGTTGCCAGGCTCTGCCCCCCGCGCCAGAGGGCGAAGACCCGGACCGTCAATGCGCTGTCGGCCAGCACCTGGCGGTAGGCATCCCAGGTTGCGTCGCCGATGCCCGGATCTTTGACCGCCGTCATCCCTTCGGCGTTGAATGCGTGCGCCAGCTCTCGGATGCCCCTGGCCGTGAGGCTGTCGGGGGTCGGAGGGACGAGGCGTCGGACCAGTCGCTGTGCGGATTCTTTGAGTATTCCCGTCGGACGTCCCGCGGCGTCGCGATCGATGGTGCCCCCCACGGGATCCGGCGTGGAGGCGGTGATCTCCGCCAGGCGGAGCGCCGCCGAGTTTGCCACTCCGTAGTGGCCGGTGGTTTGGGTCAGCCAGACGGGATGGTCCGGCGCCACCTCGTCGAGATCTGCGGCGGTCATCAGCCGTCGTTCCGAGAGGGCACCTTCGTCCCAGCCTCGCCCCTGGATCCAGCTGCCTGGGGCCGCGCCGGAAGCTTGCTCGGTCACTTTCCGCTTGATGTCGGTGATGCTTCTGACGTTCGGGTAGCCCAAGTCGAGGACGGCGATCCGGCTGGTCCCTCCCGAGGCAAAATGGGCGTGGGCATCGATCAGGCCGGGCGTCACGGCGCGACCGGCCAGGTCGATTCGCCGGGTCGATCGTCCGGCCAGGGACTCGATCTCGGCAGTCGTTCCGACCGCAACGATCCGGTCGCCGCGAATGGCGACGGCCTCGGCAATGCGATCGGTCGAGTCGACCGTGATGATCTTTCCGCCGACCAGAATCAGGTCGGCCGGAGATTGGCCCCCGCATGAGACGAGAGCGGCGGCGGACACGAGAACCGCCAGGCGGGTGAGCGATTCCATCGGCGTTGCTCTGGGCAGGGGTCAGAAAAGCGTACTTTGGACAGGTCCAGATGGATAGTCCAGCATTCCGGCGCTGCCGTGTCCGGCCTATTTTTCAGATCTTGGTTCCTGCCGTCGGCACAGACGGTTTCGTTTCACCTCTCCGGTACCCTCATGATCTCTCGGCAATTGCTTCGCCGCCATGCTCTGCGCGGTTCGATCTTCTTCATGCTGGCGGCGACTCCCGCCCTTCTCGATGCGCAGATTCGCACCACGCGTCAGGAAGACCCGCGGGTCGGCCTGCGTGCCGGCTGGCTGGATGCGGAGAGTGCCATCCGCAACTTGCGTCTCGTCGCCAATCGTCCTCGGCCGGCAGGGTTTTTCGACCCGGCATCGCCCGGGAACTTTGCCTTTGCCAATTCCGACCTGGCCTTTCGCGGCAACTATGTGTTTCAGGGCGGGTATCACGGCTTCCAGGTTTGGGACATCTCGAATCCAGCCACTCCCGCCATCCGGAAGGCATTCTCCTGTCCCGGGGGGCAGGGTGATCCCTCGATCTACGGCAACCTGCTGTTCATCTCCGTCGAGGAAACCAGCGGTCGGATCGATTGCGGTAACGAGGGCGTAGCCGATACCGTCAGCGCCGAGCGCTTTCGGGGGGTGCGGATCTTCGACATCAGCAATCTCGATGCGCCGAAACAAGTGGCGGCGGTGCAGACCTGCCGCGGCTCGCACACGCATACGCTGGTGACCAGTCCCAAGGACCCTGCCAACATCTACGTGTACGTGTCCGGTACCAGCGTGGTGCGGTCGGGCAGCGAACTCGAAGGATGCTCGGGACGGCCGCCGGAGGAGGATCCCAATACCTCGCTGTTTCGGATCGAGATCATCCAGGTGCCGCTCGGCGCGCCCGAGAACGCCCGGGTCATCGGCGCGCCGCGGCTCTTTACCGATGCCTCGGGCAACGTTGCCGGTCTCTGGCGGGGCGGTAACCACGGTGAAGGTACGCAGCTGACGGCGACCACGGACCAGTGTCACGACATCACCGTCTATCCGGCGTATGGCCTCGCGGCCGGGGCATGCTCAGGAAACGGACTGCTGCTGGACGTGAGCGATCCGGCCAATCCGCGGCGGATTGCAGAGGTCAGCGATCCTAACTTTGCCTACTGGCACTCGGCGACGTTCAACAACGACGCGACGTCGATCCTCTTTACCGACGAGTGGGGCGGCGGTACGGCCCCGCGTTGCCGCGCGACTGATCGCCCGGAGTGGGGTGCCAACGCGATTTACCGGCTCGAGAACCGCCAGCTCACCCCGGCCAGCTTCTTCAAGCTGCCGGCGGCCCAGACGGAGGCCGAAAATTGTGTGGCGCACAACGGGTCGCTGATTCCCGTGCCCGGGCGTGACATCTTCGTCCAGGCCTGGTATCAGGGTGGCATTTCGGTGATCGATTTCACCGATCCCGCCAAACCGTTCGAGATCGCCTTCTTCGATCGCGGGCCGGTCGACGCGGAACGGATTACGCTTGCCGGGTATTGGTCGGCGTACTGGTACAACGGATACATCTACGGGTCTGAGATTGCTCGAGGCCTCGATGTACTCGAGCTTCGGCCGAGCGAGTTCCTGACGGCCAACGAAATCGCCGCGGCAAAGACGGTCCGGTTAGACGAATTCAATCCGCAGCTGCAGCCCAAACTGGTCTGGCCGGCCGATTTCTCGGTGGCGCGCTCCTATCTCGACCAGCTGGCGCGGAATCGTGGTCTGGTGCGCGACCGTCTCAATCGGATTACCCGCGACCTTCAGAGCGCCGAGCAGGCCCGGGGCAATGACCAACAGCAGCGGTTGACCCTTCTGGCCGAACAGGTCGAGCGGGATGTAGACGGTGCGGTCGACCCGGCTCGGGTCAAGGCGTTGGCCGAGTCGGTGCGAGCGTTGGCGACTCGCTAGGAACCGCCACCGCGTCGGGTGCGCTCACCTTGACAGGTTCACGGCCCCATGCTGATCGAGCGTGGGGCCGTGTGGTATCCGGTCAGGGGGCTTGAGTGTGATGTTGGCGGGGTCCGGTGTCCCCGCCGTGGCGAGAGCGGAACCCGAAGGATTGCCAGGTGAAGGCGCCGCTGCGCAGCGTCGCGACCACCCGCGTCGTTTCGAAACGTTCGCGCGGGACGGCAAACGGGTCGCGTTGCAGCACCACCAGGTCCGCCGGCGCGCCCGCCCGCAGCACGGGCTCGGTGGCCGGGCCCGCCGCCGGGTGCCAGGTCGCATGCATCTTCCAGGCGATCAGGCGGGCTGCCGAATCCGGATAGGCCGTACCGACTGCGTTGCTTCGCGTCATGGTGGCGGCCACCTGATGGAGGGCGTCGGTGGTCGGGCGGGTGAAGTAGTCCGAACCTTCGGCGAGGCGCGCCCCCATGCGGGCCAGGCGATCCCAGGCGTAGACCCGGCTCGCGTTGGCGGCGCCGACCCGGGCCGGCTCGAAGCCGCTGTGATCGCCGGGATGGGCGTTGAAGTTGGAGTGGACTGAGAGCACGATGCCCAGCCGGACGGCGCGCTGCATGTCGCTCTCGGAGGCGTAGGAGAAGTGCTCGATGCGAAGCCGCCGGCTGTCGAGGCCGGGGCGATTGCGCAGCAACTCCTCGTAGGCGTCGAGTACCCGGGTCACGGCGCCGTCGCCGATCGCGTGGGTCGCAACGCCCAGATTGCGGTCGAGCGCCCGCCCGGCCAGGGCCACGATCTCGGGCGTCGTCATCCGCATCAGTCCCGAGGTCGACGGATCATCCGCATACGGATGGGTCAGCGCCGCGCTGCGGCTGCCTAACGCCCCGTCGACGAAGAGCTTGAGGTGGGTGATCCGGACCCGGGGCGAGAGCTGATGCCGGGGGGGGTCCCAGCCCAGTATCGAATCGGCAAACGGACTCGGCGCGGGGATCATCAGCGAGAGATCGAGCGGCAGCGGCTCGGCCCGATCGGCGCCGGCCAGCAGTGCCGCATAACGGCCGAAGTCGAGATTGAGCGCGACGATGCCCGGAGCGGCGAGCACGCCGGCGTCGTAGGCGCGGGCCACGCCGCGTCCGGCCAGCTCTTCCGCGCCAAGTCGGTAGGCGCGCACGATGTCGCTGTCGGCGAGCGCCGGCAGCAGCGCCACCAGCGGCTCGTTGGCGCGACCGAGGAGAATGCCGGTGGGGCGCCCGTCACGATTACGGACCACTTTGCCACCGACCGGATCCGGTCCCGGTGCCCAGAGGCCGGCGGCTTCGAGCGCTCGCCGGTTGGCCCAGCCGGTTTGACCATCGACCCGGCTCAGGTAGACCGGGTGGTTCGGCGCCGACGCGGTCAGCAGATCGTGCGTCGGCAGGGTGCGCGACCCCCACTGGATCTCGCTCCAGCCGGTGCCCACGACCCATTGGCCGCGCGGGACCGGAGAGCTGCGCATCCGGACGCCGTTGCCGACGTCGCGGTAGGCCGTGGCGGGGGCCAGATCGAGGAACATGCGATCGGGGTCATGCTCGTTGAGCAGCGAATAGCCCACGTTGAAGACGTGGACGTGGTGGTCGGCCAACGAAGGAGCCACAGCCGCCCCGGCCAGATCGATGACCCGGGTCTCCGCGCCTTGCCAGCTGGCGGCGATCTCGGCCCCGCCGACGGCGGCGATGATGCCGTTCCGGAGGGCGATGGTGGTTGCGACGGGAGCCCCGGGATCCAGGGTCCGGATCGCGGCATTGGTCAGGATCAGATCTGCCTTGGCCGCGGGCGGTGGAGGCGTCGGGCGCTCGACCTCCGGCGGGAGGGGCCGAGGCGGCGGCGGTGCCGCGGGACGCGGCGACGAACAGCCGACTACGAGGGTCGCCAAGCCGAGAGAGTACCACCAGGAGAGTCGCATAACCTGCATTCGTTGACGGTGTTGCCCCTCTGAATAGCAAGCCGAGGGCCAGTACCGGGTTGTCGCACGGCGCGCCACCAAACGCGCCGATCCTTGCGCGTCCGGGTCGCTCGGCCAATCCTCACGCCCCGGAACGTCGTCTCCGACGCGCAGGCTTTTGCGTGGCATTCCCGGGGCGTCACGACCGGAGCGGCATTCTGCCCGGTCGGGGCAACCCCGAAACATATGGTATACCGGTGTCCTGCGTTGGACGACGTGGCCCCCGGGATACTGCACAGGAGCTGGCCTTGGCGAAGGCGCCCGACCGGTTATGCTCCCACTGTAAGGTCCCCGTCATGCTGGCCACCAATGGGATGGAACGGAGCATCGCATCGTTCCGTACTGGTGTTCCCGGTGTGACCTCAGGGCGTGCCCATGATCGGGCGGGCCAATCGGACCGGAATCCCAACTGACTCATTTTGGAGGTGGCATGGCAGGATCGCGGATCAAGCGGATCATGGCGGGTCTGGCTCTCGCGGCAGGTATGGCGGTTCCGGTCTCGGCGCAGCTCGGCATGGCGGCGCTCGACGTCCGGGTGCCGAAGCGGCCGATTCCGGTGGTGTCGGATGGGCAGGCACACCTCGTCTATGAGCTTCGGGCCACCAACATCGGTCGCAGCGGTTATGCGGTGCAGCGGATCGAGGTCACCAGCGGCGATCGGACCCTGGCCTCCTGGGATGACAGCGCGCTGCGGTCGATCGCGCTCAGGATCGGTGAGGGGGGCGACGGGCGGATCATCGGGCCGGGCCGCCAGACGCTGTTCTATCTGATCGTGTCCGTGCCGGTTGGTGCGGTGCCTGAAACGCTGGGTCATCGGATCCACACCGCGCACGCCGATTCGGTCGACGGTCCGACTCGGATCGTCGTGGGCGGTCCCGCCGTGACGGTCGATCGTACCGCCCCGATCCAAGTGCAGTCGCCGCTCAAGGGTGGGCCGTGGGTTGCGGCAAACGGGCCGGGCAACCTGTCGGGTCACCGTCGCACCGTGATTCCGATCGACGGACTGGGCCGGATTGCCCAGCGCTTTGCCACCGACTGGATCAAGCTCGGCCCCGATGGAAAGGCCTGGCAGGGCGACTCTACCGTCAACGCCAACTGGTACGGCTATGGTGACTCGCTGGTGGCGGTTGCTGCGGGAACGGTCGTGGCGGTGAAGGATGGCATCATCGAGAACGTGCCCTTCTCGCCGACCATGGCGGTGCCGATTACGCTCGAGACGGTGGCGGGCAACCACGTGATCATCGATCTGGGCGGCGGCAACCATGCATTCTACGCCCATATCGTTCCCGGTACCGTGGCGGTCAAAGTCGGCGATCGGGTCAAGCCCGGCCAGCTGGTCGGCTTGCTGGGCAACTCCGGCAACTCCACTGCGCCGCACCTTCACTTCCACATCGGCGACCAGCCGACTCCGCTCGGCGCCGAGGGAATCCCGTTCGTGCTGGACCAGTACGTCAAGCTCGGCGTGGTCGAGAACTTCATGACGCCTTGGACCAACCGTGGTGCGGAGCAGGCGGTGCGGGGTGAGACGCCGTTCCAGAATCACGTGATCCAGTTCCGGCCCTGACGGGGACGACACCACACGTTGACGAGCGGCGATGCGGCAGCCCGTGACCAGCAGTTCCGCGGCGTGGTGGCGAGTCACGGGCCGGCCATCCGCCGGATTGCGCGGATCTACGCCGGTGGCGATGGCGACGAGGACGATCTGTATCAGGACATCCTGTATCAGATCTGGCGGGCGCTGCCGTCCTTCCGCGGTCAATCGTCGCTGGGAACCTGGGCCTACCGGGTTGCGCTCAATGTCGGGCTCGGGCATCGGCGGCGGGAAACCCGCCGCCGGCAGACTCATGACCCGGTCGTTGTCAGTGCCGACCTTCCGGCCCCGGCTGCTTCGCAGGCGTCGGTCGAGGAGGCGATCCTCGAAGAATTTGTCGGGAGCCTGAATCCGATCGATCGGTCGGTGCTGGGTCTGTATATGGAAGGTCTCAAGCAGCAGGATATCGCGGAGGTCACCGGATTGTCGGTCAGTGCGGTCGGGGTCCGGATTCATCGCCTCAAGCAGTCATTCAAGCGGCGCTACGTGGAGCGGTGACGATGGAACTCGACGCGCTGAGAGAGGCCTGGCATCGACAGCCCGGCAGGGCGATCCCCACTCGTACCATCGATCAGGACGTGGCGTCCGCGATGGAACGAGGGCAGGCGATCGCGCGGCGGGTGCGGTTTCGCGATGGGCTCGAAACTGGGGTCTGCCTGCTGTTGTTCCCGTTTCTGGTGATGACGGTATTGACGGACGAGTACCCGCTGGTTCGGGCGGGGGCCGTCGTGATGGCGCTGGCCTGCGTGCTGATTCCGATCCGACTGCGGATGGCGCGGAAGATGGCGCCGGAAGTGGGCCTCCCGGTGGTGGAGACGCTGCAGCAGGAGGTCGGCTACCTGACGTCGCAGGAGCGTCTGCTGCGCACCACCGTCTGGTGGTATTTCCTGCCGCTCCTGGTCGGGGTCGTGCTGATGATTCTGGGCCCGCCGGGTGCGCCGCTGCGTAAGGCCGTCATGATCGGCGGCGCTTCGGTGCTGTACGGGGTGTTGTTCAGGGCCAATTGGAGGGCCAGTAAGGTCGCCTATGCGGCACGGCGGGACGAGGTCGAGGAGCTGTTACGCGGCTTGGCGGCCCTGGAGCGCGACGCCGATTCGGGGCAGGAGGCCGAGCCGGAGTCCCGGTGAGTCGTCTCTGGCGGCCGATTGGCCGTTCATCCCTTGGGGTGGTCGAAACCGGGACAGGTGAATATCGTAGGTGATTGGCGATCCTCGACCGTCATCCGCGATTCCGGAGTCCAAGCCAGATGCAGACCGTCCCCCGTGTTGCCCTCTTCCTGTGGGTGATCGGCGTTGCCGTCGACTCGGCCGCTGCTCAGGTCAGTACCACCGATACCCGCCTTCTTGCGCAACCCGCCGTCAGTGCCGACCGCGTGGCGTTCAGCTACGCCGGCGATCTCTGGACCGCCCGTCACGACGGTTCGGATGTTCGTCGGATCACGACTGCCGATGGCGACGAGAGCCATCCGGTCTTTTCCCGCGACGGGAAGTGGCTCGCGTTTGCGGGGAACTACGACGGCAACATCGACGTCTATGTCGTGGCCGCCGAGGGCGGGGAACCTCGTCGGCTGACCTGGCATCCGAGTCCCGACTTGCCGCAGGCGTTTGCCCCGGATGGGTCGACCGTCCTGTTCACGTCGAATCGGGCCGACTTCTCGATGCGGTACTCGCAACTCTGGACTGTTCCGGTTGCGGGCGGTCCGGCGACGCGGCTGCCGATTCCGAATGCGGCGCAGGCGACCTATTCCCCGGATGGTCGCTGGATTGCGTACAACCCGATCAGTCGACGGTTCGAGCAGTGGAAGGGCTATCGCGGCGGAACGGTGTCCCAGCTCTGGTTGATCGATACCAATACGTGGGAAATCGAGAAGGTTCCGCAGCCAGCAGGCCGGTCGAACGACGTCGATGCGATGTGGCTCGAACCCGGCGTCGTGCTGTTCCGCTCCGATCGCGATGGAGAGTTCAATCTTTACCGCTACGATCGATCGACCAAGGCCGTAACCCAGGTTACCAGGCACACCGACTTTCCGGTCAT
>CAZUES010000067.1:0-10711 GCA_964619465.1 uncultured Gemmatimonas sp.
TCGGCCGCGGTGGAGTCGAAAAACTCGACCCGTGCGCCCATTTCCGGCAGAATCCTGGGATCGTGTTCGGTAATGGCGACCTTGACCTGCACGGTGGCGCGCTGCCGGTCGGCCGTCGGTACGATCTGTCTGACCCGCCCCGCAAAGCGCGCGGACGGATAGGCATCGAGCGTGATCCGCGCCGGCTGCTCGCTCTTGATCTGAGCGATATAAGCCTCGTTGACGTCGACCTCGACCTCGAGCGTGGCAAGATCGGCCATGGTGACCACGGCGCCCCGAGTCAGACCACCCCCGGTCGCCATCGGAGCGACCACTTCGCCCACCTCGGCGTCCTTGCGCAGCACGGTGCCGTCGAAGGGAGCGCGGATGTAGGTGTTGTCGAGATTGGCCCGGGCAAAGTCCAACGCCGCCTGGGCAGCCCGGATCTGCGCCTGCTGCACACCGACGCGGGCCGACGCGCCCTCGAGCTGCGCATTGAGATTCTCGATGGCGCTGGCCGATTCGAGGTTCCGGGCCAGCAGTTCCCTGGCACGCGCCAGGTCGCGGCCAAGCTGGTCGCGAGCGACCTGGGCCTCCTGCAACGCCGCCACGGCGCGGAGACTGTCGGCCACCGCCTGCGCAACGGCAGCTTCGTAGTCGGCGTTCTCGAGCCGAGCCATGACCTGGCCCCGACGAACCCGGGTGCCTTCCTCGACGCCGAGCGCTGCTAACCTACCGGATATCCGGGATGAGACCGAGGCACGAGTCCGCGCCACGACGTATCCATTGGCCGTGATCCCGGCAGTGCTGCCTCCCCCGCCCACCACCTCGGCGCGAACGACCTGGACCTGCACCGCGGACGAACCACGGAAGAAGGCGTACCCGGCGCCCAAGAGGACGACCAGCACGACCGCAACGATCCACCAGCGCCTTCCGCCTTCCTCGGCTGGCGGCTGGTTACGGTCGATCTTGAGGCGACTCAAATCGGGCTTCGGGCTCGTCATCATGGCTCCCTTGGGGGCTTAGATGATACGATTCGGCATTTATTCGGTCAACTGCGAGCTTACTGGTATGTCGTACGACATATCGTCAATTTGGTTTCGTCATCCGGAGCCTGGCGGGACAACCGGGATCGGGGGCCGATGAAGCGGGGGTGCGGGGCTAGCGGTTGGGGAGGGTCTGATACCCGCGCCCGGCCAGCAGGCGTTCGTCGGCCGTGACCAGAGTGAGCGCCTGGACTTGGGCGGTGGCCGCCAGAAACCGGTCGGCGGGATCCTGGTGCGAAAGGTCGATACGCCGACTTTCGATAGCCACTTCGAAGGTCAGCGGAGCCTCCCGAACCGGCGAGGCTTTGAGCATCCGGTCGATCCACGCCTTGGGATCCCCACTGACCCTGAGCCTCCTCCGCTCCACCAATACCAGCGATTCCCAGATCGAGACGGGCGACAACCACAGCTCGTAGTCGGGACGGTCGAGGGCTTCGCGGACCGGACTAGTCAAGCGCTCCGGTTCGAGCTGACTCCAGATCCAGATATGGGTATCGAGCAGGAGGTTCATTCGCCCAGGACCTCCCACTCACCGGGCTCGCCCGCCGGCGGTACTAGATCACCGGCGATGACGGCACTTCCGCGCATCGCCCCCAGCCACCCGCGCTTCGGCGCGGATGAGGATGGCGGATAGACCTCGGCGATGGGCTCGCCATGGCGGGTAATGAGCAACGGGCGTCCCGTTCGGCGCACCCGCTCCAGAACCGCGAGACAAGTCGCTTTGAACTCGGAGATTGAGATCGACTCTGGAGTATTGACCATAGCTATTGACTATAGTCTCTTATTTCGCAAAGGCAAGTTCGCAACGAAAATGGTCCGGAAAGCGATCGGCCCCGCCAGGACGAGTCCCGACGGGGCCGACGATCCAACGCGGGCGAGGTTCAGCTGCCCGGGCGCCGCGACCGGATCGGCGGAGGCGGTTCCTTCTGGTGCACCACCGGGTTTTCCCGGAGCAGGCGCAGGGCCTCGCTCACGGCCCGCTCGAGCTGCGGATCCCGCCCGGCAATCACGTCCTTGGGCGTCATCTCGACCTCGATGTCGGGGGCGACACCCTCGTTCTCAACCGCCCACTTGCCGTCCCGGTCGAAGAAGCCACCCCGCGGGGCCAGCATGTTCCCGCCGTCGATCAGCGGCGGTGAATCCCAGATGCCGACCAGGCCACCCCAGGTCTTGGTGCCGATCAACGGGCCGATCTTCATCCGGCGGAACATGTAGGGCAACAGGTCGCCGCCGGATCCGGCGCTCTCGTTGATCAGCATGACCTTGGGGCCCCAGATGCCCACCTGGGGCGTGGTGAAGACGCGACGGTCGCCCACCGGGTTGTTGAAGTAACCGTGGTAGTCGCGCGCCAGCAGATCGACGATATAGTCCGCTGCGGAGCCGCCGCCGTTGAAGCGTTCGTCGACCACGACGCCCTGTTTGTGCTGCTGGGCAAAGAAGTAGCGGTTGAAGAAGGTGTAGCCGCCCCCGCCGGTGTTGGGCAGGTAGACATAAGCCAGCTTACCCTGCGACAGCTCGTCGACCCTGCGGCGGTTGGCCTCGACCCAGTCGAACTGACGCAACCCGATCTCGTTGGTAACCGGTACCACGGTTACGCGCCGAGCGCCTTCCGAGGCGGGACGATCGTTGAGCAGGAGCGTGGTCTGCCGATTGGCGGTGCCTTCGAGCAGGCGGAACAGGTTGTCCCCCGCCGCCAGCTCGGTACCATTGACGGCCAGGATGTAGTCACCGACCCGGACATCGAGGCCCGGCGCGTGGAGCGGGGCGCGGAGGCCCGCATTCCAGCTCTCGCCGGTCAGGATCTTGGCGATCCGATAGCGGCCATTCACGACTTCGAAGTCCGCACCAAGCAATCCGGCATTGGCGGCGGGGACTTCGGGCAAGTCGCCCGGGGAAACGAAAGAATGCCCGACGGCCACCTCGCCGCCCAGCACGTCCTGGAGGTAAACCAGGTCGGCCCGGTGCCGGACATGCTCAGCCAGCGGTGCGTAGAGCGCCTTGGTCTTGACATAGTCCGCGCCGTGCAGGTTCGGGACATAGAGGAAGTCCCGCTGGAACCGCCATCCCTCGTCGAACATCTGCTTGAACTCGGCCTTGGCATCGACCAGCATCCGCATCCCGGCGGTGTTGAGTCGCCCGGTATTGGGTGCGGGCGGCGCCTTGTCGGCGTCGACCAGGAACCAGCCGCCGGCCTGACCCGGGGTGCGATAGAGCAGCTTCTTCCCGTCGGCCGAGAGCTGGAAGGTCTGCGCACCTGAGGCAAAGGGCGTGGCCTTGCGCTCGCGCAGCTGGTAGCGGTGCACCGTGCTGCCCAGGGGCGGACCGGCCACCGCACCGCTGGCAGGAACCGGCTCGAGGAAGAAGATCGTCCCCGCCGGCCCGGCCCGCAGGGTGTGATAGGCGCGCGCCGGCACCTCGAGGGCGATGGTACGCCCCGCCAGACCGTCGAAATCGATGTTGACGGTGACCGGAGCTGCCGCCGCGGGCGGCGTGGGCTTGGTGGTATCGGCCGGCGTCTCGTCGTCGCTCTCGGGCAACAGGGGCGACGGCTCTCCCTTGCTGAGCACAGCAAGGTAGATCGAACGGGTCACCGGCCGCTCATAGGACTGCATCTCGAGCCAGCCGGTATTGAGGCCGAAATTGGTCGAGCCCAGGTAGTAGAGATACTTGCCCGACCCATCCCAGGCCGGCCAGAGCGCATCGGCCATTCCGTCGGTGACCTGCCGGACCGTACCAGTACCAACCTCGTAGATGTAGATGGCGCGGAGTTGCGAGTCGAGCCGCTTGGCGTACGCGATCCAGCGCGAATCCGGGCTCCAGACGGGATGCATCGACCGCTCGGGCACCATGTAGGGATCGCGGTCGGCTTCGGTTGCCTTGCCCGTCGCAACGTCGACGACCCACAAGGTGAGACCGGTGTCCGTAAAGAGCAGCTTCTTCGAATCCGGCGACCAGGCCGGCGTGAAGTAGAAGGTCGGCTTGGGCAGGGTGATTTCGCGCGGCGGCGCGGTGCCGTCGGCAGGCGCGATCACCAGGCGATACTCGCCGCTCTTGTCGCTGAAGTACGAGATCCACCGTCCATCGGGCGACCAGGCCGGATTCCGCTCCGCAGCACCCGGTGTCGTGGTGAGGTTGCGCCAGTCACCCTTCTCGGCCGGAACGGTGAAGATGTCGCCTCTCGCTTCGAAGACGACCCGCTTGCCGGTCGGTGAGACGGCGGCATTGAAGATCAGATTCTGGACCGGCTTCCACTGCGGAGTCAGCCAGGGGAAGTCGCCGCGCACCGTGATCGGAACCGGCTGATGGCGGCCCGTCGCGGGGTCGAGCAGGTGGATGCGGCCGCCGTACTCGAACACGATGGCACCGCCCCCGGCATTCATGTTCTTGATATCGTATTCGGACAGCTTGGTCACCTGCGCAAGCTGCTTACTGCGCATATCATAGGACCAGATGTTCATGCCCCAGTCGCGATCGGACAGGAAGAACATCTTCTCGCCGATCCAGACCGGGCTGACGTCTCGGCTGTCGGTCCAGGGCGGCGTCACCACCTCATGGCTGGCCATATCGAAAATCCAGACCGGCCGAGTCTGCCCGCCGCGGTAGTTGCGCCACTCCGGATCCCAGAAGTTGGGCATCACGTAGGCAAAGTGCTTGCCATCCGGACTGTACGTTCCTTCCGAGCCGCGCGGAATCAGCAGCGCTTCCTCCGCACCACCGCCGACTCCGACGGTCCAGAACTTGGAAATGCCGGTCGGGCCCGAACTCCGCGCCGAGGCGAACACGACGCGACGGCCATCGGGGCTCCACCCCGTGACCTCGTCGGGCATCGGATGCCAGGTGAGCCGAGTCGGTTCGCCCCCTTCGACGGGCACGACATAGACGTCGAGATTGCCGCCGTACTGGCCCGTAAACGCCACCAACTTGCCGTCGGGCGAAAGGTGCGGATTCGAGGTCGCGCCCTGGAAGCTGGTGAGCCGCCGCGCATCACCGCCGGCGCGTTCGACGATCCAGATATTGTTGGCGTAGGCAAACGCGATGTGGCGTTCGCTCACGGTCGGCTGGCGTAGCAAGAGGGTCTGCGCCGAGAGACCGCTCGGCATCAATCCGACCAGCGCGAGGAGCGCGAAGAAGACGGCCCACCGTTTCATGGAAACTCCAGATGTAATTGACCAACGAAAAGGGAAACTCGACCTGTCGTTCAGCTGCTTCGAGGAGACTCGACCCGACTGGAGCACGGTACGACCCGGACCGCGCCACGGTTTCAATCCCGGATATGACGCGGCGCCCGCCCCCAGATTTCGGGAACGGGCGCCACCGATCAGTCCGGATCGATCAGCGTACGCCGACCTGGCCGCGGACCGCTTCGGTCATCTTCTGCACGTCGTACCCGACCCCGTCACGGAAGACGATCTCGACGTTCTTGATGTCCGCGACATTCTGGGCCGGGTTACCGGTCACCAGCACCAGGTCGGCGTTCTTGCCCACCTCGACCGAGCCGGTCTCATTGAAAATGCCGAGAGCCTTGGCACCGTTCGACGTGGCGATCTGAATGGCCTCGACCGGCGTGAACCCCGCCTCGACCAGCAGCTCGACGTTGCGCTGATTGCCGTAGCCGAACAGCGCGCCGCCGTTACCGGTCGGATCGACGCCCGAGCCGAGCAGGCCGCCAGCCTTGGCAAAGGCGTATTCGTACTTCATGCCCGTCTTGAAGGTCTCGAGCGGAATCCCACCCTTGGTCTCGGCGATCCGATTCCGGGAGGTCATATACTCCGCCCGCGCATCTGCCGACATGGCGTCGAGGGTGCGCTGTTCGAGCGGCGGCCGATTCGCCACGAACAGCTCGTACACCACCAGCGTCGACGTCATCGGCACCTTATGGTCGATCAGGGTCTGAAAGGTCTTCTTGACCTCGGGGCTGTTGACGTCGAGGCCGACGAAGCTCTGGTTGAGATTCGGCGAGCACTCGTCGGCCTTTCGGGTCTTGTCGTAGTCCGAGTTGGCAAAGAGGCCGTGCTCGAGCGCGTCGATGCCGAGTGCCACGGCTTCCTGATACGGCACCGAGCAGAGGTGGCCGGTGAACTTGATGCCATGCTTGTGCCCCTCGTCGATGGCCGCCTTCATCGCCGCTCGGCTCACACCGGTGTAGAACTTGAGCCAGCTGACCCCCTCCTGCGCCCAGTAGGTCACCACGCGCCGCGCCTCTTCCTCACTGTTGAGCGCCACCATGGTGCTGCCCAGGCCGAGCCGCTGGCCGGTCAGGTACGGCCCGGTGATGAAGAGACGCGGGCCGGGAAAGCTGCCGGACTCGATCGACCGCTTCAGGTTGAGTTCGCCGTAAGGATTGTTGGCGCCGGTGGTCCGGATGGTCGTGACACCGCTGGCGAGGTACAGCAGCGGGGCGGAGTAGTTCGATTGCACCGCTCGGCCGGCCGCCGTGGTGTAGTAACTGTGGTCATGGAGACCGACCATCCCGGGCAGCAGCGTCTTGCCGCTGCCGTCGAAGGTCCGCGCTCCCGCCGGTACGGTGACCGACCCGGCCGGCCCGACCGCGGTAATCTTGCCGCCCGCCACGAGCACGGTCTGGTTGTCGCGCGCCGCGCCGCCCAGGCCGTCGATGACGCGGACATTGGTGAAGGCGACGGTCGGAACGTCGACGGAGATGAACTGGAGTGCGCCGGGACCAAACTGGGCCGGCCGCTGGGCCGCGAGTGTGGTTGCGCCGGCCAGCACCACAGCGCCGACGACGGACAGGGAGCGAACGAGACGCATGCGGATCATCCTGAGGTAGAAGCGGAAAGGACCAGTGCCGAGCGATCAACCTTCGATTATACTGCTGATTGCGTCGAGAGTGGAGCGGCAGCGTGAACGGAACCGGCCCCGGCGACCTGGCCGAAGAAAAATCACTGGCCACCAGCCAGAGCCGCCGATGGGCGTATGTCATGGCAGGACATACGTTTGTGGCACTGGGCGTGATCGGCGCGTTCCTGCCGATCATGCCCACGACCATTTTCCTGATTCTGGCCGCTTCGTGTTATGGCCGCGGTTCTGCCAAGCTCCACCGCAAACTGATGAGCCACCCGACCTTCGGCCCGATCCTGCTCGACTGGGAAGCCAACCGGGCCATGACAGTCCGGACCAAAGTGATTGCCATCAGCGCCATCGTGGTCGGCTTTGCCATCGGCGCCTACTACATCCCGCTCTGGTGGATCCGAATCATCCACATCACCATCGGGCTGGCACTGATCAGCTACATGCTCAACGTCAGCACCAAGCGCTAGCTCCGGAATACCTCGCTACAGGATATAGCGGCGCAGATCGTCGTCGCCCACCACTTTGATGAGGCGCTCTTTGACCTTGTCCCCCGTCATCACGATCGGGCTCTGAAACTCCGGCAGCTCGAACAGCACTTCGTCCATCAGGGTCGACATCACGGTGTGAAGCCGCCGAGCGCCGATGTTTTCCATCCGCTCGTTGGCCAATGCCGCAATCCGGGCCACTTCCGCAATACCATCGTCGGTGAACTCGAGGGTTGCCCCTTCGGCCGCCACCAGCGCCTGATACTGCTTGGTTAGCGCGTTCTCCGGCTCCTTCATGATCCGGATGAAGTCTTCCTCGGTCAGCGAGGTGAGTTCGACCCGGATCGGGAAGCGGCCCTGCAACTCGGGAATCAGATCGGACGGCTTGGCAACGTGAAACGCGCCAGCTGCGATGAAAAGGACATGGTCGGTCCGGACGTAGCCGTAGCGGGTCTGCACGGTCGAACCTTCGACGATCGGCAGCAGGTCGCGCTGCACCCCTTCGCGCGAAATATCCGGCCCGCCGGCGCGGGAACGTTCGCCCGCGATCTTGTCGATTTCGTCGATGAACAGGATGCCGTGGTTCTCGACCCGGTCGAGTGACTCGCTGATCACGTCGTCCATGTCGACCATCCGCCGGAGCTCTTCGTCGGTCAGGATGCGACGGGCTTCCGGAATCCGCACGGTGCGCCGCTTCTTGCGCTTGGGCAGCATTTCCTGGAGCCACTCGCCCCAGTTGACGTCGGTGCCTTCCATGTGCTGCGGAGGTTGCGGCATCATATCGAGCGACGGAAAATTCTGCGCCTGGACCTCGATGTCGACCTCGCGGTCGTCGAGCTTCCCGTCGATCAGTAACTGCCGCAACTTCTCGCGTGAGCGGGTCCGCCGGTCGGTTTCTTCGGCCGCTTCCTTGGACACCGATCCGGTGGGCGACACGACGAAAACTCCCGCAGCCTCGGGCTGGCTCGGCGCGGCGGGCGGCGGAGGCGGCGCCGGCACCGCCGGCAGGAGCAGGTCGAGCAGCCGCTCGTCGGCCTTGCGCTCCGCCTGATCGTAGACCTCGTCCTCACGCTCGGTCCGCACCAGGTTGATCGCGGCGTCGACCAGATCCCGCACCATGGCCTCGACGTCGCGGCCGACATAGCCGACTTCGGTGAACTTGGACGCTTCCACCTTGACGAACGGCGCCCCGGCCAGCCGCGCCAGCCGACGGGCGATTTCCGTCTTGCCGACGCCGGTAGGTCCGATCAAGATGATATTCGAGGGAGTGATCTCGTCGCGGATCCCTTCCGGCGCCTGACTCCGGCGCCAGCGGTTCCGCACCGCAATCGCAATGGCCCGCTTGGCCGCTTTCTGACCGACGATGTAGCGATCGAGCTCGGCGACGATCTGCCGAGGCGGCATTTCCTCGAGCCACGGCTGCGGCTGCTGCGCATCTGGCGACTCGGACTCGGCCGGTGTAACAGTGCGGGACTCGCTCATGGCCGGACCGGAAGTTCGAGAATGGTAAGGTTGCGGTTGGAGTAGATGCAGATCTCCGCCGCGATCTCGAGCGACCGCTCGACGATGTCACGCGCCGATTTGTTCGGATCCGGCAGCAGCGCCCGGGCCGCCGCCAACGCGTAGTTGCCCCCGGACCCGACCGCCAGAACGCCGTCGTCCGCTTCGAACACCTCGCCGGAACCGCTCAGCAGAAAGCTGTGCTCGACATCGGCCGCCAGGAGCAGCGCCTCGAGGCGGCGCAGCATCCGATCTCCCCGCCAGTCCTTGGCGAGTTCCACCGCTGCCCGAGGCAGATTGGCCGGGTAGCGATCGAGCTTTTCCTCGAACCGCTCGAACAGGGTCAGCGCATCGGCCACCGAGCCGGCAAAGCCGGCCACGACCCGGCCGCTCTTGAGCAGCCGGACCTTGTTGGCCGTGGCCTTCATGATCGTGTCCCCCATCGTGACCTGCCCGTCGCCGCCCAGCGCGACCTTGCCGTCCTTCCGGACGCAAACGATGGTGGTGCCGTGAAATTCGATCGAATGTCCCATCCTGATTCCTTCTAGCCCGCCCGCGGGTGGGCCTTGCGATAGACGTCTTTGAGCCGCTCGACACTGGTATGCGTGTAGATCTGGGTCGTGCCAAGCGACGCATGCCCCAGCAGTTCCTGCACCGCCCGGAGGTCGGCCCCCGCATCCATCAGATCTGTCGCAAAGGTATGTCGGAGCGAGTGGACGCGCTGCCCCTCGATGCCGGCCGCCCGATAGAGCCCGTGGATCCGGCGCTGCACGCTCCGGGGCGTGAGGCGAGCGCCGCGACGCGAGAGGAAGAGCGCCCGCCGGTCGCCGCCGACCTCGCGCAGCAGCCCTTCCCGAAATTCCAGATACTGCCGCAGCACCCGCTCCACCTGCCGACCTACCGGGATGATCCGCTCTTTCCGGCCCTTGCCGCGCACCCGGATCTGGTTCGACAGGAGATCGAGATCGCGGAGGTCCGCGCCGGCCAGTTCCGAGAGGCGGAGCCCGCTCGAATAGAACAGCTCGAGCATGGCCCAGTCCCGTACCGGCCCGAACCGCCCCTCAGCACCGCCGGTCTCGGCCGCCTCGAAAACCGCGGCCGTCTGCTCACGCCGGAGATGGGTCGGCAGCCGCTTCTCGATCTTGGGCACCCGCGCAGCGCGGGCCACACCGTTGCTGACGCCATGATGGACGGCCAGGAAGGTGTAGAACGAGCGGAGCGCAGAAAGTGCCCGAGCGGCCGAGCGGCGGGTCAGGCCACGTCGCTCGAAATCGCCCAGGAAGCCGCGCACGCCCAGCCGATCGACCGCGGCCCAGGTCCACTCGCCGTAGTATTGCCCGGCAAACCGCGCAAACGCCGTCAGATCGCGCCGGTACGCAGCCACCGTGTGGGGCGACTGGTCCCGCTCCCGCTCCAGGTGATCGAGAAACTCGGTCAGCAGGGTGGCGTTGTCGCTCACAGCGTACCTTGCCACGCGGCAAAATCACGCTCCGCACGCTCGACCAGCGCGGCCCGGCGGTCCGCCTTCTTGACCGAACCCTCGAGCGGTTCGAGCAGCCCGAAGTTGGCGTTCATGGGCTGGAAGTGCTTCGGATCCGCCTCGGCGAGATAGCGATAGAGTCCACCCAGCATGGTGGTCGGAGGCGGCACCACGATCGGCTGCCCGGTCAACACCCGGTGCAGGTTGATCCCGGCCATGATGCCGGTACCGAGTGACTCGGTATAGCCCTCGACGCCGGTCAGCTGGCCGGCAAAGAAAACCGGTTGCTCCGCACCACGGGTCAGACCCGGACCCAGGGCTCCCGGACTGTTGACGTAGGCGTTGCGATGGATGCTGCCGAAGCGGAGAAACTCGGCGCGCTCGAGTCCAGGAATCATCCGGAAGACGCG
>CAZUES010000068.1:0-10244 GCA_964619465.1 uncultured Gemmatimonas sp.
GCGGGCGGCCGACCGCTCTTCGCGGGTGGCAAGTCGTTTGGCGGGCGGATGACGTCGACTGCGCAAGCCGAGTCCCCGCTTTGCGAGGTTCGGGGCATCGTCTTTCTGGGCTTTCCGCTGCACCCGGCCAAGCGGCCGGCGACCAGTCGTGCGCAGCATCTCCGCGACGTCCGGGTTCCAATGCTTTTTCTGCAGGGTACTCGAGATGAACTGGCCGAGATCGATCTGATCCGTGGTGTCGTGGCCGAATTGCCGGAGACGGCGAGCTTACATGAGGTCGACGGCGCCGATCACGCCTTTGCCGTGCTCAAGCGAACCGGTCGCACCAATCAGGAAATCATCGTCGAACTGGTCCGGGTTGCGTCGGATTGGATGCGGTCGGTGGCGGGAGGTGCTGCTAAATTACCCTCGTGACGTCGCCTCTAGTGGTCCCATCCGCTGCGCAGCTGAGCGCCATCGAGGCAGGACTGGGGCCTTTGCTGGTTCTTGCCGGCCCCGGCGCCGGGAAGACGTTCTGCCTGATCGAGCGGATTCGCTTTCTCATCCAACATCATGGGATTCTGCCTGATCGGATCTGTGCCGTCACCTTTACCAACAAAGCCGCCGAAGAGGTGGCGTCGCGCCTGATCCGTGAGGTCGGCGACTCCGCCGAGGCGGTGACCAGGTCCACGATTCATTCGCTCTGCGTTTCGATTCTGCGCAAACACGGCGGCGTTCTTGGCTTGGAGCGCGGCTTCGGCATTGCCGATGAAGACTATCAGAAGGCGGTGCTGGGCCGGCTGCAGGTTCCGGCGCGGATGCGGAGCTCGGTGCTGAGTCGATTCGGGTTGCATCGGATGACCGGGCAGGCGCTCAAGCCGGAAGACGAAGCGCTGTTTGTCCGATATCGCGAGCGGCTGGTCAGGTTTCGCATGGTCGATTTCGACGACCTGGTCGTGCTGACTGCCGGTCTGCTCACCGACCACGACGAGATTCGTCGCGAGGTCGCGGGGCAGTGGGACTACCTGCTGGTCGACGAGTTCCAGGATCTCAATACCCAGCAGTACACCGTGATCCGGCGGCTGGCGGAACAGCACCGGAACGTCTTTGCCGTCGGGGATGATGAGCAGTCGATCTTTTCATGGACCGGGGCCGACCCACGGGTCATTCTGCGGTTCATGAATGACTTCGGTATGACGCGCCATATTGTGCTCGATGAAAACCGTCGGACGGCGCGGCAGATCTTCGAAGTAGCCCGAAGACTGGTGGCCTGCAACGCGCCGCTACTCGAGGAGAAACGAGTCGTTGCCAGCCGGGAAACGAGCTATCCGGTCGAGGTGAAATCCTTCGGCGAAGATCTGACCGAGCTTCGCTGGCTGCTGGCGGACTTGAAGCGTGACCGGGCTGAGTCGGGTCTGCCCTGGGGGGAATACGCGGTGCTTTACCGCAAGCATGCCATAGGAGACTACCTGGAAGGGGCGCTGATGCGCGCCGGCGTCCCCTGCCGGATGGCGCATGGTCGCGCGCTGTCGGACGATCCGGTGGTCGGGTACCTGATTGCCGCGCTCGGCGTGGTGGCCTTCCCGGGTGATTCGGTCATCAGCGAACTCTTCATCCGTCGGGTGCTGCCAGGCGCCCTGCTCGATATGCTCAGGAAGCAGGCTGATGCCGCATCGGTCGATCTGGTGACCTATCTCCGTCGCAAGGCGGCCGAGCTGCCCCCGGCGGATGAAGAGGGTCGCAAGATCCGACGGGCGCTTGCCACGATGAGCAATCTGGCGAGCTTGCCGCGTCGGCATGAAGAGCTGCCCGGTCTGGTGGACGAGGTGCTGTCGCAGCGAGTCGGGGAGTATCGCACGCTGCTCGAGGAGCATGCCGAAGAACTGAGCGACCCGGCGGCGTCGGCCGTCGTGCGTCGTCTGGCGGACACGCTGCTCGAGGTCAGGGCCGAACGCCGTCGGGTGCTGTTGCCACCCATGCAGGGCCTCGAAATCGGCCTGGCCGGCCTGTTTGGTGCGGCCGGCTTTCGCTGGGTCGACTATCTGTCGCTGGTCGGCACCCCGCTGGCCGAGGACTTCGTGCTCGATTCGTCGCTGGGCGGGGAGCTGGGTTTTGCGCTCACCGTCTTCAAGGCGTTGCAGCTGGTCCAGGTGCGGTCGAGCGAGGCGTTTCGCGATTTCGTCGTGATCGACCTCGAAACCACCGACAAGGACGCCGCCACCGCGGAGATCGTGGAGGTCGCTGCGCTCCGGGTTCGAAACTGGGAGGCCGTCGAGGAATTCCATTGCCTGGTCAAGCCACGGATCCCGATTGCGCCAGGTGCCGCGCGGACGCACGGGTATTCGGATCAGGATCTTGCTGCCGCGCCGCACTTCGAGGAGATCTGGCCGGCCCTTCGGGATTTTCTGGGTGACGACGTCCTGGTCGCTCACAACGGCTACAGCTTCGACTTCCCGATCCTGCGGCGGATGTCGGGCGCCGATTTCCCGACGTACGATACCTTGCCGCTGGCTCGGGCCCTGCAAGTGGGCAGCGCCAAACTCGAACTTCTGGCCGATCGGTTCGGGATCGATCCTGGCGATCCGCACAAGGCGCTCTGGGACGTGCGTACCCTGGCCAAGGTCTTTCGTAAGCTCGAAGAGGAGCGGATCTCCCGGCAGCGGCGGGTCACGCTATCGAATGCGCTCGATTACTTAGGGCTGGTGCTGGCTCTGGTCGATCCGGAAGCGTTGACGGCCGAGGCCGCCATGCTCAAGGAGCGGACGGCGGTCTATGCGCTGGGGCGATATACCACCTGTCTCGATTTCTATCGCAGCGAGCGGGAGCGGGCTCGAGCGGCGCTGGCGCCGACCGTGGACGAGGTGATCGAGCGACTGGGCGGGCAGCAGCTGATGCTGCGCATTCGCGCCGAGCGGAGTTCGGATCAGCGTTATCCGGCGGCTATGTCACGGGTGCGGCGTCTGCTGGAAGGGCTGGAGCCGACAGGACTCGATACCCAGATCACGGAATTTCTTGCTCTGGTGGCGCTGTCGCGGAGTGACGGGACGGAAGCGGATCCGGAGCGGGTCAATCTGCTTACCTTGCATTCGACCAAGGGACTCGAGTTTTCGCGCGTCTACATCGTCGGGGTCGAGGACACGGAAATGCCGGGCGGTCCCTCGGGCCGGGCGCCGAGCGTGACGGAAATCGAGGAGGCGCGCCGGGTGCTCTATGTCGGGATGACTCGGGCCAAGGATCGCCTGGTGATGACCCGGGTCGAAGCTCGTGAAGGGCGGGTGACTGGCGGTCACCGTTTTCTGGACGAGATGGGACTCGTGCCCGAGCGGATCCTGCTCGACTAGTCTATGCCGGTGAGGCCAGCTCCGCCGGTCGCGACTGGCATCGTGTGCGAAGCGTGGTCATCGATTCATCTCCCTAGTTTTTTGAGCATGGCCTCCGCGACGAGCGGGCCCGAGCCCGGTGTGTGGTCATGCTTGAAAATGACGTAGCCGTCTGTCCACGGCAGCTCCCGGAGGCGGGCTGTCCACTTGGCCAGCTCGGCATCGGTGTAGTCGAACCGGTGCAGGCGGGCATACCCCCAGGACGCGGTTGCGACGAGCGGCGTGGTCCAGTCGGGCTGGTCGGACAGGCAGAGCGCCACCTGGTGACTTCGCAGCAGCTCGTACGTACGGTCATCGTCGAACCAGCTCTGGTGGCGGAACTCGATCGTTACGGGCCAATGTTTCGGCAGCGTCACCAGGAATGCTTCCAGCCGGTCAAGATCTTTCTTGAGATGCGGCGGCAGTTGGAAGAGGGTGGGGCCGAGCCGCGGCCCCAGCACGGCGACGGTGCGGGCCAGGTATCCGACCAGCTCACCGGTGTCGCGCAGCTGGGCGTGATGGGTGATCCGCTGATTGGCCTTGATCGCGAACCGAAACGTGTCCGGTACCTGCGCGGCCCAGGCGAGCAGGTTCTTTTCCTGCGGCATTCGGTAGAACGTGCTGTTGAGTTCGACCATCGGCAGGCGACTGGCGTAGTGCGCCAGGATATCCGCGTCCTTGAGCTTGGCCGGATAGAACGGACCTTTCCATTCTTTGAAGGCAAAGCCGCTGGTGCCGACCCTCCAGGTGGTCACGATGCCTGCCGCTTCTTGCCGCTCTTCTTGTCCTTGTCGTCGGACTCCTCATCGGCGCCGCGAGCCAGGCTGGCCTTCAGCGCTTCCATCAGGTCGATGATCTTGCCGCCACCGTCCTGAGCGGGCTCGGCCGTAATCTCGTGGCCTTCGACCTTCTGCTGGATGGCGTCGAGCACCCGGCTCCGCACCTCGTCCTTGTAGCGCTCCGGGTGGAACTCGTCGGTCGCGGCCTGCTCGATCAGCTGCTTGGCGAGCTTGAGTTCGGCCGCTTTCACGTCGCCGTCGCCGAGCGGGACTTCGGTGGCAGGCTTGAGTTCCTCGGCGTAGTGGAGCTGCTCCATCAGCAGCACGCCGTCGAGCGGCCGGAGCAGCACCAGGTGCTGGCGGCCGCGCGCTGCGTACTGACCGAGAGCGGCGCGTCCGGTTTCTTCGAGCGCCTTGCCCAGCAGCCGATAGGCGCGGTCGCCGCCCTTATCGGGGCCTAGGTAGTAGGACTTGTCGAGGTAGCGACGATCGACCTGTGCCAGCGGCACGAACTCGAGGATATCGATCGTGTTGGTGGCTTTTTCGTCAAGCGCCTTGATCTCTTCCGGGGTAAAGACGGCGTACTGGTCTTTGGCGAACTCGTACCCCTTGACCATCTGGTCGCGGGGGACGATTTCCTCGTCCTTGGGGCAGATGTACTGTTGCTTGAGCCGGGTGCCGCATTTCTTGTGCAGCAGGTTGAACGAGATCCCGGCCGACGATTCCGAGGACGAATAGATCTGGATCGGGACGGAAACGAGGCCGAACGAGATCGTGGCAGTGCCTATGGATCGGGCTGGCATAAGATCCTCACGCGTGGGACGTAGAAGCTACTGAGAGAGGGGTCGTCTGAGAATGCCTGGGGGTGCACAAAGCCCCTCGGCCCTCGGGCCCTATATTCCACCCATGGCCGACGACGAGCAGCCAACTCCGTCTCCCTCCGAGCAGCTTGCCGCGTACCGGGCCAAGCGCTCGGCCGATCGCACTCCGGAACCGTTCGGGGGGGCGGCAGTCCCGGCCCGCCCCAAGGCCGGTGGCCTGTTCGTGGTCCACAAACACGCCGCCCGGCAGACCCATTTCGACTTCCGCTTTGAGATGGACGGGGTACTCAAGTCGTGGGCGGTGCCCCGGGGGCCTTCGTACAGCCTGTCCGACAAGCGCCTGGCCGTGCGGGTGGAAGATCACCCGCTCGAGTATGGCGACTTCGAGGGGATGATCCCCGAGGGCAACTACGGCGCAGGGGCCGTAGTCGTCTGGGACCGCGGCGAGTGGGTGCCGCTCGAAGACCCGCGAGCGGGGATGGAAAAGGGCAAGCTGTTGTTCGAGTTCCGGGGCTACAAGCTGCGCGGGCGCTGGACCCTGGTCAAAATCAAGAAGAGCGAGCGCGACTGGCTGCTCATCAAAGAGCGCGATGCGTGGGCCAAGGATCCGGGAGAGGATTTTCCCCAGGAATCCGTCCTGTCCGGGCTCACCGTCGAAGACTGGACGGCGGGACGGACGCCCGCCGATAACCTGCGCAACGAACTGGTGCGACTGGACGCGCCGCGCGGCGTGGTCGACGATACAGTCGGCGTGATGCTGGCTGAGCCGGCGGATGACGCCTTCACCAAGGACGGCTGGCTCTTCGAACTCAAGCTGGACGGATACCGCCTGATCGCGTGCCAGCGGGCCGGGGAGGTCATCCTGCGGACCAGGAGCGGCGGCGACTACACCGCGACCTTTCCCGAGGTGGCACGGGCGGTCCGCGCGCTGCCCCTGAGCCATGTCGTGCTGGACGGTGAAGTCGTCGTCCTCGACGGGAAGGGCCGGCCGAGCTTCGCGCTGCTGCAGCGGCGTGGCCTGCTGAGCAAGCCGCTCGATGTGCGCCGCGCCGAGATCGAGCTTCCGGCAACCTACTTCGGGTTCGATCTGCTCGGTTTCGAGGATTTCGACCTTCGTCCGCTCCCGCTGGTTGAGCGGAAGCGCTTGCTCCGAATGGTCCTGCCTCCGCTGGGCCCGATCCGCTACCTCGACCATATCGAACGCGAAGGCGATGCCGTCCTTGCGCAGGTGGCGTCACTCGGCGTCGAAGGTATCATTGCCAAGCAAGCTGATGCACCCTACCGCGCCGGCCGCACCTCGGCCTGGCGGAAGATCAAGGCCGAGCAGACCGGTGATTTCGTAGTCGTCGGCTTCACGGCGCCGAAAGGCGGGCGCGGGGGATTCGGGGCGCTGCAACTGGCCGACTATGTCGATGGGCAGCTGGTCTACGCCGGCCGGGCGGGGACCGGCTTCACCGAAGCGCAGCTGGTCGAGTACCATGCCGCTCTGGTGCCGCTGATTCGTCCGGGCCCCGCCTGCCTGGGTCCGGTGGTGGCACCGGGCGCGACGCCGCTGCCCTCCAGCAAGATCCCCGAAACCAAGACGACGACCTGGGTGGAACCTCGGTTGGTGGCCGAGGTCCGGTATCGGGAATGGACCCCAGATGGGTTGCTCCGACATCCGGCCTTCCTCCGGATGCGCGACGACAAGCTCCCCGACCACTGTGAACGGCAGGGCTGGTCGAGTGCCCCGCCCGAGGACGCGGCCGACGCGATCCAGGCAGCCTCGGACGAAATCAAGGAAGCGCCCGTCGTCAAAACGGTGGCGTTCTCCAATCTGGGCAAGCTCTTCTGGCCGGATCAGGGATATACCAAGGGAGACCTGATCGACTACTACCGCGCCATTGCACCGTGGCTCCTGCCCTATCTCAGGGATCGGCCGGTCGTGCTGACCCGCTATCCCGACGGCATCGCCGGCAAGTCGTTCTATCAGAAGGATGCCCCGGAGTTTGCCCCGGCCTGGATCCAGACCGTCCCGATCTGGAGCGAGGATACCCAGCGCGATGTCCGCTACTTCGTCGCCAACGATGAGGAAACGCTGCTGTACCTCGCTAACTCCGCAGCGATTCCGCTGCACATCTGGGCCAGCCGAGTATCGTCCCTGGAGCAGCCCGATTGGTGCGTGATCGATCTCGATCCGAAGGAAGCGCCCTTCCGCGAGGTGGTGGCGATTGCCCGGACGCTGTATCGGATCTGCACCGATGCGTCGCTGCCCAGCTACGTCAAGACGACGGGAAAAACCGGGCTCCACATCCTGATCCCGCTCGGCCGCCAGCTTACCTACGAGCAGTCGCGCACGTTGGGCGAGCTACTGTCCCGCCTGGTGGCGCGGGAGCACCGGGAGACGTCGACCATCGTCCGCCAGGTCACCAGGCGCGGAGACAAGGTCTATCTCGATTACCTCCAGAATCGCCGAGGCCAGCTGATCGTGGCGCCCTACAGTGTCCGGCCGCTTCCCGGTGCTACGGTATCGATGCCGCTCGAATGGGGTGAGGTCGACGATGATCTGGAAGAGAGGCGTCGGACCTTTACGATCAAGACGGCGGTGGCGCGGATGGAATCGCTGGGGTTCGATCCGGTTCGTCCGGTGCTCGATCAGCGTCCGGACCTCTCCCGGGTGCTCGAACGGCTGGCCCTGCAGCTCGGGGCAGCGGGCTGATCCAGCGCGCCCGATTGCGACCTCGCTAAATTGCCGCGATGCTGATCGCGACCTGGAACGTCAATTCGATCCGGGCCCGGCTCGATCGCCTGGTAGCATGGCTTCGCCGGACCGGTCCCGATGTGGTTTGCCTGCAGGAACTCAAAGTCCCGGATGACGATTTTCCGGTCGAGACACTGCTGGCCGAAGGGTACCGCGCGGTGTTCTACGGCCAGCGCACCTACAATGGCGTGGCCATTCTGAGCCGCTATCCCATCACCGATGTGGCGATGGGGTTCGGCGGCGGGACGGATGATCCGCAGGCTCGGCTGATTGCTGCTACGGTCGAAGGTGCCCGGATAATTTCCGCGTACTTTCCGAACGGACAGACGGTCGGCAGCGACAAGTGGTTCTACAAGCTGGCCTGGATCGGGCGCCTCCGTGACCATCTGGCGTCGACCTATCGACCGACCGATCCGCTGCTGCTCTGTGGTGACTACAACGTGGCTCCGGAAGACCGCGACGTTGCTCGTCCGGAGGAGTGGCGGGCCAGCGTGCTCTGTCACGAGGAAGCCCGCCTGGCGCTGCAGGGCCTGTCCGACTGGGGCCTGGTCGACACGATGCGCCTCCATGAGCCCGGCCCCGGCCCTTACTCGTGGTGGGACTATCGCTTGCTGGGGTTTCCCAAGGGGAACGGCCTGCGCATCGACCACATCTTTGCGACGCCGTCGATTGCCGGCAAGACGCGCAGAGCGTGGGTGGATCGGGACGAACGCAAGGGGAAGCTGCCGTCCGATCATGCCCCGGTGCTGGTGGAGCTCGACTCCGCCAGCTGAGCTGGCCAGACCCTTACCCATCGAAAGCCCATGCTGACCACACTGTTTGCGCTGACCCTGGCTATGGCGCCCGACACGGCTCGTTATGTCGTGCTCAATCACGGCCGCCCCGCCGGCGAAATGGTCGTTGTCTCCGGCGGCGACTCGGCCACGGTGCGATTCGTTTACCAGGATCGGCAGCGCGGGCCGCGGGTCCAGGTCCGTTATCGGTTCGGGGCAGACGGCACCATCCTGCTCCGGGAAGCGGCCGGCCTGAGCGCGGCGGCGCAACCGGCCAGCGTTGGGGAGCGATTCGAACGGACCGCCGGCGAAGTGCGCTGGACCGGTGCTGGAGACAGTGCCAGAACCCGGGCCGAGCCGGGGGTGTTCTACCTCCCAAGGGGCGGGACGCCGTATGATCGCGCGCTGCTGGCTGCGCATCTGCTCCGGCAGCCGGGGAGGACGGCCCGCCTGCTGCCGGTGGGTTCCGCTTCAGTCGAGATCGTTGCCGATACCGCGGTCAGGTTGGGCAACCGGACCGCGCGGATTCGCCTTGCCGCCATTCGCGGCCTGGGATTCGACGACGCGGCGGTCTGGCTCGACGAGCAGAACGGCTTCTTTGCCAGTGATGCGGCCTGGTTCATCACGGTGCCGGCCGAAGCCGTACCGGTGATGCCGATATTGCGGGAGGTCGAGAAGGCCTGGCGTGCGCGGCAGTCGCAGGCGGTAGCTGCGCGGTTAGGTCCGCCGGCCTCGAGCGCCCTGGTGATTCGCAACGGCGACGTCTTCGATGCCGAGCGGGGTGTGGTGCGGGCGCGGACCAGCGTGGTGATCGAGGGCGACCGCATCACGGCCGTCGGGCCGATCGATTCGATTCGGATTCCGGCAGGTGCGCGGGTGATCGATGCGACGGGCAAGACGGTGATTCCCGGGTTGTGGGACATGCACACTCACCTGATGCTGGGGAGCGAGTCCAACGGGTTGCTGCACCTGGCCGCCGGGATCACCACGGTGCGCGACGTCGCGGCCGACTTCGACATCGCCGTCGACCAGCGTGCCCGAACCGAGGTGGGGTCATTACTCGGCGCGCGAATTCTCCTGGCGGGTTTTCTCGAAGGCCCGGGACACTGGGCCGGGCCGTCCGACGCCCTGGCCGGTTCGGTCGAAGAGGCACGGAGCTGGATTGCCCGGTACGACTCTGCCGGCTACCGGCAGGTCAAGTTGTACAACCTGATTCATCCCGATCTGTTGCCCGTCATTGCGCAGGAAACCAAGCGGCGCGGGATGCGGCTGTCGGGGCACATTCCGCGCGGCCTTTCGGTGCCGGCGGCCATTGCGCTCGGATTCGATGAAGTCCAACACGCAGCCAACCTGATCTCGACGTTCTATCAGGATTCGCTCTACGTGCCCACCATGCGGGCGTATTCGCAGGTCGCTGCGGCCGTGGCACCCGCCTTCGACCCCGGGTCCGTCGAGGTCACCAGGCTGATCGATCTGTTCCGCACCCGTGGGACCGTCATGGACGGGACTTTCAATCTCTGGCAGGATCGTTCGCGGCTGCTTCCGGACGGAACCGATCCGGTCTTCGGGCCGACCCTCGATTGGTTGCCCCCGGTGCTACAGCGCAGCTACCGTGCTGGCGGCGGCGGATCGCCGGAAGAAGTAGGGCGAGCGCAGGCTGCGAGTGCTGTTTATCGGGCACTCCTCAAGCGGTTGTTCGATGCCGGGGTCACCCTGGTCCCCGGCACCGACAACCTGGCCGGCTTTTCGTTCCACGGCGAACTCGAGATCTACGAGCGGGCGGGGATCCCCGC
>CAZUES010000069.1:0-10171 GCA_964619465.1 uncultured Gemmatimonas sp.
ACGTCATCCGCCCGCCAAACGACTTGCCACCCGCGAAGAGCGGTCGGCCGCCCGCCAGTCGCTCCGCAACCACGGTAGCCGCGCGCACCGCGGCGGTCGCGACCGCGGGCGAATCGGGCCGCCCCGAACGGGCCTCCATGTAAGGAAACTGATAGCGGAGGGTCGCGACCCCGGCTTCCGCAAATGCCCCTGCGATAGCGGCCATGAAGGAATGGGTCATACCCGCGCCGGCCCCATGCGCGAGGACATACCCGAGATCCGCACCCGGCGGGTCGAGCCACAGCCCGGACACGACCCCATGCGGAGTCTCGACCGAAACGGGCTCGGCAACCGTCATTTCACCCGTGCCAGCACGGAATCGAGGAGAGCCACCAGCCCTTCCCGATCCAGCGTATGCCGCTGACCCTGATTCATCTCCACGGCGCGCTCGATGGCCCGGCGCACGGCCCGGTGCGACTGCGCCGCCGTCGGTGCCACGAGATAGCGAAGTTTCGGTGCGGGATCGGCCAGCGCGTGCTCCACCGCTTCCGCTACTTCGGTGGGCTCGGGATAGCG
Organism: uncultured Gemmatimonas sp.; assembly: GCA_964619465.1. Taxonomy (GTDB): domain Bacteria; phylum Gemmatimonadota; class Gemmatimonadetes; order Gemmatimonadales; family GWC2-71-9; genus SHZU01. The sequence continues at coordinate 556 of CAZUES010000069.1, forward strand.
CGATTCGCCGGCGGGATCAAAGCTCTGCACCATGCGCTGGTACTGATCTTCGAACCGCGACCCGGCCGTGGTCTTGTTCTGCTCCCGCCAGCGCTGCATCACGTTGGCCGACATGCTGGAGCGGAAACGGCCCGGCTCCACGATACTCACGCCGACGCCGAGCGGTCCCATCTCCGCCGAGAGCGCGTCGGTGTACCCTTCCATGGCGTGCTTACTCATGGCGTAGGGGCCCGAGAAGGAACCGGCAACGATGCCGTTGATCGATCCGATCGTGACCATCCGGCCCTTGCTCTCGATGATCATCCGGGCAAACGCTTTGTTGATCCGAACCGGGCCATACACATTGACGTCGAACTGGAACTGCAAGTCACCTTCGTCTGCCTCGATCATCGGGGCAAAGATGGCCACGCCCGCGTTATTGACCACGCCATGGAGGCCCCGGCCCTCCCGGCGGATCGTTTCCACGGCGGCATCGATCTCGGCCTGGCGCGTGACGTCCAGACGGACGCCTTTGACGTTGGGAATCGCATCGAGCGCCCTGATGTCCTCGGGCGACCGCGCTCCGGCATAGACGAAGTAGCCTTTCCCGGCGAGGCGTTCGGTAATAGCCCGGCCGATACCCGAACTCGCCCCCGTCACCAGGACCGCCTTACCCGCCGAGGGCACAGCTTGGGCTTGGATCGGCGTTACATGAACGGACACCAGGCCCGAGAATCCGAGAAGAGACAGAAGCAGCGGAGTTTTCATCTGAGACCATTGTTGGGAGGGAAGGCAGGTGCGAATGTAGTGACTGCCCACCATCCCGTCGAGGGATGTCGCCGCCATGGATTCGACCTGCGAGCCGGCCCGCGCCACTTCTCCGGGATCCGGTGAACCGTCCACCAGGCCGGGCCCTTGCCCCCAACCACACCGAGCGCGAACTTGGCCTCATCGGCTTCGATCGACAGGCGCCAATGCTCGCTCAAACGAAGCATCCCAAGCTGGGCATGACTGCGAGGCACTGCGCGCTGCTGATTGCAGCCGTAGTGCTTGCCACCAGTGCCCACCAGGCAGCAGCCCAGACGCTGATCCAAGGCTCCGTCCGGGGCAACGGGCGTGCGCTGCCGATGGCCGAGATACGGCTCGACCCGGACGGCGTGTCTATGCGCACCGATTCCTCCGGCGCCTATCGGCTGACCGCTGCGAAAGGTGGTGTCGTCCGCCTCTCGGTGCGCGCGGTCGGCTTCTACCCTGCCAGTCGCAACATCCTCGTCGTCGCCAACGACACCGTCACAAACGACTTCGTGCTCGATCCGGTAGCGCAGCAGCTCGACTCGATCAGCGTCGAAGCACGCGGCATCACAGTACGCGGCAAGATGTCGGCATTCGAAGAACGCCGGCAGACCGGTATCGGTCGATTCTATACTCGGGAGATGCTCGCCAAGCGTGATCATTCGACCACAGCCGATGTGCTCCGGATGACACCGGCCCTCCGTCTGATCCGGCGCCCCGACGACTGCGGTGGCGGGTTTGCGGTGGCAACCGGGCGCGGAGGGGCTGTTCGCTGGGAAGACTGGATGGTCTGCGGCGCTATGACTCCCATGGTCGCAGCATGTTATTTCGCGATCTACTTGGACGGTATTCGCCACTGGGCTCCGGGATCGCGGGAACCGCCCGATATCAACAAGTTCCAGCCCCACACCCTGCAGGGCATCGAGGTCTACCGAGGTCCGGCCGAGACGCCGATGCAGTACCAGGTCACCAACACCGCATGCGGCGTGGTGCTAATGTGGACCCGCGACGGCACCTAGCCGCCTGGCCCCCTGAAGCGGCTCCACAGGGACCTCCGGATCCATCGACAGACGGGGCCGATCGGGTTACCATCCGGGACTGTATACAAATCGGCATCCAAACTTCGGTTCGAGGTTGACCTCATGCGTCGCATCCGAACGCTCGCTACCTGTCTCGTCGCGGCACTATTCATCGCCGCCCCAGCCGGGTTGTCCGCGCAAGCCTACGACATCGTCATTCGCAACGGCCGAGTACTCGACGGCATGGGCAATCCCTGGATTCACGCCGATATCGGGATTCGGGACGGCAAGATCGCCGCAATCGGCCGGATTTCCTCCAAAGGCACCCGTGAAATCGACGCCACCGGGAAGTATGTCACCCCGGGCTGGATCGACATGATGGACCAGTCCGGCGGCGTACTGCTCCGGAATGGCCTGGCGGAAAACAAAGTGCTGCAGGGGGTGACCACCGCAATCGGCGGCGAAGGCGGCTTCCCGGTTTCCGCCAGTGAGATCCCCAAGTATTTCCAGACCCTCGAGAGCCAGGGCATCAGCATCAATTTCGGCTCGTACTACAGTCAGACCCAAGCCCGCACCCCCGTCCTGGGCGGCTCGACCCGGCGCGCGCCGACTGCGGAGGAGATGGTGCGGATCCGCGCGTCGATCGACTCCGCCATGCGCGCCGGCTCGATGGGCATGACGACGGCCCTGATCTATCCGCCGAGCAGTTACACCACGACGCCCGAGCTGATCGAGAGCGCCAAGGCCATCGCACCATATGGCGGAACCTACGCCAGCCACATCCGGGGCGAAGGCGCCGAGCTGCTCGAGGCCATCGGTGAAGCAATCGAGATCGGCGAAAAGGCCGGTGTGCCGGTCGAGATCTTCCATCTCAAGGCTGCGTACCAGCCGGGATGGGGTAAGCTGATGCAGGGAGCGTTCGAGCTGATCGAAGCGGCCCGCGCGCGCGGCGTCGATGTCGCCGCCGACCAGTATCCCTACACCGCGGGTGGTACCGGACTCGAAGCTACCATTCCCTCCTGGGCCTTCGAAGGAGGCCGGGATTCGCTCCGCGCCCGGCTCACCAACCCCGAGATCCGCGCCCGGCTCAAGAACGAACTCAAGACGGGATCGCCCGGGTGGTGGAACATCACCGAAGCAGCCGGCAGCTGGGACGGCGTAGTGCTGACAGCGGCGCGGAGTCAGCAGTATGAGCAGTACCAGGGCAAGAGCATCGCGGCCATTGCCAAGGAATTGGGTAAGGATCCCGCCGATGTCGCGTGGGACATGGTGCTTGCCGGGCAGGGACGGGTCATGGCGATTTATCACATGATGAGCGAAGAGGACGTCAAGACGGCCCTGCGCTTCCCTTGGGTCAGCATCGGCAGCGATGCCGGCGCTTCACTCTCGCTCGGCGCCACCGAAGCGGCCGGGCTGGCGCATCCGCGCGGCTACGGCACGCACCCGCGTATCATTGCGAAGTATGTCCGGGACGATAAGGTGCTGACGCTGCCCGATGCAGTGCGGAAGATGACCTCCTGGCCGGCCACCCGAATGAAGCTCGCCAACCGTGGCTCCCTGGTGGTGGGCAATTGGGCCGATGTCGTGATCTTCGACTACGACAAGATCCGGGATCTCGCTACCTGGGAAGAGGCGACCAAACTGCCGACCGGGATCGACTACGTCCTCGTCAACGGCAAGGTGGCGGCCGAGCACGGCCAGCACACCGGTGTCCGATCGGGAATGGTCCTTTACGGTCCCGGCAAAGCGCCCTGAGCCATCCCGTTACCGTCCGGCTCCATCGGGAGTCGGACGGATCCCTCCGGTAGCCCCCTCCCGAGATACGGAGCGGCACATGAAACGTCGCACCTTCATCCGAAACCTGTCGTCCACCGGCGTGCTGCTGAGTGGCGCTTTTCCCCTCGCCATGGCCAGGCCGGCCCGGCGGCTGGCAGCGCCCAAACTCGATGCGCACGCCCACAGCATGAGCCCGGCCGTGGTCGAACTGATCGCCTCGCTGAGCAGGCGGAGCCCGGGCAAACCCCGCGACGGAGCGAGCATCCTGGCCGAACTCGACCGCGATGGAATCGAGCGGGCGTTGGTACTCTCGACCGCGTACATGCACGCGAACGACATCCGCCCGGCCGACGGAAGACCGTCACTCGACGAGGAATGGGCGGCCGTGAGAGCAGATAACGACTACACTGCTCTCGAAGCACGCAACGCGGGCATGCGGCTGGTCCCGTTTGCCGGAATCAACCCCAAGCGGCCGTATGCGGTCGACGAAATCATCCGGACAGCTGACCAGCTCGGCATGCGCGGCCTCAAGCTGCAATTCTGGAACTCCGACGTCCGACTCCGGAATCCGGAGCACATCGCCGCCGTCCGCAAGGTCTTCGAGACTGCGGCCGAGCAGAACCTTCCGATCGTAGCGCACATATTCAACGGGTTCGTGCAGGACTTCGGACCGGAGGATGTCGGCATCCTGCTCCGCGACCTGGTCGACCCCATCCCCAACCTGCGGCTCTGCATTGCCCACCTGGCAGGAGCCGGCGGATCCGACGAGCGCGTGGTGGCATCACTGCGGGCTCTAGTCAACGGCGTGGACGCCGTGCCGACCCGGCGGGACCGGATTATGGTCGAGTGCTCCGGCGTCTTCATGACCGAAGCGGAAGGGCCGCTCCGACCGATTACCCAGGAGCGGAAGCCCGAGTTCGCCGCCCTGCTCCGTCAGCTGGGCACCGATCGGGTTCTCTGGGGAAGCGACAATCTGACCAATGCCTTCCAGCAAATCGAAGGCGCCTGGCCGCTCGGTCCCGACGAATGGGCTACCGTCGCGGCTAACGATGGCGCGGCACTCTGGCGCTAAGTCCGCCTCCCGCTCCCGAATAAACGACGCCCCCCTCGATTCATCGAGGGGGGCGTATTCAGGTCAGCAAACCGATCGCGTCGGACTACTTGGCCCGCGCCTTCCAGGCCGCGATGATCTTCGCATCCCGCTCGAGATTGAGCGGCAGCTTGTCGCGCTCGGCCTGCGGGAGTGCCTGGAACCACTCGAGCGTGTCGACCGCCGTGACCGCGAGGGGACGGAAGGTAAGGCCGGCCGCCACCGCTTTGTGCGACTTCACGTTCATGATCCCGCGCGCAGGGCTGGTGGGCGGAACCACCATCTGATACCGCGCCTTCTGCTCTGTCAGGAACGGCTCGTCGATCCAGGTAAACGAGGTCCGCGCCTGGGTCGTGGCCCGGATCCCGTAGACAAATTCCGCCATCGTAGTGGGATCGAGCGTCGGTCCCGCCGTGTTGTAGATCCCGGCGTTGTTGCGCTCGACCGAGTGGATCGTGAACTCGGCCAGGTCGCGCACGTCGATGAACTGCACCGGCGCCGATTGCGGTCCGGGAGCCACGATGTCGCCACCGGCATTGATCCGAACCGGCCAGTAGGTGAAGCGGTTGGTCGGATCGCCGGGGCCGGCCACGATGTGGAGCCGCAGGACGGTACCGCGAGACTTGAAGCGGTCCATCACGGCGTTCTCGCAGAGCACCTTGAGTGCGCCATAGTGCTTGTTGACGTCCTCGCTGCCAGGCTCGGTCAGCTGGAGCAACTTGGCATCCTCGGGCAGTACATCCTGATCAGACGCATAGACCGACCCGGTCGAGATGAACAGGTACCGGCCAACCGCCTGATCCAGCAACTGGGCCGAATCATTGACATGCCGCGGCACATAACCGCTGTTGTCGATCACCGCGTCCCACTTCTTGCCCTTGAGTGACTCCAGATTGCCGTCCCGGTCACCGGTCAGCAACTCAGCGCCCGGGAACAAATCAGCATTGGAACGCCCCCGGTTGAAGAGGGTGACCTGATGACCGCGGTACATGGCATACCGCACCATGTGCGGTCCGATGAAGCCCGTTCCGCCCAGAAACAGGAGCCGAAGCGACTTCGATGCACTCGGGGCAGGGACCAGCGGCCGAGCCTCAGCGGCGAGCGGCCGAACGTGCGGAAGTGCCAGCGCGCCGGCCGTCGCGCCAAGAGAGCTGTTCAAGAACTGTCGGCGTGTCCACGCCATGCCCTGCCTCCGTGTAGTGTGGGGTAATCTCTACTTTACGGACGACGGTCAGGATTTGTGTCGGCGCCAACTCCCTCGATCAGCGCCGATAGCGCACCACGCCTCGATGGATCACGAACGCTATCTGCCTGGTGTTTCGGATATCGGCGACCGGATCCGCCTCGAGCACCAGGAGGTCGGCGACTTTCCCGACCGCCACCGTCCCATGGGTTCCGTCCAGACCCAACAACTCGGCGTTGGTCCGCGTAGCAGCTACGAGGGCATCCATCGGCGCCAACCCCGCCTGAACCAGCAGCGACAGCTCTTCGTGCAGGTTGGGCAGCACCCCGTCCACATCTGACCCGATGGCATCGGTCCCGGCAGCAATCCGCACCCCCGCCTGATAGGCGGCGCGAGTGAAGTCGAAGGCCCGATCGCCCCGTCGGCGAGCCTCCACGGTGTCCCGCGCACCCAGGCCCATCCGATAGACGAACAGCGTCGGTTCGAAAATGACGCCGCGAGCCCGCATCCGTGCAATCACGCCACCAACCGACGGACTGTCCGGACCGATACTCAAATCGGCCTGCGCCCTGCTGGTGTACGAAGGCAGCGTCGGCGTGCCCGCCCACCCCAGGAGCGCGGCGTGAGACATTACCTCGATTCCGGCCGCCACCAAGTCGGCCGGGCGCGCCGGAAAGAGTGCCACATGCGACCAGACCTTGAGGCCATGCCGCTTCGCTTCGCGCGCAATCTGCGTAGCAGACGATCCATCGAGCGCCGCATACAGCTTGACACCCGTGACGCCGGCACCCCGCGCTTCCGCCATCACCTCCCGCAGGTTGCTCCTGACATCGATCGAGCGCGCCCATGCCGCGCTGCCCATCTCGACTCCTGCGCTGCTCGCTCGAACCCGCGGATCGACGAAGAACTCCGGACCTGCCAGAATCGCCGAATAGCGAATCACAGGGGCAATGATGTCTCCGACGGCCGCGTCCCGGGCCAGCAGATTCAGGGCACGGCCATCGCCGCCCATGTCGCGCACCGCAACCACACCGCCGAGCAAGGCGTTACGCAGCCGGCGCTCGGTCCGGTCGCGCCGATCGCCGTCGCTCGGATCGGTTGCGACGTGGACATGGGCATCGATCAGACCGGGCAAGACCCACCGCCCGGTCAGATCCCGAACCTCGGCCCCCGCAGGTAGCGGCTGCGCACCGTCCGGGTACACCGCCGCAACGGTACCATCGCGGATCACCAGGGTCATTCCCGGCTGTGGGGCCACACCGGTACCATCGATGACCGTCGCCCCGGTGAGAACCAGCACGGGGGCCACCCGCCCCCACACCGATGCGAGCACCGATCGGCGCTCCGGGCAGGGATCGGCAATCAGCTCGAGGCTCAGACTGTCACCCTTGGTCGACGACCGATAGGTGCCCGGACCGCCCAGGCACCCAAACCCCAAGCCGTCGACGGTAACGGTGTCGCCCGCAATACGAATGCGATTTGCGAACCGAGCGCCGGCCGGATCCGCAAAGACGGCGCGTCCTTCGCTCAGGTCCATGACGACCCCGTGCGCCTGATACCGGCCCGCCAAGGGTGACTGGGCCGGAAGGGCCATCGCGCTACCGACTGCGATGAAGCCAAGCAGCGACAACACCCGCCGCTTCGAAGATGTGACGGGGCCAGGCGCTGAACGCAGAGGCATGATGGAAGCTCCGGAGATTACCGCCCTGGGAAGATTGCGCTAGCCGGGAAGTTCCGCGGCAAGAACCTCTGCAAGGATATCGAGCCCGATTACGATGCGATCCTCCGGCATGCTCGAATAATTGAGCCGCATGGTGTTCTCGCCCCCTCCCACCGCATGGAAGGGTGCGCCCGGCACAAAGGCAACATTTCGCTCGAGGGCGCGATCCATCAACACGCGGGCATCGACCCCCTCGGGCAGCTCGGCCCAGGTAAACATGCCGCCGGCCGGCTTGTTGTACTTGACGGAGGCAGGAAACTTCTCGGCCATGATCCCGAGCATCAGATCGCGCCGGCTCCGGTACAGCGACCGGATTCGGGTGATGTGCTCTTCGATATCGTACATCTCGAGGTACTCGTTGAGCTCGGCCTGCGCCAACGAGTTAGTGTGCAGGTCGGCGTTGCCCTTGAGGATGTTGAAGCGGGCAATGACCTCATCACTCGCCGCGAGCCAGCCAATCCGGAACCCCGGACAGAAAATCTTCGAGAAGGTGCCAAGGAACAGCACCCGGCCTTCGGTATCGAACGCCTTAATCGGTGGTACATGTTCCCCCTCGAAGCGCAGCGCGCCGTAGGGACTGTCCTCGACCACGATGACATCGTAGCGATTGGCAATTTCGACCAGTGCTTTGCGCCGCTCGAGCGACCAGGTCTTGCCGGTCGGGTTCTGAAAGTCCGGAACGACATAGACGATGCGACTGCGCGGGTTACTCTCCAGCACGGCCACCAGTTCGTCCATCAGCATCCCATCGTCGTCCATCCCGACGTCGAGGAAGCGCGCCTGATACGAGTTGAACGCGGCCGTCGCACCGAGGTAGGTCGGCCGCTCGCAGATCACCACGTCGCCCGGATCGAGAAACAGTTTGGCAGCAAACTCGATTCCCTGCTGCGACCCGCTCAGGACCAGGATGTTGTCGCCCTGCATCGGAGCGCCGGCGGTAGTCATCCGCGCCGCGATCTTGGCTCTGAGCGCGGGGTTGCCCGCGGTGTCGTTGTACTGCAGCACTGATCGCCCATACTTCTCGAGCGTTTGGACCGCCGCCGCCTGCAGTTCGGCCACCGGAAACAGTTCCGCAGCCGGCAGCCCGCCGGCAAACGAGATCATGCCCGGTCGCAGTGTAACCCGCGCAAACTCGCGCAGGATCGAGGGTCCTACTCCATCCATCCGGCTCGCATACCGCAGCGTCGACGCCAGCTCCGTCATCCCAATACCTCCGTAAGCACCCGCTCGAAGTTCCGTCCCGTGATCTTGTCCACCTGATCGGCCGAGTAGCCGCGCTTGCTCAGCGCGTCGGCCAGCACCACCATCCGATCCGCGCCGTTCAACTCGGCAGGCCGGATGTGCGTTGGAATCTGCTCCGACCCCGGCCGATCGCGATTGTTCTCCATGTACCGCCGCATCCCGGCCAGCTCCTGCTCAAGCGATACGACGCCAAGCGCCGGACCATCGCTCGCAAATCCGACATGGTCCACACCGGCCAGCTTGACCGCGTGGTCGATATGGCGGATCACCGTCTCCACCGATGCCGTCGGATCGCGCGTCAGCCAGAGCGACATCGAGAAGACCCCGAAGAATCCGCCCCGATCCGCCAGGGCGCGAATCTCAGCATCCGCCTTGCAGCGGAGCGTGGGATAGAGCGCGCGACATCCGGCATGCGTCACCAGGCACGGCTTGGACGACCGTACCACCGCCTCACGCAAGGTACCATCGCTGCAATGCGAAAGATCGATCGCCATGCCGAGCCGGTTCATCTCGCTCACGACGTCCTCGCCCAGCCGACTCAAGCCGGCATCGGAACGCTCCTGATACGAGTCGCCCACCCCGTTCCGATCGTTGTGCGCCAGCTGCAGCATTCGAAGGCCCAGGCCATGAAAGCTCCGGAGCGTGGCCAGGTTCGCATCGTTGACCGACCGCGAGGGCGAACCCAGAATCGCCGCATCCTGGCAGGTCAGCACGATGCCCAGCTTACCGGACGCCGCGGCCGCATCGAAGTCGGCCCCGTGCCGAATCAGATGGAATCGGCTGGCCGGATCGCTCACCGCCGCATTCCACCCGCC
>CAZUES010000070.1:0-5356 GCA_964619465.1 uncultured Gemmatimonas sp.
CTGGCCGCCTGGAAAGCACGACCGGCCGGGTAGCGGCAAAGCGGGAATTTCGCAGCCTCGTCTTCAACGAGCCGCCATACAAGGTTTCAAATAGCCGATATGTGCCCGTACGCGCCCTGTGGGAGCTGACCTAAACGGAAACAGGCTGAGTGGCTGATCGCCGCCACGTTTTGATGGCCTCCGTGCTGGGCCTTGCGTCCTTGTGCCCATATCGGGTACGGTTGAACCTATTGTGGGCACACTTACAGAGTCCGATCGTGTTTCCCGCCTGCTTTTCGGCTCGGTCCGGCGAGAGGTATTGGCACTCTTGCTGGGTCGGCCCGACGAGCGCTTCTATCTGCGCGAGATCCTTCGCGCTGTCGGAGGCGGATCCGGGGCCGTGCAGCGAGAGCTCAAGCAGCTGGTCGACGCGGGGTTGGTGAGGCGCGAGGCGCAAGGTCGTCAAGTCTATTTCTCTGCCAATCGACTCGCTCCCATTTTTCCGGAACTTCGAGCCATCGTCGAAAAGACCGCTGGAACAGCAGATGTGCTACGGGCTAGCCTTGCCCCGTTCCTGCAGCAGGATCGTATCGAGCTGGCTTTGGTCTACGGCTCAGTGGCAAGCGGTAAACAAACGGCGCAGAGCGATGTGGATCTGATGATTGTCGGAGATATCAGTCTCGCCGAATGCGTGCCGGCTATACGCGAGGCTGAGAGGAAGCTCGGTCGGGAAGTGAATCCGACGGTCTATCCGACGGAAGAGTTCCGCCAGAAACTGAGACAAGGGGCCGGTTTCGTGCAGCGAATTGTGGATGGGCCCAAGCTCTTCATCGCCGGTAGCGACAATGACCTTGAGCGACTGGTGCGATAATCACTGGATCGTCGACTATCAGTCGACCCGTGATGAGATAACGGATCTGCTTTCCGTTGTCGACCGCGATCTTGGAGATGCTGCACTGCCCAATCTGAGTCCGGATTGGCGGCTCGGTATCAGTTATAACGCGGCGCTGCAGTTGGCCACGCTTGCCCTGGCGGCCGAAGGATTCCGACCGGGTCGAGAACGGGCCCATGAACGGGCAATACTCTCGCTGCGGGTAACTGTGGGTGTCAGTTGCGAGACGGTAGATTTCTGCAGGCCAGTCCTGAGCCGTTGGACTATAGCTCCTGGAGTGCGCAGAAGCCGGCCTACTTTGCCGCGATCCATCAGGCATGGATCGGGAGTACGGATCGATGAAGCGCCTGGCCAGCCACGTGCTGACCGGCAGCTCGGCTAACAGGCGGGCTTTGCGCGCCGCCGCGCGTTTGGGGATGGATGACCTGGATGCCGGGCGGTTCGTGAACTTTCCGACAGCCGGGACCTGGCGACCTATCTGGCCGGAATCGCCAAGCAGCGTTTGAAGGCTCACGCCGCGGAGTAGTGGGTCGGGCGCTGGATCGTCCGAGTTGAGCAAGGAAAAGACCGCGGCGATATCCAATGATACTCTTGCAAGATACTCCGGCGTCTTTGGCGGAATCTTCTACCAGCATGCTGTGATCTGCGAGTCAGATTCCGACTGCCTCTTCTACAGTTCGCTTCTGAATACCAGGGTCGTGTCAGGTGACCAGCGCGCCGACATTCTTTTTGTTCACACTTCTGGCAAGCACCGAATGGGCCAACTGGCAGAGACCCTGCGAGAGCTGGACGTACCTGTATCGGTCGTCGCGGACATCGATTTGTTCCGTGAGGAGCAAACGTTTCGGACACTGTTTGATTGCCTCGGCGGTGACTGGGCGCAAGTTCAGTCTGCCTGGAAATCCCTGAAGACCGCAGTAGAAGAGAGAAAGCCTCCGCTGAGTGCCGAGCAGGTTGCCGGCATGATTCGGAAGGAGCTGGACGGTGTGACCGGAACATCCCCCTTTCCGAAGGAGAGGGAGCAAGCGATAAAACGTGTCTTTAGGACTCTCTCCCCGTGGGACGATGTGAAGCACGCGGGCCGAGCAGCCGTGCCGCAAGGGCAGGCCGTCCAGCACCTACTGAAGGCATGCGCACTTGTCGGGCTGTGGATGGTTCCTGTTGGGGAGCTGGAAGGCTTCTGCCGAAGCATCGACGGCGGCCATGGCCCAGGGTTCGTTGAAAAAGTCCTTGAGGAACGAAACCTTGAGATAGACCCAGAGCTCGCCGATGCCAGGGGGTTCGTGACTGCTATCCTAAACAGAGCAAGGCCCGGTGAGTCTAGCCGATGAGTGTAACACTATGTTGGATACTCCTCATCGGGAGACAAGACCGTGGCACGAGCAGCCCGTTGGCGTCGGCTGACGCCGAGTAAACGGATCGACCTGTGGGGCTGTGGGAACCGGTCGAAGGCTGGTGAATCCCTCGCCCGACCACCGTGATCGTTCCCTGACTGCCGTTGTTGTTAGCCGGCAACGAGGGCAGTCGCGCCGCCCCAGCGTGACGTGTAGATTCTAATTTGGCTTCTACTCTCTAGCCTGAGGAGTCTGTATGGGGCAGCCAGTGGAAATCATGGAGCGGATTACGGTCAATCCCGATCAATGCGGGGGCCGTCCGTGTGTGCGCGGAATGCGTATCCGTGTGATCGACGTGCTTGAGCTTCTCGCTGCCGGGCTCAGTGCCGATCAGGTCATTGCGGAGTTGCCCGATCTTGAGCGCGAGGATGTAGCGGCCTGTCTGCGCTTCGCGGCGAGCCGGCTCGATCACCGGACCATCGCCGCGTAACCCGGGCTGACGCAGGCGTGCAGCTCTGGGTTGACGCGCAGATCTCGCCGGCGATGGCCGAGTGGATGCGCCAGACGCTGGCCGTGGACGCCGTCGCTGTGCGGGGGCTTGGTCTTCGTGAGGCAGAAGACCAAACGATCTTCGGTCGTGCCCGTGCTGCAGGTGCCGTTGTGTTGACCAAGGATTCTGATTTTGTCGTACTCCTCGAGCGGCACGGCCCACCCCCGCAGGTGATTTGGCTTCGATGTGGTAACACGTCGAATGCTGCATTGCGGGTCATCCTCATGGCCGCGTGGCCGGCAACGGCTGCCGCGCTTGCGGCGGGTGAGCCACTGGTCGAGCTCCGCGATGCTGTAGGCTAACGCTCGCGTGATCGTGAGTTGTTGCGAGTAGTCTCGATACCGTTGCGAATGACCGAACACCTCGTTCGGATCGTTGAACCGCAGTTTCCAAGCACGTGACACCCGTTTCCGACGGTAGAACGCCGTTGCGAACAACCTGAGCGCCTCGACGGGGACCCGGACATCCGATTCGGATCGCGTGACCGCCCGTTCCCGTCACCGGACAGCCGTTGCGAGCCCCGTAACCGAGGCAACCTGTCATCGAACCGCCCGCACGAAGCGTTGAACCGACGGTTCCGACACCTGAACATCGTTTTCGGACAACCGAACCGACGCGACGGGCATACTGACAGCCGCTGCGAACCACCGAACCATCGCGTCGAACCCCTGAGCCGCCGTTGCGTGACCCTGAACATCGTTGCGAGCGACCGAACCATCCGTACGAGTCCCTGAACCGTCGTTGCGGGTCACTGAACAAGAGCTACGGGCGACTGAACACGAGCTACGAGCCACTGAACACCCGTTGCGAGCCACCGGACGCCCTCGCACCCCGGCCACCTGTGCGCACCTGTCCCCGCCCAGAGCGGCGATGTCCTCATTCGTTGACATGCCCCGGTGCGCGGACCTGGGGCGCGGCTAGCCGTCCTGTTGCCGCGAAAAACGGCGCCGCTGCCGCGCTCTAACCCCATAGCGAATCAAAGACTTGCGCCCGGATTGTCAGCCCTCGCCAGCCGCTCGTTTCCGCAGCGACCGAAAATGTGGCACGAGATATCCGGTAGGGCCTCGCGTCGGAGGCGCACAGAACGCCGGTTACGGCGAAGGAGGACACCATGCTGTCGCGTTTCCGCAAGATCGTTGGACGGGCGGAGGAGTCGCTCGCGTTCGTCCGGAACAACCCGTTCGAGGGCCCCGGCCCCGACGCCATCATCCGCCGGCTCGATACGCTGGTCGAGCGCACTAAGGAGCTGACCCGAATCCAGCGGGAGCGGGATCACGTCCGAGCCCGGGCCGTGATACGCAGGGAGGCGATCAGGAAGCACCTGTCCACTGGGCTCCTCCGGCTCTTTGCCGGGGCAGGGCAGGAAGTCGCGCGAGCCCGTCCCGCGCTCGCCGAGGGATTCCGGGTGATCAAGGCGAGCGGCCCCTCGCTCCGGTTCCTGACCCGGGCCCAATCCCTCGTCGCCGCGGTGCGGACCCACCTCGAACTGGTGCAGCCCTTCGGGGTCGAGCCCGGGATGGTCGACGAGGCGACCGCCCTGCTCGCCGAGTTCGAGTCGGCTGCGCGCCAGGCGTATGAAGCCAAGACCGCCCGGATCCAGGCCCGCGCCGAGCTGTTCCCGGTCGCGGCCGAGATGATGGGCCTGCTGCGCCGGCTCGATGGGCTCAACCGGCATCGCTACGCCCGCGATTCGGCTCGGCTCTCGGCGTGGCTGAGCGCGTTCCGCTCGCCCGGGCCGCTTCAGCCGCGGGATCGGAACGGATCCGCTGGTCCGGCGCCCGGTCCGCTTCCCGAGGTAGCTGCGGATGAAAAGGCCGCCTGATCCGGAGGGGCGGGGCAGCAGAAAGTCGCTGCTCCGCCCTTGCGGCACCGGGCCGATGCTGCCAGTCTATACGCGCTCCCGTTTTTCAATTTGAGTGATTCAAGCGATGGAAGCGGCCGCTCGCTCACCCTCCGCCGCGCGATGAGGTCGATGATGCGGTCTGGTCTGTTCGCTGCGCTGATCTGTCTCCTGGCCGGTTCGCTATCCGCGCAAGCCGGACGTCCTGCCGTGGCCGATACGATGATCTACTTCGAGTTCCAGGTCGAGAAGCCGGCTGCGATTCGAGGCGACCCGAGGATGCCGCGCTATCCGATGCTTCTGCAATGCGCAGGCATCGAAGGAGCCGGTGAAGTAATGGTCGTTGTCGATCGGGAAGGGTATCCGGAGCCCGATACCTATCGCCTGGTTCGGACGACCAACGCGGTGCTCGAACCCGAGATGCGGGCTGCGATTTTCGGAACCCGGTTCGTCCCGGGTGAGGTCAAGGGACGCCCCGTCCGGCAGCTGGTGCACCAGCGCTACGAGTTCACCCTTCCTTCGCAGGGCTCGGCTGCATGGGAAGCAATCCAGGCGAACTGCTGGGAGACCATGCGAAGGATGCGGGACTCGACGGACCGGCTTTTCGGGTCCGACGCTCCGAGCTGAAATGATCCTGGTCCGGGGCTTTCCGATCCGCCCGGCTCGGCTCTAGCTTGTATAGTATCGGCTGACCACTTCACCAGGAGTCAGCCGATGCCGTTGACGGCCAAGTTGTCGCGGGAATTCTACGACCGTCTCGG
>CAZUES010000070.1:5456-10035 GCA_964619465.1 uncultured Gemmatimonas sp.
GCGCTACTCCGGGCGAGGCAGTGAGACAACGGTGACCATACGGTCCCGGGGCGGTACCGGTGCAACAGCCGTCAGCCGTCCCGGCGCGCGGGTCCGCACCGATAGCTCGGCCGACAGCGGAACCCCGCAGATCGCGACCAGCCCATGGCCGTCGACCTCCGACACGACCCAGACACCATCTTCACCCGCCACGAATCGCGGCGTTATCCCGCCGACCTTCGCGCCAGTCCATGAAATCTCGACCGCGTCGGCCCACCGGTTGCCCAGATCGAAGAATACCAGCCCGGACGCGTTGGCGGAGGCAGGATAGCCTCGGCAACGCTGAGTGAGCACCGCCCCGGCTGATGGGGTACCCACGTTCGTCGTGGTCGCCGCGCTCCGCTCCGCCCGGGCCGGCGCGAGCAGCGAGCCGAGACCATAGGCGCGCAGGACCGGGTGGTCCACGGTCATGGCGTACGTACCAGGTGCGGAGACCTGCAGCCGATATCGCCCCTCGTCATCCGTCTCCGCCATGAAGCTCCCCCCGGCTGCGCTGACCCGCGCCTGGCGTAACGGTTGCCCGGCTATCGAGTCCCAGACGACGCCCTCGACCAGCAGGCCTCGCGCGGTGCTGCCGTCGCCGCCGCGGATCCGCGCTTCGCCGCCCCTCTCGATGTAGCCCGCCAGGCTGTCGGTCTGGGTCCGTTGGCCCGTGCGGAGGTGTCGGCCGGTAAGCGTGACGATGAACGGTACCGTGATCCGCCAGTTGCCGACGATCCATTCTCTCCCGACCTGCGTAAACGCCAGCTGCCCACCGAGTCTGCCTCTCGATGCCAACCCGTCCAGGCCCGTATAAGTAAAGTCCAGGGCGCGCAGGGCCGCGCTCTGCCGATCCACCCACAGGATGCCCTCCACCCCGATCTGCCGGCTCCGCGCGTCCGCCGGTCGAAATGCGAGCCCGACCTGGGCGGTATCGGACGACGGCTGCACAGCGAAGCAGTATCGGCGGGCGAATTCGTCGGAGAGCAGCAGCGCGGCATCCGGGCCGTGGTACTCCTTGCCGGCGTCCGATGTGGTCACGAATCCATCCTTGAGGAGCCGGTCGGGCGAGGGCGACGTGAACGGCCGCCGGTCGGCGGGGCGCCAATCGGTCGACGTGGCTTGCACCACCTCGCCACTCCGGTTGAGCCGCCGCTGGTAGGTGATCGATTCCAGGTTGGGCGGCCGCGCATCCGACAACTCGAATGCCCAGAGCGCCTTGCTGATCTCGCTCCAGAGCACGCCGCTTGCCGCCTGGGTTCGCCCGTCGGCACCACAGCGTTTGGTATCCTCCGCCGCAACCACCAGGTCCGGAAGCAGCACGGGGGCAACCGGCATGCGCGCCTCGTACTCGATCGTCTCACCGGCGCCAACATTGATCGGGTCGGAATGCAAGCTCCGGTGGCCAATGCGCGCGACCGTCAGACGAAATCGTCCCGCAGTCGAGAGGTCGAACGCCAGGCGTCCGCGCTCGTCCGCCAACGCTCGGTGCAGCACCTGGCCCCCATCGGAGTGAAGGGTGATCAGGGCACCCGGCACCACGCGCTCCGAACCCTCCTCTACCACCCGCACTCGAAGCGTCTGAGCGGCCGCTCGCGGGGTAACGTAGGCGCTGGCCGAGAGGACAGTTAGCACGGTGAGCAGACGGAACAGATGCATCAGTCGCCGACCCGAGTCCACATCACGATGGCTCCGCATGACGCGCCGGAGGTGTTGAGCTCAGGAGGAATCTCCCCCGCGCCGCGATAGACCTCGATCGCTTCCATCAGGAAAAGAGGAGAGTCGTCGATATTGGGCGGTTCAGGCGAGGTGTATGCCCACACAGCATGCCCATCAATGTAGATCGCCATGTAGCAGGCTTGTGGAAACGTGGCCCGCGGATTGCTAAAGCAATGGAGCGGTTGTCCCGAGTTGCCCGATCCACCGGTTCGAAGCGTGGCTACCGCGTATCCACCGCCGCACTGATGTGGCCGCGGCACCATACGCACCCCGCGCAAAACCCGGAGGAGCCCCGATGCGGGGAGTGCATCGTTCCGGGCGATCTGCGCACGGGTCAGAAACGAGCCGAACCCCATTCGTTGGCGCCGCTCGAACTCCATCAGCCTGGCACTGGGCGACCGAGGCGCATCGACCGTAGTGACAACGTCCTCCAGGCGGACCGCCTCCGCGATCATTCGGAAGTCCAACGTGAGCGTGTCGACGGCAATTTCATCGAGGGCGACGGTTACCGGCCGGTATCCGATGGCCCGAACGGTGATTGTGGTGGCGCCAGGCGAGAAAACCAGGGAATAACGGCCCCCACGATCCGTTACGACAGCTGCAGCAGGCCCCTCACCAAGCTGTACCTGCGCCCCTGCAATGGTGCGGCGCAGAGAGTCGTCCGTCACCACCCCGCGAACCACTTGTTGCGCAGTAACGGGCTTCGCCGCCGCGAGCCCGCACGCGAGCGAAAGCCAGCATATGCAGAGCGAATTGCGGAAACCGACCACTGCCCGTCTCCGTAGCTTGGAATGGCAATTCTACAGTCCTGTTTGCGGGATGTCCAACGGGAACACTCCAAGCCCGGAAAGCGGGTTCGACGGAAACGGTGGCTCGTTTGGAGTCTATGTTGACTTTACGAAGGGACCAAGCTAGGTTAGAACCCTGTAGACATAGCCTTCGGGCCCCAGTGAGCGAGCAGGCTGGGTGACTAATCTGCAAGTCAATTCGACCCGGCAAGTGAAACCACTTAGCCGGGACGTTTTTTTTATGCCCGCTACCCTCGTGTCTGGGACACGGCCCGTTCGAACAGATCGGGAACCCTGACGTACGATGGGCTCCACGCTGCAGCAGCCCGATACTGGCGTACCAGGTGATTGTGTACTCGGTTCCAGGTACGGGCCAGAGCGGTGGCTCGGCCGCCGGCACCCAGCTCACGCCGAAGCGAGTCGTCAGCCAGCAGTTCGTCCAGAGCGCTGCCGACCGAGCCCTCCGGCGCTACCAGCCGAACGTTCTGACCGTCCTTGCCATAGTCCAGCACTCCTCCGGCTGCCATGGCAATCGATGCCGTGCCGGACGCCATCGCTTCCAGCAGCACGTTCCCGAACGTCTCCGTCGTGGAAGGCAGCACAAAGACGTCGGCCGAGGCGTAGGCGGTTGCGAGTTCCGCTCCCCGACGCACCCCGGTCAGATGGACCCGTGGCAGGGCGCGTTCACGGATCTCCTGCTCCAGTACTCCTGACCCGGTAAACGCCAGGTGAGCACGAGGGTGCCGTTGACTGAGGACGGACCAGCCGTCGAGCAGCCGATCGACCCCCTTTTCCGGCGCCAGCCGACCGACGTAGGCCACCAACAGATCGCCCGGGCCAACCCCCAGCGATGCCCGGTACTCGTCTGATCGGAAATCAGGATGGAACCGATCGGTGTCGACCCCGCGGCTCCACACGCCGGTACGTCTGACGCCGCGCCGCCGGAGCTGCTCCTGATAGGTCCGGCTCGGCGCCAGCACGACCTTGGCGTGCTGATAGAACCGGCGGAGGTAAATCCACCCCGGCCCCACCGCCCAGCCGAAGCCGTACCTCGATGCGTAGCTTTCGTAGTCCGTATGCGCCGAGGCCACGATCGGAACGCCCAGCCGCTGGGCCGCTTTGAGCCCGGCTCGGCCCATCGGGAACTCCGTCGCCAGATGCACCACGTCCGGGTCGAAGTGTGCCAAGTCCGCGACGATGTCCGCCAGCCGCGGCCGGGCCCACTGTACCTCGGGCGATAGCGTGAACGGCCGGGCAGGGGAGCGATGGACTTCAGGCCGGTCCCGGATCCCGGCAGGCAATGCATAGCTTGCGCTGTAGACCCGCACCACATGGCCTCGCTCGACCAGCGCATCCACCGTCCGGCCGAGGGTGTGGGCCACCCCGCTGATCATAGGCCAGTAAACTTCCGAGAAAATGGCGATCCGCATCGTTTTGACCTCCGTTGACGAAGTGTCGCAAGAGGCCGCTCCGTTCAGATCACGCCGGGGTCAACGATCGGTAAAGACGCGGGTGCGCGATTGGTACAATTGGGCAGATGTGCGGGCTGTGAGGGGAGAGAGCGGTGCACCGAATCGATGCACCGCCCCTGGTGCAGGTTACTGAGGCAGTCGGGCGGTAACCTTGCCGTCGGCGTCCAGGAACTCGAGACTCGGATTGCCGAGCGAGTCGACCTGAATCAGAATGCGGGGTTTGCCGTCCGGATCGGCGAGCCGAAGTACGGATGCCTTCTGGACATTGCGGCCGAGATAGGCGCGCTCTGCGTAGAGGGGCACACCGTTCCGTGGCTCGCCGAATTTCTTCTGCGCAGCTTCTTTGGCAGGCCCGTCGGGCATGGTCCGGATCTTTTCCATCTCTTCCACCATGTCGATGATCGGAATCGGCGCCCGTTCGGCGAAGGTGATGCCGGTCCGCTTGGTGTCGTTGTTGTCCTGGTAGTTGAGGACCATGACCTGATCCTGATTGTACTGGTCGAACGACATGTGCAGGCCCGACTGATAGCGGCCGTTTTCATCGGTCTTGCCCGTGAACGTCAGCCCGCCGTTCTCGGTCCC
>CAZUES010000071.1:0-9595 GCA_964619465.1 uncultured Gemmatimonas sp.
CCGCTTCCGACAAGACCGGGAAAATGGTGCCCCAGAGCACCGAGAAGGCAATCCCGATCAGGATCAGGTTGTTGAACAGAAAGGCAGCTTCCCGGCTCGCGAGCGATTCGAGCTGCGCCTCGGGCTCGAGTGCCGGCCAGCGGGTATACAGGAGCGTGTAGCACAGCACGCCGACCACGATCAGAAACGCCAGGAAGAAGTAGCCCACGTTCGACTGCGCGAAACTGTGGACGCTCGCAATCACGCCCGATCGGGTCAGGAAGGTGCCGAAGATGCTGAGCAGGAAGGAGCCGATCACCAGGCCCACGTTCCATCGCTTGAGCATGCCACGCTTTTCCTGGATCATCACCGAATGGAGAAAGGCGGTCAGCGTGAGCCACGGCAGCAGGCTCGCGTTCTCGACCGGATCCCAGGCCCAGTATCCGCCCCACCCCAGTTCGACATAGGCCCACCACATGCCGATGGTGATCCCGACGGAGAGGAAGAGCCAGGAGACGAGCGACCATTTGCGAATCGCATGGATCCAGCCGCTGTCGAGCCGCCGATGCCAGAGCGCCGCGATGGCAAACGCAAACGGAATGGTGAGACCGATATAGCCCAGGTATAGCATGGGCGGGTGAATCACCATGCCCGGGTTCTGCAGCTGCGGATTGAGACCCCGCCCGTCTGGCGGCACGAACGGCAGCTGGCCGAACGGATTGGCGCCGCCAACCAGCATGACCAGCAGGAAGAAGGCGAGCACCCCGTTCGTCACGCCGGCCACGGTGGGCAGGAGATCGCGATAGCGCGGCGGCGTTACGATCTGAGCCAGCGAGCCGAACGATGCGAGGACCAGCGCCCAGAAGAGCAAGGAGCCCTTCTGACCGGCCCAGAAGGCAGAGAAGAGGTAGTAGTCGGGAAGGTTGCGCGAGGTGTACGCGTAGACGTACTCGACGCTGAAGTCGTGCGCGAAGAGCGCCTTCCAGAGCGCAATCGAGGCGACCCAGACCGCCAGCGCGGCAGCATGCGGGGCCCGGCGGACG
The DNA here is from genome assembly GCA_964619465.1 of uncultured Gemmatimonas sp. Lineage (GTDB taxonomy): Bacteria > Gemmatimonadota > Gemmatimonadetes > Gemmatimonadales > GWC2-71-9 > SHZU01. The sequence continues at coordinate 1,023 of CAZUES010000071.1, forward strand.
GCGCTGTCGACCTTGTCGCGGTCGACCGTCTGCCCCGAGAACGCAAGCACGACCGTCCAGACCGAGACCAGGAGCGCGGCCCAGAGGGCAAACTGACCAAGCAAGTTCATGAACGTCGCCTACCTGCGGATCCGGGGATCAGCTCGCCTGTGCCAGCTTCGAGTACTCCGATTCATATCGGGATCCACACTTCGCGAGCACTTCCGTCGCCTGGAAAACGCCGTCGCGGTCGAGCTTGCCCGACATGATGACTTCGATGTCGTTCTCGTCGGTGAAGGTATCGGGGACCAAGCCGTCGTAGACGACGGCAAAAGCCCCGCCCGCGTCAGCGACTTGGAACTCGATCCGTCGGCTGGCATCGTCGCGCCGGATCGAACCGGGCACGACTTTGGCGCCGACCTTGAGCCCCACCTCGTGGAAGGAGGCGTCCGCCTCGACCCGCGCCAGCAGCTCGGACGGGCTCAGGAAATAGACCCCCGTCTGGCTGATCCCGGTGTAAATGAGGAGCGCAGTCGCGCCCGCGATGATCGCCGCCCCGAGCGCGAATTTGGTTCCGGCTTTCATGGTGTCCCTCCGTCCGGCAAATATAGTCCTATCGCCCCGGCAGGTCGCCCGCCTGCGCCGCGCGCTGCCGGGCCTCCCCGACGAACTGGTCGAGAATGAACTTGTGGTGAGCGTACTCGTAGCGCTCCGCCGCCATCTCGGCGTCATAGTGCTGCAGCAGCCGCAACTGCTCGGTCGAGAGCCGGGTGCTGTCGCCCTGCAGCCGGGCGACCGTACCCCGGATCACGAATCCGAACAGGTGGCTGGACGCGAGGCTGCTGATGGTATCGGCCAGCACCACCGCCCCGGCGGGGTCGCCGGTGTGCAATCGCAGCATGGCGGCGTGGTACCGGGCGTCGATGTCGGGCTGCTCCAGTTCCCGATAAGCCTGCAGGGCCTGCGGAGCAAAGCGGTTCACCGTGGCCCCGTCGCCCCGTTCCGAGGCGCGCATGACCCGATTGTACAGCGTGTCGAAGCGGTCGCGTCCAGACAACCCGCCGAGCGCAGGTGCCGGCTCGGTGCTGCCCGGAGCAAATGCCATCGACTCACCCGCGATCGGCGCCGCCGACGGGTCGCGGCGGATCAGATAGACGGCCAACGCCGCCACCACCATGGCCCCGGCGAGCGCGAGCGGGAAGAGCGCCGGCCCTGCCCGCCAAGCGCTGCGTGGCGACGACGGAGTCGCCGCGCCGGCGGCAGCTCCGCAGTTACCGCAGAATCGAACACCGGCGCCCAGCGCCGACCCGCAAGCTCCGCATGAGACGGCGGCGCCACAGGAAGCGCAGAACCGCCCGGCGGCGGGTTGACCGCATGCGGGACAGGCCGGGGAAGAATCCGATGCCATCGTACTCTCGCTCCGAAGAAACAATCCGATCTACACAGTCGCAAATACGCAACCGACTACGCCTGGCATAAACTAGCGAGACCCCGCACCGATCGATACCTACTGAATCGATCGCCAGCTGTTGAACAGTATCGATACCTGTTGAACAGTTCTAACCCGCGTCAGTGGGTGAATTCCTGAATTGCTTGGTCGCAATTTCTGCGATGTGTTTAGTCGCATTTTTCCGATGTATCAAAGGTCACGATCGTCGCCACAAACTCCCGCCGCATCCATTGCGTACAGACGCGGAATCACCTACAGTAGACCTACGGCGAGGTGAGTTCTCACGAGGCGAGGCTCGCTCGTCGTACACTACTTGGGACATCAAAATGCGCATCGCCGCGTCGAGGTTGCTCCGCATCCTTCCGCTTGCTGCCCTGCTCGCAGGCTGCACGACGGACAAGATCGTCTATCGTGATCGTGATCCTTTCAATGAGCCTCCGCTAGCCGCGCTCGGCTTTCTGGGCTACTACTCCGCCGAAAACAAGCAGACGACGTGCGGTAACTGCCACGCAGATTTCCAGAGCCGCTGGGTCACGACGGCGCACGCCACCACCTTTGCCGGCCTGCCGAGTTCCGCCCCGGCCCAGTGCGCCGGCTGTCACGCGGTCACCGAGCGCGGCAACATGGTGAGTGAGGCGGCCGGCTTCAACACGACCCGCAATGCCGTCTATCACGATGTGCAGTGCGAAAGCTGCCACGGTCCCGGCCTCGACCATGTCCGCGGCATCGGCCAAGGACAGGTCGTTCGCCCGCTCGCCCGGCTCGGGATGACGGGAAACGGTACCTGCGCAGAGTGCCACAGCGACACCCACCACCCCTTCGTCGAGGAGTGGCGCCAATCCCAGCATGCGGTAGTGAACCCGTCCCGCGTCGCCAACGCAACCTGCGCAGGATGTCATGAAAGCCGGCAGGCACTGGCCCGCTGGGGCGTCACCAACAACTATATGGAAAAGAGCGAGGCCACGGCGTATCAGCCGGTGGCGGTCTGTGCGACGTGCCACGATCCGCACGGCTCCGAGAACCCGGCCCAGCTCCGCTTTCCGATCAATACCGCGGACGTCGAGCAGAACCTCTGCATGAAGTGTCACCTCCGCTACGACGCGCCGACCAACGCGACCTCGTCGCCCCACGCCCCGCAAGGCTCGCTCCTGCTCGGCACCGCCGGGTATCGTCCGGCCGGATTCATCTACGCCGAGGACCGGATCTTCAGCTCGCACGCCACCGAGGCAAATCCGACGCTCTGCGCCGGCTGCCACCTGAACCGTTTCACGGTGCCCGATGCCCAGGGCGGACCCGCCTTCCAGGCCACCGGTCATCTGATGCGGCCGATCCCCTGCCTCGACACACAGGGTCGCCCGACGGCCGAGGACGATTGCGACTACGCCCCGGCTGCGCGCTCCTGGGCCACCTGCACAAATTCGGGATGCCACGCTAACGCATCGGTGGCCGCCTCGGCATTCAATACGGTTCGGGCCCGGATGCGCCTGCTCGCCAACCAGCTCTGGACCGACAGCAACGGCAACGGTTCGATGCAGGCCGCCCCGGCCGACGCCGGCTTGCTGCCCAGAGTGAGACAGCTGCACCCCGAGGAGTGGAGCACGACCGACGATCGGATCAGCCCGGCCGAAGGCGCCGAGTTCAACGCCCGGATGTGCGGCGAGTACGGCCAGTCGACCGCCGACAACTCGAAGGGGATTCACAACCCGTTCCTCTGCGAAGCGCTGCTGATCGCCTCGATCAACGAGATCCAGGCGACTTACGCGCTGCCCGCGCCGTCGGCGGCAATCCAGGCGATCCTCGAGGGACCGGTGGGCGGCGCATTCTCGCAGGGGCTCCGGCGCTCCAGCACGCCGATACCTGGGCATGAGATCAGGGTCGCCGGAAGCCGCTGACCATGTTCGCTCCTCTCCTTGCTGCGCTGACGCAGCAGGTTCCAGACTCGGCCAGTTTCCATCGCTTCCGCGAGGGGATCCCCGCAGAGCCGCCGCCGATTCCGGGCGGCGTCATGACGGTGCTGCGCGCCGTGTTCAACGCCCCGGCCTGGGCCTGGGCCGTCGGGATCGTGGTGGGGCTCGCGGGCGGAACCTGGCTGGCCCTGTTCCTCTGGCGTCGACGCCGCGCCATCGGCCACTGGCTCTCTACCCGCGACCGCGGCGTCAAAATCGCGATGGGCACGGGCGCAGTTCTGGTGCTGGCGCTGTTGTTCCGCGGAGGTCAGGTCAGCTGGAATTTCATGCAGCACGACAACGCCTTTTGCGTCGGCTGCCATATCATGGAAGGCCCCTGGAACAAGTTCGCAACCGACGCCGGCAAGCACAGCGCCTTGCAGTGTCACGACTGCCACCAGCAGTCGCTCTACGCCAGCACCCGCCAGCTGGTGCTCTGGGTCGCCAACAAACCCGTGGAGATTCCGCCGCACGCGCCGGTGCCTAACGCACGCTGCGAATCGTGCCACGCCAAGGACCAACCCGAGGCTTGGAGCCGGATCGTGCATACCGCGGGGCATCGGGTCCATCTGGAGTCGGACTCGAGCGCGCTGGAAAAGGTGCTCTGCGTCACCTGTCACGGGAAAGAAGTACACGCCTTCATCCCGGCCAGCGCGACCTGCGGCAGCGCGGGCTGCCACGGCAATCTCGACATCAAGCTGGGCCGGATGGCAACCCAGACCACGCTGCACTGTAACCAGTGCCATCAGTTCACGGCCGAAGTGCCGAGACTGGCCACCCGGGAGGACGCTGCGGACGCCATGCACCCCGGCAGCCGGCAGTGCTTCTCCTGCCATGCCATGCGGGAACTCCTGACCGACTTCGACCCCGCCCGCGATCCGCACAACGGTACCTGCAGTACCTGCCACAACCCGCACACCCAGGAAACCCCGGCCGAGGCGCGGGCAACCTGCACCCAATGTCACGCGGACTGGCAGAAGGTGCCGTTCCATACCGGGCGGGCACACGGCCAGGTTGGCCAGCAGTGTCTGGTGTGCCACAATCAGCACGCGGCACGGGTCGACGCCAGCGATTGCGTGGCTTGCCATACCAGCGTGACGGAGCGCTTCGGCACCCTCCGGCTCCGTCCGCCCCTGCCGTTCGACACCTTGCGCGCCTTACGAACTTCGATGCGGGTTCCTGAGGCGCCCGGCGCACCGGGTTCCGGGCACTTCGACGGGGCACGGACACCCGGTCCCGTGACATGGCCGGCGTATCAGCCTGCCGCCCCTGTAGCCGAGCCGGTCGACCCTCCCGGGAAAGGAGACATCCCGCCGCCGGAACTCCCGGCGCCGGACCCGCCCGCGCTGACCGCCGCATCACCGATCAGCTCCGTCGACTCCTTTCCTCATACCCGACATAGCCGCCTTGCCTGCATCACCTGCCACACCGTTGGAGCCGAAGGCGGATCGCTGACCTTCGTCCCGCCCCGAGGCTGTCAGATCTGCCACCACCAGGCGCCCCAGTCGAGTAACTGCGCAGCTTGCCACCAACCGGGCGACCTGGCCGCGATCCGCGCGCTGGCAGTCCCGATCGGTGTGAAGGATCGCGATCCGCGCGTCAGAACGGTCGGGTTTGCGCACCAGGCGCATGCGGAGATCCGCTGCGTCAGCTGCCATACCCAGCCGGTTTCGCTGACGCCGACGGAGGGCGTGCGCCGCTGCGCCGACTGCCACACCGACCACCATACCGCAGGGCGAAGCTGCGCGGCCTGTCATACGGGCGCCGAGTTGCGCACCGCGCATGCGGGCGACCTGGCAGCCTCGCACCAGCGCTGCGATGCCTGCCATACCGCATCGACGGTAGCTCGGCTCACGCCCGACCGCTCGTTCTGCCTGACCTGTCACACCGGGCAGGCGGCGGATCACTACCCGCGGCGCGAGTGCGCCACCTGCCATTTCCTCGAGCCGCCGGCCGAGTTGCGTCGCCGGCTGACCGGAACAGGCGGCTCATGACGTCTCGGCGTCTCGGCGTTGCCGCGCTGGCTGCGCTCGGCCTCCTGCTCACGGCGGGTGTGTCGTCCCTCGCGGCCCAGGGGTATCGGGTCCGACTCGACAGCCGGCTGCAGGGCGTGACATGGCGCGGGGTTCAGAGCGGCACCATTCCCCGCGCCCAGGCCATCGAGCAACCGGGCGGCGGGTTCCTCACCCCGGACGGCTACGCCGCGGTCTGCGGCGAACAGACCTGCTCCTTCTTCGCTCCCGGCGCCGCGCTGCGCGGCGTTCCCTGGGTAACCCAGGCCGACGCCACCGTCTGGGGGTTCGGTATCGCGGGGCTGAGCGCCCGGGCCAACGCGCGCTGGGCCACCGACCTTGGCGCCGATGCGAGCTGGCCCGGCGCCGAACCTGCCGTTCAGCTGGTCGAAGGGTATCTCGAGTATGCCCGCGACCAACTGACCGCCCGGGCCGGCCGGCAGCTCCTGCTGGGCAGGCTCGGCGCCTACGGGCTCGACGGAGGCCGGGCGCTCTTCCGGCACCGGAGTTCAGGTGTCGAGGCGGGAGGGTACGCCGGGTGGGGTCTGGCGCGCGGCGCCATGCTTCCCGTGACCGACCCGGCGCTCAACCCGCTCGACGACTTTCAGCCGCGCGATCGTCAGATCGTGGCGGGTCTCGAGCTGGGCTGGACTCGGCCGTCCTTCGATACGCGGATCGAATACCGCCGGGAGGTGGATCCCGCGGTCGACTACTTCGTCTCCGAGCGGGCCGCGGCCTCCGTCGCGCTTCGGCCGCACCGCCGTCTCGGGGTCGCCGCGGGCGGCGAATACGATCTGGCGTTTGGCCAGGTGGGCAGTGCCGACCTGTCGCTCACCTGGATCGATCCACGCTACAGCGTGAGCGGCGGAGTCCGCCGCTATCGGCCCTTCTTCGACCTGTGGACCATCTGGGGTGCGTTCAGCCCGGTGGCCCACCACTCCTGGCATCTGTCCGGAACGGTCCGTCCCGTGGCACAGGTGACACTGCGCGCCCGAGGCGAACGGTTTCGCTTCGAGGACACGGAAACCTTCACACCCGGCATCACAGTGCAGGATCGCGGCTGGCGCTTCGAGACGGGAGCCACCTGGAACGCCGCCACCCGCTGGACTGTCGATGCGGGCTATCGGGCCGAGTTCGGGCCGGGGGCGTCATCGCGGGGGTTCGACGGCCGGGTCAGCTGGGTTGCCACCGACCGGCTGATGCTCAGCGCGCACGGACTCCGCACCAAGCGACCACTCGAACTGCGCTACGACGACGCCGATCTGCTGGGATTCGGAGCTGACGTGGACTATCGGCCTGACGGCCGCTGGCGGGTCGGTATTACCGCCGCGCGATACGACGAACAACGGAAGCGGCCCGACGCCCGTGCGCTCGACTGGGACCAGCTCCGGGTCGCGGCTCGGGTCACGCTCCTTTTCGGCTCCAACGCCGATCGGCTCCCCTTGCCACGCGCGGTGCGCCAGGGAGACCGGCGATGAACTCCGTGCCGAGCGAGCGGCGCCGATGAGAGCGCGAACCTTTCGACTGATCGTGGCGTGTCTGGCCCTGGTCGTCGCGGCGGTGGCGCTCCGGGCCGCGTCGCGCCGGCCGGCGTTCGATCATGCGGTACACGGCAAGCTGTTTCCCCTCGCTTGCGCGACCTGTCATGCCGGCGTGGCCGAGCCGGAAGCGTCAGTCTGGCCGGCCACGGAGCGGTGCGCCGCGTGCCACGACGGCGAGGTCGCCCCCGTGGTAGCCTGGACGCCGCCTGCGGAGCCGCCCCCGTCCAATCTGCGTTTCGTCCACCAGCAACATGCGGCTGCCACGGCCGACTCGGTCGGCTGCGCCCAGTGCCACAACGTGGGCGGCCTGCGCAGCGAGGTACACCGCAACGTGGCGGCGCAGTGCGTCGACTGCCACCAGCCCGGCACCGAACATCTCGCCGTGGCCGATCAGCAGTGCGCTACCTGCCATCTCCCTCTGGCGGAAGCGACCGCCCTTCCCGTGAGCCGGGTCCGCGACTTCCCCGCCCCGCCCTCTCACCGGGAGCCCGACTTCGCGCTGGCGGGCCACGCCAGGCTCGCATCGGTGCGGCCGCCGGACGGAGCGAGCGGCGTCGCCGCCAGCTGTGCCACCTGCCACGCCCAGAACTTCTGTCTCAACTGCCACGTCAACGGCCCCGAGGTGGTGGCCATCCAGGCCCTGAAGCCGGATCAGCGGTCGCTGGTCCATCGCGCCAGCTTTACCGCGCCGCCATCGCACGACGCGCAGAACTTCGCGGCGGCACACGGCCGCCAGGCCCAGCGCAATCCAGCCAGCTGCGCAACCTGCCACACCCAGCCCAGCTGCGCCGCCTGCCACGTCGCGCCGGCGCCCCGCGCCGTAACGGCAATGCACCTGCCCGGACCGGGCCGGGCGCCGGGCGCACTGCTCGAACGGCGTCCGCCAGCTTCGCATACGGTCGAGTTTCGGGAAGGCCATGCCGGCGAGGCGAGGGTCGCGGCGCGGAGTTGCAGCAGCTGTCACGTCCGGGAGGATTGTCTCGCCTGCCACCGGCCCGATCCGGGGCAGCCGTCCGGCGGTAACTACCACCCCGCCGGGTTCCTGACCAACCACCCGAGCGCCGCGTTTGCCCGGCAAACCAGCTGCAGCGACTGCCACAACACCCAGCAGTTCTGCGCCAGTTGCCACGCCCAGGCCGGGCTCGGCGCCAGCCGCTCGCTCGGCACCGCCAGCTTCCACGACGGCAAGGCCGCGTTCATCCTGGGGCACGGGCAGGCAGCCCGGCAGTCACTCGAATCCTGCGTTTCCTGTCACACCGAGCGCGACTGCACCGCCTGCCATGCTGCCATCGGACGCGGCTTCCGATTCAGCCCGCATGGACCCGGATTCGACGCCGAGCGGCTCCGCCGCCGCAACCCGGAGATGTGCGCGGCCTGCCACGGCTCGGCCATTCCCAGATCGCCCTAACCCTGGATCAGGCGCGGGCCCACTCGTGCGCGGCGCTCCCGCGGCTGTCAGCGGCAAAGCCATGGCCGAGTACCAGCCTCTCGCCGTCGTCCATGAAGCGGAGGAGCCAACTCCGGACGCCGTCCTGCGGATCGTACCCCGGGGCGGCGGCGGGGAGCCGGAATCCCCGCCGCGACCCGGGTCGCGGCTCAGTCGATCTGGCCGCGGATCTCACCCGGAGGATACATCACCGTGTGG
>CAZUES010000072.1:0-9041 GCA_964619465.1 uncultured Gemmatimonas sp.
GCGTCAGGTCAACCTGCTGCTCCCGAGCAGATGAGATGGCATGGCACAAACGAAAAGGGCGGATCGTGAGATCCGCCCTTTCGTTATTTCATCCTTCCGATTCGTAACACTGACGCCGATACGGGATCAGAGGTTGTCGTTGTTGTTCCGCTCGACGTCCGGGAGCGGCATGCAGCGCCGGTCGCCGTAGGTACCACCCTTGGGCCGATTGGCCGGGGCGCCGCCGCCGATCCGCGGCTGCGGAATCTGGAACACCACGCCCACCGCCGGGTCGAAGGGCACATTGAACCGGTTGGTGTCGTAAAGGCGGTGGCCCTCCAGGAACAGCTCCCGCGAACGCTCCTCGACGAGCTGATTGAGGATCGCCGTCGCATCGGTGCTGGCGAAGTTCGGCAGACCGACCGCAGCGTGGAGCGCGTTGATGTACGCTACAGCAGCTTCCGGATTGACCAGGTGGTAGTCGGCCTCGGCCATGATCAGCTGGGCTTCCTGATACTTGGCCAACGCAATCGGCGACGCCTGCGAAGTGTACTTCATCGCGCGGTAGACGCTGGGCGTCAGGTTGTCCTGACCGATCGAGCCGGCCTGGACCACGACGCGCGGATCGGGCATGCCGTCAAACGTCATGGCCTGGTACCGCGGCGCCACGCCGTACAAACGGCTTTCATGATTGCGAACGAAGACGTTGTTGCGCGAATATCCGACGTTGGTCGCGTACGGCATGTTGTAGACGAAGCCGGCAGGCACCGCAGCGGCATCGGCACGCGCTTCGGTCAGCCTGGCGTTGACCACGGCCTGCCCGGGCAGCTTGGCCAGGTTGAGCCGGGCCCGCGCGCGGCCGACCCGCGCGGCGTTGAGCAGCGCGGTGTTGTTGGCCGCCGTGGCATGGGTGATTGCTTCGGTGAACTTCCCTTCGGCAACCCCAAAGACCTGCGCCGGGGTCATTTCCGGCCCGCCATCGAGAGCCATCGAGCAGAAGCCCTCGCCCAGCAGCAGGGTGCCGTAACCGGCGATCACGGCGGCGCGGGCCATCAACGCCGCCCGACCGGCGACTTCGCCGTCGCTGAAGCTACCCAGATTGGTCAGCGCCAGATTGGCCGTGTACCGCGCGGTCTGCATCGCGGAATAGACCCCGAACTGCTGGGTCCCGTCGCAACCGGCCGTGGCGTAGTTACCGCCGGACTGGAGCATCGACCGACGATCCCAGTCCCAGCCCGCCGCGGCGAGCTGGGTGTCTTCGAGTTCGTCGCTCATCAGGCCCGTGCCCATGATATAGGCCTGGAACGCGCACCCGAAGGCCGCCTGGGCTCCGTCCACCATCAGCGGAGCCGCCGACGCGCCCTCCAGGGTCGATTCGAGAATACGCGCGGGTGCGTCCTGATCGAGCAGGCTGCTACAACCCGCGGCACCGATGAGGAGCGCCATCGGAGCAACTGCCCGGGCCCCCCGGTGCATCAGTTTGGAAACCATAGTCTGCATGAGAATTCAGTTCCTCGTCTCAGGCCCAGGTCAGAAGGTCAGGTTGATCGACAGGTTGAGCGACGCGAGCTGAGGCGTCTGATCCTGCTCGGTCCGCTGGAACGCCTGCGTCACGAAGTAGGCCTCCGGGTCGAGCCCGCTGTAGCCGGTCCAGGTGTGGAGGTTCCGCGCCGCCAGCGAGATGGTGCCATCCGTTGCGCGGAACCAACGCGCCACCGACCGCGGCATCGAATACGCCAGCGAGAGTTCGCGCAGCTTGATGAAGCTGGCATCGCTCGCGACAAACGAGGTTGCGGTACCGCCGGTCTGGATCTCGGCGACGACCTTCGGGTCGAAGTCATGCGGCCTGATGCTCTCGGGGCAGCGGAAGAAGACCTGGCAGAGCGCCCGGCGGTTGTTATCCAGGTGCTTGTTGCCCTGCTTGAAGTCGGCCAGACCGTAGATCCGGAACCGGTTCCACAAGGTGGCCGTGGCGTTGAAGGCGCCCTCGAGCTTCGGATCGAAGCGGCCCTGGAGCACGAACGGGGCCTGGGTGCAGGGCAGGCCGCCACCGTTGCCGTCGTCGCAGAGGACGTTGATTGCCTGGCCGGCGGCGTTCAGCTCGGCCTGGATGACCTGACGCGCATAATAGGCGTCGACTGGCATCCCGACCGTCGCCGCACCGTTACCAAGCGTCATGATCGGAGAGCCATCCGGGTTGTTGCCCAGATTGAGGATCTCGTTGTTGTTGGTCGCAACCGAGAAGCGGAGGTCGAGGGCAAAGTTCTGCTTCTGGATCGGGGTACCGTAGACCTCGACTTCGATGCCCTGGTTCTTGATAGCGCCGACGTTGATGAACTGGGCGCCACTGTACCCCTGCGAAGGCGCCAATGCCTTCTGAAGAATCGCGTCGCGGGTCTTCTTGTAGAAGCCAGTCACCGAGAACCCGAGACGATCGTTCATCAGGCCGGCGTCCGCGCCGATTTCGAATTCCTCGGCCCGTTCCGGCTTGAGGTCGGGGTTACCGACGAACTGCGGAATGGCTGCGGCCGAACCGTTGCCGCCGACCACCGCCTGCCAGCTCCGCACGGCGGAGAACGCCGCCGGCTGCTGCCCCGCCTGGCCGTAGGCGCCGCGGAGCTTCAGGGTGTTCAGGAAGCCTTCGCCATTTTCCTTGGCGATGTACGCCAAGCTGACCTTCGGATACGCGATCAGATCGAAGTTGTCGCCGAAGGCGCTGTTGTTGTCGATTCGCACCGCGCCGGTCAGGTACATCCGGTCACTGAAGCCGAACTGCTGCTGGAGGTAGCTCCCCAGCGTGGCGTTGACCGTATACGACTCCGACGCCTGGAAGATCGACGCGGCAGAGATCGCGCTCAGGCCCGGCGCGGGGAACTGATTGCCCTGGCCCCAAAGGAACTCGTTCCGCCGCCAGTAGTACTGCGCACCAACGGAGGTGGTCGACGCAATCTTGTCCGAAATCGACATCCGCGCCGTGGCGCTGTAGTCGAAGGTCGTCAGGTTGGTCGTCGCCCGCTCCTTGAACTTGAGGCCTAACGCTCCGACACCCGGGTTGAACTGGACCCACTCCGGAGGGAGATAGTGGTTGAGCTGCTCCGACGCCTGGTCGGTCTGGTCGAGACCGACGGTCAGCTTGTGGCTGAGCCACGAGATCGGGCGGTGGTTGATGGTGACGCTTCCGGTAAACCGGTTGATCGACATCACCGCCTGTCGCGAGCCCCACTGATACTCCGGAGGAGCGCCGTTGAAACCACGCCGAGGCGTGTTGACCAGGTTCGGATCGCCGAAGAGCGTCGAGAACCAGATGCCGCCGGCGCCGGCTTCGAAGGCCTGATTGACCTTGCTCTTGACGTAGCCGAAGCTGGTCTGGACGTCGAACTTCTCGCCACCGATGACGGTCAGATTCAGATTGGTGGTGAGCCGGCGCATGTCGTTGGTCGGCTCGATGCCGTTATCGGCGTCGAGCGTGGTGCCGGCGAAGTAACGCACCGTCTCGGTGCCACCACTCACGTTGGCGCCGTACCCCATCAGGTAACCATTCCTGAAGAGCGGTGCCGACATGGAATCCGGGTTGTTCTTGAGGCGGGCATGGCGCTCGTCCTCCTGCGCCACGGGGTTCCAGCGGGTCTCGACCCCGTTGACCAGCGCCACCGGCTGCACGATTCGGCCTTCCGGATTCATGAACCAGTTGGTGCCCTGGCGGGTGCTGAAGCCGATAATCGGCTTGGCGCCCTGCTTGCCACGCTTGGTGATGATCTGGATCACACCGTTGGTCGCCTCGGTGCCGTACAGCGTTGCCGCCGCCGGGCCCTTGATGATTTCGATGCTCTCGATCTGGTCCGGATCGATGTCGTTGAGCCGGCTCGAGATACCCGAACCAAAGCCCTGCACCGAGATACCCTGGGCGGTCGAGTTGTTGACCCGGGCGCCGTCGATGTAGATCAGCGGGTTGCCGTTCAAGCTGAAGCTGTTGACACCCCGGATCCGGATCTGCGGACCGGAACCGACCTGGCCCGTGCCCGGAATGACCATGACACCGGGAGCCCGGCTGTTGATCAGGTTCGAGATGTCCGGCACCGGCGCGAAGGCCTGCTGGTCGGCGGCATGCACCGTGGCCGTCGCGTTACCGAGGGTCCGGCGCTCCACCGCTTGCGGCGTACCGGTCACGACCAGTTCGCCCAGGTTGATAGCCTGCTCGACCAGATTGATGCGCACGTCGTTGGAACCGACACGCGCCGTCTGGGTTCGCGGGCTGTAGCCGATCATTGTGACGCGAAGCGTCACTTCGGCACCGGAGAGACCGGTCAGGGTAAACCGACCAGCGTTGTTGCTGCGGACTTCTCTACCCGCTACGCCCTCGACGGCAACCCGCGCGCCCTCGAGTGCTCGGCCGGAACGGCTATCGACGACGATGCCGCTCACGTCCTGTGCTGCCAACCCACCGGCCGTGAGCGCCATACACGCCACGACGGCTCCGAGGATTTTCCTCAACCTCATACGCTTCTCCGGGTCTGGGGGCTAAGATACGATCGCACGCGACGCGAGCCCACGCGGCGCGGGACAAAAACTTGCTCGAATGCTGCGACGAACGGTGACCAGTTCGGTACTCGGCTTTGTATACATTGTTGTAGGACGAGCTGAAATCATACGCACCGCGAGATCGAAATGCAAGATGGAACAATGGATTGGTCCCCTACGAATTGCCTCTCACAGGAGTTTCCTGGAGCTACCAATTCCCAGCCTCTCCACGAGCCCCGATCACGGCCTGCAAACGCACCGCCGCGTTACGCCAGTTCGTGCGAACCGCCGCCTGGGCGCGCTGCCCTTTCCCTGCGGAAATCTCCCCGATGATCAGGGCGTGCTCCACGATCGATGTCTGAATCGCATCGTGCAGCGCCGTCTGATAGATCCGGATATAGCGTTCGATCTGGGGCTTGATCGCGTCGTGCAGGGCCCGCAGCCGAGGACCGGCGGCCGCCTCGACGTAGGCCCGATGGAACCGGGTGTCGAGTTCGAAGAGCTCGTCACCGTCACCGTCCTCGGCGCTGGCCACCCTTTGATACTGGTCGTTGAGTTCGTTGAGAGTGTAGACCAATGCCTTCCGTGGTCCACTCGGCAGACCCGAAGCCCGTTCGGCAGCCAGTCCTTCGATCTCGGCCACCATCGCGAAGAGCTCACGAGCATCGTCCTGGGTCAAGGCAGCCACCGTCAGCCGACTCCGCCGGCCTTCCCGGGACGCCGTGATGTACCCCTCCTGCTCGAGCCGTTGCAGCGCGGCCCGGACCGACGTCCGACTGACCCCGAACCGACCGGTCAGGTCAGCCTCCGTCAACCGAAACCCCGGCGCCACTTTTCCGCGAACGATCAGATCCCTAACCTGCCGATACACTTCCCAGACCCGGTCCTGGCGGACCGGGACCGCTGTCGACACCGACATCAGCACCGCCTGTGGTCAGAGCGATCGTTGTCCCCAAAACAGGGACCGGGAACTCGGGCGCCAATCTATTGGCCGGACCAGCTCTGCGATAGACCAGACGCCTTTCCGGTCAGTCGCGCCGGAAAGATCCCATCCCGTCGATCGTCACCGAGGCCACCGCCCCATCCCGACCAACTGAAAAAGTGGCGAACTGGCCGCCGGCCGAGGTTCCCGTCAGACGAAGCCGGAACACATCGTAGTGCCAAGGTTGCAGAACCCCATAAGCCCCATCGGGAACCTGGAACTCGAGCCCGCCCTGCCCCGCCACGATTCGTACTTCGCCGAAAAGAGCGTTCCGGTATCGTCCGGCATAGGCAACAAGCGGCAGACTGGGCGGCGCCCCGTCGACCCGCTGCGCCTCGAGTGCCAGCGCCGCCTTCCGGTTGCGCTCCCGGTCCTGTGCCATCAGTCCGAGCAACTCGTCACTCCAATCCCGCACCGGTGCGCCGAGATGAAGGTCGATGATCCGATAGGCCAGCGCCTGCGGCAACCAGGCATAGCCCATGTCGCCGTTCGAGATGACCGCAATGCCGAGATTCTCTTCGGGGACGAAGCCGACATAGGCCAGAAACCCGACGATCCCGCCGGTGTGCCAGACGACCTTCCGGCTCCGATAGTCGTTGAGTCGCCAGCCTAGGCCATAGGACCAGAAGTGGGTACTCGGACTGATCGAATCCACCAGCTGGATCCAGCCCGACGGATAGAGCACCGACTGCGGCGTCAGCATCGCCGCGAAGGTGGCGGGGCGCAGCAACCGCCGACCATCATGGACGCCACCCGAGGTGAGGAAGCGGAGCCACTGGGCCAAGTCGGTTGCATTAGAAATGACCGAGCCGGCCGAGACGGCGTTGTCGTAGCTCTGCCAGGCAATCGGCCGCACCGAGTCGCCCACCAGTTGATGAGGCAGCGCCGCATCGTGGCCGCCCCGGACATCGGCCAGCGTGACCGGACGATCGGGTAAGGCACAGTAGAAGCACTTGGTAAAGTGGGTCGAGTCGAAGAACCGGCTGATGTTGGTCGTCGTCTGCCGCATGCCCAGCGGCCCGAGAATCCGCTCGGCCAGCAGATCCTCCCACGGCTTGCCTGCCGCCGCCGCGACCGCTTCACCCGCGGCGGAGTACATCATGTTGCTGTAATCGTATCGGCTGCGAAACGGCACTGCGGGGGTGAGATGGCGTAGCTGACGCAGCACCTTTTCCCGGGTCCAGGTTACCACCCCGTTGTAGGCGCCGAGCACGCCGGTTCGGTGCGAAAACGCATCGCGCAACGTGACGTGCTGAGTAAGGTAGGGGTCGGCCAGCTCGAACCACGGCAGGTGGTGACGAATCGGATCGTCCCAGCCGAGCACGCCATCATCCATCAGCATGGCCCCCAGCGCGGAGGAAAAGGCTTTGCTGGTCGACCCGATCTCGAACAGGGTCTGGGCGGTGACGGGGTCCGGGCGTCCCAACTGCTTGACGCCGTACCCCTTGGCGAGAATGACCGAGTCGTTCCGCACGATTGCAATCGCGACGCCGGGGACGCGCCACTCCGCCAGCGCCTTGGCCACATAGTCGTCGAACCCCACCAGCGGGCGTCCCTGCCCGACCACGGGCGCCGCCACACCAAGCAACGTTGCTGCCAGCCACCAGCGCTTCATTGTCTCCGTCCTTCCCGCGGCGGCAACGCAACGGACCGGGAGAGGGTCCACACATACGCAGCAACCGCGCGCAGTTCGTCGTCATCCAGCCCGGTGCCCGCCCGCGGCGGCATCGGGATCCCCGTCTTGGCTTCCGCTTCAGCAATGCCACGAATCAACTGAACCGTAATCGAATCGACCGATCCGTCCGGATGCAGCAGGATCTGATCGGTCAGGTCGGGCCCGATCCCGCCCTTACCGTCCATGCCATGGCATGCCATGCAGAGGCCGGTGCTTTCGTAGAGGGACTTTCCCTGCGCCACCATGACGGCCGTGATACCGCTGGGCAACGGCTCCGGCGCCGCCTGCGCAGCCGCATCGCCCGGCGCGCCGAATGCCGGCAGCACAACCGCCGCTATCCCTCCGACGAGTCGATTCAGTCGCTGCTTCATTCCCAGGCTTTCCACGTGGATTCCGCCGGACCGACGGTCAGCTGCTGACGATAGCGCACCAGCGGTTGTCTGATCACACCGGGTTCGACGGTGATTTTGTCGAGCCACTGCTCATCGGTGTACCGGGACGCCGTCCAGCCAAGTTCGGCAAACCGCTTCGAGGCGCGGTCGATCAGGTTGGCCACCCCGAACTTCTGCGCAAAGCGAAGCAGCTCGCCGCGCGCGGGTGGGCGCACCGCAAAGTCCACGAAGTGGGTCTTGACCCGCCGCTCGGCAAAAAAGCGCAGCGCGGCACGGGTATCGGCGTTTTTCTTGGTTCCGAAAATCTGTACTTCCATCCGGGCGATTTCCTCCCAGCCGACCTGACGGGCATCCGTTACCCGGCCAGCCGCTCCACTTCGAGCGACGCCCGTTCCCATTCGGCCATGGCCTCCATCAGGTTCCGCTTGGCCCGCTCGAGACCCTGCGACAGCTCGGCAGCGCGGCGCGCCCCGTCTCCCGACTGATAGAGGGAGGCGTCATCGAGCGCCGCACCGAGGGAGGCCACTTCCTGCTCCGCATTCTGCACCGCGGACTCGGCCGCGTCCAGCGCCCGCTTGGCGGCGGTCAGCGGCCGAGGACCGCTGGAACGAGTATCCTTGCCCTTGCTTCGTTGCCGCGCCTCTTGCTCCCGAGCGACGCGCGCGGCCTCGACCTGCGCAGCAGCCGTCCGATCGGCCTGCCAGTCCTCCCACTCGCCGTAGGAACCGGGATAGTCGTCGATCCGACCTTCCGAAAGCGCCCAGGTCCGGGTCGTCAGGCTCCGCAGCAAGGCGCGATCGTGACTGACCAGCAGGACGGTGCCCTCGAACGCCGCAATAGCGTCCTCGAGCGATTCGATGGTCTCGACGTCGAGATGGTTGGTGGGCTCGTCGAAGACCAGAAAGTTGGCGCCCGACAGCATCAGCCGACCAAGCGAGAGTCGCGCCGTCTCCCCGCCGGACAAGCTCTCCGCGCGCCGCCGGCCTGTGTCGCCGGTAAAACCGATCCGGCCGAGATGGTCGTGAACCTGGCCACGGGTCCATTTGGGGCGCAGGTCGTGTACGATGTCGAAGAGCGTCTTGTCCGGAGGAACGTCACCCAGATCCTGGCGATAGTACTCGACCTCGATCGACTCGCCGATGCGGGAGGATCCGCGGGCCGGCTCACGCTCGCCGAGCAAGGTGGCCAGCATAGTGGTCTTGCCGGCGCCATTGGGGCCGACCAGCCCCACTACGTCACCGCGCCGGATGGTGCCGCTGAAGTCCTGCAGCAGCGTCCGACCGGCCAGCTCGATGCCGAGTTGCTCGACCACCAGCACCTGATCGCCGCCGCGGCTTCGCGGGTCGAACCGAATGGCCATGGTGGCGAGGTCCGCCGGCGGCGCCGAGAGACGAGGCAAACGATCGAGCCGCCGCCGACGGCCCACCGCCTGAGACGATTTCTGACCGGCCAGATTGCGCCGGATGAAATCTTCTTCCTTGGCAATCGACTTGGA
>CAZUES010000073.1:0-7351 GCA_964619465.1 uncultured Gemmatimonas sp.
TCCAGCTCCTCGGCGCGCCGGACCACGCGCATGCCGCGGCCACCGCCGCCGAACGCCGCCTTGATGATCAGCGGGAAGCCGATCGTCTTCGCCACCTCGAGCGCCTCGGCGCGATCGGTGACCGGCGTCTCCGTACCTGGCAGGGTCGGCACCCCGATCCGCTGGGCCAGGGCTCGGGCCGCCGTCTTGTCGCCCATCATGTCGAGCAACTCGGGTCGGGGCCCGATGAAGATCAGGCCCGCTGCCTCGCAGGCCCGGGCGAACTCCGCGTTTTCCGAGAGAAAGCCGTAGCCCGGGTGGATCGCGTCGACGCCCTTGGCCTTGGCGATCGCGACGATGCTCTCGATATCAAGATACGCGGCCACCGGACCCTTCCCGATACCCACCTCATACGCTTCGTCGGCTTTGTACCGGTGGATACAGAAGCGATCGTCGTGCGCGTAGATCGCCACAGTGCGGAGGCCCAACTCCGTGCCGGCGCGGAAGACGCGAATCGCGATTTCGCTCCGATTCGCGGCCATCAGTTTGGCGATCGGCTTTGGTCGAGTCCCAGTAGTGGTACGAGCCTGGAGGGCATCGGTCGGGCCGACCGTCGTGGGGTTCGGGGATCCGGACGATAGAGTCACTGAACGACGTCTCCCAATGGCGAGAAAGCATCACCAGCGCTCCGGTGATGCTTCAGGGCAAGGTAGAGAGGCGGTAGAGTGAGGGCAAGCAACCTGTCCAGCCCAATACGATCATCCGGCTACGCTGGTAGCGAACCCGAAATCGTCCATCAGATCCACGCCGCCGTGCTTGCGACACATCTCGGCGGCGTCCGCTTCCTCAGTTGTTGGTGCGCAAGGAGGCTCAGGGTGTGAGCTTCTTGCCCACGACCGGCAAGACGATCGCCGAGGCGCGGGTTCGGTCGTGATAGACCGTTTGCCGGGCAACGTTCCACGCCGTATCCGTAGCGACCGGGTTGCCGGTGTTCTGATTGGGATTGTAGTGTGGTGCCGCGCTGCTCGAGATCTCGACCCGGATCCGATGCCCCGGCAGGAACCGGTGGGCGATGTCATAGAGCTCGATCGTGAACGTCTCCGGCTTCCCGGGCGTGAGCAGCTCTTCTTTGGTCGTTCCGTGCCGATAGCGAGCTCGCCGGATCCCGATGGTCGGACCGAGGCTCACCGACCGGCCGTCGGGATAGACATCGCTCAAGACCGCGGTGAAGTCGGTGTCGCGGGCGTCGCTCGCGGCCTCCAACGTCACCACCACGTTCCCGATGACTTCCACCGGCTCGGTCAGCGCTTCGCTACTGTAAACCAGCACGTCGTCCCGTCGCTGGATCGGACGGCGGTCGATAGCCATGATCTGGTCACCGACCCCGGCCGGGACAGGGCGCTTAGGGTCGTAGGTGAACCGGTCCGGCGGCTGGTTTCCCGGTCGCTCCCAGCTGAGGCCGCCGTCACCGGCGAGCGAGTTGGCGCGGCCACCGCTCGTGAAATAGAGCGGCTGCGGCGTTGCCTCTCGCGGCGGGTAGACGTCGTAGGTCCGCCACTCGTTGACGCCCGTGACATAGATCCTGGTCCGGGGCGCGTCGAACTCGGGCGCGGACTGCTTCAGGCACCAGTCGAAGAAGGCCAGATGCACCGCCTTGTTGTCGATGATCGACTCGGCCGGAAGCTCCATCTCGCCCTGCCTGGTGGCACCGCCCAGGAACGTCTGCACATGATCCCACGGCCCGGATACGAGATAGTGCTGGTTCTTTGCCGGGGCGCCGCTCGCGAGCCCGCGCCAGTAGAACAAGGCGCCCGGCTGGTCGCCGTCGAACCAGCCGGTGACGGTCAGCGTTGGAATGCGGATCTTCGCGAAGTCTTCCGGCGTGAACTGGATTCGCTTCCAGTAGTCCGTCATGAGCGGATTGGTAAGGAATTCGCGATACAGCCGCATCGGGCGTCCCATCACCGAGTCCGAGGACAGCAATGGCCGGTGCTGGAAGACCTTCTCCCAGTCGGTGCCGCGCAGATTGGGTCCCTGATCCACCTTTCCCGACACGCCGTTGATCCAGCCCAGCGCCCACTGGTGCATGAACGCGCCGCCCGTGAACGGCAGCTCTTCGAGATAACGTCCGGCGGGCGCGGTGGGCGCCATGCACACGAGGGAGGGCGGTTGCTCTCGCGCGGCGAGCCACTGTACGGTGCCCAGATACGACACCCCCAACATGCCGACGCGCCCGTTGGAGAACGGCTGCTTGGCCAGCCACTCGATGGTGTCGTATCCGTCGGGACCTTCCTGGAAGAAGAAATCGAATTCCCCTTCGGAGTCGCCTCGACCTCGCACGTCCTGGACCACGAACACGTAGCCGCGCGACGCGAAGTAGGTCGCGAGGGTCGGGACGTTGATCAGCTCCATCGACTTGAGGTACGGCGTCCGGATCAGCAGCACCGGATAGCGGCCCGGCGCTTCGGGAAGCCAGACGTCGGACACGAGCTTCACGCCGTCCCGCATCGGGGTCGTCACACCGAAGAGTTGGCGGACCTGCGTTTGGGCCGCACCGGGTGTCGGGTGGCTGGCCAGCAGCAGAACGAGGAGCAGGGCGATTCGGAACATGGCGGGCTCCGGTTCGTGCGTTGAGATCGGCTGGGAAGGGAGCCCGGAAGCGGCGGCTCGACGTAGTATGGCGTCAGCTGTTATCTCGAGCAAGCGTCGAGGGGCCGCCGCCGGGCGGCCTCACGTCGGCCTCCGTGGCGAAGTAGATTTCGGCGCGGCTCGATCTCCGTCCACTCCCCTCGCCGAGCAACGCCATGACTGCTACTGTCCCCGAGACGTATCCGCTGACCATCGATGGTCGGCCCGTTGCGACTACGCGCACCTTCGAGGTCATCAACCCCGCCGACGGCTCCGTCATCGCGGCATGTCCCGAGGGCGACCTCGCGCTCCTCGACCAGGCCGTCGTTGCTGCTCGGCGCGCGCTGGCCGACTGGTCCGGCCGACCCGATGCGGAGCGGGTTGCTGCGCTGAATCGGATTGCCGATCTGATCAAGGAGCACGGCGAGGAACTCTCGACGCTGCTGACCCGGGAGCAGGGTAAGACGCAGAGCGGTCCGGGCGCCAACATGGAAGTGGGCGGCTGCGTTGCCTGGACGCGCACCACGGCCGGGCTGGAACTGCCCGAGGTCACGTTGCAGGACGATCCTAAGGGCCGGATCGTGATCCGCCGGAAGCCCGTGGGCGTCGTCGGCTCGATCACCCCGTGGAACTGGCCGCTCATGATCGCCGTCTGGCATCTGATGCCCGCGGTTCGGGTCGGCTGTACCGTGGTGATCAAACCGTCGCCCTACACGCCGCTCTCGACGCTCCGGCTGGTCGAGCTGATGAACCAAGTGCTGCCGCCCGGCGTCGTGAACGTCGTGACCGGGGATGCCGAGGTCGGGAGCCGGATGGTGCAGCATCCGGGCATCGACAAGATCGTCTTCACCGGTTCGATCAGGACCGGTAAATCCGTGATGGGAGGCGCCTCCGATACTCTGAAGCGGATCACCCTCGAGCTCGGCGGCAACGACGCCGGCATCATCCTGCCCGGCACCGATATCGATCCGTTGCTCGAACAGCTCTTCTGGGGCTGCTTCCTCAACGCGGGCCAGACCTGCGCCGCGCTCAAGCGGCTCTACGTGCACGAGAGCCAGTACGAGGAGGTCGCGCGCAAGCTGGCCGAGTATGTCGCGAAGATTCCGGTGGGCAACGGGATGGATCCCGGCAACCTGATCGGGCCGCTCACCAACGAGATGCAGCGGGACAAGGTCACGGCGTATGTCGACGAAGCGCGGGCGAGGGGTGCGCGTATCCTGAGCGGAGGCGAACGGCCGAACGGGCCGGGTTACTTCTATCCGCTCACCATCGTCGCGGATGTGACGGACGACATGCTGCTCGTCAGGGAAGAGCAGTTCGGGCCGGCGCTGCCGATCATCAAGTACCGGACGGTGGACGAAGCGATCGAACGGGCCAACGCGCTCGATGTGGGGCTTGGCGGCTCGGTCTGGGGCAACGACTCCGAGGCGGCTGCCGAGGTAGCGGCCCGCCTGGAGTGCGGCACGGCCTGGGTCAACCAGCATGGCGCGTTGCATCCGCTGGCTCCGTTCGGCGGCGTCAAGCATTCCGGCATCGGCGTCGAGTTCAACGCCGACGGCCTCAAGGAGTACACCACGATCCAGGTCGTGAATGTGGCGCGCTGACCGGGATCCAGGACCGCATGATAAATTGGGGAACCCCATCCTGGAGCGCCGTATGACCCGGAAGACTGCCCACGACTTCGATCAGGAACTGCTGATCCTGTTCGATGCGTACGTCCATGGCACCATCGACCGCCGGACCTTTCTCGACCGGGCCGCCAAGTTCGCGGTGGGTGGGGTAACCGCCGCGATGCTGCTGGAGCAGCTGAGCCCCAAGTTCCTCGAGGCGCAGGTCGTCGCCCCGGCCGATGAGCGGATCAGCGCCGAGTATGTCGAATACGACTCACCCTGGGGATACGGGAGGGCGCGCGGGTACCTCGCCGTGCCGGCGGGTGCGGCGGCCAAGTGGCCCGCGATCCTGGTGATCCACGAGAATCGCGGCCTCAACCCGCACATCGAGGACATCACTCGGCGGCTCGCGGTCGACAACTTCGTCGCGTTTGCTCCGGACGCGCTCTTTCCGCTGGGCGGCTACCCCGGCAACGAGGACAAGGCCCGCGAACTCTTTCCGCAGCTCGATCAGGCCAAGACCCGGGAAGATTTCGTGGCCGCCGTCGGCCTGCTGGCGGGCCGGCTGGAGTCGACGGGGCGCGTCGGCGCAGTGGGGTTCTGTTACGGCGGCGGGATGGTGAACTACCTGGCTACCCGGCTCGGCGCGGAGCTGGCGGCAGGGGTTGCATTCTACGGTTCGTCGCCCAATGTCGAAGACGTCCCGAAAATCCGCTGCCCGCTGCTGATCCAGTCGGCGGAGGAGGATGCGCGGATCAATGCCAGCTGGCCGGCGTTCGAAGCGGCGCTCAAGGCGGCCAAGGTCGACTATCAGCGGTATCTGTATCCGGGGACGCAGCACGGGTTCAACAATGATACCACGCCGCGATACGACCCCGACGCGGCGAAGCTGGCGTGGTCGCGGACGGTGGCGTTCTTCAACCAGCACGTGCGGGGGTAGTGGAGCGCGTCCTCCTGGTTCGCGCCAAAATGGCCATGGGGTCCGCAGTTTCGGTTGCTGCTACCATGGGTAGTGGTGTGATCTTCCAGCATGTCGATAATTGTCAAAGAAGCTACCAGAAGCTACCTTGAAGGCATGCTGGCAGTTGGCCTCAAGAACCTCAAAAACAAGCTGGCCGAATACGTTCGGCTGGTCGCCGCGGGCGAGACCGTCCTGGTCACCGACCGGGAACGGGTCGTTGCGGAGTTGATTCCGCCTCGGGCGGGGAGGAGTGACATGGCATCCGACGCGCTGTTGGCCGACGCGGTTCGCAACGGCTGGATCATCCCGCCCGTCGTGGGGCCGGGGTCGCCGCCCGCCGGGCTTCCTGTCGCTCCGCTCCAGGTTCTCCTTGCCGAGTTGGAAGAGGACCGGGGCGGCGGGTGATCTACCTCGACACGTCGGTGGCCCTCGCCCAGCTCTTGGCCGAGGACCGCCGGCCGCCGGCGGCATTGTGGGAGCAGCCGTTGATCACGAGCCGCCTGCTCGAGTACGAATTGTGGACGCGGCTCCATGGCCGCGGGTTGGGCACCTCTCACCGGGCCTTGGCTGAAGGGCTTCTGGTCCGGCTGGCGTTCGTGGAGTTACTGCGTCCCGTGCTGTCGCGCGCGTTAGAGGCCTTTCCGGCCCCGGTCCGCACACTTGACACCCTCCACCTGGCATCGATGGACTTCCTGCGCAGAAACGGTCAGAAGGTCTCGTTGGCCAGTTACGATGGGCGCCTTACGGCGGCTGCCGCCGCAATCGGGATCGAGGCTGTCAGTCTCGACTGAGCGCTCTCCGTATCGCAGCCGTTCCTGGGGGGACGGTAAGGAGCGGCGGCCAAGTGGCCCGCGATCTTGGTGATCCTATGCTACACGCAATGGCTTGATCCGGGCCATCTCGGCCTTGAGCGCATGTGCCGCGTCCCATAGGTCGACGGCCCGCTGCGCATTCAACCAGAACTCGGCCGAGTTGCCGAACAGGCGGGCCAATCGGAGCGCCATCTCCGGGCTGAGGGCCCGCCGCTCACGCAGGAGTTCGTTGATCGACTGGCGCGAGACGCCTGCCGATGCAGCGAGGCTTGCCACTGTGAGCCCGTAGTCGGGCATGAAATCCTCGCGCAGCATCTCGCCGGGGTGCGTCGGTCGCCGCTTCGGTGGCCGCGTGTTTGGGATGCTCATGGCACCTTCCTCAGTGATAGTCGCAGACCTCTACGTCATACGCGTCGCCATTGACGAAACGGAAGCAGATCCGCCACTGGTCGTTGACGGCAATCGCATACTGTCCCTGCCGGTCGCCCCGCAATGCGTGCAGGCGATTGCCCGCTGGCACCCGCAAATCGTCCAGCCGGATCGCGAGGTGCACATACTCGAGCTTGCGCACGGCTCGCCGCGAGACATCGGGCGGGAACCCGGCCGCACGTCCCTTTGCGAATAGCTCGGCCGTCCGCTTGTCCGCAAAGGATCGGATCATGAGGAATGTAACGTGTCACGTGACATTTTGTCCATCCGTCTGCCGGTGGGGAGTCGGAAAGCCGGGCGTTCACGTACACGTCCAAGTTGTGCCGGGCTTCGTGACATCAAGGTAGTAAGCGGGAAGCAGCTGGTCGTACCGGAATAACTCACTGCACACGATTCCTACGCGGTTACCTCGAGTCGGGCGTCCGAATGAGCCGAGGTTCCGGGCGCCTTCACGCTGGCTTCAGGCCCGGCATGGCAGGTTATCGCCATGAGGATTCGGCCTGGGGTTCTCGTGGTGGCCGCTCTGGCCATGGCCGTTCCGTCTCCGGGAACGGCGCAATTGGGCCGCGACGGCTGCGATCGGGGGCGGCCGCTCCTCGCGGCTGCGCAGACCCTCGCCGTCAACTATGTCGTCAATCGTTTCGATGCGTTCGTCCTCCAGGCTGATTGGGCCCGAACCGATTTCGAGAGCTGGTCTCGTAACCTCCGGCTGGGTTGGGAGTGGGACGAGAACGCCTTCGGAACCAACATGTTCGCCCATCCGATCCATGGGAACCTCTATTTCAATGCCGCCCGCGCCAACTGCCTGAGCTTCTGGGAGGCGGTCCCGTTCGCCTTCCTCGGTTCCTGGACCTGGGAGTACTTCGGCGAGACCCACCGGCCGTCGCTCAACGATTTCTTCATGACGAGCTTCGGCGGCATCGCGCTCGGCG
>CAZUES010000074.1:0-7324 GCA_964619465.1 uncultured Gemmatimonas sp.
CATCAACAGGGAATGCGCTCGCCAGAACTGCTCGTTATCCGGCGCCGTCTCCGCCAGCTCCGCTGCACGTCGGGCCAGGTCGTTGTTGGCGAGCGGCTTGTGACGGAAGATGTAGCGGAGCCGGTCGCCCAAGTCGGTGCGCACCTGCGTGACCCGGTCGTTGGCCGCTCGACAGTGCGGGCAGGCATAGCTGCCGTACTCGACCAGAGAAATCAGCGCACGATCGGGACCCAATACATGGTCACCTGTCGGATCGACCGGGCGATCGAGCCGCCCGACCGTCGTCAGAATGAGACATCGCACCGCTCCGGGCAATGAGACCGCACTGAGCTATAGTATAGGAGCCCTCCCTTGGACAACGAAGCCGACGGCAGCTGGGACCGGCCCACCCGGGACCATTTCCGTATTGCGTACTGGCCAGATCGCATTGCCAGCCCGGGGGCTCGTTTTGAAACCCCGGCGACGGGCGGACCGTCGGGATACGACAAACCACCTCCATGTACTCGAGCCCGGCGGACAACCATGCTCGCTGATCTGGTCCCCGCAATCCGGTCCATTCGGAAGCATCCGGGCTTCGCTGCAACCGTCGTCGTGACCTTGGCCCTCGCAATCGGGGTCAACTCGATCATTTTCGGACTGGTCAACGCCGTGTTTCTCCGGCCCCTTCCGGTCGCCTCGCCCGAACAGTTGGTCAACATCTATTCCGGTACGCCGCAGAACCGCTACGGCGCCCTTTCCTATCCCGACTACCGGGATCTGCGAGCCGAAGCAACCTTCCCGGGTGACGTGGTCGGCTACTCCGCGCTGATGGTGTCGCTGTCGTCGGAGGGGTCCGCCGAAGCTCTCTTCGGCGAGATCGTTACCGGCAACTACTTCTCGGTGCTCGGTGTCAACCCGGCGCTGGGGCGCGGCTTCGCGCCCGATGAAGATGCCGTGCCCCTCGCCAACCCTGTAGCGGTGATCAGCCACCGGCTCTGGCAGCGTCGATTCGGCGCCGATCAGGCGGTCATCGGACGTACCGCGACGCTCAACGGAAAGCAGTTCACGATCGTGGGGGTGGCGCCGGCCAGCTTCCGCGGCCTGCTCTTTTCCGGACTCGCCGCCGACGTCTGGGTTCCCACCGCGATGATGGCCGCGGTCCGCACCGATCAGCTCGAAGATCGCAACGAACGCTGGCTCTTCGTCAAGGCGCGCCTCCATCCCGAGGTCACCGTCGAGCGGGTTCGTGGCGAACTTGCTGCGCTCGGTTCGCGGCTGACGCGGGATCATCCGGTGAGCAACCAGGAGCGAACCTTTGCCGTTGCACGCACGGTCGATGTCGCGGTCCATCCCGATGGCGATCGGGCCGCGCTCCCGGCAGCCGGACTGCTGCTGATTGCGGTCGGCGGTGTCCTGCTTGTCGCCTGCGCCAATCTGGCCAACCTGATGCTTGCCCGCGGGTCGGCCCGACGCCGCGAGATCGCGATTCGTCTGGCGCTGGGCAGTTCACGATCCGGCGTGGTTCGGCTCCTGGTCATCGAGAACAGTCTGCTCGCCCTCCTGGGCGGCGGCATCGGACTTAGCCTTGCGCACCTGATGGCTCGGGCGGTTGCCACCTTCCGACCGCCGGGACCGGTCCCGATTTCCTTGGACATCGGGGTGGATCTGCGGGTCGTCGGCTACACCATGCTGGTCACCATCGGCGCAACCATCCTCTTTGCGTTGCTGCCGGCGC
The DNA here is from genome assembly GCA_964619465.1 of uncultured Gemmatimonas sp. Taxonomy (GTDB): domain Bacteria; phylum Gemmatimonadota; class Gemmatimonadetes; order Gemmatimonadales; family GWC2-71-9; genus SHZU01. The sequence continues at coordinate 1,715 of CAZUES010000074.1, forward strand.
TGCGCATGACCCGGCCGAAACTGGCACCGAGTCTGAGCAGCTACGATACGGCCCCAGGCGGGCGGTTGGGGAGGCTCCGGCACGCGCTGCTGGTACCCCAGGTCGCCCTCACCCTGGCCCTGCTGGTGCTGGCCGGACTCTTTACTCGAAGCGCGGGACGTGCTCACGACGTCGAGCCCGGTTTCGCCATCGATCGAACCGCCATGCTGGCGCTCCATCTGGCGCAGAGCGGGTATGACGAGGCGAGGGCCGAAGCGTTCTGGCGTGTGCTGCACGATCGAATGCGGAGCGTACCTGGCATTACCGCTACGACGGTGACCGAGCGGATCCCGCTCGATCTCTATGGCAACCAGATGACCAGCCTGATCGACGAGCAGGGCGCCTCCACCACGATCCAGCTGGGTCGAGTGGATGCGACCTACTTTGGGGCCATGGGGATCGAGGTAACCCAGGGTCGCGGCTTCGATCGAGCCGAAGTCGAACAGGATCTCCCGGTTGCCATCGTCAGCGAAGCGGGTGCGCACCGGCTCTGGCCCGGACGGAGCCCGCTGGGCCAGCGCTTCCGCCAGGGCGGTCCCGACCAGCCGTTCGTCGAGGTGATCGGCGTCGCCGCCGATGCCAAGGTCGCCTCGCTTGGCGAGCTGCCGACGCCGTTCCTCTATCGGCCGCTGGGCAACGGCCACTCCCGCTTGCTCCGCTTCATCGTCTCCACCACCGGGGACGCCGGCTCGGCCGCGCGCGCCGCCCGCGAAGCCGTGGCGCTGATCGATCCGACCGTCGCCGTGATCGAGAGCACCACCATGGCGGCACATCTGGGCGTCATGCTGTTTCCGATCCGGATGGCGGCCGCGCTGGGCAGCGGGCTCGGCCTCTTCGGCCTGATCCTCGCCGTGGTCGGCCTGTATGGCGTGGTGGCGTTCGCGGTGGCCCGGCGATCCCGCGAGTTGGCGATCCGGGCCGCGCTTGGGGCACCCTCCGGCCGGATCATCTCCATGCTGCTGCGCGACGTACTCCGGCCTGCGCTGGTTGGCGCCGGGATCGGGCTGGCTCTGGCGTGGGCTTCGACGCGGCTCGTGACCGGCTACCTGTTCGGCATCAGCGCCCTCGATCCGATCACCTTCGGCGGCGTCACGCTCGGCCTGCTGACCGTCATCGTGGTGGCGGCGGCGAGCCCCGCTCGCCGAGCCGCAGGGATTGCCCCGAGTACTGCGCTCTCCGATTGAGCCGGCGGACTGGACAGAAGCGCCCTCTCCCCTTCTTTTGTGTCGTCCGCTCCCTCCGGGCTCCGGCTCGCCTCGAGGCCTTTGCCCGCTTTCCAATCCGGTGACGATGCGCTCCCGCTCGTTGATTCGTTCATCTTTCAATCGGCTGTCGGCCTGGACTCCCGCCGGCGCCGTTCTGGCCATTCTCGTCACGGCCCCGGCTGCCGCGCAGGAACCGGCACGGCCGGCGCTCCGGGCAGTCCGGGTCGAGGTGGCACCTGTGATCGACGGTCAACTGGACGAGAATGTCTGGAAAACCGCGCGACCCGCCACCGGCTTCGTGCAGAATGCGCCGCTCGCCGGCCATCCCGCCTCGGAACGGACCGAAGTGCGGATTCTCTACGACGATGTGGCACTGTACGTCGGTGCGTGGCTGCTGGACTCCGACCCGGGCGGCATCATTGCAGGTGAGACCCGGCGAGACGCCAGCCCGAACGAAACCGATGGATTCCTGATCCTGCTGGACACCTTCCTCGACGGCCAGAACGGATTCGTGTTCGGCACCACGCCGACTGGAATCGAGTATGACGGGCAGGTGTCTCAGGAAGGGAGCGGCGGGGGCGGCTTCAATCTCAATTGGGATGGCAGCTGGACCGTCGCAACCAGCCGTGACGGTGCCGGCTGGTACGCCGAGTTCCGGATTCCCTTCTCGACGCTCCGGTACGGCGGCGGCGAGGTACAGACCTGGGGGCTCAACTTTTCCCGGCGGATCCGTCGCCGTAACGAGCAATCGTTCTGGTCGCCCATACCCAGACAATTCGACCTGTACCGGGTCTCGATGGCTGGGCAGCTCCACGATCTCGGAGCTCCGTTCCGCCACACGGCGACGATCGTTCCATACCTGCTGAGTTCCGGTAATCGGAACTACCGGACCGGGACCGGGACCGAACTCAACGGCGAACTGGGCGGCGACGCCAAGATTGCCCTGGGGCCGAGCTTGAGCCTCGACCTGACCGTCAATACCGACTTTGCCCAGGTCGAGGCGGACGACCAGGCCATCAACCTGACGCGCTTCGACCTCTTCTTTCCCGAGAAGCGCCCCTTCTTTCTCGAAAACGCCGGGATCTTTTCGGTCGGCACCAGTCAGGCAACGGAGCTCTTCTTCAGCCGGCGCATCGGCATCGAACGGGGCCGCGAGGCACCCATCCTGGCGGGAACCCGTCTCACCGGCAGGGTGGGCGAAACCATCGTCGGGCTGATGAACGTGCAGGCCCGAGGACTCGACCTGGACGACCCGGTTACCGGACAGCCGACCGCCTGGTCGCCCGCCAACAATTTTTCGGTAGCTCGGCTGATTCGCGAGTTACCCAACCGCTCGCGAATCGGCGCCATCTTCGTGTCGCGCTTCAACACCGACGACGGGGGCGACTACAACCTGACCTACGGCCTCGACGGGCGTCTCGGACTCGGCACAGCATGGACGATCGATGGCTATGCTGCGCAGACCAATACGCCCGGACTGGACGGCGGACAGTATGCCGTCAGCACCAACGTCGGGTACAACACGGCCAACTGGAACGGCAGCGTCTCGTATCGCGAGGTGGCGGAAGGGTTCAACCCGGAGGTCGGCTTTCTTCCGCGCAGCGAATACCGCTTTCTCTCTGCCAGCGTGATGCGGCGGGTTCGTTTCCCCGCCACCCCGTGGTTCTACGAATGGCGCCCGCACATCAGCTACCGGGAGCATTTCGCCCTGGACGGCTTCTCCGAAAGTCGCTTCGTCCATATCGACAGTCACTTCCAGTTCGCCAACGGCGCGTTTTTCCAGCTGCCGGCGGTGAATCTGGTCCGGGAAGGCCTGCGCGAACCGTTCGAGATTTCCCCTGGGGTGATCGTGCCGCCGGGCAGCTACGACAACTTCGAATGGGGCTTTGCCTACAATTCGAATCTGAGCGCGCCGATACGAATCGAGGGCAAGCTCGATATCGGCGGGTTCTACAACGGCACCCGGAAAGGCGGCAGCGCGACGGTCAGCGGGCAGTTCACCAATGCCCTGGCTTCCTCTCTGCGGGTGCAGTACCACGACGTCGATCTCGATGGAGGGCGATTCCAGACGGCCCTGGCGGCGCTGCGGGTGGCCTATTCGTTCACGCCGCGGGTCTATCTTCAGTCACTGATCCAGTACAACGATCGGAGCCGCAACCTGTCCAGCAACATCCGATTCGGCTGGCTCACGACGGCCGGGACAGGACTCTTCGTCGTCTATAACGACCTGGAGCACGTCGGTTCACTCTCGAGAACCGGCATCGATGGCGGGCCGCTGGAGCGCGCCCTCATCGTTAAGTTCACCCGCCAGTTCATGCTCGGTGGATGAGTCTGGCCCCGTCGCACATCCGCCACACTTCGGCTGCTCGCCGGGGTCGACGGCAGCCATGATCCCTCTGGCCCGCGCCTTTCGCGTCTAAGAAAGACCCTCTGCCAACAAGAGTACCCATGCCAGGTTCCCTCAGTTTGCCTCGCCGCAGCCTTACGGCCGCCCTTACCGTTGCCCTCTTCGCCTGCGGTGGTTCGACCCAGCCGACGCCACCGCCTGCACCACCTCCGCCGCCGCCACCCCCGCCGCCGGCAGCGGTAGCCTCCGTGACGCTGCAGCCGACCACACTGTCGCTCGCGCCACAACAGACCGAACAGCTGACGGCCACCCTGCGTGATGCCCAGGGCAACACTCTGTCCGGGCGCACCGTGACCTGGTCGAGCGATGCCCAGATCGTCGGAACGGTCAGCACGGCGGGCCTGGTCACAGCCGTCGGCGCCGGTACGGCGCGGATCACGGCCACCAGCGAGGGCCAGAGCGCCTCGGCCACCCTCACCGTGATCGACGGGGTCCAGGTCGGATCGACCGGCGGGACCGTCACCTTCGAAGATGGTGCCGTGACCGTCACGGTTCCTCCAGGCGCCGTCCCGGGTCCGACCCTTCTGACCGTTACCCGCGTCACCACCCCTGTTTCCACCGCGCCCGCAGGATGGCAGCGGGTCGGACCCGTCTACGCCATCGGCCCGGCGGGCGTCACGTTTGCGCAGCCGGTGACCGTGACACTGCGCTATGACACGGAGGATCTGCCCCCGTTCACCATGTCCGGCGATGTCGGCGTGCTCCAGTGGACCGCCGGAACACGTCGTGACCTGACGGGGATCCAGGTGAACACCGAGGCCGGTACCATCTCGGGGCGAACCAGCGGGTTCGGCGCCGCAGCCGGGATCGGGGGGGCGCCGGCCGGGTTGTTCACCAACGCCACGTCCCGGGCAGACGAGTCGGAAGTCGCGGTGATGGTCCAGGATCCCACGGTCAACGTCGCACCCGGCTCGGCAAGCGTGAACAGCACCCATCGACACGCCAACTTCACCGTCGCCGTTGAGGCCCGGGGCGAAGGCGTCCCGTTGCCGGAGAACACCCCGTCGCTGCTGTACCGCTGGGGGTCATCGAATCAGCACGGGGGGCTCGGCATCGACGCACCCGGACCGAATGAATGGACGGAGACGACCTCGGTCGAGTATGTCGCCACCAATCCGCAAATCGGGTCCATGAGCGGCGAGATCGATCAGGTCTGGGTGGACGTCCTGCTCAATCCCGAGTCGCTCACCAACCCCGAAGCCGGTCCGCAGCGGATCGTGAGAGCCGAGGCGGTGGTGGATGCCGACCTCCAACTCACCTACGACATCGCGCCGGAGCGGGTGACCATCAAGCAGGGTGCGGAGGCCAACCTCCGAATGCGCGTCCGCGACAAGGAGGGCACTGAGCGGAACCTCAGCGGAGACCAGGCCGTTACCTGGGAGACGTCCGGCAACCACGGGGAGCTGCTCGATCTCACGGGTGCGCAGACGAAGTACCGGGCCAACGACGAATTCGAGTTCCCGCCACCCCGGGTGGACCGGGTGGTCGCGGTGGTAACGGAGACGCGGCGCCACAACGCCGTGATCCGGGAAAAGAGGGCCATCACCAATACGATCACGGGCGAGAAGCATGCCCTGCTCGAGGCGGTGGATCTCGAGACCGAGCTCGTGCGCGGACGGGACACGGCCTTCGTCACGGTCGAGGTGGAGTACGAGTTGGAGTTGCGGACCAGCCGTGATACGGTTCCGTTGGGCGGGACCGCCCAGCTTCAGGCCGTAGTCGACCCGGAGCCCGAGGCGGAAGTCCGCTATCGGTTCACATCGGCGCAAACCCACGGCACCCTGACACCGGCCAGTGGAACGCTGTCGCAAGCCGCCACGGCCCAGTATCAGGTGCGACAGAACGCCATCGGCGGCCCCGAAACGATCAAGGTCGAGATGCTGGACCAGGATCTCAAGGTCCTCGCCGAGGCCGAGGTGGAAATCGAGGTGGACCCGTGGCGGACGGGCAGCTTCAGCG
>CAZUES010000075.1:0-7228 GCA_964619465.1 uncultured Gemmatimonas sp.
CACCGAATCGGAGGTCTTCGTGATCGGAGGCGGCACCATCTACCAGCTTGCTTTGCCACGCGCCTCACGTCTGTATCTCACCCTGATCCATGCCGCGATAGAGGGGGATACTTATTTCCCCGACTTCGACGAGGCCGCCTGGGCCATCGACGAGGAGTCGTTCCATCCTGCGGATGAACGGCATCAGCACAGCTTCACCTTTCGAACATATCGCCGGCTGCCCAGTCCCTGAGGTCGATCCCCCGATGCGGAGGTGACATGACCCGACTCACCGTCCCACTGTTCGTCCTTACTGTGCTGAGTTGTTCCACCCACCGAACCGAACCACCGATTAACCACAACGACAATTTGCGGGTCGCCGGGCACTCGAGCGACGGTACCCTCACGCTTGGCCTCGAGGTGTCTCGCGGCTGGTGGAATGCCGGAGACAGTGCCGGACCGGGCGCTTCCGTGCTGGCCTTTGGCGAGGCCGACTCCTCCGCATCGATTCCCGGCCCGTTGATCCGGGTCGGTGCGGGGACGAGGATTCGGCTCGATCTCAGCAATCGGTCGCTCGATTCCGTCACCGTGCTCGGCCTTACGGTTGCGTCCGGCGGGGAAGTCGACGCCGTCCCACTCGCGCCGGGGGAAAGGCGGACCGTCGAGTTCATCGCCCGGGTTCCTGGCAACTATTTCTACTGGGTACCACCACAGGCAGTACCCTCGAAAAGAGGACGGCGGAGGAAAGCCAGCTCTACGGCGGCCTGATCGTCGATTCGATCGACCGAGTACCGGCGGAAGGTGAGCGCGTCTTCGTGCTTGGTGTCTGGGCGGTGCCGGTCGATTCGAGCGGTCCCAAACCCTGGGTGCCGATCGACGTGATGGTGATCAACGGACGCTCCTGGCCTGACACCGAACGTCTCATCATGACGCGCGGCGAGGAGGCTCGTTGGATCTGGCTCAACCCGACCGCCGTCGAACACCCGATGCACCTTCACGGGCACTATTTCGATGTCACCAGCCGAGGCAATTGGTCGAGTGTTCCGGTGTCCCGCCCCGAGCGACCGACGACGGTCGTGACCGAGACACTGCAGCCGGGCGAGACGATGGCAATACGATGGACCCCGACGACGTCCGGCAACTGGCTCTTTCATTGTCACTTTGCCTTTCACGTTTCCCACTACCTCGCCTTCCAGAAAATCCCCGACATGGCCGATCCTGAGTTGATGGACGGTCAGGATCATTCCGTCCATGGCATGCGGGGTCTGGTATTGGGCATCACCGTCACAGGGGACGGCTCGGCATTGCCCCGGTCGGATCGTCGGCCTCGGCCATTGCGCCTGGAAATCACGAAGCGTGATCCGACAGCTCAGCAAACGATCCGCTACCAGTACCGCTGGTCGGGAGACGGGATCCGGCCGCCCGCCGCCGATGACTCCCTGCCCAGTCCACTCGTGGTGCTCGAGCGGGGTGAGCCGGTTCGCATCATGATCGTCAACCGGCTCCGCGCGCCGACCGCGGTACACTGGCACGGCATCGAACTCGAGAGCTTCGTCGACGGTGCGCCTGGGTGGAGCGGCAAGGACGGCGCCATTGCCGGGGCCATTGCGCCGGGTGACTCGTTCGTCGCGTCGTTCATTCCGCCGCGCGCGGGCACCTTCATCTATCACGCCCACTCCAACGAAGAACATCAGATCGGCGCTGGCCTCTATGGCCCGTTGGTCGTGACGGAGACTGGAGGGTATGACGCCTCCAGTGAACGGTTGGTCGTGATCGGCGGCGATGGGATTTCGTTCGAGGGGGGGCGGGTCAACGGCGCGCTCGTTCCCGCGCCGCTCGAAGTCACAGCCGGAAAATCTCACCGGCTCCGGATCATCAGCATCCATCCCGGACTCACCGCCAGGATTGCCCTGCGCGATGGTGACGACCTCGCTCGGTGGAAGATTCTCGCCAAGGACGGCGCTGACGTCGATCCGTCGGTCCGCCGCGCAACCGCCGCCGAAATCGTGATGGGCCCGGGGGAAACGGTCGACGTCGAGGTCCGGGTCGATCGCTCGAATCGCTATCGGCTGACGACGACCGGCTTGCCGGATCTCTGGACCATCGAGCTGCCTCTCCAGCTTCGCTAGCACGATCGAGGAGGACGACGCCACGCCACTTTGAGCGTCGTTCGCCCTCGTTTGCTGCGGTCATGATGCGCCGATCGCACCGGAAAAATCGTAAAACGAACCCGAAATCGTCGTTTGTGTCGATCAATTCCGACTTAATCGTCAAGAATGTATTGTGCGTTTCGAACTGATTTCTTAGCTTAGTTAGGAGTAGTTGCCGATACCGACGCTCGATGCGGTTGCAATGCAGGTCTAGCGCACCTTTGCAAGGAGATCTTTTGGCGGTCCGAATAGGGTTCGCATTTAATCTCAAGCCGAATCTCCCCACGTCGCCATCGGGTGCAGACAACGCACCAGACTCTGTCGTCTCCGCTTCTCCCACCGCCGGCCCCTCCCTCAATCGCTCGCTTCGCTCAGACCTCCCCCAGCCGGATCTCTATGCCGAATGGGATGAGGCGGAGACCATCGATGCGGTCGAGAAGGCGCTCTCGAGAATCGGCAAGGTGATTCGTCTCGAGGCGGATGCGGATTTTCCGCGCCGGCTGCTGGATGCCCGGCCCGATTTCGTCTTCAACATCGCCGAGGGACTCTATGGCGTGAATCGCGAGGCGCACGTGCCGGCGATTTGCGAGTTTCTGGGCGTTCCGTACCACGCATCGGACCCGCTCACCCTGAGCTTGTCCCTGCACAAGGGACGAGCGAAAGAAGTGTTCGCTTACCATGGCGTGCCGACGGCTCCGTTCATCGTCGCCCACTCCCGGGCTGACGCGCGCAACGTGACGCTGCCGTTTCCGCTCTTTGCCAAACCGGCTCTCGAAGGGTCGAGCAAGGGTATCACCACGCGAAGCCTCTGCACCAACCGGGCAAAGCTCGTCTCGGTGGTCGGCGAGTTACTCGAGGTCTACCAGCAGCCGGTGCTGATCGAGGCGTACTTGCCCGGGCAGGAGTTCACGGTAGCCATTGTCGGCAACGGCCGCGAGGCGCGCTGCCTCCCGCTGGTCGGATTGCGCTTCGACGAACTGCCGCTCGGCGCGCCGCCGATCTATGGCTATGAAGCCAAGTGGCTCTGGGATACGCCGGATCGCCCGCTTGCGATGTTCGATTGCCCGGCTCGGATCGACAAGGAGCTGGCTCGGGATGTTCGCAGCGCCGCGCTGGCTGCCTATCGGGTCATGGGATGCCGCGACTGGTCCCGCGTCGACGTCCGTTGCGATTCGTCCGGTCGCCCCAATGTGGTCGAGGTCAATCCGCTGCCGGGAATCCTCCCGAATCCAGAGGACAACTCCTGCTTCCCGAAGGCAGCTCGCGCGGCGGGCATGTCCTATGAGATGCTGATCCAGACGGTGGCCGACACCGCGTGGCGACGGATCAGCGGGAAGTCGCTCCTGGCCAAGGCTGCGGCATGAGGATCGGCATCACACACGACGCTGGCGCCGGCGACTGGGATCCCAAAGACGTGGCTGCGGTGCTCGAGAACGTCCGCGTGGTGCGGCGGGCGCTTCGGGCCGGCGGGTACCAGACCACCGTCATTCCGGTCAAGCTCGGCGATGTGCGCTGGCTCCAGCGAGCCCAGCGGTGTGATGCCATTTTCAATCTGATCGAAGGGGTCAACGGGATTGCCCGATACGAGGACTACGCGGTCGCGGCACTCGATCTGAGTCGGCTGCCGTACACGGGCTGTACCTCGTGGACCGTCACCATCGCCCACCGGAAGCACATTGCCAATACGCTCTTCGCGGCGCATGGCGTTCCGGTACCTCCCTTCGTTCATGCCAGGCGGGACACGGTGCCGACCGGACTCAAGTTCCCGGTCATCGTAAAGCCGTCGGGTGAGGATGCGAGTGTCGGCATCGACTCGGGCTCCGTCTGCACCACCCGTAAGGCGCTCAAGGAACGGCTCGCCAAGGTCAAAGGACTCTGGGACGACACGCTGGTGCAGGAATACGTTCCCGGCCGTGAGGTCAACGTCGGGTTCGTCGGCACCGAGATGCTGCCGCTTTCCGAAATCGACTTTGCCAAGATGCCGCGTGGCAGCTGGCCGATCGTGACCTACGCCGCCAAGTGGGACGAGGGCAGCCCGGAAGACATCGGCACGGTGCCGATCTGTCCGGCGCAGCTCGATCCGGAGCTGGCCAAGCGGGTCGAAGCGGTGGCTCGACTCGCCTGGCAGGTCATCGGACAGGAATCCGGCTACGGCCGCGTCGACATTCGGATTGCTCCGGATGGCCAGCCCTATGTGCTCGAAGTCAATCCGAACCCCGATATCTCGGCCGATGCCGGGCTGGCACGCATGGCGCGCGCTCGAGGCTGGGATTACGAGACCCTGATCCAGAAGCTGGTAGAAGAGGCGCTCGAGCGCGCGATACGGCGGCGCGAGGCCGAGGCGATCTACGTCAAGGCAGTCGCATGATGGTCGCGGACCGGGTCTCGCGGATTCGCCTCCTCGAGCCCGGTGACCGCGAGCGGGTCGAAGCGATGACTCGGGCGACGGGGTTCTTCTACGACGCCGAGATCGGGATTGCCCTCGAAGTGTTCGACGCCGCAACGGGCGCCGGACCGGACGGGACGATCGATCCGGACTATGAAACGGCGGGCATCGAGTCCGATGGTGCGCTCGCCGCCTGGGCATGCTGGGGACCGGTGCCGGAAGCGCCGGACTCGTTCGATCTCTACTGGATCGTGGTCGACCCCACTGCACAGGGGCACGGCTACGGTACGGCGCTGTTGCAGGAGATGGACCGCCGGATCGCGGGGCGGGCCAGGCAGGTGCTGGTCGAAACGAGCGGGCGGCCCGACTACGCGAAGACGCGGGCCTTTTACGAACGGCATGGCTATCGGCAGGTCGCGCGGGTCCCGGATCATTTTGCGCCCGGTGACGACCTCGTGCGGTATGCCCGGGACGTCCAGCAGGTGAGGAGAAGCTGAATGGCGACGTGGCAAGAGCTGCTCAAGACGAGATCGATCGCAAGCCTCGACAACCTGGCCGCGCGGTTCGGGCCGGAGCACGTCGGGCAGATCGACCGACTCAGACAGGCGGTCGATAACTTCGAGTTCCGGATTTCTCCGGCCATGGTCGATCTGATCAAGGAGCCCGGCGATCCGATCTGGCGCCAGTACGTGCCGACCATGGCCGAGCTGGAAGTGCACGACGGGATCGTCGACTCGCTCAACGAGGACGCCGACAGCCCGGTCCCCAACATCACCCATCGCTATCCCGACCGCGCCCTGTTTCTGGTCTCGCCGGTTTGCGCCAGCTATTGCCGCTTCTGCACCCGGCGGCGGAAGGTGGGCGACCCCGAGAAGATTCCGCTGACGCAGTTCGAGAGCGCGTTCCAGTATCTCGAACAGCACACCGAGATCCGGGACGTCATCATGTCCGGCGGCGATCCGCTGATGCTCTCCGAGCGGCGGCTCGAAGCGATCCTGACCCGGTTGCGGGCCATTCCGCATCTGGAAATCATCCGGATCGGCACCCGGATCCCGTGCCATATGCCGGAGCGGATCACGCCGGAACTCTGCAGCGTGCTGCACAAGTTCCACCCGCTCTTCATCAACACGCATTTCAATCACCCGGACGAATTGACGCCGGCTGCGATTCACGGACTCGGCATGCTCGCGGACGCCGGCATTCCCCTGGGTTGCCAGACCGTGCTGCTCAAGGGCGTCAATGACACGCCTGAGGTGATGGTGCGGTTGATGCAGAAACTCCTGATGGCGCGGGTGCGGCCCTACTACATCTACATGGCCGATCAGGTTGCCGGCGGCGAGCACTTCCGGACCTCCGTCGAGACGGGGCTCCGGATCATGAAGGCGCTCCGCGGCTGGACCAGCGGTCTGGCCAGCCCGCACTTCGTGATCGATGCCCCGGGCGGAGGCGGCAAGATTCCGCTGGCGCCCAACTACGTCGAGGACTTTGCCGCGGATGAAATCGTACTGCGCAACTTCCGCGGCGATCGCTTCGTCTACAAGCAGCCGGAGCATGCCACGGTCCCGGTCCGCAAGATCGATCCCGAGTACCTCTTCAACCCGGATTTCGATCTGCCGCGGCCGATGAAGGCCAAGGCAACCCGGAAACGCAAGTCGGCCTGAGCCTGCCGTGTTCCGCGGCGGTCCTCGGCCTGGTGCCGGGGGCCGCCGCATATTTTTTTGCCGGTACGTCAATCCACAGGACAGATCATGCAGATAAGGCTTCTCAACGCGGGCGCCGTCCGCGAGCTGCTTCCGATGGGCGCGTGTATCGATGCCATGCGCCAAGCCATGAGCCTCGTCGCCACGGGCGACACTATCCAGCCGATCCGCCAGGCCCTGTTCATTCCGAGCCAGAAGGGGCTCCTGAGCATGATGCCCGGCTACACCGCCAAGCCCGAGTGGCTGGGCATCAAGGTGATGTCGGTCTTTCCGGGGAACTTCGGCACGGCGTTCGGATCGCATCAGGGCTTCGTGATGCTCTTCGAAACCGAACACGGTGCACCGAAGGCGATTCTGGACGGCCGGGAAATCACCGCGATCCGCACCGCTGCAGCGACCGCCGTGGCGACCGATGCGCTGGCTCGGCGTGAGGTCAAGACGCTGGCCATCTTCGGCTACGGCGAGCAGGCCCATACCCATCTCGAAGCCGTCACCCAGGTGCGCACGTTCGAGCGCGCCCTGGTCTGGGGCCGCGACTTCGAGCGAACCAAGGCCTTCTGCGCCGAGCAGGCCAAGCACCACCAGCTGGAAATCGTGCCGGTCAGGACGGCGGAGGAAGCGGCAGTTGGTGCGGACGTGCTTTGCACCACCACGGCGGCCAAGGAGCCGTACTACGAAGCAGCCTGGCTCCGTCCGGGGCAGCACCTCAACGTGGTGGGCTCGAGCGTGCCGACTACCTCGGAAATCGATGTCGAAACCGTGGTGCGGACCGAGCTCTATGTCGACTTCAAGGACAGCGCGCTCGCCCTGGGCGGCGACATCCGTCGGGCTAAGGCCGCGGGCGCGGTGACCGATGACCACATCCGCGGTTCGATCGGCGATGTGCTGACCGGCAAGATCCCGGGTCGGACCGACGACCAGGCGATCACGCTCTTCAAGTCGCTCGGCATGGTGGCCGAAGACCTCGTTTCGGCTGACGCCATCCTGCGCGAGGCCGAGCGGCGCGGAGTGGG
>CAZUES010000076.1:0-7174 GCA_964619465.1 uncultured Gemmatimonas sp.
TTGTACCCGCTCGCGCCGCGCTTATGTTGGAGCAAAGCAAGCTAGCATGTCCGGCAGAGACATGTCAAGCGAAACTCATGCCGTTTTCCTTGTAAATCGCCGATCAACGTATGGCCAGGACGAGCCCCCGAAATCACAAAGTTGGCGGGTCCGATCTCCAGCCGGACGTGTTCGATCCGTGGTGCCACCCGGTACCTGATGCCGGCCATAGCGCCGGATACCGCCCGCCCAGCATACGCAAGCTGCGCATTGACATCGTCGGTCCCGCGAGCCTGGTCGCGTGAGTAGCCAACTCGACCTCGCCGGCATCCCGCATCTCGGCTTCATCCGTCGCACCGGACGATGGGCCATCGATGCCTCGCGCGCGGTCGCCATGCCGCGAGTCTGGTTGCCCCTGGTCGCTACCAACATGCGGCGGCTCGGCGTCGACTCGATCCCCATCGCGCTCTTCCTGGCCGTCTTCACCGGCATCGTCCTCGCCCTGCTGGCGTCGTACATCTTTACCGGCGCAGTCCCGCTCTACTTCGTCGGCGCCCTGGTGGCCAAGACCATCATGATGGAGCTTGGCCCGGTCCTGACCGGCATGGCATTGGCCGGTCGCGTTGGCGCTAACATCGCGGCGGAACTCGGCACCATGAAGGTGACCGAACAGGTCGATGCCCTGGAAACCCTCGCGGTTGACGTCCACGCCTATCTGGTAGTCCCGCGCGTGGTGGCCGCGACCCTGATGTTCCCCGTGGTCACCGCCATGGCCGTCGGGGTCGGCGTCATCTCGGGCTGGATTACCGCAACCAACCTGCTCGATCTCTCGACTCCCGAGTTCTTCAAAGGGGTCCGCCAGTTCTATCAGTTCAAGGACATCTGGTTCGGGCTGCTCAAGAGCGCGAGCTTCGGTTGCGCCGTCGCCGTGATGGGCGCCTTGACCGGCCTGCGCACGCAGGGCGGCGCCGAGGGGGTCGGGCGTTCGACGACGCGCGCCGTGGTGCTCGGGTGTCAGGCGATTCTGGTGCTCGACGCCTTCTGGGCCCTGGTCCTCTTGTGACCCCGCGCCGATGATTCGATTCACCCACGTCAGCAAATCCTTCGGCCCCAAACGGGTGCTCGAGGACGTCACGCTCGAAATCCCGGTCGGACAGACGACCGCGCTGCTCGGGTATTCGGGAACCGGCAAGAGCGTCGCCCTTAAGCTGATCGTGGGCCTGCTCGAGCCGGATTCCGGCACGGTCGAGGTCAACGAACAGGTCGTGTCCGAGCTGTCCCGCGACGATCTGATGGCCCTCCGGTCGACCATTGGATTCGTCTTCCAGTTTGCCGCCCTGTTCGATTCCATGTCGGTCTTCGACAACATCGCGCTGGGCCTGCGCCAGCAGCGGGTGCCGGAGTCGGAGGTCGTCCGGCGGGTCGAGTCGAGCCTCGACTTAGTCGGCCTGACGGATGCGGCGGAGCGCTTTCCGAGCGAACTCTCGGGCGGGATGCGGAAACGGGTCGGGATTGCCCGGGCGATTGCGCTCGAGCCTCGCTACATTTTGTATGACGAGCCGACCACCGGCCTCGATCCGGTGACGTCGGCGGTAATCGACCAACTGATGGTGCGGACAAAGCGCGACTTGGGAGTGACCGGTGTCATGGTGACGCACGACATGCGCAGCGCGTTTGCCGTCGCCGATCGGATTGCCATGTTGTATCAGGGACGGATCCACGCCGTCGGAACCGTGGATGAGATTCGCCAGACCGACGACCCGATCGTCCGCCAGTTCATTGAAGGACGGCCATGAAACGGCAGAATGAATTCCTGGTCGGTATCTCCGTCATCATCGCGTTTGCCGCGGTGGTAGGCGGAGCCATCTGGTTGTCCGAGAGCGATCTCGGCAATCCGCAGGAGATCTCGACTGTCCGCTTCCGGGAGGTCGGCGGGCTCGGCGTCGGCGCGCCCGTCACGGTCCGCGGCGTCAAAGTCGGCCGAGTCAACGCGATCCGCCTTGCCGCCAACGACTGGGTTGAAGCCGATCTCCGCATCGGCGCCGATGTCATCCTGCCCAAACGTCCCGTGGCCATCGCCGCCTCCGGCAGTCTCTTCGGCGAATGGCAGGTCACGGTGATCGATCTCGACGCCGCGCCGCTCGATCCGGCGCTGCGCCAGCAGCTCACCGAGTCGGCGGCGCCCGGTGGTGGAGCCTGGCCCGGCGCCACCCTGCCCGATATCGGTCAGCTGACGCAGCAGGCCAGTCGGATCGCGTCCGATATCGGTACGGTCACCAATCGCGTGTCCGGCGCGCTCGATTCGGCGGCCGTCGTCGACGTTCGGCAGAGCCTGCGCGCCTTACGGGAGGCCGCCGACGGGCTGGCCCAGTTTGCCCGGCAGCAGACCGGACCGTTCAACCAGCTCGCCAACAACCTCGCGGCAACCTCGGTCGAGGTCGGTGCGGCGTCCGAGCGGGTCAATACGCTGCTCGGCCGCGTCGACGAGGCCACCAAGGATGGCCAGCTGGCCACCATCCTCAATTCGGCCCAGTCGACTATGGGCGACCTGCGTTCCGCGTCGAACGACGCCAAGGAACTGGTGGCCGTGATCCGCGGACACGAACAGACGCTGAGCCGGATCATGCAGACCACCGATACCCTGCTGACCAAGGTGCAGACGGGACAGGGAAGTCTCGGCCTCCTTGCCAGGGATTCGTCCCTGTACCTGGAGACGACCGCCGTCATCGCCCAGATGCGGCAGCTGCTGGCGGACATCCAGGCCAACCCGCGCCGCTACTTCCGCTTCTCGGTCTTTTGAGCATGGCCGACGCGCCACGCTCGGAATCCCGGTCCGGTCAGGGCCGTGCTCGTCGCGCCAAGAAGGAAGTGAGCGCGGGGGGCGTAGTCTTTCGTCGCAACGCCGCAGGGCCTCGCTTCCTGCTGATCCGCGACAGCTACGGACACTGGGGCTTTCCCAAGGGCCACCTGGAGCCGGGAGAAACTCCGGCCGAAGCGGCCATTCGGGAAACGACCGAGGAAACCGGACTCGAATCACTGGTGCTCCACCGACCGCTCGAAACGATCGACTGGTACTTTCGCCTGCGCGGCAAGCTGATCCACAAGTTCTGCCATTTCTTCCTGTTCGAGTCCGAGGCCGGCGACCCGACGCCCCAACAGGATGAGGGCATTACCGAGTGCGCCTGGTACTCGCTCGACGAGGCCGTGACGGCCATCGGATATCAGAACGCCCGCGGGGTACTGCGGGGCGCCGGCGAGGCGACCCTGGCCCTGCTCGAAGGGCCCGGACAGGGAAGCTGACTCCGCCCGGAAGGCGCGGGCCACCCGACGAGGCGATAGCTGCGGATGCGCGTCGTGAACACGGTAGCCACGCTGCTCGATACTCCAGCTGCGCTCCAGGCCCTGCGCCGATCCTTGCCCCCGCGCCGGACCCGAGTGCGCGGCTGCCGAAACTCCCCGGCGCTCCTCGACCTGCTCGGCTCGACGCTGGTCGACGCGGTGGTGATGGGTACCACGGCCTACCGGCGCGGGGGCCTCGAGCAGTTTCGGGCCCGATTCCCCGCCGTTCCGATCGTGCTCTTCGGCACCGTCCGTCCCGACGACGCTCGCCTGCTGGTGGAAACGGGGCGATCGGATTCGGTCCGCGCGGTACTGGTCGAGGGCGTCGACGACCCGATGGCCGGTGACTTGGTCTCCCGCTACGGCTACCTGGCCACCCGCCGAGCCCGTCTGGCCCATCTTCCCAAGCTGTTTCGTCTCACCGAGACACTGCAACGCCGCACCTTCGAACTGCTGCTGACCACGGCTGGGCCCCCACCCACGACCGAGGAACTGGCCGCTGAACTGGGCGTGAGCCGTGAACATCTCTCTCGGCAATTTGCCGCTGGCGGAGCCCCTAACCTCAAGCGAATCATCGGATTACTGGTCGTGCTCCTGGCGCGCGATCTGCTGGCCAATCCGGGATATTCGCTGGCGGCGGTGGCAACCCTGCTGGGGTTCAGCCGACCCGGTCAGCTTCGGGAAACGGTCGATCGGGTGGCCGGTCTGTCGGTCGATGACCTGGCGCACCCGGACGCCCCCGATCCGATCCGCCGTTTTCTGGGCACCCGGTCACGCAGTCGCGGCTAAATTCGCGCCGTCGTCGCCTTGCAAGTCCGGCGGATTGTGATATTTTTCACAAGCTAAATATCGACCTGACCAAATCATCTCAACGCGTAGACGACGATGGCGACGGAATCCACTCTGCGACCCGGTGAAATCAAGGACATCCTCCTCAAGGAGATCGCGGCAGCCGACCTGGGATCGGTCGACACTGCCGAGGTCGGAACCACGCTGGAGGTGCGTGACGGGGTCGCTCGAGTCTACGGACTTCGATCGGCCGTAGCCGGTGAAATGCTCGAGTTCACAGCAGCCGGGACCGGGGAAGTCATTACCGGTCTGGTGCTCAACCTCGAGCAGGACAACGTCGGCGCCGTTATTCTGGGCGACTACCTCAAGCTCAAAGAAGGCGACCAGGTGCGCTGCACCGGCCGTCTCCTCGAGGTTCCCACGGGTGAGGCCATGCTCGGCCGCGTCGTCAACGCGCTGGGCCAGCCGGTCGATGGCCGCGGGCCGATCGCGACCAAGACGACTCGTCCGGTCGAAATGATCGCCCCGGGCATCATCGTGCGTCAGCCCGTGAAAGAGCCGCTCCAGACCGGGCTCAAGGCAGTCGACTCGATGATTCCGATCGGTCGCGGCCAGCGCGAGCTGATCATCGGCGACCGTGGTACCGGTAAGACGGCCATCGCGATCGACACGATCATCAATCAGAAGGGCCAGGGCGTCGTCTGCGTCTACGTCGCGATCGGGCAGAAGCGCTCGACCGTGGCGACCGTGGTGGAGCGCCTCAAGGCGGCCGGCGCGATGGAGTTCACCATCGTCGTGGTGGCCTCGGCCTCTGATCCGGCGCCGCTGCAGTACATCGCGCCGTACACCGGCTGCGCACTGGCCGAGCATTTCATGTATGAGCACGGCCAGCCGACACTCTGCGTTTACGACGACTTGTCGAAGCAGGCCGCGGCATACCGCCAGCTCTCGCTGATTCTCCGCCGCCCGCCGGGTCGTGAAGCGTACCCGGGCGACGTCTTCTACTTGCACAGCCGCCTGCTCGAGCGCGCCGCCAAGATCTCGGAAGATCCGAACGTGGTGAAGCTCGATCCGCGCATCAAGAAGCCGGGCGGGTCGCTCACGGCGCTGCCGATCATCGAGACGCAGGCCGGCGACGTGTCGGCGTACATCCCGACCA
This sequence comes from uncultured Gemmatimonas sp., assembly GCA_964619465.1. Taxonomy (GTDB): domain Bacteria; phylum Gemmatimonadota; class Gemmatimonadetes; order Gemmatimonadales; family GWC2-71-9; genus SHZU01. Next base: position 5,267 of record CAZUES010000076.1, read on the forward strand.
ACGTGATCTCGATCACGGACGGGCAGATCTACCTTACCACCGATCTCTTCTTCTCGAACGTGCGCCCCGCGGTCGACGCCGGTATCTCGGTCAGCCGCGTCGGCGGCAACGCGCAGATCAAGGCGATGAAGCAGGTGGCCGGTCCGCTGCGTCTCGCGCTGGCGCAGTTCCGCGAGCTCGAGGCCTTTGCGCAGTTCGGGTCCGATCTCGACCAGGCCACCCAGCGCCAGCTGGCGCGCGGCGCCCGGCTGGTCGAGATCTTCAAGCAGCCCCAGTACCAGCCGATGGCGGTCGAGCAGCAGGTCGTCATCATCTACGCGGTGACCAACGGCCATCTCGATGCCGTCGAGGTCAAGCACGTGCGGCAGTGGGAGCGCGACTTCCTCGCCTACGTCGGTGCGCAGCACGGCGGAATCTTCGAGACGATCCGGACCAAGAAGACGCTCGACGATACGCAGAAGGCGCAGCTCGAGCAGGCCCTCGCCTCGTTCAAGCCGCTCTTCAAGTCTGAATAATGTCCAAGAATCGGCAGCTCAAGGGCCGGATGCGGGCGGTTCAGAATACCCGCAAGATCACCCGGACGATGGAGCTGGTCGCGACGTCGAAGCTCAAGCGCGCCCAGGATCGGGTCGTCGCCGCGCGTCCGTACGCCGAGGCGCTGCGTGAGGTGATTGCCGACCTGATGACGCCGGAACTGGCGGTGCGGTTTCCGCTGCTGCGCCGTCCCGCGCCGCCGGCGCAGGGTGGCCCGACCCGCGCCGCGGTGGTGCTGATCACCGCCAATCGCGGCCTGGCCGGCGCATTCAACAGCAATCTGATCAAGGAAGCCCGGCGGCGGATCGTCCAGCTGGAAGAGCAGGGCTACAGCGTCGACCTCCATGCCGTCGGTAAGAAGGGCGCCGGGTTCTTCAAGTATCTCGGCCGGCCGCTTGCTGCGGACCGTCAGGATGTGGGAGACAAGCCGACGGCGGACCATGCGGCCAGCATCGTCGAAGCGCTGATCGCGGACTACGAAGCTGGCAAGCTCGCGAGCGTCGACCTGGTCTACGCCAAGTTCGTCAGTGCCATCTCGACGCCGCCGACCACGACTCGGGTCCTCCCGATCGAGGCCCCGGCCGATCGGAAAGTCCGGCCGGACTACATTCTCGAGCCCGGCCCCGACGAGATCCTCGAACAGCTGCTGCCGCTCTACGTCCGCAACGCGGTGTACCGCGGGTTGGTGGAAACGGTGGCCGGGTTCTACGGCTCGCAACGGACCGCAATGAAGAACGCGACCGACAACGCGGGCGAGATTCTCGAGAACTTGAAGCGGACCTACAACCGCAACCGTCAGGCGCAGATCACGCAGGAAATCGCGGAGATCGTCGGCGGCGCAGCGGCGTTGGGCTGATCGCACATACGGAGCAGCTACGGTGCGATCGGTGTGATCGCCCGGTGATTTTGACGAAACGATTCAGGACTTCAGGGATAAACCAATGACTGCGACCGCTACGCCGACCACTCAGAACCTGGGCACCATCGTCCAAGTGATCGGGCCGGTGCTCGACATCGAGTTCGCGCCGGAAAAGCTGCCGGAGATTTACAACGCCGTCGAGGTCAAAGATCCCAACGCGGCGATCCCGATCAACCTGGTGGCCGAGGTGCAGCAGCACATCGGACAGAACATGGTGCGCGCGGTCGCGATGAGTTCGACCGACGGTGTCACCCGCGGCATGCAGGTGGTCGACACCGGCGCCGCCATCAGGGTGCCGGTCGGCAACGCGCCGCTCGGTCGGATTCTCAACGTGCTGGGTGAGCCGATCGACGGTGGCGCGGCCATTCCGGCTAGCGTTGAGCGGTGGCCGATCCATCGGGAAACCCCGAAGTTCACCGACCTCGAGCCCAAGACCGAGATCTTCGAAACGGGCA
>CAZUES010000077.1:0-7095 GCA_964619465.1 uncultured Gemmatimonas sp.
CTCTTGGACATCTTCTGGCCCTTGGCATCGAGGACCAGCTCGTTGACGACGACGTGCCGGTAGGGCGCGCGATCGAACACGGTGGTGGCAATCGCCAGGAGCGAGTAGAACCAGCCGCGGGTCTGATCGATTCCTTCGCAGATGAAGTCCGCCGGGAAATGACTCTCGAACTTGTCCCGGTTCTCGAAGGGGTAATGCCACTGGGCGTACGGCATCGCGCCGGAATCGAACCAGGCGTCGATGACCGAAGGAACTCGCCGCATCGTCCCGCCCCCCGGCGCCGGCCAGGTGTAGGCATCGATGAACGGTTTGTGCGGATCGAAATCGTCCGGCAGGGGTCGCCCGACCTTCTCCGCCAGCTCGGCATAGCTCCCGATCACTTCGACGACACTGGGGTCCGCGTCGGACACCCAGACCGGTAACGGCGTGCCCCAGTACCGGTCGCGCGAAAGGGCCCAGTCCAGGTTGTTGGCGAGCCACTCGCCGAACCGCCCCGACCCGACCTCGGGCGGATGCCAGGTGACGGTCCGGTTGAGTTCGACCAGCCGATCCTTGACCGCCTGCGTGCGCACGAACCACGAATCGCGCGCGTAGTAGATCAGCTTGCTCTTGCAGCGCCAGCAGTGCGGATAACTGTGGACGTACTGCTCGGTCTTGAGGTGCAACCCGTCGGTCTTGAGCCGGCGGATGATCAGCTCGTTGGTGCCGTCGGCGGTGACCAGCTGCCCTTCCAGTTCGGGCCAGGTCGTTCCGCTGAAGGTGCCGTCGCCCGCCACGGGACGCAGCAAGGCGAGCCCTTCGCGCTGCCCCATGGCGTAGTCGTCGGCGCCGAACGCCGGCGCCAGATGCACGATGCCCGAGCCGTCGTCGGCCGTGACGAAATCGGCGCCGACGATGACCGAATGCGCCCGGCCGGTCGGCAGCTCGACCACGTCGAGCGGACGACGATAGTGCAGACCAACCAGCGAGCGCCCGGTAACGATGGCGCCGGCCTCGAGTTTCCCGCCGCCGCCCAGAATGTCGTCCATCGCCGACTCACGCGAGGCCGCGGCAATGAAGACACGCCCGGGGTGCTTCGGGTGACGGTACTCGCGATACTCGAGTTCCGGATGCACGGCGGCCGCAACGTTGGACGGCAGCGTCCAGGGCGTCGTGGTCCAGACCACCAGTTCGCGCCCGGACCCGTCTTCCAGCGGGAAGGTGACGTAGATCGACTTGTCGGCCACCTCTTCGTAGCCGAGTGACAGCTCATGGCTCGAGAGCGTGGTGCCGCAGCGCGGGCAGTACGGCAGTACCCGATGACCGCGCACCAGGAGCGACTTGTCGGCCAGCTGCTTGAGCAGCCACCAGACCGACTCGACGTAGTCCTTGCTGTAGGTGATGTAGGGCCGCTCGTAGTCGAGCCAGTACCCGATCCGGTCAGAGAGCTGCTCCCACTCACTCTGATAGGTAAAGACGCTCTCGCGGCAGAGCCGATTGAACGCTTCGACCCCGTACGCCTCGATATCCTTTTTCCCGGACAGGCCGAGTTTTTTTTCGACTTCGATCTCGACCGGCAGACCGTGGGTGTCCCAGCCGGCAATCCGGGTAATCGACCGCCCCTGCATCGACCGGAACCGGCAGAACAGATCCTTGATGGTCCGCGAAAAGACGTGATGAATCCCGGGACGGCCGTTGGCGGTGGGCGGTCCTTCGAAAAACACGAACGGCGGTTGTTCGGCACGCAAGGCCTGAACGGCCTGAAAGAGGCCTTCGCTCTTCCAGGTTTCGAGCAGCGCCGTTTCGAGCCGGTCCGGCCCGCCCTCGGGCCAGGTAGGATACGTCACGCAAAAACCTCGTGGATCAGGCAGGTCGGCGGAAGGTGACTTCCGCATCGACCGACGCTGGCGAACGGCTGTCGGTGGACGACACCGCTTCGAGTTCCGCCAACTCGCGCTCCAGCAGGCGGCGATAGCTCGTCACGTAGGCAAGGAACTGCCGGCGGACCGTTTCATTGGCATACTGCAGGCGCTGCTCTTCGTTCTGCGCCTGGTCGAGAATACGCTGCGCCTCGGTGCGCGCCTCGTGGAGGATCTGATCGGCCTGCCCGCGGGCGCGCTCGAGAATGACTTCGGACTCTTTATCCGCATGCGACTGCATCTCGGCGCGCATTTGCTGCGCAGCGATGAGCGCCTCGTTCATGGCGCGCTCGCGGTCGCGAAAGACCTTGAGCTGCTCGATCATGTTCTGCAGCCGATCGCTGGACAGGCTCCGGTCGCGCCAGACTCGATCGAGTTCCTGGGCAATCCGCTCTTTGAAATCGTCCACCTGCACCGGGTCGTAGCCGCGGATGACGCGGTGGAACTCCTGATGCCGCACGTCGTGTGCGCTCAGCTGGAAGGCATCGTCGCTCATGGTTCCCGCTCCCCGAACAAGATGGTTCCGAGCCGCACGTGGGTGGCGCCCTCTTCGACCGCCACCGCAAAATCCCCGGACATGCCCATCGACATGACGTCGACCGGAATGCCCTGACGTTCGAGCGACTCCCGAATGCCTCGGAGCCGTGCAAACGAGGCCCGCTGTACCGCCGACTCATCGGTCAGCGGTGCCATGGTCATGAGCCCCGCAAAACCGAGCCCCGGCATGGTACGCAGCTGGCCAACCAGATCGGCCGCCGCGTCGGGGGCAACGCCCCCTTTCTGCGCCTCACCACTACAGTTGACTTCGACCAGCACCCGCTGCACCTGCCCCTCGGGTACTCGCTTGGCAATCGCATCGGCCAGCTCGAAGCGGTCGACCGAGTGAATCACGGCAAATCGGCCGACGGCCTGACGAGCCTTGTTCCGCTGGAGTGAGCCGATCAGGTGCCAGGTCACCGCCAGGTCCGGAAGCGCCTCCTGCTTGGCAAGCGCCTCCTGGACCCGGTTCTCACCGACATCCGTCAGCCCCGCCGCAACGGCAGCGGTCACGGCCTCCGGGCCGTGCCCCTTGGTCACCCCGATGATCGTGACCGGGTGCGACCATCCGCCAATCCGCTGCGCCTCCGCGATCCGCTCCCGGACGCGCGCCAGGCGCTCCGAGAGCCCCCGATAGTTCATAACCCCTAAAGATAAAAGGAGTTACTGTGGATTAGGAAGCGCCGGATCGCGTCCACCGATTGCCCGGGTCCGGGCATCGAGTAATGCCTGCAGCAAGGCGGGATTGGTCGAGAACCGGGTGGCCCGCTCCAGATAGCGGACCATCGAGGGGTAGTCCTCCCGGCCCTCGGCCCAAAAGGCGAGCTGGGTGAAGGGCATGCCGAGCATCTGGGCAATGCCGGCGGCGGTCGACTCGAGACCTGCCGACCCGCGCTCCAGAAGGCGGCTGTACCGGTAGTTCTGGTCCGCCAGCGCGATGGTGCCTGAGATGTCGAGCGGCACGTCGAAGAAACGGCGAAAATCCAGGTTCGTGTCGGCCGTGTCCGGCGGGGTGGTCTTGAGTTCGATCCCGATGCCCCGCTGGACCAGGAGCGGATCCAGCCCGAAGTACTTCCCACCCGAGGTCAGCCCCCAGACGATCGGCCGATGCCCGAAATTCTGCTGCAGGATCCGGATGGCAACGATGTCTTCGGTATAGACCACCGTATTGGAATCGAGCGTCGTCCGGTACGGCCCGAACGCCAGGGAAATCGGCTCCCGGATCAGCTGCGGCATCGCCGCGGCAATCTCGGCGTCGGTCATCGAGTGGAGCGGCCGGTCCGGCTTGACCGCCGGATAGTCGCGCCAGAACGGCGCCGCCGTGGCCGGATCGAACTCCCGTTCGGGGTAGTCGCGCAGCTGCCGGTTGTACCAGTCGGTCCGCGCCAGCGCCAGACAGACGACCCGGACGTCCCGGCGGATGCCCTCGACCTCCTGGGCCCACCAGAGCGGAAAGGTGTCGTTGTCACCGAAGGTGAACAGCACCCCGTACGGCGGTACCGAGTTGAGCAGGTTATAGGCGAAATCGGCTGCCAGGGTCGCATCGGGCCCGTGCGCGCGACCCGCTTCACGGAAGTTGCCGATCGGCGGGATCAGCACCAGCGCAAAGACCGAGAGCGCCGCCGGCCGGAGTTCCGCTTTGAGCCGGACGGCCAGCCTTCCCGCAAGCTGCGCAATGGCGAGCGCGGCCCAGCAGGCCCAGACCACGAAGCTCACCACGAAGAAGTAGTCGCGCTCGCGGACCTCGTGCTGATCCATTCGTGGATACTGTTCCCAGCCCACCGAATAGCCCGGCCTGAAGTTCATATACGCCATCAAGCCAAGCCCGGTAGCGCCCCACAAAATGAACAGCAACCACCAGCTGCTCCGGTCGGCGCGCCGGTGGGCGATCATACCCTGCAAACCCAGTCCGAAGAAAATCGCCGTCGGGATCACCTGCAGCGGGATCGACCCGACCTTGGCCGCGATCGCCTTGCCCCACTGCCAGCTGAAGTACTGGAGGTAGTTGAGCAGCTGCAGCCCGATGATGGTGAGATTCCGCCCCGGGTTATCCGGACCATGTGGAATGGTCGGATCGTCCAACGGGCTGCGCGGCGGATACTGCTCGCGGCGGATCACGGCGAGCAGCGCATCGAGAGTTCCCGGCGCCGCTTCGTTGATGAAGGGATCCTGCGGCGAGCGCAGGAAGAGAAAGAGGTACGGTGTGACACCGATCAGGGCCACCAGCAGTGACGCCGCAGCAAACGGCAGCACACCCGCCGAGATCGCGAAAGCTGCGCACCCCAGGAAGATCAGCAGACCCAGGGTGGCGATGGTGGAGCTGCCCAGCCCGATACCCAGGAGGAGCACCCAGAGGCCGCCGATGACCGCCGCGTGGGCCCAGTCCCGGCGGCGAATGGCCGGGTCGTCGGCCGGGTTAGCCAGCAGCTCCGCCACCAGAAAGGCAATCACGGCGGGCCCCGCCAGCAGCGCCAGCAGGTGGTTGGCAATCGACACGCCGAGCAGATAGGCAATCAGCAGGAGCGCGCGAGGACCGCGTTCGGTCGCCCGAGTCGCGCGCCAGCGGAGCGACAGCCAGGTCACCGCGCCGATGATGAAGGTGGCGATGCAATAGACTTCGGTTTCGTTCGAGTTGAGCCAGTTGGTGAAGACGAAGGCCGACAGCACGCTGGCCGACCCGGCGCCCAGCAACCGAACCCATCGTTCGAGCGAGGTCTCGCCGGGAATGAGACGGACCAGCACCTCGTGCATGATCAGGAACCAGAACCCGGCGGCTCCCGCACTGAAGACGGCGCTCATCAGGTTGGTCCGCCAGGCAAATTCGCCGAACGGAATCAGCGTACCCCAAACGTGGCCCATCATGATGAAGAGCGGCGTTCCCGGTGGGTGCGGAATGCCGAGAATCTTCATGGCGGCGCCGAACTCGCCGGCATCCCAGAACGTGACGGTCGGCGCCAGCGTCAGGATGTACCCGACCAGAACGACGAGGGCGGCGACGAGCGCGGCGCGGTACGGAGGCCGTGAGGTCATGATATGCAATGATGAGGGCAACGAACTCTGGCGGCGACGAGCGCCGGGCTAAGCAGCGCGGGCGGAGCAGGTCGTACCGACCCGCCCCGCCCTGGCTGTGTAACGATCAGGCGCCCGCGGGTTCCGCCGGGGGTGACCCCAGTATGCCGGGCGCCGGTGCAGGCTTGGTGACCCTGGCCGAGGCCGGAGCGGTCGGCGCCGACGGGGGCGGCGGCGGGACCGGTCGCGGCGGGAGAGTTTCCCCTCGAACCACGAGATCGATCTCATCCCGATCGAGCGTTTCCCGATCGAGCAGCGTATCGGCCATCCGGTCGAGCAGTTCCCGATCGGCGGTCAGGATGACGCGAGCACGCTCATAGGCTTCGTCGATCAGCCGCTTGATTTCGGAATCGACGGTTTCGGCCATCTGGTCCGAGACCTCCCGCCGCTGCGAAAGCTCGCGACCCAGGAAGATTTCCTGCTGGCGGTCGCCCACGGCAATCATGCCGACCTTGTCGCTCATACCCCACTGCGTCACCATCCGGCGCGCAAGTGAGGTAGCCTGCTCGATGTCGCCGGCCGCACCGGTGGTGATCTTCTCGGTACCGAAGGCGATCTCTTCGGCCACCCGTCCGCCGAAGCTGCAGGCCAGATTACCCTCGAGCCAGTGCCTGGTCACGTTGCGGCGATCCTGCTCGGGCAGCCACATCGTGAGGCCCAACGCCCGGCCCCGCGGAATGATGGTGACCTTGTGGAGCGGGTCGAGGCCCGGAATCCTGAGCGACACGATGGCGTGCCCCGCCTCGTGATACGCGGTGAGTTTGCGGTCGTCGTCGGTCAGCAGGAGGCTCCGCCGCTCGACGCCGAGCATGACTTTGTCCTTGGCTTCCTCGAAGTCGAACATGTCGACCAGGGACTTGTTCTTCCGGGCGGCCAGGACGGCGGACTCGTTGACCAGATTCGCCAGGTCCGCACCGCAGAGGCCCGGCGTGCCTTTGGCCAGCACGTCGAGCCGGACGTCCGCCGCCAGGGGAATCTTGCGGGTGTGAACCCGGAGGATCCCTTCCCGACCCCGCACGTCCGGTGCGTCAACGACGATCTGCCGGTCGAATCGGCCGGGCCGGAGCAAGGCCGGATCCAGCACATCGGGGCGGTTGGTCGCCGCGATCAGGATGACACCGTCGTTGGACTCGAAGCCGTCCATCTCGACCAGGAGCTGGTTCAAAGTCTGCTCCCGCTCGTCGTGACCGCCGCCCAGGCCGGCGCCACGATGCCGACCGACCGCATCGATCTCGTCGATGAAGATGATGCACGGTGCGTGGGCCTTGCCCTGCTCGAACAGATCGCGGACCCGGCTGGCGCCGACGCCGACGAACATCTCGACGAAATCCGAGCCGGACATCGAGAAGAAGGGACGCCCCGCTTCGCCGGCGACCGCCTTGGCGAGCAGCGTCTTACCGGTGCCGGGAGGACCGATCAACAGCGCCCCCTTCGGCAGGCGCCCGCCCAGCCGGGTGAACTTCTGCGGGTCCTTCAAGAACTCGATGATTTCCTGGAGTTCGACCTTGGCCTCGTCGGCACCGGCCACGTCGGCAAAGGTGAGCTTGGGCGTGTCACCGGCCAGTAGCTTGGCACGCGACTTCCCGAACGA
>CAZUES010000078.1:0-6930 GCA_964619465.1 uncultured Gemmatimonas sp.
GGCCGCGAGCGACGCCTGAATCAGATCGTCGCCCGGCTGCTGGGTCTCTTCCAGCCGGGTGCACGTGACACACCGGCCGCTCGTGACGTCGCGCGTGCACACCTGCCGCGCGCACGAAGAGCACGCAACCCGGTGCCTCTCACAGGCCAGCCGACCGCACACCGGACACACTCGGGTACCCGTCAGCGAGTAGGTGACCCCATCGACATGACATGTGGTCCGGTGCGCTTCGCATCCGACTCGGCCCGGCTGGTCCGCCAGTGGCCGCAGGTGTGCGGTACAATGGCGCTCGCCGTCTTCAACGCATGTGCTGCCGTGCTGTTCGCAGATGTTTCTCTCGCAGGTTGCGCACGGGCGTACCTCGTCGCTGGCGAGGATCGAGCCGGGCTCGTCATCACAGGTTGCCCGATGCTGCTCGCAGGTCAAGCGGCCGGAATGGTCCGACCGGCGGAGGTGACTGGAGCAATGCACCTGTCCGTCGACGGCGCAGATCGTCTGGTGGTGCTCACAGACGTAGCGCTCGCATGACGCACACCGCGTCGCCTCGTCGCGGCCCACCGGCTCCTTCTGGCTGCCCTCGCAGAGCACGACGCAGGTCTCGCAGAGCCATCGCAGCCCTCTGGGAGACACTGCCGCAGTTTCGACGGCGTGTGCGCGACAGAGCGCTCGACTGCAGATCGCACAGGAAACGGCGCACTCGGGACAGACCCGATGATCACCGGCGCTGCAATGGGCCGCGTGCTGCTCGCAGTGGACGCGCCCGCAGGGCCGGCAGACGGAGGCGTGATCGGCGCAGACCGGATGACGCCCGATGGCGCATTCGCGCAATCCATGCTCGGTGCAGCTGACCTGACTGCACACGTCGCACCGGTCACTGCACGTCGAACATGCGGCATGACCGTCCCGACAGACCCGAACCAGGCTCGGCGCGCCGCCGCAGCCGGGACAGCGGAAGTGCCAGTCGGTCTCGCCGCTGAGCAACCGCGTCGCCGAGAACGATGCGACCGTTCCTTCCGACGTGCACATCGACCAGGTGACCCGCTGAGCGAGGACCGACCACTCGATCAGCTGCAGCGGATGCACGGTGATCGTCGTCCGGTAGCGATCCTCCTCCTCGCCACGCCGCCTGGCATGCTCCGCCTGCACCTGCCGCTTGGCCTGCTCGGCGTCGGGCGGTGCGTCGGTTTCGATGTCCGCGATCAGCGTGGTGTAGTAACGCTCCAGCCGTGCCAGCTCCTGGGCGAGCGCCTGGTCCGCATCATGCCCGATCCTGGTGAACTGATCGCGCAGGACCTCCTCGAGTTCGTCAAATGCCAGCGGCAAAAGCTGATTCATCGGCTTGGGCTCGACGGCCACCGCATTCGCGGGCAGTTGGTCCGCGGCGACGGTCGCCGTCGCGGCGCCGGACAGGAGCGCGGTCAAGGCGCCAGGTGCACGCGTGCCCGTCGACAGATCGATCGGCGGCGACTCTACCAACCGTTCGTCCACCAACGCACCGGCTTTGATAGAGACCCGCGCGACGAGCCTGCCGACGGGCAGCACGGAGAGCTCGACCCGGCTGCCATCGAGGTCCGCCCTATCCAACCCGACCGGGAACGCCACCTCGCCGTCGTCCGGATCACGACTCGGTGCGAGCAACCCCTTGTGCTCGCGATGGCCGCGCGCCCGAATCGCATCGACCAGACGCTCGAACACCGGGCTTCCGATGCCGAGCAGCTCCGCCTCGGGATCGATGCTCAGGGCATCCGGCGTCAGGGCGATCGTGACCGACGCGCGCCCGTCCCAGAACTGCTGCTCGGCGGGCGGTACGTCGAACTCGACCACCCCGTCTCCCGTATCGAGCAGGAGCGCCCCGATCAGCGACGTGTACCGTTCGAGCAGCTGCCGGGGTCGAGGATCGATCGGCGCCGGATGGTGCTCGGACGGCATCGCAGGCTCCGTCATGCTGCGAGCGGCGCCTCGGCATCGCCACCGATCGCGGTCACCGTGATCGGTAGCCGGTCGACCTGCGCCGACATCCAGACTTCCCGTCCTCGCCCGGTGAGACCGACGATCCGATAGATCGGCCCGTAGTCCGGATGCATCCCTGCCGGCTCGACCACCGGGCCCATGCTCAGCATCTCCAGAATCTCAGCCACCGAGATGCCGAGCTGGTGACGGGTTCCCTCGACGCCCGGGGCCATCGTCATGTGGACCGTCCCGTAGCCGAGCCGCAGCCGGGCCGGCACGGTGAGGATCGTGAACTCATCTTTGAGCCGCTGCGCTGAATCTGCCGCGGCGATGGTCGAGCTGCGCTCCTCTTCCTCCAGCGCCGCCGTCCGCTCCGCAGCAACCTTGTCTCCCAGTTCCTCGATTTTCTCCTCGAACGCCTCATCGGTCTCCGCCCCGAGCCAGAGCTGGCCTAGGTGGCCCTCGAAGCTCTCTCCGCCGTCGTCATCCATCCGCTCGAGGATCAGGTCCAACTCGCCCACCACCAGCTCGAACAACCGGATCTTCGTGTGCAGCAACCGGAGGATGTGCGCCTCGACCGTGCCCTTGGCTGCGTAGTTGTACAGCTCGACCTCGCGCTGCTGGCCGAACCGGTGGACGCGACCGATGCGCTGCTCGACAACCATCGGATTCCAGGGCAGCTCGTAGTTGACGAGCTGGTGACAGAACTGCAGGTTCAGGCCTTCCGTACCCGCCCGCGTGCTGACCAGCACACCTTTCGGCTCGCGCCTGAAACGGGTCAGTGCGCGGTGCCGATCGACGCGACTCAAGCTGCCCTGAAACACGATCGCCGGACGACCGAGTTCCGTCACCCGTTGGTCGATCAGGTGGATCGTCGGCAGGTGCTCGCTGAACACTACGGCCCGGTCCTCCGATCGCGCCAGCATCGCCGAAAGCTCCTCCAGCTTCGTATGCGTGCCTACTGCGGCTGCCTCGTCGGCCAGCAGCTGCGCCCGGTGTCGGAAGGCGGGAACGATGAGTTCGCCCTGACTCAGGCGCGCCATCGACGACGCCAGCGCCGGCGACGACGAGCACAAGCGCTGCGCCAGGCGGAGGCACTCGAGAAAGAAGATGCCGCGCCCCGTCCTGGCCCGCCGGCGGCGCCGGTCGGCGCGCTCTTCCTCTTCGGTCGTGGCCCGGAACCCCTCCCGATAGAGATCGCGAAGGAACCGCGCCGTTCCGGCATACAGCCCGGCTTCCGCCGCTGTCAGCGCGAGATCGGGATGCCGCGGCCGTCGCGCAGGAAGCGACATGATGTGCGCCACGCTCGACCGCCTGGTCCGGATCATCACCCGGCTGGTGAGATCGCGCAACGCCGCGGCCTGGCGGACCTCCCGTCCGGTCCGGTCGGCGACATAGGTCCGCTTGAACTCTTTCCAGGTGCCGAGATGTCCCGGCCGCAGCAGCGTGATGAGGTTATAGAGTTCGCGGAGATCGTTCTGGATCGGTGTCGCAGTGAGGAGCAGGAGGTAGTTACGGCGGATCTGCTGGATCAGCCGGTAGCGGGCCGACTCGTGGTTCTTACACTTGTGCGCCTCGTCGACGATGACCAGATCCCAGCGGTGCTGGAGCAGTTCCTCGGCGTGGCGTCGATGTCTCGCGCGGTCGTATGACGCAATCGCCCGGGGCGAGCGGGCCCATTGATCGGGGTCTTCGATGGCCTCGAACTTCTCGAAGAACTTGTCTTCCAGCTCTTCGACCCACTGGGTGACGAGGCTGGCCGGTGTCAGAATCAGGATCCGGCGGGCGAGCCCGCGCACCTCCAGCTCCTTCAGGATAATGCCGGCTTCGATGGTCTTACCGAGGCCTACTTCGTCCGCCAGGATGACGCGTCCGCTCATGGGCGGCTGTAGCGCTTGCAGCGCAACGGCGATCTGATGTGGAAGTTCCTCGATCCGGTTCATGTCGAGGGTGATGAGGCGGTCGAACGCCGGCAGCAGGGCAAGCTCCTCCGCCATCCGGCGCACGCGCAGCCACGCGGCTCCCGATGGCGGCTCGCGCACGCCGAGGCTGAAGGCGCTGAGGGAGTCATGGTCGACCTCCCATAAAGGAGCGGAGGGTTCCGCTGATGGTTTTGTCGTCATCGGATCTCCGACATGTCCGTCAATCGACGCGCACCGCGATCGCCCGCCAGAAAGCCACCTCAGCAAGGACTCGGGTGCCGTACTCTCGGGCTTTCTTGGCTTTCGAGGACGCCGAGCTCGGATCCGCCACCACTAGAATGTCGAGCTTCTTCGTCACGCGCGGAAGCACCACCAGGCCCGCACTACTTGCCAGCTCCTGAGCCCGTTCGCGCGTCATCGGCATGCCGCGCTCGCTGCAGAGCGAGGTACCCGTGAAGCATACGGACTTCCCGACCAGGCTCTCGGACTCCTGAATCGGCGGAGAGACCGGCAGGCGCTCATACTCCTCGTCGAGAAGTGCCTGAAGGTCGGCGGCTGGCAGCCCAAGGAGTTCCCGAACCGTCTCGAGATCGGAGCGCTCGGGTACGGTCACGACCCCATCGGCGCGTGCCTCTCCAACGAGCGCCCGAAGATATCGGCCATGCGCTGCGATGACGTCGACACGCGACATTCCCCAATCCAGCGCCACGTCGATCAACGCCTCGGCTTCGTCGCGCGTGACCGTACGGTCTTCCAGGACGCGGTCAAGCACGGACAGATACTCCGCCTCGACTGCCGACGTCGCTTCGTCGCCGGGAAGCGACTCGACGAGTCGGGCAAGGTAGGCCCGGCTTTCCCGATGTAGCTCGCGAGCCCGCGAACGCGCCACCGCACGGCCCGATGGTGGCAAACCGTGCCACGACCTCGCAGGTGGCGCTCCATGATAAAAATCGATGTCGAGCGGCGCCGGACCGGGTAGGCCACCCCGTCGCGCGAAAGCTGCCAGGAGGGAAGCCGTTGCCTGGGCGTCACCCAACGCATCATGAGCAGGCGTGAGCTCGATGCCAAGCTCTTTGCAGCAGGCAGCGAGTTTCCGGGTTGGTGCGTCTGTCAGATCCCGATAGGCCAGCGCTAGAGTACAGAGGGAAGGCAATGGCGGCATCATGAAGTCGGCGCGGCGGAATTCCGATGCCAGAAAGCCCAGATCAAAACGCAGGTTATGGCCAACGACTACTGCATTGCTGAGTCGTGATGCGATGTCGCCCGCAATCTCTACAAATGGTGGGGCGTGGACGACGTCCGACGCCATGATTCCATGGATGTCGGAACGGCCGACGTCTCGATTGGGGTTGACGAGGGTCACGAATTCGTCGACCACACTGAAATCAGGACGCATGCGGACGATCGCGATCTCGATGACACGGTCGGCGCCACGGTAGTTGAACCCCGTCGTTTCGACGTCGATCGCAGCGAAGTCGCGCACCAGTTGAGTCATATTGGCCGTCTCTCGGATAACTCGGGATCGCTGAGCATCGAGCCCAGCCGCCAAACGTGCTACAGCCCCTGGAAGAGTTGCCCCGGCCGAGACAGGGTAACCAGCGGTACCGCCTCGATGCGATCGGCGAGAGCGAACCGCTGCGCACCGGGATACACAATCGCGACCTGCTCCAGGTCGAGGTCTGCCAGCGCATGTCGTACCGAGGGCGTGACCCTAGGCACGTCGGCCCGTTTGCACTCCACACCAAGCAATCGATCCCCGCGGCGCAGGAGCAGATCAATCTCCGCCCCGCGGTGCGTTGCCCAAAACCAGGCTTCATCGTGAGGCTCGGTAGCCAGGATCTGTTCGATGACGAATCCTTCCCACGACGCACCCAGCCTGGGGTGCGAGAGAATGGCCTTCTCGGTTCCTACCCCCAGCAGTTGGTGCAGGAGGCCGCTGTCGCGCACGTAGACTTTGGGTGACTTGACCTGGCGCTTGCTCACGTTGGCATACCACGGCTGCAGCTGGCGAACCATGTGCGCGTCGGTCAGCAGATCGAGATAGCGCCGAGTGGTCGACGGACTCACGCCGAGCGCATGGGCGGGCTCGGTGGCGTTCCATGTCTGACCATGATAGTGGGCAAGCATGGTCCAGAACCGGAGCAGCGCAACCGCCGGAATCCGGACACCCCACTGTGGCAGATCGCGTTCCAGCAGCGTCTGGATGAACGCCTTCCGCCATGCAACGCTGTCATCCTCGGTACGCGCCAGGTACGAACGCGGGAATCCTCCCCGCCGCCAGAGTTCATTTACCGAGTCGGCACCCAGCTCAGCGAGCGTGAACCCGCCGATCTCGATGCGTTCCGCCCGACCGGCCAGGCTTTCCGAGGGCTGTTGCATCAGATTGCCCGATGCGCTGCCGAGAATCAGAAAACGCGCCGGATTCGCGGGGCGGTCCATCAGCGCGCGCAGCACCGGAAAGAGATCGGGCCGACGCTGAACTTCGTCGATGACGACCAGGCCCCGAAGCGGATCGAGCGCCGTCCGGGGCTCATCCAGGCGTGCCAGGCTGACAGGGTCTTCGAAATCGAAGTAGTTGGGAGACGATTCGCTCAGCAGCTCACGCGCCAGGGTGGTCTTACCGGACTGCCGGGCACCAGTCAGCACGACTACGCGGGCGCGGTCCAATCCTGAACGAATTTGCTCCAACACGAGCCTGCGATCGATCATAGATTCAATATTACCGGGAAAATACAGGATGATAAGCCGTATTTTCCTGGTAGTAGACCGTATCGCCGCCCGTCCGGCGACCCAGACGGGATTCCGTGCCCGATGATCCTTGACCATTCTTGACACTCGATAATAGTCAAGTATGATCATACTTATCCGCATACTGGAGAATAGATGGCATCGACGGAGCGAGTAACCGTCACCCTGGCTGCCGAGTTGGTTCAGGGAATCGACCGCCTGGAGCGGAATCGCAGTCGCTTCATCGCCCAGGCGGTCGAGCACGAGCTCGTCCGACGGCGTCGTGAAGGGCTTCTGCAGTCTCTTCGGAGTCCACACCCGGAGGCGGCAG
>CAZUES010000079.1:0-5242 GCA_964619465.1 uncultured Gemmatimonas sp.
TGGCCCTGGTCGATCAGGCCGCCGCGGTCGCCGCGATGCGCCATGCCGGCGGTCCGGCCGTCACCAAGTCGATCGACCGGCTCGACTTCCATCACGCCATCCCGGTTGGTGCGCTGGTGACCTGCACGGCCGAGGTCGACTATGTCGGCTCCAGTTCGATGTACATCACCGTCGAAGTCACCTCGGAGCACATCGCGACCGGGGTGCGCCAGCGGACCCACACGGCCCACATCGTTTTCGTTGCGATCGATCTCGACCGAAAGCCCCGTCGGGTGCCTCGTCTGGTGCCTGGAACCGATGCCGAACGCGAGCGGTTCGCCTCGGCGGAAGCGCGCTATCTGGCTCGGAAAGGCTGATGACGTCTCGGGTTACCCTGGTGCTGTCCGGTGGCGGCGCCAAGACCGCCGCCCAGCTTGGCGCGCTGGAGGTACTCGAGCAGGCCGGCATCGTTCCGAGTCGAATCATCGGTACTTCCATGGGCGCGGTCATCGGCGCCGGCTTGGCAGCGGGAATCCCGCTGTCTGGGGTCACTGCGCAGCTTCGCAAGGTCGATCGCCCGGCGGTTGCGGCCCTCGACCGGACGGCTTTCATCCGGGGGCTCTTCGCGCCGTCCCTGTTCAAGGGGCAGCGGCTTCGCGACACGCTTGGATCTCTGCTGCCGGTGGCCAGCTTCGACCAGCTGCGCATCCCGCTTTCGGTCACGGCGGCCGATCTCGATACCGGTGAGCTGGTCGTCTTTGGCGATGGCGGCGTCGATGCGCCCCTGGCCGACGCGCTGTTCGCTTCGTGCGCACTGCCGGTCTTCTATCCGCCGGTGCAGCTGCTCGGCCGGCGTCTGGCTGACGGAGGGCTTCGCGGCGTCGTGCCGCTCGACGTTGCCGCCCGGTTCCCGGCCGACCGGGTGGTGGCCATCGACGTGGGACCGGGTTTCGACTCGGAACCGTCGCGCGAGCGGCCGCCTCCGGCGTTGGTTCGAGCCCATAGTGACACGCAGTTCGTCCTGATGGCCAGCAATACCGCCCTGCAGATTGCGCTCTGGCGGGCTACTCCGGATCGCCCGCCTTTGACGTATATCCGGCCTCGAGTCCATCGCGGCGAGACGTTCGCGGTCGATCAAGTCGATGCCTATCTTGAAGCTGGACGCAGGGCCGCCCGAGCGGCTCTCGATTCCGGTGCTTGACCGGACCCCTGTTTCGGGCCGATGTTCTCCGGACACGGGGGGCCCGAAGCGGGTCTCTGACGGTTCGAGCCGCAGCGACGGAGGTTCCCATGGCCGAGATTCGTATCTTCAGCTTGGAAGAGGCAGAGCGGACGCTGCCGCTGGTGCGGCGAATCCTCGCCGACCTGCAAGCCGAGTACGACAGCTGGCGGCAGGCCATGGCGGACTACGAGTTGCTCGCCGCCGGATCCCGGGCCGACCTGGGCGAAACGCCGGAGTTGGTCGCCGCGCGTGAAGTCGTGGCGGTTGCGGCCGACCGCGTCAACGGGCTCCTGCTCGAACTCGAGGAGATCGGCTGCGTGTTCAAAGGCATCGATGAAGGCCTGGTCGACTTCTATGCGCTGCGTGACGACCGGCTCGTGTTCCTCTGCTGGCGGCTTGGTGAGGAACGGATTTCCCACTGGCACGAGGTCGACTCCGGATTCGCAGGCCGGCAAGCGATCGACCCCTCCCTCTTCAGCGAAATAATCCCATGATTCGATTCTGGGTCTTCATCCATCTTCTCGGCATTGTCCTCTGGCTTGGTGGCGCGGTCGGAGCCATGGCGGTGAGCATTGCCGGGCGTCGCGAGGCCCGCGAACAGCTGGGCGTCGTTGCCCGTCTGCTGCGGACCATCTACAACTCTGCGGTGTTTCCCGGCAGCCTCGCCGTGGTGGTTTCCGGTCTGGTGTTGACGCTCACCATGTATGGCAGCCCGGGCGCCATGGCGGCCATTACGCACCAGCTGATGACCATGCAGGTCGCGGGGTTGGCGGCTGCGCTCATCACACTGGTCGTGCTGGTGCCCAACGTCGGCCGCCTGGCCCGGCTCGACCCGGTAAGCCACGCTGCGCAGTTCGATCACCTGCGCAAGAAGCAGGCGCGGCTCGGTATGATTTCAGGCTTGCTTGGCTTGCTTGCGCTTGTCTCGGGAGTGATGGGCTGGCGCTGACCGGATGCTGCGCTTCCCGGTCGAACAGTCGGTTCGGACCGGGCAGGCCTGGCAAAGCGCCGTCCGCGCGGTGCAGATCGTGGCACCCAGTTCCATGATGCCCTGATTGAACGCCCAGGCTTGGGCTCCGGCGTCGGGGATCAGCGCGCGAGCCGTTTTCCAGAGCTTCTCCTGGTCCCGGGCGCCCTTGCCGGCGCGCGGGTGGAATGCTCTCCGGACCACCCGGGCCACGTTGGTGTCGACACAGGGCTCGGCCGCCTCGAATGCGAAGGTGGCCACGGCGCCGGCCGTATACCGCCCTACGCCGGGCAAGGCCTGGAGCGATTCGACCTCGCTCGGAATGGTTCCATTCATCTCACCCACCACGACCTGCGCCAGCCGGTGCAGGTTCTCGGCTCGCCGGTAGTACCCCAGGCCCTGCCAACTTTCCCGAACCGTGCTTGGACTGGCCGCCGCGAGCGTCTTCAGGTCAGGATATTGCTCCAGAAAGCGGACGTAGTATCCCTCGACCCGGCCGACCTGGGTCTGCTGAAGCATGAATTCCGAAACCAGGATCCGATACGGGTCTCGGGTCTGCCGCCATGGCAGGTCGCGGCCATGTTTTCGGAACCATTTGACGATCCGGCGCCTGAAGCTGGCGAGGGTGGACTTCGACGGCATGGGGGGGCAAGATACAGACATGGCCAATGCCGTGCTCGGTGTTCCACGTCTCATCGGTAGGGTAGTGCTCGGGGCATTGGCCCATTTCGGCCGCTTCAGCCTGATGTGCCTTGAAATCATTCGCGGTTTCCGCGATTGGCGCGGATGGCTCCCCCGAACCATCTCGGAAGCAGCCACCATCGGTGGCGGCAGCCTTCCCATCGTCGTCGTCATTGCCGCCTTTGCCGGCGCAGTGACCGCTTTTCAGTCGGGTTACCAGTGGCAGACCAGCCTGCCCATCTACGTGCTCGGCACCCTGATCGTCTCGACCGTCGTCCTCGAACTGGGACCGGTTCTGGTCGGCCTGGTTTTGGCCGGACGGATCGGGGCCAGTTATGCGGCTGAACTCGGGTCGATGCGGGTGACCGAGCAGATCGATGCGCTCGAGAGCCTCGGCCGGTCGCCCGCTTCGCACCTGATCATTCCGAAGGTGCTGGCGGGCTTCATCATGGTCCCGATCCTCGTCATCGTCGCCGACGTGATCGCGGTGGTGGCCGGCTGGTACGGCGTCAAGCAGGTTCTGCCGATGACCAACGAGGACTTCGCCTACGGTGCGCAGTACTATTACCGGGCATTCGACGGGTACTACTCTGTCATCAAGGCCTTCTTCTTCGGTGGTGCCATCGCGCTGATTTCGTGTTACATGGGCTTCAATGCTAAGCAGGGTGCGCAGGGCGTCGGCAAGGCAACCACCGCAGCGGTGGTCACCAGCTCCGTTGTGATCCTGTTGCTCAACGTCGTGCTGGCTCGAGTGCTGCTCAACTAGATGATCGAGCTACGCGGCGTCAAGAAGCGCTTCGGCGAGCAGGTGGTGCTCGCAGGGGTAGATTTCACCGTCAATGATGGCGAAACGGTAGCTCTGCTGGGGCCCTCGGGCACCGGCAAGAGCGTGCTGCTCAAGCATGTCAACGGTCTGATCCATCCCGATGAGGGAGCCGTGCTGGTCGACGGCAAGAACGTCGCCCTCCTCAAACGCGACGAGCTGGCCAAGCTGCGGACGACGATCGGTTATGTCTTTCAGAACGGCGCTCTCTTCGACTCGATGAATGTGTTCGAGAACATCCGGCTGGGTATCGTCGATCAGAAACAGTTCCGCGATCTTGAGTACTGTAAAGAGCGGGTTGCCGAGTGTCTCCGGCTGGTCAATCTGGCGCCGGAAACGTTGCGCAAATTTCCGGCGCAGCTTTCGGGCGGTATGCGGAAACGGGTCGGCATCGCGCGCGCCATTGCCGGGGCTCCGAAGTATCTGCTGTACGATGAGCCGACCTCCGGTCTCGATCCGGTCAATTCCGATGTGATCGACAACCTGGTCAAGGGGCTCTCCGAGGAACTGGGCGTGACCAGTGTGATGGTGACTCACGATGTTCGTGGCGCGTTCCGCGTGGCCGATCGGATTGCGCTGTTGAGCGACGGCCGGATCCTGCTTCAGGGAACCCCGGAAGAGTTTCGGGAGTCGGACAACGAGAAGGTACGCGCCTTTCTGGAACGGGACTTTGAAACCCAAGACGCTGGGTAGGCGGATCATATGGATCTTCATCGCAAGCAGGAAGTCACCGTCGGTTTGCTGGTGCTTCTCGGTATCGGGCTTTTTCTCGCCGGGACCATGTGGCTGCAGGGCAAGAGCTTCGGTCGCGGCCATTCGGCGGTTCAGGTTTCGTTTGCGGATGTCGGTACTCTGAAGCGCGGGTCGGCGGTTCGCGTTTCCGGCGTCAATCTCGGCTCGGTGGAAGAGATCAACTTCCGGGGCGTGGGCGACGTCATCATCACCCTCTCGCTCTCTCCGCAGGTCCAGCCGAAAGTCGATGCCACGGCGGAGCTGGCTACGGTCGGGCTGGTTGCCGATGCCGTGATCAACTTCAATCCCGGGCAGAGCGCCCAACCGTTGCCGGCCGGGCAGGTGATTCAGGGCTCCGTCGCCCTGGGCCTGATGGACATGGGCAGCGAACTCGGCGCGTCTGCCCAGCAGGCATTGGGCGGCATCAACGAGGTTGCCAACCGCCGGCTGGCCGACAACCTCAATGCCACCCTCGAGGCGATGCAGCGCCTGGCCTCCGTCTTTGCCAACACCCGCACCGGGCCGGCTGCGGAGTTGACGGCCGCCATGGCCTCGCTGCAGCGGCTTTCAGCTCGGCTCGACACCACGCTGGCGGAGGTGGAACTCGCCAGCACGCTCAGGAAGAGCGATACCCTGCTGACCAACCTGGCGCTGACCAGCAGCGGCTTTACCGCCACCAGCGCCCGGCTCGACACCCTGCTGCAGAAGATCAACCGGGGCGACGGGACTATGGGCAAGCTGGTCAATGACACGCTGCTCTATCACGACCTGCGCCGCGTCTCTGTGGCGCTCGAGGAGTTGGTCAACGAGATCAAGCGGAACCCGGGCAAGATCACCA
>CAZUES010000080.1:0-4902 GCA_964619465.1 uncultured Gemmatimonas sp.
GCCGGCGCCCGCTCCAAGATCTCGTGGACCCAGGTCGAAACCGGGTCGGCCATCACCTGGAAGTATCCCAGCGTCATTCTGCAGGGCGACGACTCGATCGGCGAGTTCTACTCGGTGGCGGTGGCCAACGGTCGGCAGCAGGCCGATACCGGCACCAAGATGATCCATATCGGCCGCAACACGAAGAGCACCATCGTGTCCAAGGGTATCTCGGCCGGCCAGGGGCAGAACAGCTACCGGGGCCAGGTCAAGATCATGCCGCGGGCGCATAACGCGCGGAACTACACTCAGTGCGACTCGATGCTGATCGGGAATCGCTGTGGTGCGCACACGTTCCCCTATATCGATGTGCAGAATCGGTCGGCGGCGCTGGAACACGAGGCGTCGACCTCGAAGATCGGCGAGGATCAGATCTTCTATTTGAAACAGCGTGGCCTCAACACGGAACACGCCATCTCGGTGGTGGTCAACGGTTTCTGTAAGGAAGTCTTCCGTGAGCTCCCGATGGAGTTCGCGGTGGAAGCGCAGAAACTGCTGGGCATCAGTCTCGAAGGCAGCGTCGGATAACTACGGAGCAGAGTTCACACAGTGGCGCCGTTACTGGAAATCAGAGATCTCCGCGCTCGCGCGGGTGACAAAGACATCTTGAAGGGTCTCTCGCTCACGGTCAATGCCGGTGAGATCCATGCCATCATGGGCCCCAACGGTTCGGGCAAGAGCACGCTGGCGCAGGTCATTGCCGGTCATCCCGCCTACGAAATCACCGGTGGCGAGATCCTCTACCAGGGCGAAGATCTGACCGAACTCGAGCCCGAAGAACGGGCCCAGGCCGGCGTCTTCCTGGCGTTCCAGTATCCGGTCGAAATCCCCGGTGTCACCAACGCGTACTTCCTCCGCTCGGCGTACAACGAGATTCGGAAGGCCCGCGGTCTGGAAGAAATGGACCCGATCGACTTTCTCGATCTGCTTGAGTCGAAGCTGGACCTGGTCGAGTGGGGCCCGGAAATCGTGCAGCGGGCCGTCAATGCGGGATTCTCCGGCGGCGAGAAAAAGCGGAACGAGATCCTCCAGATGGCGATCCTCGAGCCCAAGCTGGCCCTGCTCGATGAAACCGATTCCGGGCTCGACATCGACGCGCTGCGCATCGTGGCCAACGGCGTCAACGCCCTGCGCCGGCCCGATAACGCCTACGTCGTGGTGACGCACTATCAGCGGCTGCTCAACCACATCGTACCCGATTTCGTCCATGTGCTGGCCGATGGGCAGATCATTCGCTCGGGTGGCAAGGAACTGGCTCACGAACTCGAAGCCAAGGGCTACGAGTGGTTGACCGGCGCGGTGGAGGCCAACGCGTGATCGAGACGTATCTCCGGCAGTACGAGGCGCAGAGCGCCGACACCGCCGGCTTGCCTCCGTGGCTCCAGCGGCTCCGCCGCTCGGCCATGGACGGCTTCCAGCAGGCCGGCTTTCCCACGCCCAAGGACGAGGAGTGGCGCTTCACCTCGGTGGCGCCGATTGCCGGGGCGGAGTTTGCCGCCGCCGGAGGCAAGGCGACCGTCGGGGCGGCCGATCTGGAGCCGTTCCTGTTCGGGCATCCGGAGTGGACCCGGCTCGTCTTCGTGAACGGCCAGTACGCTCCGGAACTCTCCAGCAGCCCGGCCACCGAGGGCCTCACGGCAACGACTCTGGCCGTGGCGCTTGCCGCGGAGCCCGAAGTGCTGGAACGGCACCTGGGCCAGCACGTCTCGCCCGATGCGACACCCTTCACCGCCCTCAATACCGCGCTGTCGCGGGATGGGGCCTTGGTGCGCATCACGGCCGGCACGGTGGTCGATACCCCGATCCATCTGGTCTTCGTGAGCACGGCCGAAGCCGACGGCGTGGCGACCCATCCGCGCGCCCTCGTGTTGGTCGAGCGGGAAGCGCGTGCGCAGCTGGTCGAGAGTTACGTGACCCTCGCGCCCGGCGCCCGCTACTGGACCAACCCGGTCTGCGAGATCTCGATGGCCGAAGGGTCGTGGATCGAGCACAGCCGAATCCAGCGGGAAAGCGAAGCGGCGTTTCATACCGGCTTCACCCAGGTGAATCAGTGGCGGGACAGTCACTATCGCTCGTTCTCGCTTGCCATGGGTGGCGCCATCGCTCGGCACAACCTGCACACTCGGCTCAATGCGCCGAACACCGAGGCGCTGCTCTACGGCCTCTCGCTGGCGCATGGTGATCAGCTGATCGATAATCACACGGTGGTCTTCCACGATCAGCCCGATTGCCGGAGCTGGGAGGTCTACAAGGCGATTCTCGACGACCGGTCCCATGGGGTGTTCAACGGCAAGATCTTCGTGCAGCCGATTGCGCAGAAGACCGATGCCAAGCAGACCAACCGGACCCTGCTGCTTTCGGATACGGCCAAGGTCGATACCAAGCCGCAACTCGAGATCTTTGCCGACGATGTGAAATGCACCCACGGCGCCACGGTCGGCAATCTGGATCCGCTGTCGGGATTCTATCTGCAGAGCCGAGGCGTTCCGGCGGAGATGGCACGGCGGATTCAGACCTACGCGTTTGCCGCGGAGGTTCTCGAAGAAATTTCATCCGCCCCGGTGCGTGACGCGCTCGACATCCTGGTTCACGCCAGGCTCGGCACGGTGCGCTGAAGGAGGATTAGTGGCCAGTGAGACGATGACCAACGGCGCCCCCGACTCGACGGGGGCGTTCGTGCCTGTAACCGGGGCGTGGGACCCCGAGGCAGTGCGGCCCGATTTTCCGATGCTCGCCCGGCGGATCCGCGGGGCGCCGCTGGCGTATCTCGACAACGCGGCAACGGGATTGACGCCGCAGGTCGTGATCGATGAAATGGCGCGCTACTATCGCGAAGTCACGGCCAACGTCTCGCGCGGTGTGCATACCTCGAGCCAGGAAGCGACCGCGCGCTATGAGGAGGTTCGTGAGCGGACAGCCGGTTTCCTCAACGCCGGGTCGGTAGACGAGGTGGTCTTTACGCCGGGCACCACGGCCGGGATCAACCTGGTGGCCCAGTCGTACGGCCGCTCGGTGCTGCGACCCGGCGATGAGATCCTGGTGTCGGAGATGGAACATCACTCGAACCTGGTGCCGTGGCAGCTGATTGCGGAGCAGACCGGCGCGCGAATTCGGGGCATTCCCATCACCGCAGCTGGTGATCTCGACCTGACCTGGCTGGAACGGCATGTTACCGATCGCACCAAGGTGGTGGCGGTCTGTCACGTCTCGAATGTCTTGGGTACCGTGGTGCCGATCGCGCAGGTTTCGAAGCTGGCGCACGCCATGGGCGCGGTCTGCGTGGTCGACGGCGCTCAGGCCGCTCCGCACCTTACGGTCGATGTCCAGGCCTTGGGTTGCGACTTCTACGCGCTGTCGGTACACAAGCTCTTCGGGCCGACCGGACTCGGTGTGCTGTGGGGGCGCCGATCACTGTTCGAGCGGATGCCGCCCTGGATGGGCGGCGGCGGGATGATTGCAAAGGTCGAGATCGAGCGATCGACCTTTCTTCCGGCGCCGGCCCGCTTCGAAGCGGGCACGCCGCCCATTGCGGAAGTCTTTGGTCTCGGCGCGGTGATCGACTACCTCGCTACCTGGGATCGAGATGCGGCCGAGCAGCACGAGCGTACCCTGGTCCGATATGCCACGGAGCGGTTGGCCGCGATTCCCGGGGTCGAGATCCACGGTCGCAGCCGAACCAAGGTGGGCCTGGTGACGTTCACGCTCGACGGTGTCCACCCGCACGATGTCGGTACGGCGCTCGATGCCGGTGGCGTGGCGGTGCGGGCCGGGCATCACTGTGCCCAGCCGCTGATGGCTCGCTTGGGCGTAGTGGCAACGGTGCGCGCGTCGTTCGCGCCCTACAATACCCGGGCTGAAGTCGATGCATTGGTAGCTGGCGTCGAGCAGGCCAGGAAGGTCTTCGGGCAATGAGCGAGCTCGATGAGCTCTATCAGAGCGTGATCCTCGATCACAACCGATCGCCCCGGAACTTCCGGGAGCTGACTGAGTCGTCCGGGTATGCCGAAGGGCGCAACCCGCTTTGCGGTGACAGCTTCGAAGTCTGGGTCGACGTCAAGGATGGCGTGGTGGCCGATGTCTCGTTTCTCGGTCAAGGGTGTGCCATTTCGAAGGCGTCGGCGTCGGTGATGACGACGACGATCAAGGGTAAGAGTGTCGTCGAGGCCAAGGCCCTGTTCGACCGGTTTCACGGCCTGATGACCGGTGGCGTGGCCACGACCAAGGCGGAGGCAGGCGGTGCGCGGCATCCGCTCGGGAGTCTGGGGGCGTTCGCGGGTGTCGCCGCCTTCCCGATTCGCGTCAAATGTGCGACGCTGGCGTGGCATACCATGCTCAAGGCCATCGACCAGACCGCCGCCGACAAGTAAACGCACCATACGAACCTGAAAGGTATCTGAACGAATATGCCATACGATGAACGATTGGTTGCGCCGATGCGGGCCGAGGTGACTCGGCTCAACGTCAAGGAACTCCGCACGGTTGCGGATGTCGACACGGCGCTGGGAGACCCCAAAGGAACGCAGCTGCTCTTCGTCAACTCGGTCTGCGGTTGCGCAGCTGGCGCGGCCCGTCCCGGGCTGGCTCGTGCACTCCAGCACGGTGTGCTGCCCAACGAGACGCTGACGGTGTTTGCCGGCCAGGATCTCGACGCCACCGCCCGGGTCCGCAGCTACTTTGCGGATTATCAGCCGAGTTCTCCGTCGATGGCGCTGCTCAAGGACGGTGAAGTCGTCTATTTCATGCATCGCTACCAGATCGAGGGCCGCGGCCCCGACGCGATCGCTGCCGACCTCCAGGCGGCCTTCGACCAGCACTGCGCACCGAGCAAATGAGCGGGCACGTCTTTCATCCGGGGCACGAGGA
>CAZUES010000081.1:0-4858 GCA_964619465.1 uncultured Gemmatimonas sp.
CAGATGACGCGATGATACATAGTGTTCCTCGGACCTGAGGGGAGTCCGAAGAATGCCTGGCTCGGCCGCAGCCGTCCAGTGGGAGACGCCGAAAAAGGGGACGCCGAAGGGGGGTGATTCGCCGCCCTTTGGCGTGCGCTGGTTAGCGCTGCATCGACACCAGAGCAAAGGCTGCGCCCTGCGGGTCCTCACACTGGACGACCCAGGCATCGCCGGGGACGGACATCGGACCGAAGATGACGCGTCCGCCGCGTGAGGTCACAGCGTCGATGGCCCGGTCGAGTGCCGGGACGCTGAAGTAGTAGAGCCAGAACGGCACGGGAGCCTCCGGCGGCTTGTTCATCATACCGCCTAACGGTTCCCCGCCCGATGCGAAGAGCTGGTAGGTGCCCATCTCTCCCATGTCCATCACATCGCCCTTGGTCCAGCCGAACTGCGCCGCGTAAAAATCGAACGCGCTCGACCAGTCGGTCGCCATCAGTTCGTGCCAGGCGCCAAACCCGTCCGTCATCGGTGGAACCGGCGCTTCCTCCGTACCAGGCAGCGGCGTGAACAGGGTAAAGACCGCGCCCTGCGGGTCGGCAACGACGGAGAAGCGTCCGACGGTCGGAATGTCTTCCGGCTGGTGGTGGATCGTGCCTCCTGCCGCGGCGACTTTGGCGGTGGCCGCATCGACATCGTCCGTACCGATGTATCCCATCCACACGGGCGGGGCGCCGGCATCCCGCGCTTCCTGAGGCAGCTGCATGAGACCGGCCACACTTTTCCCGTTGGCCGACAGGATCGTGTACGGAAAGGGGCCGGAGGCGAACTCCTGCGCCGACCACCCGACCACGCCCCGATAGAACTCTTGCGCAGCTTCAGGATCGGTGGTGAGGAGTTCGTACCAGACGAAGGGGCTTCCTTGGATGGGCATGAGATGCTCCTTTCGGTTCGGACGGGACGGACGCGTGTACCGTCTCGGAAGTTACCGGTCCGGCAACAGGTCAGGAACCGGGTATCGTGGTCGCCGCCGGGGTCGGACTTGGTCGGCGGTAGCCTTGCCGCCACCCGGCCCAGTGTCCCAGAATCAGCACGGCGATGACGGCGATACCGATCCAGGGCCGCCGGGCTACTACTTCACGGTTGACGGCCCAGAAGGCGACGGCGCACACGAGCATCGGCAATACGAGACCGGGGAGCCACGCCAGACGCAGCGGACCCGGGTTGTCCGCCTGAATGGCGGCGAGGATCCAGTTGAAGGTCTGGAGCGAAATGACGCCGAGAATGATGTGCAAGGTGATGACGGTGAGGACCTGACCGACGCGGCCTCCCGGCAGCCACGCAAAATGGCCGCGCGCCGCGCCGGCAGCGAGCGGTCCCGCCAATGCGAGCCAGCGGATCATCATCAGAATGATCACCCCGCCGAATCCCGCTAGCGAACTCTTGTCCCCGCCCAGCGGGTAGCTGGCAGCTTCCGCCCAAGCGAGGGCGAGCTGCACGCTCATGAAGGCGCCGAAGAGGAGCGAGACGTTGAGGAGAAAGGTGCCCATGGCGCGAAACGGGTAAGGGCCGGCGTTGCCACCGGCCCTGATGAAGTTACCAGCGATCGATTGCTGCGGTGATCAGGCCCACTTGAGTCCGGCCTTGGACAGCGGAAGCGATCGGATCCGCTTCCCCGATGCCGCGAAGATCGCGTTGCACAAGGCGGGCACCACCGGCGGAAGGGCCGGTTCTCCGATCCCGGTCGGCGAGTGGTCGCTGACCAGGAAATGGACTTCCACCGGCGGCGACTGCGTCAGCCGGATGATGGGGAAGTCGTGATAGTTGCTTTCCTTGGCCCGGCCCTTGTCGATCGTGATTTCCTGCGCAAACGCTTCGCTCAACCCGTCGAGCACCGATCCCTCGACCTGGTTGATGGCGCCGCTCGGATTGATGATCTGTCGGCCGATGTCGCCCGCCACCCAGACTTTGTTGACACGGAACGTGTCGGGAGTCTTCATGGTGACCTCGACCACTTCGGCAAAGTAGCCGCGATGGCTGTAATGGAACGCGACCCCGCGCCCGGTACCCTGGGGCAGCGTCGTCTTGCCCCATCCGGACTTCTCGGCCACCAGCTCGAGCACGCCGCGCATCCGGGCGGCGTCATAGCCGCCCGGGCCTTCGCCGACCATGCGGGGGTCGCCCAGCAGTTCGAGCCGCACTTCGACCGGATCGCGCCCGGCCGCATGCGCCAACTCATCGATGAAGGAGTGGTAGACGAAGGCGAGCGCGTTGCTGCCCGGCGCCCGAAGCGGACCGGTGGGCACACCGAGCGGCATGACGGACGAGGCCAGCTCGAAGTTGGGAATGAAGCGCGACGGAAACTCGGTCGGAGCCACGCCGGCGCTCGGTGCGAAGCGCTCGCCCTCTCCGAAGCTGACGAAATGATTCTTCCACGCCGAGATCTTCCCGTTCCGGTCGACACCACCCTTGAGGAAGTGGAATCCCGCCGGGCGATAGAAGCCGTGCTGGGTATCATCCTCGCGGGTCCAGAGCAGCTTGACCGGGGTGCCCGCCATTTCTTTGGCGATCCACGCGGCTTCGACCATGAAGTCGTTGATCAGGCGGCGTCCAAAGCCACCGCCGCCGCGAATCAGGTGGATCGTGATGGCCCCTTTGTCGATGCCCAGCGTCGAGGCCACCAGATCGCGGCCCGGTTCGGGATTCTGGGTCGGCGCCCAGATTTCCATGGTGCCGTCTTTGAAATGCGCGGTGCAATTCTGCGGTTCGAGCGCGGCGTGATGCAGGAACGGATAGTAGTACTCCGCTTCGACCACTTTGGCCGCGCTGCGCAGGGCGGCGTCCACGTCGCCCTCACGATGCAGGACCCGCTGCGGCGTCTGCTTACCAAGCGTAGCGGCCGTGGCTGCAAAACCGGCGCTCGACTGCTCGGACGTCGGCCCTTCGTTCCAGGTCACTTCGAGTTTGCGGCGGGCCCGGATCGTGTCCCACCAGGTGTCCGCCACGATGGCCACCCCGCCGAGTAAGCCGGTCAGCGCCGTTCCGCCTTCGACGACGAAGGCTTTCCGGATGCCGGGCATGGTGCGGATCACATCGAGGTTGGCCGTCGCGACCTTGCCGGCGAATACCGGGCATTTGACGAAGACCGCGTGGACCATGCCGGGCACCTTCACGTCGATGCCGAACAACGGTTTGCCGGTCGTGATCTTCTTGTTGTCGACGCCGGAGAGCGGCTGGCCGATGATCTTGAAGTCTTTGGGGTCCTTGACCCGGACGGCAGCCAGATCGGGCACCGGCATGGTGGCGGCTTTGGCTGCCAGCTCGCCATAGCTCAGCTTGCGGTGCGTCTTGTGGTGATGGACTGCGTTGCCGCCGGTGCCCAGTTCACTCTCCGGCACGCCCAGCGTCGCGGCAGCCGCGGCAATCAGCATCTGCCGACCTGCCGCGCCGAGCTTGCGGAGCTCGTCGTAATTCATCGGGGTGGCCGTGCTGCCGCCGGCAAACTGGCGGCCGTACTTGGCGGCATCCGCATCGGCCTGCTCGATCGTCACCGTTTTCCAGTCGACATCCAGCTCCTCGGCCACCAGCATCGGCAGCATGGTGCGCACGCCCTGGCCGACTTCCGGGTTCTTGGCGATGATGGTGACGACGCCCTTGGGATCGATCCGAATGAAGTGATTCGGTGTGAAGGTGGCGGCGCTCTTGGCTCCGGCGGTCAGCGGCTCGAGATACGAACCCAGCAATAATCCGCCGCCGGCGAGTGCGGTGACCTTGAGAAACGAGCGGCGATCTACCAGGGAGGCAGTCATCGGATCCTCCTAACGGTCGTGGCGCTCGGTCTGGCCGAGGCGGGTCGAAGTCGCGGAGGTCGAGGGCGCACCGGCTTTGAGGTCGGCGGCGCGATGGACGGCTTTGCGGATGCGCAGATACGTTGCGCAGCGACAGAGGTTGCCGTTCATGGCGGCGTCGATTTCGGCGTCGGTCGGCTTGCCGGTTCGTTCCAGCAGCGCGGCGGCGGTCATGATCTGACCGGCCTGGCAGTAGCCACATTGCGGCACGTCGAGTTCGTCCCAGGCCAGCTGCAGCGGATGTGAGCCGTCGGGCGAAAGGCCTTCGATCGTCGTGATGTCGCCGTCGCGCACTGCGGACACGGGAATCGAGCAGGAGCGCACGGGGGCGCCGCGCAGGTGCACGGTGCAGGCGCCGCAGAGCGCGGAGCCGCATCCATACTTGGCGCCAACCAGATCGAGGTGTTCGCGCAGCACCCAGAGCAGGGGAGTGTCGGGGGCCACATCGACGGTGCGAACCTGTCCGTTGACCTTGAGGGAGATCGCCATGCCAGTCCTCCTGCAGATTCAGGGGTAATCTCTAACGATACACCGCTACGGGAACCACGCCACTTCCCGATATCCGACTTCGAGAGTCACATTTCCCTGGCGGTGAGCGGTTGTCGTCCTATCTTCTGACAGACCTTACGGAGAACTCATGATGCGTGTTGGCGCGGGATTGTTGCTCCTCGTTCTGGCCTGTCGGAGCGCCGAGCAGCCGGTGGCCGGTCCGGTGCAGACATTCTGGGCCGACCTGGAGCGGCTCTGCGGCAAATCGTATGGTGGGCGTCTGGTCGAGGCGCCTCCGGGTGATTCCACCTTTGCGGGGCAAGCGCTGGTCATGCAGGTGCGAACCTGCAGTCCGGATGAAATCCGGATTCCCTTCCACGTCGGCGAGGACCGGTCGCGCACCTGGGTGCTCACGCGGGTGGGCGAGGGCGTGCGGCTCAAGCACGATCATCGCCATCAGGACGGGAGCGAAGACGCGGTCACTCAGTACGGCGGCGATGCGCGGTTACCGGGCCAGCCCACCCAGTTCGACTTTCCGG
>CAZUES010000082.1:0-4743 GCA_964619465.1 uncultured Gemmatimonas sp.
GGGCCTGCGTCAGGTTCATCTGCGGGTCGCCGTTGGACTCGGACACCACGTTGAGGCCGAGCATCCGGGCCCCGATATCCGGCCGCCGTGGTGACCTCTTCATCGTCGGTTCGTGACGTGTCTGCCACACGATCGCGGCGCGGCTAGCGACCGGCCCGCGCTATGTTCTCTGCCCGTGACGAGACGGATCGCGATGCCGATACCGACCCCCGTGGCGCATGGTTTTCCGCTCCGCCTCCGACCGGAAGCTCGCCTCGGCGTTCTCGATATCACCAAATACTTCGGACCCACCAGCGGCGGGATCAAGACCTACCTGCTCGAGAAATCCCGGTACGTCGCGACGCGGCCCTATCTGCGCCAGATCCTGGTCGTTCCCGGCACCGACGACCGGATCACCACCGAGAGCGGCGCGCGGACCTACCATCTCAAAGGACCGCGGATCCCGGGGCATCCGCCCCATCGGCTGCTGCTGTCAGCCAACCGGCTTCGGCGGATCATCGAGCACGAGTGCCCCGACGTGATCGAGATCGGCAGCGCACTCGCGGTACCTTGGGTCGCCCGGTTCGCCAACCGGTTCGCCCGGGTGCCGACGGTCTGGTTCTACCACAGCCACTTGCCGCGCATCGCGGCGCCGGATCCGTGGTCCACCGGGCTCGGCACCCGCGTACTGGAAGCCGTCATGGCCCGGGGCGTCCGCGCGCTGGGAGACCGGTTCCCGCGCGTCATCTGCGCGTCCGACTACGCGGCTGCCGAGCTGGCGAAGGCGGGTCTCGACCCGGCTCGGGTGAGCAAGGTGCCGCTCGGCGTGGACCTGGCGCTGTTCCAGCCCGACCGGCGGTTTCGGGCGATCGAAACCCGCCGCGCGCGGAAGCTCCCCGAGGCGCCGATCGCGCTCTACGCCGGGCGGTTCGCCGCGGAAAAGGGGCTCGACCTGATCCTCGATGCCTGGGCCGAGGTGGAACGGCGGACGGGGTTCCGGCTGGCGCTGCTCGGGGACGGCCCGCGCACGGCGGTGCTTCGGGCACACCGTTACGCCGATCGCGTCCTCTGGCTGCCGTACGAGCGGGATCGTGACCGCTTGGCCGATCTGCTCGCCGCCGTGGACCTGACGATCGCACCCGGACGGTTCGAGACGTTCGGGCTTGCTGCGCTCGAGAGCCTCGCCTCCGGTACGCCGGTGCTGGCCAGCTCGGACGGCGGCGCCGCCGAGCTGGTGGCCAAATCCGGTGCCGGCGCCCGGTTCGAGGTCGGCGACGCGGCCTGCGTGGCCGAAACGATGGTCCGGCTGGCCCAGACCGACCTTTCGGCGCTGGGCCGTCTGGGACGCGCGCATGCCGAGCAGCACCACTCCTGGGACGGAGCCCTGAAACGG
This sequence comes from uncultured Gemmatimonas sp., assembly GCA_964619465.1. GTDB lineage: Bacteria > Gemmatimonadota > Gemmatimonadetes > Gemmatimonadales > GWC2-71-9 > SHZU01. Next base: position 1,373 of record CAZUES010000082.1, read on the forward strand.
CTCTTCAAGGTCTACCAGCAGATCCGGGCGGTCGCGTGACGCCATCGTTAGGCGGCCATGTCGCGGCATTGACCCTGGTCGTACTGGATTTCGCCGCGCGTAGCATTCGCCTTCGGGTCCTGCTGCGGGCAGTCGGTACCCCGATCCGCCCCTGGGACTCGGTGACGATCAACGCCTGGTCCGATCTCGGCTGCGCCCTGACGCCGCTCCGGCTGGGAGGGGAGCCGGCCCGGCTGATGGGGCTGCGCATGGCTCGGATCCCCGTCGGCCCGGCGCTCACCGCGCTGGGCCTCGAGGCCGGCACGGTCGCACTGGTTACGCTCGGGATCGGCCTGCTGCTGGCCATGACCTTCGGCGGCGTCTGGTGGGACACCGGCGGCACCGCGGCCTTTCGCGGCCTCGGATGGTATCTCGCAGCCGCGCTCATCGGCGCGGTGGGGCTCGCGCTCTGGCTCCGTCGGCGATCGGCGCCGACGCCGCGCCCCGCGCGACCGCACACCTGCCGCGCCATCGCCATCAGCGCCTGCTGCGCGGCAGTCAGCGTCGGCTGCCGCGTCGCGGTCTTACTGGCGCTGCTCTGGGATCAGTTCCCCGACGTCTCGCCGGGTACCGTGGTCGTCGGCTCGTTCATCCTGATCTACGGACAACTCCTCACGCCGACGCCGTCCGGGGTCGGCCTGATCGACGCCGCATTCCTGGGCGGCGCGGCCGGGCCCGCCAGCCTGGGGCTGCTGCTCGCCTGGCGGGCCCATACCTCGTTCGCCGGCGCGTTCTTCGGCGGCGTCCTGCTGCTCGGCCGCCTGCCGGACCTCTGGCCCGGCCTCCGCCGGACGTTAGGCAGCCTGCGCCAGCGGCACGCCCGCGACGGCACGGTAATGATCGACCAGGCCGTCGAAGACCGGCCCCCACGACCGGGCGAGCGCGGTGTCCCTGGCCCGAGCCGCGAGCCGGGACCGGAGCTGCGGATCGGCTAGCACCCGGTCAAGTCCGAAGGCGAATTCGTCCGGACGGTCGGCGCCCGCAAGCCAGGCATTGTCGTCGTGCCGCCCGAAATCGAGCACGCCGCCGGCTGCGACCGCGACCACGGCAAGCCCGCTCGCCATGGCCTCCAACGTCACGTTGCCGAAAGTCTCCGTCACGGACGGCATCGCGAAGACGTCGGCCGACGCATACGCCACGGCCAGGTCGCGACCCCGCTTGACCCCGGTCAAGTGGACCCGCGGCAAGGTGCGTTCCCGGATCGCAGACTCCATCAGCCCGTGCCCCGTGAACACCAGGTGCGCAGTCGGATGGCGGCGAGCCAGCGCGCCCCACGCATCGAGAAGACGGTCGATTCCCTTCTCGGGTGCGATCCGCCCCACATACGCGACGATCGGATCGTCGGGGCCGATACCGAGCTCGGCGCGGTACGCCGGGCAGCGAAAGACAGGCGAGAAGGTGTCGGTCTCGACGCCCCGCGTCCAGATACCGGTTCGCGCGATCCCGCGAGACACCAGGTGCGCTCGATACGGCTCCGATGGCGCCAGCACACGCTCGGCCTGCCGATAGAACCAGCGGAGGTAGAGCCAGATGGCCGGGGTGGCCCACGCCACGCCGTAGCGCGGCGCATACCGCTCGTAGTCGGTGTGCGCAGACGCGATGATCGGCGCACCTATCGTCTTGGCCGCTTTGAGGCCTGCGTACCCCATGGCCGCCTCGGTGGCGAGGTGCACCACGTCAGGATCGAACCGGCGGAGATCGGTGGTGATATCGGCGTGATCGGTCGACGCCCACTGCACTTCCGGCGACAGGAACCAGGACCGGCTCGGGCTCCGATGCACCTCGGGTCGCTCGACCGCTCCCGGCGGGAGCGGGTAGGTGGCCGAGTAGACCCGCACCTGATGCCCGCGACGCAGCAGTGCGTCGGCGGTGCGCATCAGGGTCCCGGCCACACCACTGACCATCGGCCAGTAGGCTTCGGAAAACAGGGCGATTCGCATTGGACAGCTCCGTACGGGTGATCGGGTCACTAGGCTGCTTCGGTGAGGCGATTCGGTACCAGCACCGAACGCGACGCCCGCGGCGTGGGCTCCAGCGCCGGGCGCAGCAGGCGATCGGCCACCAGCGTCTGGAGGAACAGCGCCACGACCACGCCGGCTGCGGTGTCGACGGCGAAGTGGTTCTGGGTATAGACCGTGGCCAACGCGATCAGCGCCGCCAGGACGGTGACGACCAGCGCCAGCCAGCGCGGCCCGATCCGCCAGGCAATCCACGCGAAGGTGATCCCTCCGGCCGTGTGCGAACTCGGGAACGCCGTGCCGAGCGAGTCGCCCGCGGTCCGGATTCCGAGGTTGAGCTGGTAGAAGAAGCCGTCGGTATAGGTGCTCGGATCGATCGGGACCAGCTCGCGCGGGCCGATCACCGGGAAGTACGAGTAGATCAGGAAGCAGCCCAGGTACGTCACGGCGATGCGCACCACGATCTCGTTCCTGGCCTCGGATCCGGAGCGGGTGCACAGGACCGCGACAGCCGCCCCGACGAGCATCAGGTAATAGGAGAAGTAGGCGCCATGCATCACCTCGCTCAGCGCAGGCCACGGCATGGCCGCGATCCAGGTGAGATTGGCGTGGCCAAAGAGCATCAGGTCCCAGATCGAGACCATGGCGTCGTGGCTCGTCACGGCGCCGAGCGACTGGCGCAGCCCGAACTCGCTCCAGAAGGCCGCCGCCCAGAGCAGCGGGTAGAGATCGCGGAGCAAGCGGACCAGCCGGGAGGGGGCGGGACCGACACGTGCCAGCAGCCACGGAAGTGTGAGGGCGGTGAGATGTGCCAGCGCGAGCCAGCGAGCGGTGCCGTAATGTGGAACCAGCGGCAGCCACGAGGTGAGCAGAACCAGATTGACGAACCGAACCCAGAGGTCGACCGGCCGCACAGCCACGAGCAAATCAGGCTCTCTTGTCCGAGTTACGCCAAGATGGGCGGCTTTCGACTCGATGCGACCACCGCTCTGTCAAGGCCGCACAACAATTGGTTCGCGGATCGGTTTCCATGCTCTTGCCAGCATCCGCCGTCTCATGTAGACTATCTACCTATGATAGGTAGACAGACTACACAATGACGAAACCACCTCGGACCGACCTCCTGCCCGGCACGCTCGAGATGCTGATCCTCCGCACCTTGAGCCTCGGAAGCCAGCATGGCTACGGCATCGCCCAGCACCTGGCGAAGATTTCGCAGGAAGCGCTTCGGGTCGAGCAGGGCTCACTCTACCCGGCGCTCGAGCGGCTCCTGGCCGCCGGGTGGGCAACCGCAAAATGGGGCCAGTCACCGACGGGACGCCGGGCACGCTACTACACCATCACCGCTTCCGGACTCCGCCGTCTCGGCGACGA
>CAZUES010000083.1:0-4458 GCA_964619465.1 uncultured Gemmatimonas sp.
AAAGCCAATACATCACTGCGAGCGGATCACCACGCCGGGATCGATTCGGGCCGCGCGCAGAGCCGGGATCCAGCTGGCAATCAATCCGATCACACCCATGAGAAGGGCGACGAGCCCCAAAGTCGACGGATCGTGAGGGGCCACGTCATAGAGCAAACCCTGAATCAGACGGGTCGCCAGCAGTGAACCAAGCAGGCCCAGCACCAGGCCGAGACCGAGCAGCACACCCCCTTCGGAAATAATCATCCGCTGGACTCGGCCGCCGTCGGCGCCGAGGCTCATCCGAATCCCGATTTCGCGAGTGCGGGCGCTGACGGAAAATGCCAGCACGCCGGCAATCCCGACGGCGGCAATCAGCACCGCCAGCGCACCGAACGCGGCCACCAGCGTCGCGTTGAGTCGGCGAGGCGCCACCCGCTCGCCCTTGAGCTCGGCCACGGTGCGCACGTTTTCGATCGGAGCCCCGGGCGCGATCCTGCGCACCAATTGTGTGGCCGCAGGCGCCATGGTGGCGGCATCGCCGCGGGCGCGGATCACCAGACCGCCACCGAAGATTCCCTGGGCCAGCGGCTGGAAGAGGACCGGGCGCGAGCCGCCGTCGAGCCCGTCGTCCTTGGTGTCGCCCACTACACCGACCACGGTGCGCCAGTCGCCGCTGACCGGAATGAAGCGCAGCACATCTCCGGTCCACGCCACCCGGCGGCCGATCGGATCGATCCCCGGAAAGAGTCGATCGGCCAGCGTTTTGTTGAGGATCACGACCATTGCCGTGCTCTGACCATCGGTCGCATCGAAGGCTCGACCGGTAATCAGCGGCACCCCGGCCGCGCGGAAGTATTCCGGGCTGGCGGTCCGATAGTCGGCGCGCGGCATCGGCTCATCCGGGGCCAGGTCGCGCCCCTCGGCTTTGACCTCGAGCTGGAAACTGTTGGCGAGCGGCATGGTCGATCCGACGCCGACCTCCATCACCCCGGGCATCCCGGCCAGCTCGGTCTGCATCCGCTGGTACAGGGCGACCTGATCGGCCTGACTCCGGCCGGCTTCGTCCACCGCCACCTGCATGGTGAGCACTTCATTGCCCGCATCGAAGCCGGTATCGACCTCCGAGAGCCGGAGCATCGATCGGGTCAGGAGCCCCGCCCCGGTGAGCAGGATCACCGACACCGCTACCTGCGCAACGACGAGAGTCCGCTGCAGCCGCTGGCGACCCAGCCCGGCCGACGACTTGCCCGCCCCGGCCAGCGTGGCTGCCAGAGACCGTTCCTTGACGAGGCCAGGTGCGTACGACAGGAGCACGGCAACCACGATGGCCAGCACCAGCGTAAAGCCCAGCACCGCGAGATCGACCCGGATCTCGCCCGCGCGCGGCGAATAGCGCGCCACCAGTGACGCCAGCATCCCCACCCCGCCGAATGCGACCAGCAGGCCCACCAGACTGCCCGCCAGCACCAGCAGGCCATTCTCGATCAGCAGCAGCTGGCGCAGTTTGGCGGCGCCCGCGCCCAGCGCGGTCCGCACCACCAGTTCGTGCTCGCGACGCACCCCGCGCATCAGGGTCAGATTGGCCACGTTGGCGCAGGCAATCACCAGCACGAAGGCCGCCGCCCCCATCAACAGCCAGAGGGTCAGACGGGCTCGCTCGCCGAGCACCTCCTTGAGCGGAGCAACCGTGACGGTATAGTTGGAGGCGGCATCATAGGCGTCGGGATGATCGATCTGCACCCGCTTCCGGACATCGGCTACGTCTCCGCGAGCCTGGGCGAGACTGGCGCCTGGCGCCAGCCGCGCAATCATCTCGGTCATCCGATGGGTCCGCCCATGGACCATGGTGGCACTGGTATGGTGCTCGCTGAACACCATGTTGATCAGCACGTCCATCCGGTTCGGGAAATAAGGCGCCGATTGCACCACCCCGATTACCGTGACCGCGCGGTTGTCGACCAGCACGGTCTTCCCGACGATGCTGCTGTCGCCCCGAAAACGATTGAGCCAGTACTCGTGGGTAAGCACCATGACCGGCGGAACCCCGGTGCCGTCATCGTCCGGCGTGGTCAGACGGCCCAGCACCGGGCGGAGCCCCATAACGCTGAAATAGTTGCCGGTAATCAGGCCCACATTGATGCGGACCGCATCGTCGGTTCCCTGCAGCGTGTAGGTCATCCCCGAATACTCGGCGATGCCGCCCAGGCTCTTGGCCCCGTCCCGGAAGTCGAGGATTTCGGGCACCGAGAAGAGGACGTTTTCGGCGCCCGGCCCGTCGGCCGACTGACGGAGATAGACCAACCGGTCGCCGTCCTGATGCGGCAGCGGCTTGAGCAACACGGCGCGGACGACCGAAAAGATTGCCGTGTTGGCGCCGATACCGAGCCCCAGGGTCAGTACCACGGCCACGGCAAAACCGGGAGAACGGGACAGCGACCTGAAGGCGTACCGAATGTCGCTCAGCATGGACGACAGCCTCGAAAGACGGTGAGTGAACTGACCCGCGACCGAGCCGGGATCTCGCAGCCGCTTCAATCCCTGACGTAAAAGGGAGGCGGCTCGATGCCCAGGGCGCGCAGATAGACGAACCCTTGCGCCCGGTGATGAATTTCGTTGTCGATGATATAGAGCAACAGGTTACAGACCAAATCGGTATACTGGCCGAACGCCGTCATCTCTTGCTGGAACTTACCGGCGAGCGAGGGCCAATGCCGGTCGATCTCCGCTGTGCCCTCGTCCCACGCGGCCAGCAACTCGGCCTTGGGTTGGACCGATCGGTCCATGTCATGATCCCACTGGCCGGTGGCGACCCCGCGAACGGTCGGAGCCCCCATCGACAGCAGTTCCATCACCATCACGCCGAAAGGGCGCATGCCCCCGACCTGATAGGCGAACAACTGCTCCTCGGGAAACGCCTCGATGACCCGTCGGGTCAGACGGCGGTGACCCTGCCAATGAGCCCGGAACCCTTCGGGCGTGATGACGACATCGGCAGCCGCGGTACCATTGGACATAAGACCCCCTCTTCGAGTACGATTTTCGGTATTTATTCGGCTTCCCCCAGAAACTACCGCCCGAATCGGAGGCCCGCAACCGGTCCCGGCCCCGCCTCCTGACGGGCCCCGAACCGGGTAGGTTTCCGAGCCACGCCAGAGCCCGGATCACCGCTCATCAGCACAGCTTTCAAACCCTTATGAAAAAATGACTTACGCCGCTCAGCCGCAGTTGCAACGGGGCCCGGATGGCGACTATATTTCCCCGGTTTGGGGCCTCACGCTGGGGCCACCTGAATCCTCTTTCCCGAACACCCGAGTCTCATGACCGCACCTCATTCGCGCGAGCGGATTCTTCCGCGCACGATCGAAGAGGAGATGAGGCAAAGCTTCATCAACTATTCGATGAGCGTGATCGTGTCGCGCGCCCTGCCGGACGTGCGAGACGGTTTGAAGCCGGTTCACCGCCGGATCCTGAATGCGATGAACGAGCTGGGCCTGGTGCCCGGCCGTCCCTACAAGAAATCGGCGACCGTCGTCGGCGAAGTGCTGGGTAAGTATCACCCGCACGGCGACGCTCCGGTCTACGATGCCTTGGTCCGCATGGTCCAGGAATTCTCGCTCCGCTATCCGCTGGTTGATGGGCAGGGCAACTTCGGCTCGGTCGACGGCGACCCCGCAGCGGCATACCGGTACACCGAAGCGAAGCTGACCCGCGTCGCGGTGGCGCTGCTCGAAGATATCGACAAGAACACGGTCAACTATCAGCCGAACTTCGACGACCGGCTGCAGGAACCGACCGTACTGCCGTCGAAGATCCCGAACCTGCTGGTCAACGGATCGAGCGGTATCGCCGTCGGCATGGCCACCAACATCCCGCCGCACAATCTGCGGGAAGTCTGCAAAGCCATCGAGGTGCTGGTCGACAATCCTGAGGCCACGATCCAGGATCTCACCAAGCACATTACCGGACCGGACTTCCCGACGGGCGGCTACATCTACGGCGTCCAGGGCATCCGCGAAGCCTACGAAACCGGCCGCGGCAAGGTCGTGATGCGGGCGCGGGCCCAAATCGAGGAGAAGGAATCCTCCGGTCGGACCGCGATCGTCGTGACCGAACTGCCCTATCAGGTCAACAAGGCCACGCTGGCCAAGGACATCGCGCAGCTGGCGGTGGACAAGAAGATCGAGGGCATCTCCGCCGTTCGCGACGAGTCCGACCGCGACGGCATGCGGCTGGTGATCGAACTCAAGCGCGACGCCATTGCCCACGTGGTGCTGAACCAGCTGTACAAACACACCTCGATGCAGTCGACCTTCGGAGTCATCAATCTCGCGCTGGTCGGTGGCCAGCCGCGGGTGATGAACCTGAAGGAGATGCTGCAGCATTACATCGCGCACCGCCACGAGATCATCGTCCGGCGAACCCAGTTCGATCTCGACCAGGCCAAGGCGCGGGAACACATCCTGGAAGGGCTCAAGA
>CAZUES010000084.1:0-4377 GCA_964619465.1 uncultured Gemmatimonas sp.
CGATCGTCCCTACGTTGACGTGCGGCTTGCTCCGCTCGAATTTCGCCTTGCCCATTGTCTATCGTCCTAATAACAAGTGGTTCGAGATACTTACTTCTTGGTCTTGGCCACGATTTGCTCTTCGACCGCCTTCGGCACCTGCTCGTAGTGGTCGAACTGCATCGAGTACACTGCGCGCCCCTGGCTCATGCTGCGCAGGTTGGTCGAATATCCGAACATTTCCGAGAGCGGCACTTCCGAGGCGACTACCTGCGCGTCGCCGCGCTGCGTCATGCCGCCCACTTTACCGCGCCGGCTCGACAGGTCGCCGATGACGTCGCCCAGGTAATCGCCCGGCGTAACGACTTCGACTTCCATGATCGGCTCGAGAATGATCGGGCCGGCCTGCCTGCAGGCCTCTTTGAACGCCATCGAGCCCGCGATCTTGAACGCCATTTCCGAGCTGTCGACATCGTGGTAGCTGCCGAACACCAGCGCCACCCGGATGTCTACTACCGGATACCCGGCCAGCACGCCGCTCTCGAGCGCCTCACGAATGCCCGCCTCGACCGGCTTGATGAACTCGCGCGGGATCACACCACCCACGATCTTGTCCTCGAAGTGGAAGCCGGTGCCCGCCTCGGCCGGCTCGAGGTCGATGACCACGTGGCCATACTGACCCTTACCGCCCGACTGCCGCACGAACTTGCCTTCGACCTGGGTGACCTTTTTGCGGATCGTCTCGCGGAACGCCACCTGCGGACGGCCGACATTGGCCTCGACCTTGAACTCGCGCTTCATCCGGTCGACCAGAATTTCCAGATGCAGCTCGCCCATGCCCGCGATGATGGTCTGACCCGTCTCCGCGTCGCTGCGCACCTTGAAGGTCGGATCTTCCTCGGCCAGCTTGCCGAGCGCGATGCCCATCTTGTCCTGGTCGGCCTTGGTCTTCGGCTCGATCGCGACGTCGATGACGGGATTCGGGAACTTCATCGCCTCCAGGATGACCGGCTTCTCCTCGTCGGAGAGCGTGTCGCCCGTGCGGGTGTCCTTGAGACCGATCGCCGCCGCGATGTCGCCGGCCAGCACTTCTTCGATCTCTTCCCGCTTGTTGGCGTGCATCTGCAGCAAGCGACCGATCCGCTCGCGCTTGTCCTTGGTGCTGTTGTAGACGTAGCTGCCCGCCTTGATCGACCCCGAGTACACCCGGAAGTAGGTCAAGCGGCCAACGTACGGATCCGTCATGATCTTGAACGCCAGCGCCGAGAAAGCCTCGTCATCCGCAGCAACCCGCTCGACCTGGGTGTCGTCATGCAACGGCAGGTGACCCTTGATCGGCGGGATGTCCGACGGCGCGGGCAGGAAGTCGATTACCGAATCGAGCAGCGCCTGCACACCCTTGTTCTTGAACGACGCACCGCAGAGCACCGGCACGATCCAGCCGTTGATCGTGGCGCGACGAATTGCCCCCATGATCTCCTCGAGCGTCGGCTCGATGCCGTCGAGATACCGTTCGAGCAGCTCTTCCTCATGCTCGACGGCCGCCTCGATCAACTCATGGCGGTACTTGGCAACCTGCTCCTGAAACGCCTCGGGAATCGGCATCTCGGTGAAGGTCTTGCCCATGGTCTCGTCGTTGAAGACGATTTCCACCTGGCGCAGCAGATCGATGTGCCCGGTAAACGTCTCACCGGAACCGACCGGCAGCTGCAGCGGAAACGCCTTGCGGGTCAGCCGGTCGCGGATCATCTGCAGACAGCGATCGAAGTTGGCGCCGACCCGGTCCATCTTGTTCGAAAAGATGATCCGCGGCACGCCGTAACGATCCGCCTGACGCCAGACCGTCTCGGTCTGCGGCTCGACGCCCGCCACCGAATCGAGCAGGGTGACCGCGCCGTCCAGGACACGCAGCGAGCGCTCGACCTCGGCCGTGAAATCGACGTGACCGGGGGTGTCGATGATGTTGATCCGGTACTCCTCGCCGTTCCGAGTCCAGAAACAGGTCGTGGCAGCCGACGTAATCGTGATGCCGCGCTCCTGCTCCTGCTCCATCCAGTCCATGGTAGCCGCGCCATCATGGACCTCACCGAGCTTGTGGCTCTTGCCGGTGTAGTAAAGGATGCGCTCGGTCGTAGTCGTCTTCCCGGCATCAATGTGGGCCATGATGCCGATGTTGCGATAGCGACTGAGCGGAGTATTGCGAGCCATGTTGATCGATCCTTAGCCTTCCAAACGTATCCGTCAATACAAAAGCGGGGCGACCAGCCGGGACCCTGTCCCGCGGTATCGCTCCGCACGACCTCCTCGGTACCAACCCGGACCGTCGCCCTACGCGACTGCAGTCCGACTCCGACTGGAGGGGGCGCCTGTCAGGCAACCCTCGGCTTTTTCTCCGGCCCGGAGGTGGCGGGGGACAACCGCCCCTACCGTCACGCGGGCCTGATCTTACCTACCAGCGATAATGCGCAAACGCACGGTTGGCCTCGGCCATCTTGTGCGTGTCTTCCTTCTTCTTGATCGTGTTGCCCTCGCCCTTCGACGCGAGAATCAACTCAGCCGCCAGCCGCTCCGACATCGTCTTCTCGGTGCGGGCACGGGCATACTGAATGATCCAACGCATCGCCAGCGCAGTCCGCCGCTCGGGACGAACTTCGACCGGCACCTGAAGCGAAGCGCCACCGACCCGGCGGCTCTTGACCTCGACCGCCGGCTTGGCATTGGCAACGGCCTGCTTGAAGACGGTCACTCCGGGCTGCCCGGTCCGCTCTTCGATCAGGTCCATCGCGCCATAAAACACCCGCTCGGCCAAGCTCTTCTTGCCCTCGTACATGATGGCATTGAGGAACTTCGAAACCGTCTGGCTATCGTACCGAGGATCGGGCGGCAACGGCCGCCGGATCGCCTTATTACGACGACTCACTTCTTACCTCCGGCCGGCGCGCCGGCCTTGGGCGCCTTGGCTCCATACTTCGACCGGCTCTGCTTCCGGCCGTTGACACCAGCAGCGTCGAGGGTGCCCCGAACGATGTGGTACCGGACACCCGGCAAGTCCTTGACGCGGCCACCGCGAATCAGGACAATCGAATGCTCCTGCAGGTTGTGCCCTTCTCCCGGGATGTAGGCAATCACCTCAAACCCGTTGGACAACCGCACTTTGGCCACCTTCCGAAGCGCCGAGTTCGGCTTCTTCGGGGTAACCGTATAAACGCGCGTGCAAACACCCCGCCGGAACGGGTTCTGCTTGAGCGCAGGAGACTTGTCTTTGTATACGGGCGCCTTACGTGGGCGCCGCACCAACTGGTTGATCGTCGGCATCAACAATCTTCCTAAAAGGCCCGAGATTCGGAGCCCCAGAAGCTACCTCGGTGACCCCATCCGGTCAAGCCTTTACCCACCGGCACCAGCACCCGGCGCCCTGCACCTGGCCGCCACCCTCCGATTTGCCCCGTCCTGTATATTGTCGCCTGCCCCCGACAACCCATGGAGCGATCCCGGTATGCGCATCAGCCTGCCCATTCTCGGCCTGTCCATCCTCCTGTTCGGGGCGCCGAGCCCGGCCGCCCCACAGAGTTCCCGGACCTTCGACGTCTATACCAAAGGGATCCACGCGGCCGAACTCACCGTGGCCCAGGCCGGCTACACCATCCGGAAGCGCCACCCGGAAACGGGCATCTGGTCGCCTCCCGCCACCCGGTCCGGACCGCCCACCGCGGCCGACACCGCGTTCTCCCTGCCCGGACGGATCCGTCCGCTGGCGTTCCAACTGGCCGAGTTGGAGCAGATCCCGTGGCAGCGGTCTCCCGCCGTGGCCTGGCCCAACGCCGCCACGATCTATCAGCCGCACCAGCAGCAGGAGATCGAGGTCGGCGGTCGGCCCGTCCGAGTCACCCGCTGGGCCGAGCGCGACGGCAGCCTGCCCGTCGATCTGATCATCGATCAGGCGGGTACCGTCATTGCCGGCATCGACGTCCGGGCCGATGTCGTGCTGGTCCGTCGCGGTCATGAAGGGCTGACCAAGGTGGCCGCCTGGAAGGAGCCGACCGTTTCGCCGGCCCGCTATGGCTACCACCTGGCCGAGCGGTCGATGGTACCGATGAGCGACGGAACCCGGTTGGCCACCCTGGTATACCTGCCCCGCGATGCCAAGGGACCGTTCCCGACCATCTTCGTGCGCACTCCCTATGGTATCAGCAATCTGATCCTCGAATACTGGCACTACGTCGCCCGTGGCTATGCCATCGTCCTCCAGGCCGTCCGTGGCACCATCTACTGGGATAACGCCAATCGATCCGAGGGCGTCTGGGATCCGATGATCAACGAGCCGGCCGACGGAAAAACGAGCCTCGAGTGGCTGGTCCGGCAGCCGTGGTCCGATGGCCAGGTCTGCATGCAGGGCGG
>CAZUES010000085.1:0-4255 GCA_964619465.1 uncultured Gemmatimonas sp.
GTGTCATCCCGCCTCTTCGGCGGCGGCGGCCAGCCCCGGTCCGAAAGACCGCTCCGCGCCGAGTTGCTGAGTATCGAGCGGTTGGAAGAGCGGGCCAAGCTGCTCGCCGCCCGTTTTACGCTGGCCCGTAACCCCCGGCGTGGGACTCGTCCTTTCTTCATTCGTATCAAGGACAACCTCCGAGTCCTCCGAGACACCTACCGTATCCTGGCAGATGATGTCCATCGCGGCGAGTTCGTTCCGCCTGCTGCGGAATGGCTGCTCGACAATTTTCACCTGATCGAGACCGAGATCCGCGGGATCAGGCACGACCTGCCTCAGGCGTACTATCTCCAGCTTCCGAAGCTGGCGTCGCGGGAGATGGCGGGCATCGCGCGGGTCTATGCCTTGGCGCTCGAACTGGTCGGGCATACCGACGGACGGTTCGACCGATCGCAGCTGACGCGCTTCGTTGCCGCCTTTCAGACCGTGGCGCCGCTCACCATCGGGGAACTGTGGGCCTGGCCGATCATGCTCAAGGCCGCGCTGATCGAGAACCTGCGCCGCCTGGCCGACGAGGTACTCCACGCGCGCGATGCCCGCCGGCGGGCGGATCAATATCTCAATCTGATCGACAGCAGCGATTCCGTGGCGCCGTTGGATGCGCTGCCGAGTGTGCTGGAAACGGCGTACGCCGTGCGGCTGCTGCAGCGGATGCGCGAGTATGGCCCGCTGGTGTCACCGGTGCGCGCGGCCGTGGAAGAGCGCCTGGCCATTCCCGGTATGACCGCCGAAGACGCGATCCGGATGGAGTATCAGAGTCAGGCGGCGGGGCAGGTCTCGGTTGGCAACGCGATTACCAGTCTCCGGCTTTGCTCGACCATGGATTGGGCCGCCTACTTCGAAAGTGTCAGCCTGGTCGAAGAGGTGCTGCAGCGTGATCCGGCCGGCGTCTATGGCCGGATGGACTTCCACAGCCGCGATCGCTACCGGCAGGCGGTGGAAGAGCTGGCCGAGTCGACCGGCGAGGCGCAGCTCCGGGTGGCACTGCGCAGCGTAGAGAGCGCCCGGGAGGTTGCGGAGCTTGCGTCATCGGCGGATCGGGCGGCGCATGTCGGGTACCACCTGATCGGCAAGGGTCGGCGTGAGCTCGAGGTCGACGTCGAGTACAGCCCGCGGCCGGGGATCCGGTTGCAGCGGTTGGTCTTTGCCCACGCCACCGCCGCGTATCTCGGCGTGGTGACGATCGTCTCGGCCGTGCTGGTGGCGCTGGCGGCGGCCTATTTGCGCGCCGAGGGTGGCGGGGTCGCCGTGGTGTTGCTTGGTGCGGCCCTCTTCGTGCTGCCGGCCACCGACCTTGCCATTGCGCTGTTCCAGCGGCTTGCGGCTCACTTCATCGAGCCGCGTCGATTACCGCGCATTGATTTCAAAGCCGGTATTCCCGAGGACTGCCGCACCATGGTGGTGATCCCCACGCTGCTGACCAGCGTGGAAGGGGTGGAGAACCTTCTGGAGCACCTCGAGGTTCTGGCACTCGGCAATCTCGACCCCAGGATCCACTTTGCCATCCTGGGCGATTTCGTCGATGCACCGGCTGCGGAAATGCCGGGTGACGACGAGATCCTCGAGGCCGCCCGAACCGGGATGATGCAGCTGAACGATCGCGCCGGCCCGGACGCCGCCGACCGTTTCCACCTGTTCCATCGGGTACGCCAGTGGAACCCGGGCGAAGGCGCCTGGATGGGCTGGGAGCGAAAGCGGGGCAAGCTGGAGGAGTTCAATCGCCTGCTGCGCGGCGCGACCGACACCAGCTTTCGGACCCATGTAGGCGAGGCCGATATCCTGCCGTCGGTGCGCTACTGCATCACGCTCGACAGCGACACCACGCTGCCGCTGCATGCCGCCCGGAAGCTGATCGGGATCATCGCCCACCCGCTCAACCGCCCGCACTTCGATCCTCAGCTGCGCCGGGTAACCGAGGGCTACGGCATCCTGCAGCCGCGGGTCAGCGTGACGATGGCGAGCGCCGCGCGATCGCTCTTTGCCCGGGTCTACGCCGGGCACACGGGAGTCGATCCCTACACCACCGCGGTTTCCGATACCTACCAGGATCTGTTCAGCGAAGGGATCTTCACCGGCAAGGGTCTCTACGACGTCGATGCCTTCGTGGCGTCGCTCGAGGGCCGAGTACCCGAGAATGCGCTGTTGTCGCACGATCTCTTCGAGGGCCTTTTCGCGCGGGTTGGGCTGGTCACCGACGTCGAAGTCGTCGATGACTACCCGGCCAGCGTCCTGGCCCATGCCCGCCGGCAGCATCGCTGGGCCCGCGGCGACTGGCAGATCCTGTTCTGGCTCTTTCCGTGGGTGCCTAGCCGGCGGGGCGGCGAGCGTAACCGGCTTCCGCTGATGGCGCGCTGGAAGATCTTCGACAACCTCCGGCGGACGCTGGTGGCGCCGGGAACCGTCGCGTTCCTTGCCGCGGCGTGGTTGTTTCTGCCGGGCAGTCCGCTGATCTGGACGGTCGGTTTTCTGGCAGCGCTTGGTTTTCCGCTCTATCCGCTGCTGCTCCGCCTGGTCCGCGGTCCTGCATCGCAGCAACCGTTCGGCGTCTTCATGCGCCTCCTTGTGGAGGATGCCCAGACGGCGGCGGCGCAGGTTCTGCTGCAGATCACCTTCCTGGCGTTCCATGCGTACGAGATGGTGCACGCCATCGTCCTCACCCTGATCCGCCTCGTCTTTACGCAGCAGCGCCTGCTCGAATGGGAGACGGCCGATGCCGCTGCCGCCCGGGCGGCGCGGCTTGGCGCGCGGCGCGGAGTCCGGGTCTTCATCGGGGAGATGGCGGCGAGTTCCATCATCGGAACCGTGCTGCTCGTGGCCATCATCGCGATCAGGCCGGGGAGCCTCCTGGTCGCCGGGCCGATCCTGGTGCTCTGGCTGACCGCGCCGCTGATTGCGTACTGGTTGAGCCGGCCGGTGCCCCCGATCCGTCGGCCGCTCAGTGCGGACGATCGGCGCACCCTTCGCCTCATCGCACGGAAGACCTGGCGCTACTTCGCGACTTTTGCCGGGGCGGAAGACAATGGCCTCCCACCCGACAACTTCCAGGAGACGCCGGCTCCAACGGTTGCTCACCGGACCTCGCCGACCAACATCGGCATGGGCCTGCTGTCAACTCTTGCCGCGCATGATCTGGGCTTCATCACGACCGATGAGCTGATGGACCGGGTCGAGACCGTGCTCGATACGATGGACCGGATGGAGCAGCATCAAGGCCATCTGCTCAACTGGTACGATACCCGTACGCTCGAGCCGCTCTTGCCGCGCTACGTCTCCACGGTCGATAGCGGCAACCTTGCCGGCGCGCTCCTGGCGCTCGGCGAAGGGCTTCGAGGGCTGGTCGATGAGCCCCAGACAGTTGCGCAGCGATGCGCCGGCTTGGCGGATACCGTGGTGCTCGCGGAGCAGGAGCTGCCGGCGGAGGCAGACGGCCCGGCCGGCGCAATCGGTCGCGCCCGCGAGGCCATGGCATCGCTGCGCCTCACCCTGCTCGGCGCCGGCGACCCCGCGGTCAATTTGGCGCTCGCGCGGGGAATGGTGGGCCCGCTGACCGACGCG
Source organism: uncultured Gemmatimonas sp. (assembly GCA_964619465.1). Taxonomy (GTDB): domain Bacteria; phylum Gemmatimonadota; class Gemmatimonadetes; order Gemmatimonadales; family GWC2-71-9; genus SHZU01. Next base: position 3,598 of record CAZUES010000085.1, read on the forward strand.
ATTGCCACGCTGGCGCCCGATGGGGTTGCCTCGGGGGAGGCGGCCGAAGCGGCCTACTGGATCGAAGCGGTGGTGGCCGGGCTCGATGCGGAAGCCTCGCGAGACGAGGTCACCACTGCTGCCCGGCTGTCGGACCTGGCCCGGCGTGCAGTAACCTTTGCCGATGGGATGGAATTCGGCTTTCTCTATGACCGGGAGCGCCACCTCTTTGCCATCGGCCATCGGGCCGATGCCGAGGAAGCGCGGCTCGATCCCTTCTTTTATGACCTGCTTGCCTCCGAGGCACGGCTGGCCAGCTTCGTCGCGATCACCAAAGGCGACGTCCCGGACACGCATTGGTTTCATCTCGGTCGCCTGCTGACCAGTGTGGAGGGCACCCCCACGCTGCTGTCGTGGAGTGCCAGCCTGTTCGAGTACCTGATGCCGCTGCTGGTGATGAAGACCTATCCGGGCACGCTGCTCGATGAGTCCTGCAGCCGTGCCGTCCGCCGCCAGCAGGAGTACGGCCGCCAGCAAGGGGTGCCCTGGGGCATCTCGGAATGCGCCTTCAACGTGGTGGACCACCACGGCACCTATCAGTACAAGGCATTCGGCGTTCCCGGCCTCGGCATGAAACGGGGACTGGGTGACGAACTCGTGGTAGCTCCGTACGCGACGG
>CAZUES010000086.1:0-3410 GCA_964619465.1 uncultured Gemmatimonas sp.
TGCTTGCTGTACGCCGTGTTTGTGCGGCGGACCCTGCAGGTCCATACACTAGTTAGGCGGCTTGTCTCGATAACTTTTTTGTGGTGGTTGTGTCGGCGGGCTCCGGTGCGCGTGTTCGGCCGGTCCCACTGCTTCCCGGCGTGGCGCGCATCAGCGTGGTTCGGGGATCGCGGGGCCGCTTGGGGTGCCGTCGGGCTACACAGCTGTCGAGGCGCCCCGGCCGCCGACTGCTGCCAGCCTCCGTGTGGCGCCTCGCAGCTGCGGCCCCATCCTCGCCGCGGTCGAACCCCCGCGGCCCCGCCTCGATCATCGTTGCCCGGCGCGCCACGCCGGCGAGGTTTCCGGTGCCGCTGGCGCACCAGGACGATCGTTCGCTGTGCAGGGGCGCCCCCTAACAAGCGGTTGGAGACTGACGGCCGCGTGTGGGTCGCGAGGCTCGTGCCTCGCGCGCCGCCCAAGGCGGCGGTACCTTGAACGGTTGGCGCGGCGGCGCGCCTCCACCGCGGCCGCAGCTCAACCGCCAATCCGTTAGCGAGACCGAGAGGAGTTCGGATCTTTGCCCATTAGCCAAGCGACACGGAAAATTCTCTGGGCTCGCTCCGGAAACCTTTGCGTCCTATGCAGGCGGGCGCTTGTCGAGGAGGGCACTGAGTACGACGATCGAGCTGTCGTCGGGGAAGAATGCCATATCTATGCTCAAGGAAAGACAGGTCCGCGTGGGCAAGGACAGGCTCCGGCGGACGTACATCACTACTCGAACCTGATTCTTCTCTGTGGCGCCTGTCACACTGTGATCGACGCGCAGGAGGCAACCTATACAGTCGAACTTCTCATGGCTTTGCGCGATCAGCATGAGACATGGGTTGCTCAGCGCCTTTCGACAGCTGGAAACGCCAACCATCCAGAGAACGAAGGCAACGGGTGGGCTGATGCTGAGGCCCTCTCCTCTGATACTGAGTCGGATCAACTGTTCGCCGGCCGACTTGCCGAAGCATTCCCCGGCGCTCGTGGGTTGACAGTTATTCCCGATCCCACCGCGGCCATTGAGCGACTTCTCGTGGTCCTCCGCCACCCGCTACGTCAGTGGCATTGGGATGCCGACAAAACGCGGAGGCCTTCCTATCCCTTTTGGTGGTTCCGGGGAAGTCTCTGTCTTCATATTCCAACGTGTCGTCGTCTCGATGACACTCACTGTTTGCTCGACACGAAGGAGCTTAAGATCCGACGTGTTGCTGCGTTTCGGCGATCATATACGTCGATGTGGGACTTCCTATATGTCGAAAGTGATCCCGACCATCCCACAGGCCTCTACGATTACGGTGCGGACCCTTCGGGCGCTTGGGCCTCCTGTTCCATGGGGTTCTACTTCGAGGAGTACGCCATCTGGAACGGGATGCCAATATCCCGAGACGACTACGATGATGGCGCCACGCTCGTAGACGGTCACCCGACTCGTGTGTCCTCCGCTGAACTGCGCTTGCGCTACTTGACCTCCTATAACTTCCTCGTCTGTGCCAATCGGCATGTGATCAATGAGCCTGCCCACGACACCGCAATCTCTGCACTTCTAGATGGCATCCTCAATAGAACTCGAACACTTGAAGAGCTAGCTTCCTTCGTAGACAGTCTTCCGAAGCCAGCACGTTTCTATTCGGAATGGGACTAGGGGCTCGCTAACAAGGTGTTGCAGCGGGCAGGCGCGGCGGGGCGCCGGTTTGCGAAGTCGCGGCCGCGCCCCCATGTTGATTGGAGGACGGCGCGGCCGCTCCGCTCCGTGAGCGCCTGCCGCTGAACACCAGAGTCGTTAGACGGCAACATGATATCGCCAGAACTCGAAGTACTTGACCAGCTAAGCGGCGGCGATCTTCCCTTGAACGTGATCGCGGGGCTCTTTGTTGAGCCGGTCCACTGCCGAACCGCAGTCGCGGCAATGCTTAGTGACGGCCAAGTGCAAATACTGACCCCAGACGGAATCGCCATTCCCGCTTGGAAGTACCGAGAACTCGAACACGAGCCGGACTTCTGGGGAAGTAGTACTACGTACCGGTTATCGATTACGGAGCGCGGGGCCAAGCGTATCGGCTAGATCTGCCATCCGGTCCATCGATCGACGGCGTCCGGCTTCGCCTCCAGGCTTTTGGGGTAAAGACAAGGTGCTTACCTCATATGCTGCCGGCTAGTCAGCCCAGCGAGTCGACGTTCGTTGCTACCTAACTATCGCAGCAACGTGTCGTGCATCAACATTGGTTCCATCCGGTTGGAGCCACCTTGCCTTAGGTGTGAGGAACGGACTGCTAGCGGTCTGCTCGAGGGTCAGGGCCGACTTTCGAAATCGGTACGGAGTCGGCGGGCATTATGCGCAACTGCCGTCTAACAGGGGTTTGCAGCGGGCAGCCGAGCGGGGTTCCTCTTCCGGAGTCGCGGCCGCGCCCCCATGTTGGTGGGAGGATGGCGCGGCCGCTCGGCTCCGTGACGGCTGCCGCTGAAACCCAAAGTCGTTATACCGACACCTAGAGATTGATGCCAAACGAAGATACCAAAGCTCTCCCTCTGCTGGCTGCCTATGGCTTTGCGGCTACATGCATCCCGTTTGCCCAACCGGAGCCGGCACCGTTGCCAGCGCGGGTTAACAAGGTGCTGCACTTGACGGCGCCTGCAGCGTCCGTAGGTGAGATTCGGCGGCGGAGAGTTGTCCATGGCTGACTCGGACGATCTTGCGCATCTCGAAGGTGTTCTCGATGCCACCTACCCCGGTCTCATGCTCTTCGCCCGAGACGTGGATCTGGTACCGGAGTTGGCGAGGAAGTACACCGCCGGCCTTGTCCTCCGGGAACGCGGCTTTACCGACGCTACGCCTCGGCTCGGCGGCATGGTGACGACGCACCGCTTCGTCATCATGTCCAATCATATGACCGATTTCGATGCCCTCCTCGGGAAGGACCGCAGCGCCGAAACTCCGGACTGGCGCCTTCACGTCGCTGCCCAGGACTCGTACTTCAAAGTGCTCGGCCAGAGCAAGGTTGAGGGCAAGACGCTCATCTTCCTCTTGCACTTGCCCAACGACGACCGGTGGCGACTCCTCGCCGGCGTCACCGTCGACCTGGACGAGCGCCTGCTCGCCGATGCGCTCGGGCGCATGGAGGCCCGGCTTCAGCAGGCCCCCATTCCCGAGGTTACGTCTGCCCTCTGGCTCGATCGTTGTCGGTTCCCACTGGGTATGTCCGACGACGGTGAGTTGTTCCCGCTTGACTGACATCAACGCCCAGTGCCTAACCATGATGCGCAGCAGACGGTGTGGGCTGATGGGATTTTTCAGGGTTCATAGCTCGTACGGTCCCCGCCGCTGCTGAGCTCAGTTGTTAATACCGACACCTAGAGAGATTGATGCCAAACGACGATACCAAAGCTCT
>CAZUES010000087.1:0-3394 GCA_964619465.1 uncultured Gemmatimonas sp.
TCTGACCGGCCAGATTGCGCCGGATGAAATCTTCTTCCTTGGCAATCGACTTGGACTGTTTGTCGAACGCGCGCTGCTGGCTCAAGCGCCGGAAGGCACGCTGCTCGCCGAACTCGGTATAGTCGCAGTTATAGACGACGCCGGTGCGATCTTCGAGATGGAGAATATGATCGGTCACGGCGGCCAGAAAGGCACGGTCGTGGCTGATCACCAGGGAACTGGCCTCCGACTCGCGCAGATGGCCCTCGAGCCAGTCGATCCCGGCAATATCGAGATGGTTGGTGGGCTCGTCCAGCAGCAGCAGGTCGGCATCAGCCGCAAGCTGCGCAGCAAGGCCGATCCGGCCCCGTTCACCGCCCGACAGCGTGGCGACCAACTGAGTCCGCGCGCGCACATGATCGAAGCCCAGACCGTCCAGAATGGCGTCGACCCGAGCCGTGACGGTATAGCCGCCTTCGTGCTCGAACCGCTCCAAATTACGGGCATACCGGGCCATCAGCCGCTCGGCTTCGTCGCCCTCCGCCGTGGCCAGCGCCTCGGCGTCGTCGGCAATAACCGTCTCGAGCCGCCGCAGTTCGCGATAGGCTCCGGCGGCGGCTTCCCAGACGGTTTCGCCCGCTTCGAAGGTCCGGTGCTGATCGAGCACCGCCACCTTGAGCCCCGACGCTTTCGCGACCGAGCCGGTGGCCGGCACCAGATCTCCGGTGATCACTTCGAAGAGCGACGTCTTCCCGATTCCGTTCCGGCCGATCACGCCCCAGCAATCGCCGCGACCGACCATGAACGTGACATCTTCGAGAATCGTGGTGTCGGCAAACCGGACCGCGATCCCTCCCAGCGACAGCAAGGTCACACGGCCGCCAGTCGTCCTCGAGCCGCGATCGGCCAGATCGTCTCGACCGTGTCGCCCCGGACCCCGTGAATCACGTCGTTCAGATGGGTCACGATGCAGACATGGTTCGGGATGATCCGGACCTGATCGCCCACCTTGGGACGCCAGGTCGAGTTGCTCAGATCGAGAATGCCGTGCTCCTCGGACATGCCCTTGACGGTCACCTCCGGATGCCCGACCACCTCACCGAAACCGGTGGCCGTCCCGATCCGGAGCGGCTCGCGGCCCAGCGCCTTGGTACCGGCATCGACCACCACCTGCCCCGGGACCGCCGTGCTGACCACCGTCGCCAGCACCGTCAGAGCGCAATCGGCCGGGGTGGCCAGGCCGATGCCCATGATTTCGCGGTCGTTATAGACGTAGGTGCCGGGGCGGATCTCGGTGAGTCCCGGGATTTCATGGCCGCGGAACGCCGTCGGCGTCGACCCGCCGCTCACGATGCCCGGCACGATCCCGGCGGCTTTGAACGCAGCGAGCCAGGCGGTGATATCGGCCTTGAGCTGATCGAGCAACGCCTGCTGCGCATCGACTTCCTGGCGGATATGACCGGGATAGAAGTTGACGCCGGCAAACTCGAGCGGCGGCAGGCTCTGCACCAGCTTGGCAAGCCGAATCGCCTCCTCGACCGACTGGACCCCGACCCGATGCATGCCGAGATCGCACTCGATCAGCACCCGAACCGGCCGCCCTGCCGCCTTGGCGGCCACAGCCAGCGCCTCGATGGCCTCGGCCGAATCGAGGGCGACCATCAGCCGAACGTGCGACGGCAGCGCCATCAACCGAGCCAATCGGGCCCCGCCCACCGGCGGATAGGCCACCAGGATGTCATCCGCCACCTCGGCCATGACCTCGGCCTCTTTGGTCGTGGCACAGGTCAGGCCCAGGGCGCCGCGGTCGACCTGCCCACGAGCCACCGAGACGGACTTATGCGTCTTGACGTGGGGCCGGAGGCCCAGGCCGTGCTGCTTCACATAGGTGGCGACCCGATCGAGGTTGCGCTCGAGCACGTCGAGGTCGACGATCGGTGCGGGGGTTTCGATATCGGCGATCTTCATGGTATCTCGGATAGATTTCGGACAGCCTGAACGGTTTCATAGAACGTGATCGGGCGGTAATCTACAGCGATTCCTCCGGCCAGGCATTCGTGACGCATTTCGGTATTGCACTCCTTGCCGTCCTCCAGACGGCTGCTCCTGCTCCGATCGTGATGCAGTACGACGTTCGCGTCCCGATGCGAGACGGGGTCACCCTCTCGGTCGACGTCTACCGCCCCAATACGACCGAGCGGGTACCCATCATCCTGCTCCGCACCCCGTATGACAACGGCGTGGCCAGTCATGTCACGGCCGGAAAGCTCTGGGCCTCGCGAGGATACGCCTACGCGGTCCAGGACGTCCGCGGCCGAGGCGACTCCGACGGCAGCTTCTACCCGATGGTGACGGAAGCGGCAGACGGCTACGACACCATCGAGTGGCTGGCCCGGCAGCCGTGGTCCAACGGCAAGGTCGGCATGATGGGCGGCTCGTATCTGGGGTGGGTGCAGCTCTATGCTGCGGCCCTCAAGCCGCCCTCACTCAAAGCGCTGATCCCGAGCGTCACGCCCCCCGATCCGGACCGCAACTTCCCGAATCAGATCGGTACCATCAGCCCGATGACCTTATCCTGGCTGGCCGCTCTGTCGGGCCGGACCATGCAGGATATCTCGCGCCACGACCTGCGGGGCGCCTATTCGCACCTGCCGCTCTATGAGGCCGACCAGGTGCTCGGCCGCACCATCCCGGCCTGGCGGGACTGGTTCGATCAGTCGGTGCGCAATGACTACTGGAAACAGCAGGCTTATCAGGAGACACTGGTCGGCACCACCATTCCGATGCTGCACATCAGCGGCTGGTACGACGACGTGCTGGTGGGCACCACCGAGAACTTCGTCAACCTGCGCAGTAGCCCCAACCAGTTCCTGATGCTGGGCCCCTGGGGGCACCGGATCAATCAGGGCCGTAAACTGGGCGAGATCGACTTCGGCCCGGACGCCGTCATCAACCTGGACAGCGTGAACCTCCGCTGGTTCGACTACTGGCTCAAGGATACGCCGAACCGCGCCGATCGAGACCCGGCCGTCCGGATCTTCGTGATGGGCGAAAACCGCTGGCGTGATGAGCGGGAATGGCCGCTGGCGCGGACTCGCTACCTGCGCTTCTATCTCCACAGCAACGGCAAGGCTAACTCGCGCTTCGGCGACGGAGTGCTCGATACGCTGCCGCCTGGCAATCAGCCGCCCGACCGCTATCGCGCCGACCCGGCGGACGCGGTACCGTTTCTGACCGACGATGCCTTCTCACAGGTGGGCGGACCGGACGACTACCGGACCGTCGAGGAACGGAAGGACCTGCTCGTCTATACCTCGACACCGCTCACCGCGCCGATGGAGGTCTGCGGACCGCTCCAGGTCAAACTGTTCGCCGCCAGCTCGGCCAAAGACACCGACTGGATGACCAAGGTGGT
>CAZUES010000088.1:0-3388 GCA_964619465.1 uncultured Gemmatimonas sp.
GTGGCGCTCGAGGAGTTGGTCAACGAGATCAAGCGGAACCCGGGCAAGATCACCATTCAGATCAAGGCCTTCTGATCCGGCGCGTGGGGGCGCGGGCTGTTAGTTTTGCGCCATGCTTTCCCTCACGTTTCTCGGTACCGGCGCCGCCTGTCCCACCGTCGAGCGCAACGTCACCAGCATTGCTCTTGCCCGCGAGGGCGAGACCATGCTGTTCGACTGCGGCGAAGGTACTCAGCGGCAGATGATGCGATACGGTGTCGGGTTTACCTTCACCGAAATCTTTTTCTCGCACTACCATGCCGACCACCTGCTTGGCGTGATCGGGCTCTTCCGCACCATGGGGCTGATGGACCGCCAAATTGGTGTCACGCTCTATGGGCCCAAGCCGGCCCGGCGGATCCTCGAGCATGCGCTGTCCGTCGGCGTCGAGCGGACCAAGTTTCCCGTCGAAATCATCGAGGTCAAACCCGGCGATCGCCTGAAGCGCGATGAGTACGACATCGTGGTCTTTCCGACCGAGCACCGGGTCGATACGGTCGGCTACGCACTGGTCGAAAAGGACCGGCTGGGTCGCTTCGATCCGGAGGTAGCGCGCCAGCTTGGCGTGCCGGAAGGTCCGCTTTGGGGGCAGATCCATCGCGGCAAGGCGGTAACACTGCCGGACGGCCGGGTGGTGACTCCGGACGCGATCGTCGGCGCCAAGCGCCCCGGCCGGACCGTGGTCTACAGCGGAGATACCCGGCCCTGCGCCGGGGTGCGCGAAGTGTCGCGCGGGGCCGACCTGCTGGTGCACGAAGCGACCTTCAGCGAGGACGAACGCGCCCGCGCGGTCGAGACCGGCCATTCGACTGCGCGGGAAGCGGCGTTGCTGGCTCGCGACGCCGGAGTCCGCCGCCTGGTGCTCACGCACATCAGTGCCCGCTACAATCGCGATGCCCCCGAACTCCTGGCCGAGGCCAGTGGGATTTTCCCGGCCGTAAGCATCGCGCGCGACGGACTCACCATCGAGGTTCCCTTCCCGGACTGACCGGGCTCAGCTGCCCGGCGCGGTCGCGGCGGCCTTGGTCGCCGGCGGTAACCCGCTCGGCAGCGACCCCGACAGGCCGAGGGCTCGGCCGGCCCGGACCCTGCGGCGCCAACTCATCAGCTCGTCGGCGCTTTCGATTGCGGTGACGTCGCTGCCCGTTTCCCATACGATTCCGCTCTTCGACAGCTTGGCAAGCCTGGCCTCTTGTGCGACCGCGGCCCTGAACCAGGCCAGGCCCAGTTCGAGGTGGGCCGGGCTTCGGCAATGCACCACGGCGCGGAAGCGATCGGGGAGGATGGCAAATTCGTCGATCGTCAACTCGCGGAACGCCGTTGCCAGTTGGCCCCAGCGCTCGAGCACCAGCCGGCCCAGCAGGCTCACCGCAACGCCTCGGCGCTCGAAGCTGACCAGGGTCGGCATGCGACCGGCGGTCCACAGGGTGACAGCAAAGATTCCCGATGAGACGCTCATACGGCTCCGTTGAATGGTTCGTCACCAAGCTGGGGCAGGGGCTGGTGGCCGCAGTAACCCAACCAACGCAGATGGCACGGCTTTGAACGCAGTATTCCGGGATTCCGGGGCTGTGAGCGTGCCGGTCCAGGGCTTCTCGTTCGTCCTCGTGGGCAGGGGTCCTCACCCAACCAGGAGGCGCCGTTGAGTTCCAGTCCGTCGAGTGGTACCCCGCTTCGCGGGGCGCGGGCCAGGCAGGTACAGATCGCCATCGTTGCCATCGTGGGCACCTTCATCGTGCTTGGGGTCGGCGCTCTCAAGCTGGCCGCGCCGCTCCTGGTTCCCATCGCGGTGGCCGGGCTGTTGAGTCAGCTCTTCTCGCCTCTGGTGCGCGGGCTCTGTCGCTTCCGGATGCGTCCCGCCATCGCGGCGGCGATTGCCGTCTTCGGCTTTACCTCGGTGACGCTGGCGGGTGTCTTGCTGCTCGCGTCGCCGGCGGCGGCATGGGTTGCCCGGGCGCCCGAGACGCTGTCGCAGGTGGAACGCAAGGTCCGCAATCTCGTCCGTCCGATCCAGCGACTCGAACAGGCTGCGCAGAAGGTCGAGGCGGCGACCGGCGGCGGCGCAACGCAAACGGTAGCCGTGCAGAAGCCGGGTATGCTGCAGCGGCTGTCGGGAACTACCGCGAGCATGGTGGGGGGAGGCCTCAGTGTCATCTTCCTGACGTACTTCCTGCTGGCTTATGCGCCGCTCTTCCGCGGCAAGCTGACCGACCTGCTGCCCAAGCGTGTCGAACGTGCCAAGGTCGAGGATGCACTGCAGGAAATCGAAGTGCAGATGTCGCGCTACCTGGTGCTCACGACGGTCGTATCGATCGTCGTCGGGGCGGTAACCTGGCTGCTCCTGCTCGCGATCGGGATGCCGAATGCGGCGCTCTGGGGTGTGCTTGCGGGTGTGCTCAACTTCATTCCGTATCTGGGCGCAGTGGTCACCATTCTGGTGATTGGGCTTGCTGCGCTGGTATCCTTCGACACGCTGCAGCAGCCGCTGATTGCGGTGGGCGGGTTTGCGCTGGTCAACATGCTCGAAGGCAACTTGCTCACCCCGATGCTTCTGGGGGCCAGGTTGCCGCTCAATCCGGTGGCGCTGTTCGTCGGGTTCCTCTTCTGGAGTTGGGTCTGGGGGATTCCGGGCGCCATCTTGGCCGTTCCGATGACGGTGCTGATCAAGGTTGCCTGCGACCGGATCGAAGCGACCAAGTCCTTTGCGTTGCTGCTCGACAACTAGGCCGGGTGCCAGATTGACGGCCAGGTGCACCAGAGCAGGATCAGTACGACAGCCCCTCCGGGCATCTGCGTTCGGAGTGTCCGGGTTTATCTCATTACTCGATAAGGAGTTACGCTGTCGGCTTGGGCTTGGGACCGTTCCGGATCTCCCTGGCTCAGGAATTGCCTGACTCATTCGCAGCGTCGATCAGCGGGCGGTGAGTAGGATGCTGGTGGTGGGGCTATAGGACTGAGTTCCCCCCATCCCGGCTGCCTCTCACCGCTCGCTACGTCTTTTAGGCCTCTCCATATTCTCCATAGGTGATTGATTTGCAATGAGATAGGGCACCGAGGAGGAGGGCTCGCTGGTTGACGTGAGCCTGGCGGGCCGCTACTTTAGTCCGCCTGCTCGGGGCTGTAGCTCAGCTGGGAGAGCGCTGCAATCGCACTGCAGAGGTCAGGGGTTCGATCCCCCTCAGCTCCACTGGTGCCCCTTGGTGTAACTGGCAACACGTCTGACTCTGGATCAGAAGAGTCCTGGTTCGAGCCCAGGAGGGGCAACTTCGAAAGCCGCCGCGAGGCGGCTTTCTAGTTGTCCCTCCTGGGCTCGTTCGCTTGGCTGCGCCTGCGCGGTCGAGCCCCGGCC
>CAZUES010000089.1:0-3276 GCA_964619465.1 uncultured Gemmatimonas sp.
GAGACGGAGCTGCTGGCCCACATCTTTCAACGGGCAACCGGCCTCGACATCGAGGAGTATGCCGCTCGCCACCTCTTTGCGCCGCTGGGCATCGAACGGTGGTTCTGGAAGCGGATTCCGACCGGGTTGATCGATACCGAAGGCGGTCTCTACCTCGAGGCGCGCGACCTGGCGCGGATCTGGCAACTTTTCCTCGACGGCGGATCCTGGCGCGGAACGCCGATCGTGTCGAAGGAATGGGTCGAGGAATCGGTCAAGCCGGCCGTCCGCGCCGGCAATCGAGCCGGTACGCCGTGGTACGGGCTCAAGTGGTGGCTCTATCCCAATCCCTCCGATACGACCAGGCTGATCTGGACCGGGTCCGGGTTCGGCGGACAATTTCCGATGGTCGTTCCGGAGCGGAATCTCGTGATCGTGTTCAACGGGTGGAACATCCTGCCCGGCGGGAAGTACTTCCCCCGCGCCGATATCCTTGCGCGGCTGATTGCTGCCGTGCCGGAGAACTGAGACCGATCCGTTTGCTGTCTGCGACATCGAGCGGCCCGGAGAGTCCGGACCGCTCGATACATCGGATCAGAAGGACACGCGAGTTGCCGTGCTCGAAAGCGTGAACGTGGTTGCCAGCGTACCTGGCGTATAGATCCCGCCCTGATAGAGACCATCGGCCAGCGTGCCCGTTGCGGAGCCGCCGAAGTAGACGCGGTAGCTGCTTCCCGTCGCGAACACCGGTGACGAAACTGCGATCGACTGATAGGCACGAGCGGGGACGAAGTCGATCACGTCCTTGCCGTCGGCCGAACTGATGTGGACCAGCGTTCCGGCCGCCCGGGACGAGAAGGACAGCAGCGCCGAAGGCTGGCTCGATGCGGCGGAGGTGGCCTGGGCCATTCCCGAACTCCCCGCGGCAACCAGGAACCCGCCCGTCATCCGGAAGGTTCCGTCGTAGTCGACCGCCGCGTTGTTGTTGGCCGACGGTCCGTGGACGATGAGGCAGCCGCCGGTCATCACGATCGATCCGTTCGCGTCGACGCCGTCGCCGGTTGCGTTGCTGACGATGTAGCCCCCGTTGATGTAGAGGTAGTAGGTCGTCGGCGACTGGACCATGTCACCGGCGCCCGACATGTTGATCCCGTCATCGCTCGAGACGACGCGGATCCGCCCGCCGTTGATCGTCATGTCAGCCCCGGCGTTCTCGATCCCCTCGTAGCTCTTGGTCACATCGATATCGCCACCGTTGATCACGAGTTCTGCGTCGGCATGTACGGCATCGTCGCCGCTGGCGATCTCGATCTGTCCACCATTGATCACCAGTTCGCCGTCCGAATGCAGGCCGTCGTCGGCTGTGTCGAGCTTGATCGTGCCCCCGTCGACGACCACGAGCAGCCCTTTGATGCCCTTGGCCGAGAGGTCGTCGGAGAGAACCACGTTGCTGCCGCCCCCGGCGGTGATGGTGAGCGTTCCATCGGTGACGAGGGCATCGGTCTCGGCCTGGACACCGTCGCCGCTGGCGCGGATCGTCGTGGTGCCGCCGGCTACGAGGACGTAACCCTGGGTCGCGTCACCGTCTTCATCCGACTTGAGGCCGTCGCCGCCCGAGGTGATGTCGAGCGTCCCGTTCCGGACCACCAGGTAGTCCTTTCCCCGGATGCCGTCGTCGGCTGCGGTAACTGAGATCGTCCCGCCCGCAATGACGAGACCGTCTTTACTGGTGATGCCGTCGTTGTATCGTGCCGTCACGATCAACGAGCCGGCGCCTCCGATCGACAGATTGTCCTCGCTATAGATCGCGGCGTTCTGATCGACGCCGCTTGGATAGGTCGCGCCGTCGGTGACCCGGTTGACCGAGTTGTCGGCGAGGATCAGGACGGTCTTCGCCGCTTTGGTGACGATGAGCGGTGCGTCGGCCGAGTTGTTGAGCGTCACGCCGTCCAGGACGAGGCGTACCAGCGCGCCGGCGGCATTGACGACGACCTGCCCATCGTCGAGCGTGCCCGTCAAACGATAGGTGCCAGCTGCGCTGATCGTCACCTTGCTTCCGTTGACGCTGGCGCCGTCCCCGCCGACCGTGATCGATGCTCCGCTCAGTGTGATAGGGATGGCTTCTGCCGTGTTCCAGACGTAGTCCGAGGCCACCTCGTGATCGGTGGCATTGGCCGCGAGTGCATTGGCGACCGTGAACGGATTGCTGTTGACCCCGCTTTCCTGGCACGCGAGCGTCTGAATCTGAATGCTGCTCAGGTCGGTATCGCCGTCCGGATCATCCGTTCCGGTGACGTTGCCGTCGCTGCATGCCAACGCTGCGCAGAGTGCGCCAAGGGCGAATGCTCGCTGCACCGCCGTCGATGGTGTGATAGCCATGCCGTGTCTCCTCGTATCGCCGATTTCCGGTCGGCAGTGTCGACCCGTGATCGCTGGGGCGTCCGCAGCGTCTGAGTGGCCGGGGGACACGAGATGCTTACCGAGCCCCCTATCACTGCGATTGTCGCGGGTCTGGCTGCGAAATTCGCTGGAACGGTGAGGATCGAGCTGATGCGAGGGTGAGACGGCAGTATATGGAGGGCGGAGGCCGGCAGCGCCTGCCGATCATGCATTCAGATGGTGCGTGGAAAGGGCGGACCCAGCCAGGTGAGTCCGCCCTTCTGCACGGGGATTACCAGGAGATGGCGACGCCCAGCCCCACGATGACTGACGAGATGTCTCTGACGGCGTTATCGAGCGGTACGCGCACGGTCAGCGAGGGACGAACCGCACCGGGCCGCAGCTGAATCTGGCTGACGATCGAGTGGAAGCTCCGATCGTCGAAGGCCAGTTCGCTTTCGGTCAGCACGGCACGACCCGTGATGCCGATGGTGGCGAGATACCCCTCGCTCTCATGACCCGCCCGGACGCCATAATCCGCGATGAACTCCGGATCGACATCGTTGCCGCCGGCATCCATCAGAAACGCGCCGCCGACTCGAAAGCCGAGGAGAAATCCGTTGTCGTTGCGGGAGATGAACTCACCGCCGCCACGAAACGTCATGCGCTCGGGAATGAATGCTTCCAGTCGGTCGAGGTCGGCAACGCCGCCGGCTGCGTACGCTGCGAGGCTGCCCAGATTCTCGGGTTCCTGGGCCAGCGGCAGTCGAATACCGGCATGCCCGACGAAGGAGCCGCGCGCATTAGGAAAACGGAGACCGACGTACGGATTGCCCGCCAGCGTGGTCGATCCGACGGGCTCATCGAGACTGCTCAGGCCGATCGGCAGCTCCGCTTCGAGCAGCATGCGGTCGCCGA
>CAZUES010000090.1:0-3137 GCA_964619465.1 uncultured Gemmatimonas sp.
TTCTGGACTTTCATCTTCCCGCTCATCATGGCGGGCGCGCTGGGCATCGCCTTCAGGAGCCGGCCGCCGGAAGTGGTCAAGATCGGCGTGATCGACCGCCCGGAGGCCGCGGCAACCATCGAGGGACTCAGGCGGAGCAGCCAGATCGACCTGCGCACCTTTCCGGACGACAGCGCGGCAGCCCGCGAACTCCGGACCGGGAAGGTCGCGCTGGTGGTGGTGCCGCAACCGTCCGGCACGGTGGAATACCGCTTCGACGATACCCGAGCCGAAGGGGCCTCGGCTCGCCGGCTGACCGACGATGCCCTGCAGCGGGCCGCCGGACGGGCCGACCCCGTCGCGACGACCGACGCGCTGGTGCGCGAACCGGGATCACGCTACATCGATTTCCTGATCCCTGGCTTGCTGGGCATGAACCTGATGGCCAGCAGCATGTGGGGCATCGGGTTCACCGTGGTCGATCAGCGCCGCAAGAAGCTACTCAAACGCTTCGTCGCCACACCGATGCGACGGCTCCACTATCTCGGCGCCTTCGTGCTGAGCCGGCTTTCGCTGCTGGTAATCGAAGTGGGATTCCTGGTCGGGATGGGTATGCTGGTGTTCGGCGTGCCGTTCCGCGGGTCGCTCGCTACGCTGATCGTGGTGGCGCTGCTGGGTTCGATGGCGTTCAGTGGCATGGGTCTGCTGGTGGCTGCGCGCCCCAAAACTATCGAAGCGGCATCGGGGCTGATGAACCTGACCATGCTCCCGATGTGGGTTCTGTCCGGGGTCTTTTTCTCGTCGAGCAACTTCCCCGACGCGATGCAGCCGTTCATCAAGGTCTTGCCGCTGACTGCCGCCAACGACGCCCTGCGCGCCACCATGCTCGAAGGGGCCGGTCTGGCATCACTCGGCGGTGAAGTGGCGGTCCTGGTCGTCTGGCTGATCGCTACGCTCGGCCTGGCACTCAAGATCTTTCGATGGCAGTAGTGCTCAGGTACCGGGGCACTTCACTCTGGTGAATCGTATCTCGATGCTGGTCTGTCCCTCGCCTTCGTTGCGGGGGATCAGGCTGCCGTCCGCGGCCCGCCGGTACATGATCCGCTGCGGAAACGACTTGGACAGATTCTCGAAAACGACGTAGTTGTCGACCAGCTGGACCATTTCGTAGGAATCGAACGGCTTGCCCTCGGACGAGGCCGAGAAGGTCACCGAGGTGTCGGTCGAGACGATCCGGCTGAATTCGTACGACACCGCGCGCCCCTTGGTGAGATAGCGCGTGGTCGACGTCATCAGATTCTCGGATGGGTTGGTCCAGATCTCTTCGACGATCTGATCCTTGCCCATGGTCCCTTCCCAACAGCCGGCCATGAACTTGAGTTTCTGGTCGAGCCGGACCTTGAGCTTGGTCTCCTTCGGCTTCTTTTCCTCCTTCCGCCGTTCGGCGGGCGGAACGTCCTGGCCGGCCGCATGCGATGCGACACCGGTCATCAATCCAAGGGCCAAGCCGATCGTCCAGACCTTCTGCATATCATCCTCACTTCACTGCGATGAACCGACGGCCCACTGGGCCCTGCCGGAATTATGACATGAGGGGGGGCGCCTCCCCCTACGCCTCGACGGGCGGGATTACTATTCGCCCTTCCTGACCAATGATACGCACGCCATGACCGATCTGATGCAGCTGGGCCTTCGGGCGGCGGCCCGCGCGGTGTCCCGCCGGCAGGTTTCTCCCGTCGAACTGGTGGAGGCCGCCCTGGCCCAGGTCGGGCAAACCAACCCCAGGCTCAATGCGCTGCTCAGTTTGTCGGTCGACTCGGCGCTGGCGTCGGCCAGGCGGGTCGAGCGCGCCGTGATGGCGAAACGCGCCGTGGGCCCGCTGGCCGGTGTGCCGATTTCGGTCAAGGATCTGATCCTGACCCGCGACGCCGCGACCACCCTGGGCTCCAGGATCATCCCCGGCGGCCTGCCGGCAGCCGTCGATGCTCCCGTCGTGGCCCGCCTGCGCCGGGCTGGGGCTGCCATCATCGGCAAGGCCAATCTGCATGAGGTGGCTCTCGGAGTCACCACCGTCAACGAGCATTTCGGCCCGGCCCGGAACCCCTGGGATCCGACTCGGATCGCGGGCGGATCGAGCGGAGGATCTGCCGTGGCGGTCGCGGCCGGGATGGGGCTCGGGTCGGTCGGCACCGACACCCGCGGGTCGATCCGGATCCCGGCGGCCTGCTGCGGCGTGGTCGGCTTCAAACCCACCTACGGTGTGGTTTCGTCGGACGGGGTCTTTCCGCTGGCCGCTTCGCTCGATCATGTCGGGCCGATCGCGCGCTCAGTCGAGGATGCGGCCGTGATGTTCGGCGTGATGGCTGGCGGCCGGGCCCGGCTCGCGGACGTGCTGCGAGCGGTCGATCGCAACCCCCGCCGGCCGCGGATCGGCGTGTCCGAGTTCTTCCTGCGGGATATCGATCGCGAGGTAGCCAAGGCCATCGAGGCCGCGCTCCAGGATTTCGAGCGGCTTGGTGCGCGCCTCGTCTCCGTCGACATCCCCGAACTCGAGCCGGCCCTCGAGGCGTCGCGCGTCATCGTCCTGGCCGAGGCGATCAGCTATCACGATCCGATGATTCGAAAGAACCGGAAAGGGTATGGGCCTAACGTCCTTTCGCGCCTGGAGGGCGGCTATCGGGTTACCGGACTCGAGCTGGTTCGGGCCGAAGCTGCCCGGCTCGAACTGATCTCGGCGTACACGGCGGTCTTCGGTGAGGTGGATGCGCTGATCGGAGCCGTGCTGCCGGCCGAGGCGCCGCGAATCTCCAGCAGGTATGTGAAGGTCGGCCGGAAGCGTGTCCCGCTGGCCGAGGCATTCTGCCGCTACAACGCACCACAAAATCTGACGGGCGTTCCTGCCCTGGCGTTACCGTGTGGCGTGACGCGGTCGGGGTTGCCGATCGGGTTGCAACTGATCGGCGGCTGGGGACACGACGCTGAGGTTCTGGGTCTCGGTGCGGCGTTCCAGCGCGTTACAGACTGGCACGGCATGCGACCGGCCTGAGGCGACTTCAAGCCAGGTAATCAATTTGTATACAATGAGTTAGTCCCATTTGGCATCTTCCGGGGTTTCCCTCCGAGTGTTAGCTTAAGTCGTCAAGCGGTTGGTTCGACGG
>CAZUES010000091.1:0-2999 GCA_964619465.1 uncultured Gemmatimonas sp.
GCGGCGGGGCTTTTCCGCTCTTCGGCAACTTCCTCTTCTATGTCGACCTTGGACCGGTCATCCGCAACACGATCGTGCGAGGGTCTGCGGGGTGCGGCGTGATCATCACCGGGAATCCTCCGTGGGCGACCGATTTCACCGCATCGGCACTCGGCAACACGTTTGCCGACAACGCCGGCGGGAACATCTGCGGCCCATAGGGAGGGAAACCCAGCTCGAAGCCCGCAGGTCTCCCGCGATCCGCCACAGCTGCTCTCACTGAGAGAACAGATCCTAAAGGCAGGGGGGCGGCTCCACGATGGGAGGTAGTTGGACCGGTCGGCTGATCATCCGCCTGATGAAATTCCGGGTGTAGATCCTCAACATCGCGCCCCTGAAAAGAACTTCGACTCGTTCGATATCCACTGGATTCATGGCGTCCAGCATCGCGCCACTGATGAACGGAGGCAGCGGTTGATCGTCCACAACGATGCACCCGAGCCGGCGCAGGTGGATACTGTATCTTGCTTTGAGGATCTCACGAAGGCTTCCTCCGCCCGAGCGCAGCAGGGCTTCCCGGTCGAGCGGCCGCATCAGCACCGACAGTCGGCCGCGGGAGCGTTGGTTGATACGTTCGATCTGATGCGCGATCATCCGTTCGATCACCGGATCCGGGGCGAGATCGAAGACGTAGCGATCGCCATCGGCCGGTAGCAGAATCGTATCCATCGGCAGGTAGCCGAACGCCGCTATGCTCACGGCGAGGGGACTACCCTCCCACACGTCCTTCAACCGAAAACGCCCTTGGCCATTGGTCCGGATCGGCGGCACCTGGTTCGTGAAGACATCCGCATCGCGAACCGCCAGGTCCCTAGCCGGGTCCTGGACCAGACCTTGGACATCGATCCGCCGCGCCGTGACCACGACCGAATCCAATCGATAGCCAACCGGTGTGAGCCGAACGGTCACCGTCGTGTCGCCACGGACTGCGAACGATAGGAGAGCAGGCGCATAGCCGATGGCCGTGACCCGAAGCGAGTATTCGCCCAGCGCGACGCGCTCGAAGCGAAAGCTGCCAGCCGCCGAGGTCTCCGTCACACCGTGGCCTTCGAGATCGACCCTGGCGCCCTCGACGTCCGATCCACTCAGCGTGATGACCCGACCTCGGATGGTCGCGTCCGTCTGCGCAGTTGCCGAGATCGGCATCGTCGCGGCAGTCAGCGCAAATGCCCACCAAGAGAAGGCCCATCGCGATGAGAAGCGTGAGTCGCACCTACCGCTGGCGAATGTGGTGCAGCTGTCCAGGCGCATCCCTTCCCCCGGTGCCGTCATCATGACTCATACCACGCCCGCCGATCGGTGACCTGGAAGATCTCACTTCACCGTACGACGTCAAGGCAGTAGCCAGGCCGAGGGCATCGGCGTCTTGCCATCCGGCCGGGCGAGGCACCTCTTCCGGAGTCGCGGCCGCGCCCCCATGTTGGGGGATGGCGCGGCCGCTCGGCTCCGTGCCGGTCCGCCGCTGAAACCCAAAGTCGTTAGATGGCAGGATAGCTTCATGGCAACTGCAGTATCAGGTGGTGTTCGCGTTCTGCTTCGGCTTGAAGGACTATGCATTCTCGTAGTCAGCCTGCTGGCCTACGCAAAGTTTGGTAGCGGCTGGGGCACTTTTGCTCTGTTCTTTCTCGCACCAGACTTATCCTTCATTGGCTATTTGGCTGGCCCAAGGGTGGGCGCCATCTCGTACAACTCAGCGCACTCTTTCATCGGTGCTACAGCAGTGTTGGCAGCGGGCGTTCTTCTGTCGGTGCCCGTGGCAATCACAGCCGGCATCATTTGGGTAGCCCACATCGGTTTCGATCGCGCGCTAGGTTATGGTCTCAAGTATTCGGTTGGATTTGGATTTACACATTTGGGCATCATCGGGCGGGCGCGCGCCGATGCCTAGCAATTCATCCATGCCGGCGCCGCTTCGCAGCGCAGCTTAATTCGGGCGTTAGACGGGCCGGATCGCTTAGGTTCACTCCCCAATGAGATTCATTGAGCTTCTGGGCGTCGCCGTATTTGCCATCAGCGGTGCGCTGGCGGGCGGGCGAAAGCGCCTTGATCTCTTCGGTGTGACCGTGATCGCCATGGTCACCTCGATCGGGGGCGGCACCCTTCGCGACCTCCTCCTCAACCGGCATCCGATCTTCTGGATGGGCGATCCCAGCTACCCCTGGGCGGTCCTCGCCGGGACGGCGGTGACCATCGCCTACACGCGCCTATGGATCGCCACCCGCAAAGCGTTGCTCGTCGCGGATGCGCTCGGCCTGGCATTCTTCGCGATCGGCGGAACGCAAATCGCTCTTCACGCGGGCCAATCGCCGCTTATCGCCGTCTTGATGGGAATGACAACGGGCGTGGCGGGCGGAATGCTTCGCGATCTACTCACCGGTGAGATCCCGTTGATCCTCCGTCCGGGACGGCTTTACGCGACAGCGGCCATCGCGGGTCCTATCGTATTCCTGCTCCTGCGTCCGGTTTCTGCCACCGTAGCACCCTGGGTCGGTATGGTGACCGTGGCTGGGATCCGCCTGCTGGCCATTCGCTATGAGCTCACTCTTCCCGTGATCGCAGTACCTCCCGATACCGCGGAGCATCGCGTTCCGTCGAAGGAGCAGGATTCCTCTCCGCTGAGCGATCAAGAGCATAGGTAACACAAGACATAGGTAACTTCTGAGCGGCGTGGGCGCCGACGGCGCCCTGCATACCCTCAGAACCTTGGTATAATGCGCAGCGAGCCAACTCCGGCTTGCGACCGACGTCAGCCGGCGTAATCATGCAACCGCCGCGGCTGAGATTGCCGCCGCCGCCCGCTCGCCTGATCGGATCGCCCCCTCGATAAACGTGGGCCACTCCGGCGATGTCTCGGTGCCGGCCCAATGGAACGGACCAACCGGATCGCGCACTGCGGACTTGAACAGGGCCGTCGCGCCCGGTGCGAGATAGCCCCCATAGCAGCCGCGCGTCCACACCTG